>NZ_JACHZO010000013.1:0-181087 GCF_014193575.1 Rhizobium sp. BK289
CCAACGCTCATCGCCGAAATCGAATATCGTGCCTGGACGGATGACGGCAAACTGCGCCATGCTTCCTATAAGGGACTCAGAGAACGGCAGGACAACGCCGACGTCTACCGTCTGCCGCAATGAGGCTCAGAACCATCCTCTAAGCGCGATCGGTATGGAGGTGATCGCGTTTCGGACATCGCGTGGTTGATCGCGGGTCGGTGAACACGTCGATCTCCTCCTTGGCCGGCGCGAAATCAGTCCTCTTACTCTGAGAGGGCAAAAGCTCCCTGTCGAACGCGCAACCCGAAACGACGCCGGGCGTGGCCCAGAAACAACATTTCAACCGGTTGGCAATGAATCCAGGATCGGATCAGGTTTAAAAATCTCTGGTCCAAAACAGAGGCGGCCGTCAAAAGGCCGGATGTCCCGTAGATCCATACCGTCGAGCGCAAACGAAACGTGGGGTGTGTAGTCTCGATAAAACCACGTCATCCCCGCCCGGCGAAACTCAGCATGACGGCGTGCAAGCTTAGCGGAACCAAAGGCCAGTACGAGGATGCCTCCAAAGTTCAGGACAGCTCTTCGTTGGCTCGCGCGGATTGTCAAATCGTGCGCGGCGGGAACCAACTGCCGCCCGACGTTCGGGTCGTGGAATTTGCCGATCGTGACATGTAACGCGGTCGCAGGCACGATCTCCTGGAAGCCTTCGGTGATCGCCCATTCAATTAAGTCGTTTCGATTAAGAAGTTCCCTGATGACGAACATGCGCTTCTTTCGCGGGAGTTTCAGGAAGGCAAGATTGTTGGCCTAGCCCGGTTTTCTGCGGTTGAATATCTATTGGATGAAGGATTCGCTCTCACCACCACCCATCCGATCGCGGTTGACACTGATTTCGCGGGCCTTTCCGATCCGCCAAGGTTTTCACAAAGCTGCTGCGTGGCATCGCCGTCTGGTCAAAGGTGCGCGGCTCGCGCCAAATACTGGTTCACGTTACAACCGGCAGTGCCTTCAAAAACGCCGATCGGCTGCTCCGCGCTGGTGGAGGTCGGACTAACATGGAGAGCTTGAACCATTTCGCGCTCTGAACTGTAATTCCTTTTGGACGGAGTTAATTTCCGATCTCGGTACCTTGCCCTCTTCGAAAGACAGGATCCCTGCCTTCTTTCCTGAGCATGCCCTGCGAAAGGCGCGGTCGATGGGTCCATGGACGAACACATAGCGATTAAGATCAACGCAGTTGGGTTGTCCCGTGGCAACAGGATTGCCGTCTGCATCACATCGCACCGTATAGTGAAAAATCGCGGCCGTGGCCGACAATCGGCTCAACGCAGCGCTCTCGCTAAACATTTCCCATAAAAAATAAGAGGGGATGGCTATGACGACGAACACTGTCCCTGGACATGACGTGCGATACGCTGAGGGTTTCCCCTTCATCCGACATTCGGAAGTCCTATATTTTGGCTTCGGGCACTGTTCCCATCGCTGCGTTTTCCCTATTAATCCGGTCTTTGCTCCGTTTCTACACCAACTTCGAGAACGAAATTTGACCTGTGGTCCATAAGCCATCTTACCACACAGGCCATCGCGACATTTATAATGTGTTGATATTTCAATATGTTAGAGAAAATAAGGCGCGGCCGACGGTTCGCATCCCCTCAAGAGCTGGCAAGTCACGTTCTAAATGCTTTCCTGTCTTGAGGCTGCCTGTACAGAAGAAGAAAAAGACCGCGATAGCGAGCGAAGCATTGTCTCAAGAAGCGTTTGAAGCGCACTAATACCGGGAGATCTATGATGGGTGTTCCGCAAGAGGAGCGAAAGCTCATCATTTGGCAAGCGCCCGTGGGAAATCGGCACGAAGCGGAGGCTTCCCGATGTAGTTCGTCCAGCAGATCGACGAGACTGAGAAACGCCAGATGCCGATTGTCGGGCACTGGTGATTTCAATGGGTCCCGACCCTAGTAAATAAACCTAGGCAAACCACGTTGTGACTAAGCCCAGTCTTGACCCGTCCGCTCGATAAAACTCGACAACCCATCTGACATTATCATCCGAACTTCGAACTTTGAGTTCGATTGCCTCTCCGGGATTGATATTGCCGTGAAAAAACACGTCGCGCCGCATCAGTTTGGATGGCGGGAGAGTATCCTCGATCGTTCTCGTGGCAAGTGCCTGAAAATTCGCAAAATAAAGCAGTCCAGCGCCGTTGAATTCCTCCTGAAGACTTGGGCGGATGATCATTGTTCTGGCAAGCCTAAGCTCCGCCAAGGAGATATCGGAGACAACATCTGATTGACCGCGCCGGAACGCTGCTGCCGCTGCAGCAAGGGAATTGGAGAGGCGAGGCTGGGCTAGGCCTGTGGTTACTCCCATCTTGGTCAGTGATCGGTTGTCGCCGCCTTTTTCTCTCGCAACGAAGGCAGACAGGATTTCGACAACAGCAATTATGTCTACACCAATAGACACATGGTGGATGCTAGTGTGCTGTGTGCGAGACACCTGCGACATCGAGGAACGAACGACCAGCACATCGTTGGCTCTGGCCAATTCAAGGCGCGCCTGCATAAGCGATGTCGCACAGATCGCGGCATATGCCTCGCGTCCATCGGATGTGCGGAAGTCGGCGTCTTCCATGTCCATTTGCTGCGCCAGCATCAGCCAGTGGCGGTGGCCGAGCTCTTTCATCAGCCATGTCTCGGACAAGCCAAAAGGATTGAGATGCGGCATGCCGAGGAGGATATGGGGATCAAGCGCGCGCTCCATCAGCGCGCGCTTGGCGGATGTTTTCGTGGAGGTATTGAGAAACGCGACACTCATCTGATCATCGACCCGTCGCAGCTTGTCTGAAGGGCTTTTCGCCGGCGCTCTCAAGGTAGCCCGTCAGGTGGCCGACCACGTGTTCCGCATCCTTGCCGACGGCCAGAAAGCGGCCCGAGCCCCAGGTCCAGAGCCATGGCAGGCCGAGCACATAGACACCGTCTATACCCGTGACACCGCGTCGCTGGACTGGATAGCCGGTGCCATCGAAGATCGGCAGTCCGACATAGGACCAGTCCGGTGTGAAACCTGTAGCCCAGATGACGGATGAGATGCCCTCGGCGGCAAGGTCGAGTTCCGCCGGTTCCGACGCCGGTTCCCAGAGGGGGGAATAGACGCTGGCCGGTGGCGCATCGATGTTATGGGCGGCGATATGCTTGTCGATCAGGGCGTTGATGCCATTATAGACCCGGTCGGCATTGTCGAGATTGGCCTTGAGGTTGGGCGCAAACAGCATCCTGCCACCTGAAACGCCTTCCATGCGGCCATAGAGCTTCATGCCTTCGAGCGCGAATTTCCTGAGGTCGAGATCCCGACCGCCGTCGCGGCCGGTCAGGTAGTGGTTGGTGTCGTGCTTCTTCTTCGTCATTCCGTCATGCTCGACGGTGATCTCGTATTGCCCGACATCGGAGAGCCAGTCGACGACATCCCGGCCGCGGTAGAAGCGCGCGCACCGCGGCGCGTTACCGGTGACCATATGCACCTTGCGGCCGGCGAGATGCAGGTCCTCGGCGATCTGGCAGCCGGACTGGCCGGAACCGACGACGATCACCGCGCCTTCCGGTAGTTGCTGCGGATTGCGATAATCGACAGTGTGAAGCTGCAGGATCTCGTCCGGTAGCCGCTCGGCAGCGCGCGGAATTGCCGCGCGGGCATAAAGGCTGGTCGCCAGCACGACACTGTCCGTGGTGACGGTGCCTGCCGATGTTTCGACCCTGAACGAACCGTCCGACATCCGCTCCACCGAACTGACCGCGGTATGTTCGAAAACCGGTGCATCGACCTTTTTGATGAAACGGTCGACATAGGCGATAATCTGGTCCTTGACCATGAAGCCATGTGGATCGTCGCCGTCATACGGGTGGTCGGGAAGCTGGCATTGCCAGTTCGGCGTCACCAGGCAGAACGCATCCCAGCGCTCGTCCTTCCACTTGTGCGTGACGGTTTTCCTCTCGAAGACGACGTGATCGATGCCGTGTTTCTTCAGATAGTGGCTAGCGGACAGGCCCGCCTGGCCTCCGCCGACGACAACGGCGCTGTAATGCGGCTTGAGGGGCAAAGTCATGACGGTTCCTTTCGGCGGTCAAAGAATGAATTGCTGGCAGCGGACGCGCGCATCGGCGTCGTCAAGAAAGAGCGCGCCGGCCGCCTCGATACGGGCAAGCTGGCCACGGGCAAGCGAACAGGGGTAACCGAACTTTGCCTCGACCCGGTCGCTGGCGATGGTCAGCGCCTTGCGGCTGCGGTCGAGGAAGTCGCGGATCGGATAGGTCTGGCCCTCCTCGAAGAAATCGCGGATCACCAGCGAGGGCGAGTAAAAGCTCTCCTCCCGGCCATCGGGCCAGGCAATGACGAAGCGCATTTCAGGCATGGGCTTTCTCCTTCAATGTCGCATAGGCGGAGAGATGGGCCTCTGCGACGCGCCGCCAGGAAAAGCGGCTGGCGACATCGAGACCTCTCGGGATGATGCGGTTGCGGATTTGCGGGACGAGCGCCAGTGCCATGGCTTCGGCGATGGAGGCCGAATGACGCGGGTCGCACCAGATGACATCGTCGCCGGCGAGATATTCGGTGAACGGCGCGATCGACGAGACAATGACTGGCACGCCGCTCGCCATCGCCTCCAGAACCACAAGCCCGAAACCCTCCTTCAGCGAGGGAAAGACCAGCGCATCCGCGAGACGGTAAAGGTTCGGCATGTCCTCGTCGGCGACCGGGCCAATGAGGTGGACGGCCGAGGCGTGTTCGCGCAGCAGAGCCAGTTCAGAGTGGAATTCGTCCTGGTAACCGCTGTGGTCCAGCAGTGATGCACCGCCGGCGATCACCAGTTGGGCCTCCGGTTGTACGGCGCGCAATTGCCGGAAGGCATCGAGGATTCCGATCGTGTTCTTGCGGGCTTCCACCCCGCCGATACTGAGGAATAAGGGACCTGTGGGAAGTTTGAGACGATCCCTCAACGCCGTCTGCTCACCGCTCCAGCTCGGCGAATAACGTGTGGTATCGACGCCGTTGCCGACGACGGATGCCGATTTTCCCTGTCCCTCCAGATAGTGCTGCCACGTGGCGCTGACGGTGAAGAAGAGGGCGGCCTCATCGATGGAGCGGTGCTGCAGTTCCATCAGCCGCGGATTGGCGAACTGATCGACATGGTGGACGGTTCGCGCATATCGTCGGATGAAGCCACGTTGCTTCAGCACCGCCATCGCATTGCCGGAAATGCCGTCATGGGCGTGGAAGACGTCGAATGCCCGCGCTGCCGGCTTTTCGAAATGCTGCACATAGTCTGCGATCCGCTGTTCTACCATGGCGGTCATGTCGGAGACGGCGGGGCCGACGGGAAACGGCATCGCGCCGCATTCCGCCTTGCGGAAAAAACCGTTTCCTTTGGAATCGGGAGCGTGCAGGACGACGTCATGGCCGAGCGCCGTCAGTGCCTCGGAAAGCTGCATGGCGTGGACAACGCCGCCGCGCGGATTGGTCGAATGGGCCAGCATGGCGATGCGCAGAGGACGGTTCATGCGGCATCCTCCCGCTCGTGTTTTTCGCCGGTGCGTCCAAGGCCCAGGAGCGGCACCCTGGCATGGTCGCGGATGACCGCGCGGTTGCCATCGGCGCTGATGGCGACCTCGCTGCCGGCATTGACCGTGCCGATAGCGGCCGCGGCGATGCCGCGTGCGGTGAAGATTTTGAGGACGGCTTCCAGATTCGCGGGCGCGACCGACAGGAGGTAGCCGTAACTCGGAAATGTCGACAGCCAGCGCTCCAGAGCGACGCCTTCGGGCAGGGGGATGGCCGTCAGATCGATATCGATGCCGACGCCGGAGCACTCCGCCAGCATGATCGCCGTGCCGGGTATGCCGCCCTGGCTGATATCCTTCGCAGCGAAAGCCAGTTCGGCTTCAGCAATCCCGGCCATGATTTCGAGGTCGCCACGCAGCCGCCCAGGCGGCGCGTCGGTTGCTGCCTCCCAGTTGTTGAACGGCTCGCGATAACGGCCGCGATGATCGACGGCGGCGATCAGGGTGTCGCCGGGCTTGGCATCGAAACTCGTCAGCAACTTTTTCGCTCGGCCGAGGATCGCCACAGAAAACTGGTGGCGGTCGGTGCGGATATTCGTATGGCCGCCGACGATCGGCACGCCATAGGTGGCGGCCGCAGCGCGCATCCCTTCCAGCACCGGAGAGGCGTTCTCCTCGCCATTCGCCCAGACCGCATCGACCACGGCAACCGGCCGGCCGCCCATGGCGACGACATCGGAAATATTGACCATCACCCCGCACCAGCCGGCAAACCACGGATCGGCCGCAACGAATTCGTTGATGAAGCCTTCGATGGCGAAGAGCAGGTAGCCGTCGCCATCGGGCAGGGCGGCACAGTCGTCTCCGACGGCGATGGATTGGCCAGCCAACCCCAGCCCGGCGGCGATCCTGCCGATATCGGCTTTTGCGGCAACGCCGGATGAGGCGATTAGTTTGGCGGCGAGTGCCGTGACATCGATCACCATGGGTCACGCTGCCTTTCTCGGAAGCGCGATGAAACCGGCTTCCGGGGTGGGGCAGGGCGGATACCAGGCGAGGTCGGCCTTCATCCGGAGATGCGGTTTGCCGTAAATTTCGAATTCCTCGATCACGTCCCAATGAAGCCGGCGGAAGAGCAGGCCGTTCTGCGCCTGCACATTGGCGAGGAACGTGTGGCAGCCCATCGCATTGGCCGAGGAGACCGCGAGCTTGATGAGGGTCGCGCCGAGCGCGCCAATCTTGCGGAAATCCTCGTGGACGGCGAGGCGCGAACCCCACCACAGCCCCGGTTCTTCCTCGTGGATGCGCACCGTGCCGACCAACCGGTCGGAGGCGACGCCCATCATCGACAGTGCAACGATCGGGATGGCGTGGTCGTCGATCGCGTCGCGGTCGTCAGTGTCGAAAATCTTCTGCTCGTCGCAAAAGACGGAACGACGAAGCGCGTATGCCTGCTGCCGCTCCCATGACGAGGTGGCGAACTTCACCTGGAACTCGGCGGCGCGATAGGGGGCGAAGGGTTCGAGCATCATTTGGTCAGCATCCTTTCGTAGGTCGAAAGGGCTGAACAGGCGCCGCATTTGCCGCAGCCGGCCTTGATGTCGGCGGCCTTCAGGCCGCTGTCGACGAGCATTTTCGAGAGCGGGGACAGGATCGAATGCATGAAGTCCGGCTTCGGCGCCGGATGGCTTTCGAGCGGCGTGCCGGAGATCGGCACGAAGGGCACGACGAAGGGGTAAACACCGATGGCAACGAGCTTCTCGCAGATGTCGAGGATCGCTTCGCGAGTATCGCCGAGACCGGCGAGAATATAGGTCGAGACCTGGCCGCGGCCGAACACCTTCACGGCAGCCTTGAAGCTCTTCATGTAATTTTCCATCGAGACCTGTGCCTTACCCGGCATGATGCGCGCCCGGATTTCCGGTGTGACGACTTCGAGATGCATGCCGAGCGCGTCGACGCCGGCATCTTTCATGATCTGGAACCAGACATCGTCTTCCGGCGGCTCGCATTGTGCCTGGATCGGGATGTCGACGGCTGCCTTGATGGCGCGGGCGCTGTCGGCGAGGATGGACGCGCCGCGATCCGAACCCTTCGGCGTTCCCGTCGTCATCACCATATGCTTGACGCCATCGAGTTCGACCGCCGCCTTCGCCACTTCGGCAAGCTGCTCCGGCGTCTTGTGGGCGATGGTGCGGCCGGCGGCGAGCGACTGGCCGATGGCGCAGAACTGACAGGTCTTGGTGCGGCTTTGATAGCGGATGCAGGTCTGCAGCACCGTGGTTGCCAGCACATCGCGGCCGTGCAGGACGGCGATCTGCGAATAGGGAACGCCATCCGCCGTGCTGCGCTCGTAGAAGCGGGGCCGCAGCGGGAAGGAGACTTCGCCAAGCACGCGGCCATCGCGGCTGATGCGGCTCTTGCCCTCCTCATCCGGCTTTTCGACCAGATAGGGGCTTTCGAAGGCGGGTGCGGTGTGGACCGGAACCATGACGGTCATGCCGTCAATGGTCATCGGCTTGTGGTCAGAAGGGCCGGCGCCGCCACGGCGGCTTTCATGACCCGCCTTCGGATCAACCAGCCTGGCTCCGAAGGACTGCAACTCGTTGATCAGAATCTCGGTCGGAAGACGTGTTGTCGAAGTGTCCATCGGAATTGCTCCTTTCGGTGGAAGCGGGGGCGGTTTCGAAAGATGTCCGGGAGGCGACCATTGGTGCGGTCGCACGTCCGTCGATGACGAGATGCAAGAGTTCGGGTCGGGCGTAGTGACCGACGGAATCCATCATCCGCTTGCGCTTGACGATCAGGCTCATATCGAGGTCGGCGATCACCATGCCTTCACCCTCGGCGAGGGGTGGGGCGAGGTGCTTGCCTTCCGGAGAGACGATCGCCGTCATGCAGCCGCCGCGCAGGGCCTTTTGCAGCCCCTGGTCCGGCGTGATCGAGGTGATCTGCTCATCGGTCAGCCAGCCCGTCGCATTGACGACGAAACAGCCGCTTTCCAGGGCATGATGGCGGATCGTCACTTCTATCTGCTCGGCGAAGATCGGCCCGACCATCGAGCCCGGGAACTGGGCGACGTGGATCTCCTCGTGCTGGGCCATCAGCGCGTAGCGGGCGAGCGGATTATAGTGCTCCCAGCAGGCAAGCGCGCCGATCCGGCCGACATGGCTTTGGACCACCGTGAGGCCCGAAGCATCGCCCTGACCCCAGATCATCCGCTCATGGAAGGTCGGGGTGATCTTGCGGCGCTTGAGGATCAGCGCCCCGTCGGCGTCGAAAACGAGCTGGGTATTGTAAAGAGAGCCATGGTCGCGCTCGTTGACGCCAAGCACGACGACGATGCCGTGATTGCGAGCTGCTGCGGCGATGGATTCCGTCGCGGCGCTCGGCACGGTGACGGCCTCGTCGTAGAGCCGGACATGTTCCTTGCCGGAAAGCACCGGCGGCAGGACAAAGGAGAAATAGGGATACCAAGGCACGAAGGTTTCCGGGAAGACCACCAGTTCGGCACCCTTGCCCGCGGCCTCATGGATTGCTTCCAGAACCCGGGCCAGCGTCTTTTCCCGTGAGGTGAGATCAGGTGCGATCTGCACTGCGGCGGCCCGCACAATTGATTTCTTTTCCATGGCGAACTCCTTTTGGGCGGATGAAAGCGGGGCCCCGCCCCGCCTCCGGTCGGTCAGAGCGTCCAGGTGTCGAGGATGAAGGCGCCGTCGCGGCGGTGGATCAGGATGAGGTCGAGGACATCGAGCGGGCTGATCGGGGTGATGCCGGGGATCAGCGAGCCTTCGCCATGGCCGTAAAGCGCCTGCAGCGCGAAACGGCAGGCATAGACCTTGCCACCTTCTTCCATGAAGCCCTTGATCTGGTTGTTGAAGTTGAGATGGCCCGGAAAAGCTTCCGCTCCGAGTTTGGGGAAGCCACGCTGCACGCCAAGCGTTACGCCGGGACCGTAAAGCAGCACGGACGTCTCAAAGCCTTTGCGCTTGAGGCGCTTGGCCTGGAGAAGGTTGACGAGACCGATCGATCCCTCGAAGGCGACGGTATGGAAGGTGATGAGGGCTTTCTCACCCTCCTTGGCCTGGACATCCTCGAAGACCTTTTCTTCGTAATCGACAAGGAAATCGCCGTCGGCATGGGCGGGTGCGGTAACTGCGGGCATGAATGGCTCCTATGTTGATGTCAGGCCCCGTCGCGGGGTACGCCATTCAATTGCAAAGGCCATGCCAATATGAAGTTTGCCTAAAATGCGTTCAAATTGTCGAAGAAAGCATTCAATTCTCCCGTCATTTACTTGCTCTGCACTTCTCGTTGCCGAAAGCTGCGCCAAAAGGCTGCCGAAAATGGAAGCGACAATGCACATAATGAATACCTCCAATATGCATTCAATTTTGCGAGTGAGTGTTTGCGAGCGGCTGCTAGCGCCTCGAGCCACAAGAAAACGCGGCCGGTATATTATTTTAGGTGACAAGAGGCCGATGCAACAATATACGGTCAATAAAAACAGTTTAACCGGATTGCGGACACATGAAACGATGGGTTCCCGACCTCAGCCGCAGCAGCGGCCCGCGCTACATGGCGATCGCCGATGTCATCGAACTCGACCTGCGCAGCGGTAACCTTGTCGTTGGGGATCGACTGCCACCGCAGCGGGAACTCGCCAAGCAGCTCAACATCGACTTCACGACGGTCGCACGCGGTTATGTAGAAGCGCAAAAGCGCGGGCTGGTGAAGACTCATGTTGGCCGCGGTACGTTCGTGACCGGTGGCCTGGAAAAGGAGCGGCTCGGTTTCTCCTCCGATGCCGTTCCTGATATCCGACGAACGTCGGCGGTCGATTTCTCCATGAACATGCCGCCGGAGCCGGACGACCCGGATCTGCTGGCCCGCATGCGGGAAGGGCTGTCGTCAGTCGCGACAAATCTCGTCTCTCTGCTTCGTTACCAAGGCTTTGGTGGTGCTGGCATGGACAAGGAGGCGGCGGCTGCCTGGCTTAGCCGGCGCGGGCTGGTGCCGTCGCAGGAGCGGATATTCGTCACCCCCGGAGCGCATCCGGCGCTGCTGGCGATCTTCGGCATGCTGGCAAAGCCGGGCGAAACGGTGCTTTCGGAAAACATCACCTATCCCGGCATGCGGTCGATCGCCGCGCAGCTGCGCCTCAACCTCGTCGGCCTGCCGATGGATGAGGACGGCATTATTGCCGCCGCATTTGCCGAGGCCTGCGAGACGCGAAAGCCCAAGGCTCTCTATCTCAATCCGACGCTGCAGAACCCGCTGACGCTAACCATCCCGGAAGGACGCCGCACCGAGATCTGCGCCGTTGCCCGCAAGTATCACGTGCCGATCGTCGAGGACGATGCCTATGGCTTCATCCCGCAGCATAGCCCGCCGCCGCTCGCCGCCATGGCGCCGGATTTGACCTGGCATATCGGCGGGCTCGCCAAATGTATCGGTGCAGGTCTCAGGCTCGCTTACGTGGTCGCGCCAGACTCGAAGGCAGGCTGGCCGTTCGTCGCAGCGATGCGCGCCAATAACGTTATGGCCTCGCCGCTTGCCACCGCGCTTGCCACGCGCTGGATAGAGGACGGAACGGCCGACAGCATCCTGCGCTTCATCAGAGCCGAAGCCGCGGCACGGCAGGCGCTTATCGCGGACGTGCTGCCCGCTGGCAGCTATCGCGGCGACGCGATAAGCTTCAATATCTGGCTGCCGCTCGTTCATGGCTGGACGCGTTCGACATTCGGAAGCCACATGCGTTCCTCCGGCCTAGGTGTCGTCGCGAGCGATGCCTTCACGGTCGATGGACCTGCGCAGGAAGCGGTTCGCGTCTGCCTCGGAGGACCGATCCAACGGGACAAGCTGAAGGCCGCCGTGGAATTCATGGCCCATGCGCTTGAAGGCGCACCCGAAATGTCCGGCTCCTTTTTCTAGAGAATGTGCTAAACGCCCGAATGCCTGATAGATCCTGCGTGACAGCATCACTGCGCCGGTCGGTTGGAAACCGCCTCCCAGACCTTTGGCAATGGTGACGAGATCGGGCACGATATCTTCCTGCTCCAAAGTGAAAATCGTTGGGCGCCGATTGAAACTCATGCCGCGGATCTGTCTGGTGCCCGGAAGCCTCGACCCAATAAGCCGGAGCGTCGAATGCATATTGACAGATGGACGCGAGCGGATTTGCTGTTGCCAAGTGCAAACTACCTGCCGTTCGCCAGCAACGGATCTGCCAGCCAGTCATTCCCGGCAACGTTCGTCTCGCGCAGGTAGTCAACGAAGACGCGTACGGCGGGCGAAACCTCCCGCTTGCTGGGAAACACCAAACTGACCGGCAGCGGCGGGAGCGACCACTCTGGCAACACTCGTTCGAGTGTTCCCTCGAGAATGTCGTTACCACACAAATAGGCGGTCACAGCGGCGATCCCGGCGCCACCCCTCACCAGTGCGCAGATTGTCAACATATCGTTGACCTCAACTCTGGCCGTCGGTGAGATATTCCGGCTCTCATCTCCCCTAACCAGACGCCACGGTCGCGGCTTACTGCTCGCCGTCGGCAAGTCGATGATCTGATGGGAAAGCAAGTCTTGCGGTTCGTTCGGGTGATCGCATCGATCCAGGTAGGATTTTGCCGCACAGATATATTGCGTCAGTGTCCCGAGGCGGGTGGCGACCAGTGCTGAATCGGCAAGCGGTCCCATGCGGATCGCCACGTCCACCTGTTCGGAAACCAGTTCAGCATTGCGGCTGGTGAGGTCGATCGAAACGCTGATCTCCGGATAACGATCAAGAAAGCCAGGCAACTGTCGGCCGAGAACATTTATGCCGAACCCGATTCCGGCGCTGATCGTGAGCCTGCCACGCGGCGTGTCCGCCAAACTGGTTGTGAAGACCGCAACGTCTTCAAGTCCGGCGAGCAGATCCCGAGCGCGCTCGTACAGCGCTTGCCCCGCCTGCGTCAGCGCCACATCGCGTGTCGTCCGCTGGAACAATCGGATTGCCAAATCACGTTCGAGCCGGCTGATCGCCCGGCTGACGCTCGACTTGGGCATACCGAGGGCGCTCCCTGCATCAGAGAAACTGCGCAGACCGGCCACCTTGTTGAAGACGCGCAAGTCATTGAGGTCAATCATCGGGATCCATTGTTCCATTCCGTAGACGATAAGTCCACGGAACGGATCGATCCTTTTGTCGATTCGCATCGTTCCCTGCCAAAGCGAAACAGGAAAACAACCATGACGAACATAACGACACTTGTTGTCGGCGCGTCCGGCAAATTCGCCGGTCATGTCGTGCCCGCTCTAGCCGTCCGCGGGGCGCACATCCGTGGTCTCGTCCGGGACCACAGCCGAGAGAGTTCGGTCCGTGAACATGGAGCAGCAGAAACGGTTGTCGCGGACTTGACCGATCCGAAGAGTGTCGCGAGCGCGCTCGAAGGCATAGAGCGGGTCTTCTACATCGCACCGGCTTTCATCCCCCGCGAGGCCGATATTGGCCGAAATTTCGTGACGGCGGCGGTCCGCGCGGGTGTCCGGCGGATCGTATTTTCCTCGGTCTTCCATCCTGTGATCGCCGGCCTTTCAAACCATTCCGCCAAGGCTTCAGTCGAAGACATGATCCTCGAATACGGGATCGAATACAGTTTCCTGCACCCCGCGCTTTACTTTCAGAACTTCGAGGCGATGTGGAAGAAGGTGGCTGTGACCGACGTACTGGCTGAGCCCTGGTCCTGTGACACACGCTTCAGCAGAGTCGATTACCGTGACGTCGCCGAAGTCGCGGCCATCGCCCTCACTGAAGACCGCCTGCTCTACGGCACGTATGAGCTCGCGTCCGACGGCTGGCTTAACCGCCACGATGTTGCCCGCCTCATGGGCGAAGCGCTTGGCCGATCGGTTCGGGCAGAGCGGATCGATCCGAACTCGCTTGGCGACGACATTGCACCCTTGAGGCCGATGTTCGCGCATTACGACCGCACCGGCTTGCGCGCCAACGCTCTGACGCTGCGAGCGATCCTCGGCCACGAACCGCGCCAGCTCGCCGAGTACTTCAATGAACTCGCGGCCACCGAGACGAAGCGATAAGAGCCAGACGAACGTTCGTCGTGACAAGGGTAGCTGACGGCACAGGCGCCTACTCGAACGGTTTATCGCGAGTGGCGAAAATGTGCTCGCCACCGACACCGACGAGGAGGCGCTAGGTAAACTGGCGGACGTAATCGCAAGCGATCGCCTCATCGTCAAAGCCGGCGACGTTACGAGCGAGCGGGAGAACGGCGCATTTGCTGACCTGGGGGAGCTGCCTTCTTGTGCCCAATCGTATCTGGATGTCGGCGATGACGCGCACCCGCGCCACGCTCGACAACGCGCCGACGCCGCTGATGGGAGAGTATTTCGCACAGCGCGCGGCCGCCGGGCTGATCGTGACCGATTACGATGCCGCGAGCAAATATCCCTCCCGCAGATCATCCATTGTGGTCCCGTTGATCGTGACCGAATATCCTCCTGTCGCGTCAACTCTCGAAACCGAAATTTCGTATTTGCCGCTCGGCAGTTCCAGCGTAGCCGAGTAGCCATTCCATCCGGCCGGCAGCACAGGCTTGACGTGCAACCGCCTGCTTTCGGTGCGAATACCGAGGATGCCTTCGATTGCGACGCGATAGAACCACCCGGCCGAACCGGTATACCAGCTCCAGCCGCCGCGACCCCTGAGGTCACCTTCTCCATAAACGTCGCCGGCGATTACATAGGGCTCGACGCGATAGGTCTCCGCAGAGGATTTGTCGAGTGCGTGGTTGATCGGATTGAGCATTTCGACCGCGCGCCAGGCATCTTCGCCGCGGCCCATCCGGGCTAGGGCAAGAGCCGTCCAGGTGGCTGCATGGGTGTATTGGCCGCCGTTTTCACGGACGCCTGGCGGGTAGGCCTTGATCACACCGGGATCATTGATCGGCTTGATAAAGGGCGGCGTCAGCAGGCGGATGAGCTTACCCTCCTCATCAACCAGTTTATCGAGGACTGCATTCATGGCCATGTTGCTGCGGTCCGGATTCCCTTCACCCGACAGCACGCTCCAGGATTGGGCAATCGAGTCGATCTTGTCTTCCGCCGATTGGCTGGAGCCGAGAGGCGCGCCGTTGTCGTAATAGCCACGGCGATAATATTCGCCATCCCAGCCGGCCGTTTCGATCGCGGCTTTGAGCTTTTCAAGATGATCCGACCAACGGCTGACGCGTTGCGTATCGCCGCGCGTTTCGGCATAGGCGATGAAGCGGCGCAAGGCGCCGGCGAGGAACCATGCCAGCCACACGCTCTCGCCACGGCCGGCGATGCCGACGCGATCCATCTTGTCGCACCAGTCACCACTCATCATCAACGGCAGACCGTTCACGCCCGTGCGCTTGATCGTAAGATCGAGGCCGAGAGCGGCATGTTCGTAGAGCGGTGCGGTCCCGTCGGAAACACGCGGCTGCAGGAAGGCGTCGTACTGGCCAGGGCTGAGTTGCGCGCCTTCGACGAAGGGCAGCATCTCGTCCATGATCGAGGCGTCGCCGGTCACGGTGCAATATTGGTCGAGGGCATAGGCGAGCCAGACCGGATCGTCGGAGATGTTCGTGCGAACGCCGGCACCGCTATCTTCCAGCCACCAATGCTGGAAATCGCCTTCCGGGAACTGACGGCGGCCGGTATTGAGGATTTGCTTGCGGGCGATCTCAGGCGAATGCAGCAGGAAGGCCAGCGAATCCTGCAACTGGTCGCGCAGGTTCCACGCACCGCTCGACTGATAGAAGGCGGTGCGGGCCATGATGCGGCAGCTATAAGTCTGATAGGGCAGCCAATTGTTGACCATGAAGTCAAGCCGCTGGTCCGGTGTCGAGACATGCGCCTTGCCGGTGAAGCTCTTCCAGAACTCACGCGTCTTCTCGAGAACCTCTGCAAAACCGATGGAGCGGATGTCGGCGATGAGAGCCGCCGCTTCTTTCTGCGAGGGGGCGTCACCCATATAGAAGCAGATGTCGCGCACTTCGCCCGGCTCGATCGTCAGATCGAATGCCATGGCAGCTGCCGGATCACCATCGAGATCGACGGCGTTGGAGAGCCGCGACCCGGCCGAAACCGTGCGCGGCTGCTGGATCGTTCCGTGCCGGCCGATGAATTCGCGGCGGCTGGTGGAAACGCTCGATGGTGCTTCGCTTGCTGCAAATGCCGCAACACGCGTCCCGAAACTGACACTAAACGGATTTTTCGCAAAGACCGCTCCGCTCACGCTGTCGAAGCTCGATATGACGAAGGGCTTGCTCTTCGTCGGGTTGTTGCCGAGAATCCATTCAGCATAGCCGTAAAGACGCAGCTTGCGTGCTTCACCCGCATCATTGCGGATACGCAGTTGCGTCAGCTTAACGGGCTTTTCCATGTCGAGGGTCTGGGTGACCTCCAGGGAAATCTCGTCCTGAATCGTCGAGAAGATCGAGTAGCCAAGGCCATGCCTGGCTTCGAAGCGCGTATCGGCGCGCTGCGCGAGCGACGCGTAGGGTACGATGACGGAGCCGCGATCGAGATCCTTCAAATAGAAGGCCTCACCCGGGCGGTTCGTGACCATGTCGTTGGTCCAGGGCGTCAGCTGATGATCGCGGGAATTCTGGCTCCAGGTGAAGGCGGCGCCTTCCGCCGAGACATGGAAGCCGAAGCTCTCGTTGGCTATGATGTTGACCCATGGATGCGGCGTCTGTTCGCCGCCGGACAGGCGCACGACATATTCGCTGCCATCGGCCGCAAAGCCGCCATAACCGTTCCAGAAGGCAAGATCGCTGCCATCGACCGGCACGCCCCCGGCTGTGCTGCGAACCATACGCGGCACCAGGGTGGAGTCGCCCCACTGACCAAGCAGCGCGGGCGAACCGGAAACGGAACGGGCTTTCTGCAACTGATCGACGAGACTGCCATCGCGACCACGCAACACGACGCGCGAGGCGGCTATGATGGCATCATAGGCTTCAGAAGACGTCAGATCCTTGCGCAGGACGTAGATATTGCGCTGGATGCCGGCGACCTCGCTGGCGTGACGCGCCGCATCGCAGAGCTGGTCGATGGTGCGCTGCATTTCGGCGGCTGCCTCACCGGAGCGTTCGTTGAAGATGACGAGATCGACCTCGACCCCGCGCGATTGCAAGAGGCCCTGCGCACGCAGCAATTCCTTGACGAGATCCGTGCCGAGCTCGTCGGTAATGCGCAAGGTCATCAATGGTGCATCGCCGGACAACGTCGCGCCCCAGAGGACGGACTGCGATTTCAGGCCTTCGCGAACTGTCTTATTGTCGGCGCGCAGTGCCATGTCGGGATAGATGATGTAGCGGGCAAAGCGCTGATAGGCGGCAGCCTCCTTCGAATTGACGCCGATCTGGCGCAACTGGCTCTGCGTTCTCGTCCAGGCCTGAACGAGACCCTGGGCAAAGCTTTCCGGCCGGCGATAGTGCTCGACGGCTGCTTCGAGTTCGGCGCGTTCGGCCGCGGCAATGGTCCAGAAGGTTACGCTGACCTTTTCCCCGGCCGGCACGTGAAGCGTCCGGCGCAGCGACAGGCAGGTATCCATCGTGAATCCGCTGGTATTCGAGAGCTCCGCGCCGGCGTCGAAGGCCGCAGCCTCCGTCAGCGTGCGACCCCGTCCAAGAAAGCGCATGCGGTCCGTCTCATGGTAAGTCGGCAAATCTTCGCCGGACGTATCGATGATCAGATGGGCGATGGCGACTTCGGGATCCGTCACGCCGCGCTTTTGGCGCTCGACGAAGATCGCATCACCTTTCGCGGCAACCTCGGTTTTCAGGAACATGCGGGCAAAGACGGGGTGACCCGTATCGACGGCATCGAGAGTGGCGACAGGCTCCATGTACGAGGTCACTTCGATGACCCGATCTTCCGTGCCAGTATTGCTGATCGTCAGGCGGCGGCCTTCCGCATCGTAATTGCTTGCGACGAAGACTTCCATTCCACTTGTCAGCTCACCGACAGTTTTGATGAACTCCGCCTTGTCGTCGCTGAAGCTCACCCGAACATGCTCGTTGGCTATCGAGCGCGGCTCCGCCGTTGCAGACCACCACTCGTTCGATGCCGTATCGCGCATGAAGATGAACGAGCCCCATCGATCCTCGGTCGGATCGGCACGCCAGCGGTTGACGGAGAGATTTTTCCAGCGGCTGTAGCCGGAGCCGGTCGCCGTCAGCATGGTCGAGTAACGGCCGTTCGACAACAGCAGCAACTCGCGCTCCCGTGACGCCGGATCTTCCAGGCGCCGCACTTCCGGACGCATCAGGTCGCCCTGGATGGTCGCGGGCGCATCGGTTTCGTGCTTCGAGGCCATGACGGGGATGTCACGCGGCGCCTTTTCCTGCAGCAGCAATTCGGCTGCCTCGATTATCGGATCCGCATGGAACAGCTCGCGCAGCAGGCCGTCGAAAGCCACGTTGGCAACCGCGGCAATCGACATGCCGTGGTGGTGCGCATAGTAATTATAGACCACCGCGCATTGCTTCCCTTCGGGCACGCGGCTTGCCGTAAAATCGACGGCGTCATGGAAACCATACATGCCGAGTGCACCGACGGCCCGCAACCGCTCGAGGTTTTCGAGGGCTGCGACCGGATTGTACTGGCTGGCCAGCAACGAGGCGTAAGGTGCGATGACGGCGTTCTGTCCGAGACCGCGTTTCAGACCGAGCGTCGGCACCCCGAAGTTGCTGTACTGATAGTTCATCTGATGATCGCGGGCGTTGAAGGCCGCTTCCGAGATACCCCATGGCGTGCCAAGCTTGCGAGCATAGTTCATCTGCTCGAGAACGATCAGATTGTTGGTCTGGTTGAGAATCCCGCCGCTACGCTCCTGCATGACGAGAGGCGGCATCAGATATTCGAACATCGAGCCGGACCAGGAGACCAGCGCACCGCGCGTGCCGACAGGCACGACATGGCGGCCGAGCTTGTACCAGTGCTCGGTCGGCAGATCACCCTTGGCGACCGAGAAGAGGCTCGTCAGACGCGCTTCCGAAGCGAGCAGATCGTAGCAGGCGGCATCTACTTCTTCCGTCTCGACACGGAAGCCGATCGACAGCAGCCGGCGTTCCGGTCGATAGAGGAAGCTGAAATCCATATCGAAGGCGATTTCACGGGCGCGATTGCCGATCCGGATCAGCCTTTCGCTGATATCAGGTGCCTGTGTGGGATCGAAAGCCTTGTCGACCTGATGAAGTTCGCAGGTTTCGACCAGCTTCTCCGCCCAATGGACGACTTCCTCGCTCCGCGTGGTCTTGACTTCCCTGTCAAGGCTTCCGGCAAGTTCGCGGATTTCCCGAGCCTGCCCGGCAAATCGTTCGATAAGGCCTGAGGAGAATTCCTTCTCGCGTTTACCGGTCGCGACCGCCGCTTCGAGCTCGGCGATACGGCCGTCGAGCCGGTCATGGAGGGATCGGTTCGACCGCGTATCGTCATCAAGCTCCGAAAGCACCTCGCGCAGAATTGCCGCGACATCGCCGATGCCATCGAGATCGGTGTGGATATGGGCAAGGGGAGACTGAGCCCAGATGCGGCATGCGGATGAAACGGCAATCAGATGGCCGGCAAAATTTCCGCTATCGACCGAGGATACATATTTGCGGCCCAGCGGCTTCAACGTGTCGGTATGATACCAGTTGAAGAGGTGACCTTTATATTTTTCCAGCTTTTCGACTGTCTCGATCGTCTGCTCAATGCGCTTGACTGCGTCCTCGAACGAAATCCAGCCGAAACGACGCGCCGAGATGACCGACAGCAGATAGACTCCGATATTGGTCGGCGACGTACGCATGGCGACGACGGCATGCGGCGTCTGCTGAACGTTGTCGGGCGGCAGGAAGTGCTGATCGGGAACGACGAAGTGGTCGAAATAGCGCCAGGTACGTCTCGCGATCTTGCGCAATTCGTTGCGGACGTGGTCGGGCACAACAAGCCGATCCTCGGTTTCCGCCGTCTGGCTGACCAGCCAGGCGATGGCTGGCGACAGCACCCAGAGAAACACGAAAGGAAGCCCGACCAGCCACGCGATGTCGCCGGAAGAGGCGGCGAAGACCAGTGCCAGAATGGCCAGGAGGGGGGCACGCCACATGACCTTGTAATGGCCGAGGATCGTCTTCTGAGCCATGGCCTGCGCACTTGCGGCGGTGCGCCATTGCAACATCAGCCTGCGGCTGACGAACATGCGGTAGAGCGAGCGGCCGATCGCATCAGCCATGACGCAGGCGATGTCGGCGATGAAGATGATGCGCAGCGCCACCTGGGCATTGGCATTCTCAATATCTTTCCAGACGGTATGGAGATGCGCCCGCAGGATGATGTCGCTGGTTCGCGGGATGATGCCATTGATCAGCGACAATGTCGGGGCAACGAACAGGCTGAAGATCAGCAGGATCTGCCAGATAAGCGCGCCGAAAGGATCCATCCAGTACCAACCGAGCACGGAAGCGAAGAACCAGGCGATCGGCGTCAGCGAGCGACGCAAATTGTCGAGCATCTTCCAGCAGCCGAGCGCGGTAATGCCACGGCGCTCGTCGAAAATGTACGGAATAAGCTGCCAGTCGCCGCGTGCCCAGCGATGCTGACGCGAGACCTCCACTTCGTAGCGGATGGGGAAATCCTCAACCAGTTCGCAGTCCGTCACCAGACCGCATCGCGCCATCGAGCCTTCGAGCAGGTCGTGGCTCAATATCGAGTTCTCGCTGATCCGCCCCTTCAGCGAGGCCTCGAAGGCGTCGACATGATAAAGGCCCTTGCCGGTAAAGGTACCCTCGCCGGTGATGTCCTGATAGACGTCGGAAACCGCAAAGACGTAAGGGTCGAGACCGCGATTGACCGAGAAGACGCGCTGGAAGGTCGATGCGTCCTTGCCCGTCGTCAGCGACGGCGTCACGCGCGGCTGCAGCACGCCATAGCCATCGACGACGCGCTGCTTCTTGTGGTCGAAAACCGGGCGGTTGATCGGATGATGCATCTTGCCGACGAGTTTGACGACGGTATCGCGAACAACGCGCGTATCGCTGTCCAGCGTCATGACGTATTTGACGTCGGCCGGCACGAGATCGAAGCCCGCAATAAAACTCGTGTCTTGGCTGCCGCGCAACAGCATATTGAGCTCGTGCAGCTTGCCGCGCTTGCGCTCCCAACCCATCCAGACGCCTTCGGCCGCGTTATACTGTCGGCGGCGATGCAGGAGATAGAAGCGCTGCTTGCCCTCTTCCGAATAACGTGATTCCAATTCGGCGATCTTGCTGCGTGCATAATCGAGAACGTCGAGATCGCGGGTGGTCTCTTCTTCCTCAGCATCCGGCCAGTCGGTCAGGAGTGCGTAGTAGATCTCACCGCGGGCATTGGCAAGGTAATGTACCTCAAGATTGCGGACGAGCTCATCCACGTGCTCGCGCCTGCCGATCAGGGAAGGAATGGTGACGAGGGTGCGGGCGTCGGCCGGCAAGCCCTTCTTGAATTCATAGCCGACGAGACGATCCGGCGTGATGAAGAATGTGGCAAAGAAATTGAAGAGGCCGGTCGCGCCCTCGGATGCCGGGAGCGCGAACATCAGCAGCAGAACGATCGTCGCAAACAGCGGCATTCCCGCGTCGACGAATGCCCATTCGACCAAGACGAGCGCCAGCAATGTCAACAGGAGCACCGGGATGGCGATCGAGAGCCAGTTCAGCTTGCGGACCATCCGCATGAACCGCAGGCTGAGCGTCGGCCGGAAGCCGATCTCCGCCTCGAGTGCCGGGCGCCCGTTGCCGACGAAATAGTAGCCGATATTGCTCGCAGATCCGTCCCTGCTTTCATTTTTTGCACGGTCGGTCAGCCGCACGGCGGCCTCGGCGATATCCATTTCTGTCTTGTCGGAGCGCTTTGCAAGCTTTTCGATCTGGCGGCGGTAGCTGTTGCGAGATCCGGCATCGAGCTCTGCATAATCCGTCTGCTGCCAGAGGAGCTTGTCGATGGTGCTGACCTCTTCGACCCACTCCGACCAGTCGGTGTCGTTGATCTCGCGCAGGCTCTTGATAATGCTGCCCATCAGCGCATTGGCCGCGCCGAGACGGATCTGCTCGGCCGACATGACGGCTTCTGCATCCGTTCCCTTGGCGGAAAGCTTTGCCTCCAGCCAGTTCAGCGCAGCTTCGGTTGGTTCCAGCGCATTGCGAAGACGATAATGCAGCTGCGTGACGAAGGTCGTGTCGTCGAGATTGGCGGCCAGCGTTTCCAGATGTTGCGCTGCGCCGGCGTCACCGAGCGAAATTACCTCGGTGGCCGCCGTGTTGGCAGCCGCGCGCATTTCGCGGCTCTTATCGATCTGCGATGCCACCCGGCGAAGATTGTCGATCAACACGTAGCGCACCAGCGAAGGAAGCGCCCAGAGTTCGCCGATCCGCAAGGTTTCGCGGTCCTGGAACCCTTCGGTCACCGCGGTCATGCCGGCATTGCTGATATTGCTGTGCGCATGCGCCATGTAGAGCCAGGCGAGCGCGAGGGTGCGCGGCACCTCCGTGCCGTCGAGATTGATCTTGCGCAGTTCGCGATAGAACTTCTTCGGAAAATCGCGGCGAACTTCCTGGATTGCCTCTTCGACGATGTAGTGGTTGTCGAGTAGCCATTCGGCAGCCGGCGTGATGCTTTCGCCAGCATCGACATCCGCAGCTGCAGCGCGATAGACCCGCAGGATTTCGTTTTCGTTCTCCTTATGCCGGAGATAGAAATCGAAGCCATTGAATTTAAGGAGATCAAGCGTGCGAGTTTCTGCAAACTTTGCTGCCATCGCTCTCAGCTGATCGTTGGACAAAAGAGCGGCGCGAATTCCGAATTCGCGATCCGAATGAGCCATCTGAGGAGTTGGAGCAGAATCGTTGACAGTATCTTTAGATGACATGTGTCTTTCGCTTTTGTCTCGTCGTTTCTCGAACGCAGAGTTCCAGAAACGAGAACCCGGAGCCTGAGATCTTCGTTGCAACACCCCGTTGACGGCAACTGGGGCAATGATTGCCGCTTAACTAGCCGCACCACCCTGAACGCAGGATTAATTGTCTGGGCTGGCAAACTTGGCGGCAGTCGGAGTTGCCGTCTTGAAGCAATCGGCCGTCGTGGCCGAGCTTTCCTGCAAAGCTCCTTAGAGGCAAAACAAAATCATCTAATTCCTGAAATATTGACACACGATCTAACGGCGTATTTGATCCAACAAATTCACACAGGAATGAACTACCAGAAGGGGAGCTTAAATGTCCGTGATCGCACCGACACTTTCTCATGTGCTTCAAAATATTGAGCGGTTCAAGGCAGAGCTAGACAGCAGCGCTGACCTCCGGCGTCGCCTGGCATATGCTCGCGCTTGGTATGCTCTCCAAACCGAAGATGGCAAGTGGCTCTTCGCGCCGATGAAGTTCTGTGCCTATAAGGATATGACCGCGAAGAAATACGACGATAGACGCGATGGGCGTCGAGCGGAGAAGCAGCTACAATCCTGGTTCACCTCCGTGCCCCATGCCGATCATCTTAATCAAGAGTTAACGGAAGCGCTCACTACATTTCTTGCCGGCTACGGCAAATCGCCGAGTACAGCTTGTCGGATCAGCGTAACCAGCGATTTCTACCAAAGCCAAAACAATCGATCGGCAGACGATCATGTTTTGGCTAATCTCTTGATTGCTGTGGCAAGTCGCCTGTCAGCTGAGGAGCGCGTCAGACTGAGAGCCGCCCTCTAGGCGGGAATTCTGGCGTCCCTTAGCCTACCCTGCAGTTTTCCAGCGGAACTTCGTGCCAGTGCGTAAGCTTGCCACGGAGAGATCACGCGACACCTACGATGCGTAGATATTATAAGCCATAGCGCCAGCCGCTATCGGCAATCTCGCGCGGCCATTCGAAGCTTTGAATGCGTGCCCGCAATGAGGCTAGTGCGGCGGAATCCCAGCGCATGTGGAAATTTTTGTCCGACATCACGCAATCCCGAAGTCTCCAGGTTTCCAAAAATTCGCATACCACCGGAACACATTGCCGCACGATTTGTTTCACAGACATCGGTTCATGAATGAAGGAATGGGGCCTCGAAGTGCGTCGCTCAACGAGCGCCGGTGCGGTTGATTCGGAAGGACAAAATGAACGACGAAAGACCTCTCGCAATCGTTTCGGGCGCAGCAAGAGGAATAGGCCGTGCGTGCGTCGAAATCTTCGTTGCACAAGGTTGGCAGGTCGGAGCGCTTGATCAAGACGAAACAGTTCGGACCGTGTTCGCGCAGAACGAAAGAGCGATACCGCTTGTTGCGGACGTCACAGACCCAATCGCGCTTCAAGCGGAGTTGGATCGCCTCCCATCCCCCGCCGCAGCGGTGATCAACGCGGCAGGGGTCTTTCCCCCTACATCTTTAAGTGACTTTCAAATTGAGCAGTACCGGCAGGTATTCGACGTGAACGTCCTAGGGACGCTGCTCTTAAGCCAATTGGTGAGCCGCAGTATGACCGATGGCGGTCTTATTGTTAATCTTTCATCCATCAACGCCTTTGTCCCGCGCCCTGATCAGCTGCTTTACGCCGCAACCAAGGCAGCGATCGTCAGCCTAACGCGGAGCATGGCGGCTGATCTGGCACCCAGGCGGATTCGCGTGAACGCGGTTGCGCCCGGTCCGGTTGACACTGAGGGGGTAAGAGCACTTGGTGGCCGTTTGGAGGAAGCCGCCGGGCAGGTTCCGCTTGGACGGGTCGCGTCTCCGTCCGAGATCGCCGATCTTATCTTTTGGCTCGTTGAGGGCCGAGGTGCGCAATTTGTCACCGGCGAGACAGTTGTCTGCAGCGGTGGCTTGTTCATGCGTTAGGGGCGATCCATCCAACAACGGGACACTCGGAGGCCCTTAGCAGCCATGCAAAGGCAGCGACTATCGGCAACTTTCACCGAGGTAACCTCTATTGCGACGTCATCACATTCCCTTCGGATTATAGTCGCCAGGTTTTCCAGGTTATTTGAGCTTCAAGGTGCCGAAGTCTGAACGCACTGCGAGATGGCCGGTTTCACCGGCGGATATCCGCGTTCCACAATCGGAACGACCGGAATTCCCGTGGCCCAGCATATCCGTTGATGAGTATCCGGATGCAGAGTATCGACAAACTATGAGGATGGTATGACCTCACTCCTCGAAAATATATATGTCGCCTTCCTTCAGCGCTGCAAGAAATGCCTCTCTGGCTTCGTTTTCTTCAATTTTTCCCTGCTGAACCGCCATAAGTGCTTTCATCGCAGCGTGATAGGCTTGACCATCTTCGAGCGTCGGCCACTCGTTGAGCATGAATTCCGCCGCGCGCTCCGCGCTGGAGATTGTCAAACGGTCTCCCGTCTTCCGAGTTTCGACTATGACGGGCTTACTCCACCATTGAGCCATGAGCTTTCTCCTTGTCGCGCTCAACGTCCCGTCAGGTGGAATGTTCCGGAAACGGTATTTCTGAGCCCCGTAGCCAATTCCAGGGGTTGACGTCAAAAACGGGTCAATCCGCAGCTTTTGAGACAAAACCGTCCCAGCCGGCCATGGCGATCTCCGCCACGCTTTGGAGCTCGGCTCTTTCCGCTCCGTCACGGGCACGGATTGCCATCCCGCTCTGAACGGTCTGGAGAAACCTGCAGACCATGGCGATATCGAGGGCCGGTGGAAGCTCTCCTTCGTCGACCGCCTTTTTCAGACGCGACGCGAGCACATCGAAGGCCAGCCCCCGTGTCGAGCGCATCAGCTCGGCAAGTTCCTCGTGTCCATCGCTGCCGACCGTACCGAGGGTCGCCAGACAACCGTGAGGCAGGTCGCAGTCTGAACCGGTCATGGCGGCGGCCGAGTCATGAAGGTACGCTTTCACCGCCTCGCGTGCCGTGGTCGCATCACGGAAACGTCCCCAGACCAGATGTTCGTAGTAAGAAGCGTAGTACCTCAGTGCTTCCGCATAGAGCTCGTCCTTCGAGCCGAACGCCGCATAGAGGCTTGTCGTCGCGATGCTCATGGCTTCCGTCAGATCAGAGATCGACGTCGCTTCGTAACCTTTGATCCAAAACATCCGCATGGCGCAGGTCAGGGCTGCGTCACGGTCGAACGCGCGGGGCCGGCCACGCGCGGAACCTGTCGTTGAGACTTTCGATGATGTGCCGTTTCGATCTTTTTGCATCGATCGCTACATAAACCCGTTGACTCCCATTTTCAACGTCCATATGCATTATGTATCGATCACTACATAAATGGAGTCGAGATGATTGATCTGAAGGGAAAGAGAGCGCTTGTGACCGGTGGCTCTCGCGGTATAGGGGCAGCAATCGCTCTTGCGCTTGCCGAGCATGGCGCCGATGTTGCATTGACGTTTCAGAATTCGACGGATCGCGCGAGGGCGGTCGTCGCCTCGATTGAGGCCCACGGTCGGCGCGGCATAGCGATCCAGGCCGACAGCGCGGATCCGACCGCGATCCGGGGAGCGGTCGATGAAGCGGCAAAGGAGCTTGGCGGCCTCGACATTCTGGTGAACAACGCCGCGATCGCACTCTACGGAGCGATTGCCGACATCAAGGTCGAGGACATCGATGCGCTCCTTGCAGTAAATGTCCGCGGCACCATTCTTTCGACGCAGGCCGCCCTTCCGTATCTCGGCGCCGGCGGGCGAGTGATCACGATCGGCTCTGCCGGTGCCGACCGCATCGTCGGCGCGACGGGCACAGTCTACTTCATGACGAAATCGGCACTCCAGTCTTTCACCCGGGGCTTAGCACAGGAACTGGGACCGCGCGATATCACGGCCAATCTCATCCAACCGGGCTCGACGGATACGGAGATGAACCCGGCGGACGGGGAATATTCCGAATTCCAGCGGAACCTCATCCCGTTGGGTCGATATGGGGCACCTTCGGACATCGCTACCGCCGTGACATTTTTGGCGAGTCCTGCGGCAAGGCAGGTCACCGGCGTGACCCTCAACGTTGACGGCGGGTTGAATACCTGAGCGCAGCGGTTCCTTCACGAGGGCTGGCGACGGTCGTGACATTCTTCTCATCGATCAACATGAGGTCGAACGGCCATGTGAAAGCTTTGTTCTCGGGCTGTGGCCAACAGGTCCTTATGACCGGTCTCGCGTGGGAAGGACGCAAGACCATGTTCTTTTAAGCCAACTTGTCAGGTCGTCTCAAGTTGCGTTGCGCCCTTGCGGACGGTTGCCAACTCGAGACTTAATTTAGCTGAGTTGGCACCATTTTGGTGAAAGTGATTGGATTGCATGTTGGGGACCGGCGCCTTTTCACAGGGCATTTGATTAAGCAGTTCCGCAATATGCATCAGATATTTCGAAAAGCCTTGGAACGTCTCGCTTGTCCGGGAGTTTATGACGCCGTGATCGACAATTGGATGGGCGTAGATGCTGAGCGTTAGCATTGCGGTGCGAACAGGTGGAACAATTGAGCTTCAATCGGGAATTTTCGACGAGAAGGAAGCTGCAGCCCTCATTTCCTCGATGACGCGATCGTCTCAGATGGAGGCTACGGATATAATCCACGAAACGCGGCGCTGGGGAATTTGCAGACGTAGAGCGGATAATTTCGAGGTTTTGACCAAAATCCTATAAGGTTTTACGGCTTGCTGGCACCTGTAGAAGTGCCAGGTCACCGAAAAAGCACACGCCATTGCCTTGCCATTCGAGATGTCTGATGAATGGACTAATTCCGTCCATGAATATCACGTCGGAGCGAGTGGCCTTTCGGCCTCTTGCTCCGTCTTCTCGCGCTGATCCTCCGCTCGCTGCCAATCGCCGAGATGGCACCCTTCGGGCGTCCCTTCTTCCTCTCAAATCCTGTAGGCACGCTCACGGCATTTTTCGTCATCTTGTTCTTCGTTGACGGCCAGTAAAGTTTCTTCCTTTAGCCAAAGATGGATTGTTTTCCTTCGGACAAGCCGATCGTAAGAGCATTTCCTTCGTGAGGTCGTCGAAGGAGAATATTTTCCACTTCGCTGCCATGAGCAAATCAAGCTCGATCGAAGAAGGGCCGAACCGAACGAACAGATCTTCGGCCGTCGCGTCATCGAGCCCGTATTTCTTCTGGAAATCCGCCAGAGAATAGGCGGCACCTCTTATCGTCCGGCGCCGTTCGAAAGGCCGTTGCATTTCCATATCTGATGATCCTCCTTATTCCGCTCCAAGCAACTCGATCGGCGAGCTGAAAGTTCCGTCGAGGGTGAAATATTGAGCTCGTGCAATGATCAAATGCGGCTTTCGGGCTACGTTTATGGAGGTACGTTAGCCCGGCCTCTTTGGCTGTGGAGACAATTTGCCAGCGGCTCTGTTGGTCTGCTTGTTCCATAGCCGCGCTGCTTAATCTTTTGCGCGCGTCGTAGGACCGACCCGGCCATGCTGGAACTCGTCGCGCCTTTCGTCCCGAGCGCAGCCAGTCGCCATAACGTGCGGAACAAATTGAGCTTTCTCTTGTTCGATTAGCGTAACAGGAGGAAACTTCCATGAAGAGATCCATCTTCGCCGCCGCACTTCTTCTATCGGCGACGGCAGCCTTGGCCCAGAGCCAGACGCCGTCGACCTCTCAGACAACTCCGGCCGTCAACACCGGTCAGAATCCGGCAGCGCCGATTGCTGGCAAGAACAGCTTCACAGAAGACCAGGCCAAATCCCGCATCGAAGCCGCAGGCTACACCGACGTCACGGGGCTTAAACTGGATGATCAGGGCGTTTGGCGAGCGACTGCCAAAAAGGACGGCAAGGACACAGGCGTGTCTCTGGACTTCCAGGGCAACGTCACGATGGCCAAGTAACGAATTGAGAACAAGGAGACGCGATATGCGCACCATTACCGGACTCTATGACAGTTATGACGACGCCAAAGCTGCGGTGAAATCTCTCGAGGATGCAGGCATCCCATCTGACGACATTAGCATCGTTACAAACAAGGCCAATGGCGTCGACGTCGAAGGGCAGGGCACCTACGCAGCCGAGGGGGCAGGAACAGGTGCTGGCGTCGGAGCTGTCGCAGGCGGCGCCGGCGGTCTTTTGGCCGGCCTTGGTATCATGGCCATCCCCGGCGTCGGCCCCGTTGTCGCGGCGGGCTGGCTGGCGGCCACCGCCGCGGGAGCGGTAGCCGGAGCTGTCGCTGGCGGTGCCGTTGGAGGTATCGTCGGAGCGATGATCCGCGAAGGTGTCCCGGAAGACGAGGCGCATGTCTATGCCGAAGGCATCCGTCGTGGAGGTTCGGTTGTGACCGCAAGGGTTGAGGAGGCAAAGCTGCCGGAGGCCCAGGCAATCCTCGACCGGTCGCGGCCCGTCGACATTGCATCCCGGCGGGCACTCTATGCGGAAGAGGGATGGACCCGCTTCGACGAGGCATCCGAACCCTATACGCCTGAGCAAATCGAAGCCGAGCGCCAGCGATATCGCATGAACCGGCTTTGAAAAGCACAGCAATTCGAAGACACGATGGCGTCCGCGGCAGCGGGCGCCTTTCTGCAACAAGGTGCGAGCTCGAAGGCCGTACGAAGAAGCTCAGGCCGAGACCGCGTTCGGAACGCAGGCGGTTTGCCCGCATAGTTATTTCGCAGTCCAGGAACTCGATATCGTGATCGGGCGTTGTACGTCGTCAATTTAGGCGTAAGCGAGAGGTGAACGTGGTTGAGAGCAAGAAGTTGACAATGGTCAGTTCCGGTATTCCCGGACTGGACGAAATTCTTCGCGGCGGTTTGCCCGCATCAAATCTCTATATCGTTCAAGGTGCGCCTGGGTCGGGCAAGACGACCGCAGCCTTACAATTCCTCCGTGCCGGTGCGGCGAACGGGGAGCGCTGCATTTATGTCAGCCTGTCACAGACCAGGGCGGAGCTGGAGGCGATCGCCCTGTCCCACGGCTGGACGCTCGAGGGCATCCGGGTGGAAGAGCTCGCGGCTTCCGATTCGATCAAGGGAGCGACCGACCAGTCGATTTTTCAGACGGCTGAACTGCGTCTGGACGAGACGCGGAAGATGATCGAAAGTGCAATCGAGGAGCATAGACCCAGCCGATTGGTCTATGACTCGCTGTTGGAAATACGGTTGATCACAGGCGATTCACCCCGCTTCCGTCGCGAGCTGATCGCCTTCAAGGCGTTTCTTGCCAAACGCGACATCGTGGCTCTGCTGCTTGACACCCAAACACCAGAGACCGATCGAACAGGCGAAGAGGTTGATGGCATTGCTCACGGCGTCATTCGTCTCGACAAATCGCTTGAGGAATATGGCGCGGTTCGCCGCCGCATCGAGGTCAGTAAGATGCGCGGTGTGCCTGTCGCTGACGGCTATCACGACATGGCGATCCGCGAAGGCGAGGGCGTGGTCGTATTCCCACGGATTATACCAGGCGCCGTGGCGAGAGCCGTCGAGCCTCAGTTGATCAAATCCGGCGTGGATACCCTCGATGACATGTTCGGCGGTGGGCAGGAAGCAGGAACCACCACCCTCGTCATAGGTCAGGCGGGTACTGGCAAATCGACTATGGCCTCGCTCTATGCGACTGCGGCTCTCAAGCGGGGCGAGAGCGTAGGCCTCTTCCTGTTTGAGGAACGAATAGAGACTTTCTTCCGGCGTTCGGAGGGGTTGGGCATGGATTTGCGCCAATTCCATAAGGATGGTCAGCTGATCATCCGGGATTTCAACCCCAATGAGATCTCGCCAGGTGAGTTCGGTCAGATTGCCCAGCAAGCGGTGAGCAGCGAAAGGGTGAAGGTCGTCGTCATCGATAGTTTCACCGGATATCTGAATTCACTGCCGCATCGTGAGAAGGCGGTCCGCGACATCCAATCGCTCCTGAAATTTCTCGCGCGAGCGGGTGTGCTTACCATCCTTATCGTCGCGCAACACGGTCTGCTCGGCCAAGGGATCGGCATTGATGTCGATGTAAGTTTTCTGGGCGACACGGTGCTGCTGCTGCGAATTACCGAGCACGAGGGCAGGCTGCGGCGCAGCATAACGGTCGTGAAGAAGCGGCACGGACCGCACGATCTCGACGTACGGGAATTGTTCATTCAAAGTTCCGGCGTCACGGTGATCCCGTATAACCCGATTCCGGAGGCCTAATCGCTCGTGGTCGCGAATGACAGCCATCTCGACTGGGTTTTGGTAATCGCGCCCTATCGGCGCGATGCCGAACATTTGGAGACGCTCCTAGCTCAGAATGGCGTAGCTGCGCGGCGGGCGGAAGGCTCGGAACAATTGACGGCGCTGTTGGCGCAAACGCCCGGCGTGCTGGTTGCGACCCAGGAGGCACTTGATCCGGAGGTGCAGAAGACGATCGGTCGCCACCTTGTCGAGCAGCCAGAATGGTCCGAGATGCCTGTCCTCGTCCTGTTGGATCGGATGGTTCCTCCGACCCGCGTTCAGGCTGAGCTGTCGGCCGCTTGGCCTCGCTCGCGGCAGATCTATTACCAACGCCCCGTAACAGCGCTCGAATTGCTGAGTGGCGTTCAATCGAGCCTCTTGGCGCGTCTGCGCCAGCGAGACGTTCGCGATCACATTGAGCGCGAGCGCGAACTTCGGCGCGAGCTTAATCATCGGGTGAAGAACATTCTTTCCAGCATCTCCTCCATCTTCCAGATGACCCGTCGGCGTGCCGTCTCGCTGGATGAATTTGCCGATGATTTCGCCGGTCGGCTTGCAGCTCTTGCCAATGTGCATTCCGCAGTATTCCAAGCGAACGGCGATGCAGCCGAGTTCTCCCATATTGCCGAATTGACCTTCAGCCCATATCGGGCAAAGGGCGCGGATCGCATTAGTTTCACAGGGCCGGAGATTTTGCTGAGTGCCGAAGCCGCGACGACGCTTGCCTTGTGCTTCCATGAGCTTGCGACGAATGCGCTTAAATATGGTGCCCTTTTAAAGCCAGAGGGCCGGATAAGTCTGAAATGGTCCGTCTCACAAGATGGGAACCTGGATCTTGAATGGCTTGAGAGAGGAGGTCCGCCAGTCTCGGAACCTAAAAGAAGCGGATATGGAACACGGTATATCCGTTCGGCGTTGTACAACCTCTTTGGCACGCCGCCCACCATCCTGTTCCATCCACAGGGGCTAAGCTGTACTCAGATCGGTCCCCTCGCGCGCGTGTCACCGAAGGACCTTGACCTCTAGGAGGCTTTTTAGCCATGTCATCTTCGGCGTCTCCGCTTCGCATATTCTGTCTTGAAGACAATCCACTGATCATCTTTCAAATTGAGGCCATGATCGAAGATTTGGGGCATATCTTCGCAGGATCTGCCATAAGCTTCACCGACCTTGTTAAAAGACAGGATCTCGGCGGTATCGACGGAGTGCTTGTCGATATCGATCTTGCTGATGGACGCACCGGCCCTGATGCGGCGATCTGGCTTTCCCGGCAGGGGATTGCGAGCATCTTCGTCACAGGTCAGGAGGCGATCGCGGCGGAGTATTCCCAAGTGGTGCTTGCAACTATTGGGAAACCCGTCTCAGAGATCGAACTCGCAGAAAAGCTGGAGCTGTTTCGGCACACCAACCGCAATCATGACCGAAGGAGTTGAACTGCGGCGGCGGAGTGAAGGTCCTATGGACGGCGAGGTTTGTCGAGCCGCAGGGCGTCTGGCGGCAAATCGTCGGTCGGGTGCCGTGACTGTAGCCCCCTGCCAGTCCGGGCCAGATAGGTGTGCTTTTTCTAGTTGGCTGGTATTAGTCGCAATGTGTCGACGAAGTATTGTTCATCGTAAAGCGTTGTCGCTTTACCATCCATTACCGCCATTGCAAAGACAAGGCTTGTGCGCCAGCTGGATTGGTCAAGCAACATTCCTTAATCCACCGTCTTGCCAGTTCTCGGTGCTCCATTACTTTTAATAGAAAGCTACGAAACATGTCGGGTGCTGCTGGGAGGGCTTGGGGATGATGCTGGAAGATCTATATCGCTTGTTGCGAAGCGGACATGTCCAAGCGCAGGGCGTGGTCGATACCATGACGCAGCCGATTGTCGTCCTTGATCAGAACCTGTGCGTCGCAACCGCAAACAATGCATTCTTGAAAACCTTCAAGGTCGAGCGCGACGATATTCTGGGAGAGAGTTTCTTTGATCTCGGCAACGGTCAGTGGGATGTTACCGAACTCCGGCAGCTGATCGCCGCGATTATCCCAAAAGCCGCCGCTGTCATCGGATACGAAGTGGCGCACGACTTCCCAACCATCGGCCGCCGCACTTTCCTCGTCGATGCACGGCGTCTTGTCCATCCGGATGATAACAGCACCAATATCCTCGTTCTCTTCGACGATGTGACGGAAAGGCAGCGTCAGGACGCGGAGAAGGATTTCATCATTTCGGAAACACGCCACCGGATGAAAAATCTCTTCGCAGTGGTGCGATCGCTTGCGATGCAGATGGATGCCGAAGATCTCACAGGCACGGACTACCGTGATCGCTTCCTGGGACGCCTCGAGGTCACGCTTCATGCCCAGGAGATCGCCGCTATCAATGAAGCAACCGATTTTGAAACCCTGTTGAGGCAGTCGGTCAGCGAGCCTGGAACGGATCGGGTCCATTGCGAAGGACCCACAATGCAGATCCCGAGTTCGGAGATCGTGCCCGTCAGCATGATGTTCCATGAGCTGGCGACAAATGCGTTGAAGTACGGCGCCCTCTCCGTTCCAAACGGCGCCTTGCATGTCGAATGGTCATTGGAGGATGGACCGGAGAGCCGGTCGTACTTTGTTTGCCACTGGCGCGAATTGGGCGGCCCGGCGGTGGAGCCGCCGAAGCGAAGAGGATACGGCACCGAGTTGATCGAAGGCACGTGCCGACATCTTGGCGGAACTGTGGAACTTAACTTCGATCCAAAAGGTTTGACAGCCATTATCAAACTCCCTTGGAAACGCTTATGAGCGAACCTGAAAAAGGCGAGGTCGTCGTGCGCAGGATCGTTCTTGTGGTTGAAGACGAGTTCTTTATCGCGATGGAGCTGGAAAGCGTGTTGACCAGAGGGGGATTTGAGGTCCTAGGCCCGGCAAGTTCGGTCGGGCAAGCATTCGAGCTGCTGAGGAGCCAACGTCCGGATGCTGCTGTTCTGGATGTCACTCTCAATGGCGAGAACATTACGCCTGTCGCCGTCCTTCTCAAGACGTGGGGTGTTCCGTTCGTCCTCGCCAGTGCGAGCGATCCGGCGGGACTCGCCAGGCATGATGTTTTGGCTAACGTGCCCAATCTCGGGAAGCCCACCGACATGAAACGTCTTGTGGAGGTCGTTCGATCGCTTTGAAGCTGTGCCGAGAGATTGACAATCACCGCTCTGCGCGCCCGATCGGGGTCGCGGCCGGTGGAACCGACGAGGGCCCGGGAAGTTTCCCCTTGAAGGAGGCTGCCATGACCGAGAAAAAGAAGATCGTAGAGGTGAAGGTGACGACTGATAATGGAGAAGACGTGCCGATCGGTATCATGAACGCCAGCCAGGCGACCAAACTTTCGGACGATCTTGATGTCGTGATCTCGCACCAGGACGGCGAGGCAGGTACCACCGACCGCGAAGAATCGAAACCCTTGGCCGGTCATGAGCCGGCAAATCATGTGTTTCCTTCGCCGGCCAGCAACACAGAGGCTGACCGCGCCAAGGAAGCACAGGCCGTCGCGCGCGATGCTTTGGACAGTCTCGTCGCATCGGCTAACGCGGCTGGCTGGGGCACGCATGAAATTGTGCTCGCGATCCTCGAGGCTGGAAGGCTTCTCGAGAAAGCAAACGCTGCCGATCCTGATCCTGCCGAAGATCCGGCGGTGAGCGACCTTGGTCGTGCGCAGATCGGTCATGGTGAACAGTATGACTAGACGATCGGATAACGATCGCCTGCAAATCCCGAACCATGTTTGCAAACCAGCATTCTCAACCCGAAGAGGTTGGCCCATGGAACTTCTTGATTCGAGGCCCGTTTTTCGTGGGTCGAAACTCGTCAGGAGGCATTGTCATGGCAACCACATCGAGAGGTCGCGCCCAGGATCGTGCGAAGGTCGCAGGCGGCCAGGATCACGAGGTCCGTTACGAGGCGAAGAAGGAAGGCGTCTCGAAGGACAGGGTCAAGAAGGCCGTGAAGAGCGCCGGAAGCTCGCGCAAGAAGGTCGAAGCGGAAATCGGCCGGCACTAAGCCGTGAAGCTGGCGACCTACAACGTCAATGGCATAAACGGCAGGCTTGAAATCCTCCTCCGATGGCTGGAAGAGGCCGCGCCGGATGTCGTATGCCTGCAGGAACTAAAGGCCCCGCAAGAGAAGTTTCCGATCAAGGCGATCGAGGCCGCCGGCTATGGCGCAGTGTGGCAGGGCCAGAAATCCTGGAACGGCGTTGCGATCCTTGCAGAGGGGCAGGAACCCCATCTTACGAGGCGAGGGCTTCCGGGCGAACCGGAAGACGAGCACAGTCGTTACATCGAAGCCATCGTCGACGGGATCGTAATCGGCGGCCTATACCTCCCGAACGGCAATCCTTATCCGGGACCCAAGTTCGATTACAAGCTCCGCTGGTTCAAGCGGCTTCAAGCCTACGCCGCTGAGCTGCTGGAGCTTGAGGTGCCGGTCGTTCTCGCCGGCGATTTCAACGTGATGCCCACCGAGATGGACGTCTACAAGCCGGAACGCTGGACGAACGACGCATTGTTCCGCGTCGAAGTCCGCGAGGCCTACAGGAAACTCGTCGATCAAGGCTGGACCGATGCTCTCCGCCATCTGCATCCGGACGAGCGCATCTACACGTTCTGGGACTATTTCCGAAACGCGTATGCTCGCGACGCCGGACTGCGGATCGACCACTTCCTGCTCAACTCGGAGGTGGCAGCCCGTCTGTCGAAGGCCGAGGTCGACAAGCACGTCCGCGGCTGGGAGCACGCCAGCGACCATGCTCCCGTATGGATCGAACTCAGCGACGAGAGCGCTAAGAAGAAGAGGAGGAAATCATGACCGAGGCGGTGGGCGTAAGAACAGCCGACCTAATATTCGAGGAGACCGGATATGTTCAGCGGAATGGCACTGGATTACATCGACGTTGGCCCCGGCCTTTTACGCGTTCGCCACGGCGGCAATGGCCCGCCCCTGTTGTTGCTCCACGGCCATCCGCGAACGCATATGACGTGGGGTCAAGTCGCGGACCTCTTGTCTGCGCACTTCACGATTGTTTGCCCCGACCTCAGGGGATTTGGAAAGTCTTTCCAACCCGTGGATAGCGAGAACAGCCGGCATTCTTCGAAACGGGCGAAGGCACTTGATTGTGTGGCACTGATGCAAGCTTTGGGACATCGGAAATTTGCCGTGGCGGGGCATGACCGAGGCAGCTATGTGGCATTCCGTCTTGCGCTCGATCATCCCGAGATCGTCACCAGGGTGGCCGTGATCGACAGCATTCCGATCGTGGAGCATCTCGAACGGATGGATTGGCATTTCGCGCGTGACTGGTATCACTGGTTCTTCTTCGCGCAGCCTGAAAAGCCCGAGCAAGCGATCAATGCCGATCCTCGGGCTTGGTACCATGCCATCCGTCCGGATATCATGGGCAAAGAGGCCTACGATGACCTGCTGACGGCGATCCAAAATCCAGCCGTTGTCCACGGAATGATCGAGGATTACAGGGCAGGCTTGAGCGTCGATCGGGAAGATGAACTGCAGGACCGGGTTGCCGGAAGGCGGATCACATGCCCATTGCTTTGCCTTTGGTCGACCAAAGACGATCTCAAGCATTTCTTCGGCGACCCGAGGGAAATCTGGCGGTCGTGGGCGACGGATGTCACGGGTCACGGTATCGAAAGCGGCCACCACGTCGCTGAAGAAAATCCCGTCGATCTCGCGAATTCACTCCGGCGTTTTTTCGAGAAAGGATAAATCTTTGATCGCGCCGATCCACTATCAAACCGGCTCAAGGCACGCCTCCACATAGAGGCTGTTGGTGTCTCCATTTGTTGCCTGACGTTCTGCGCCACCGCGATGACGCAGAGCGAAACGCTTGCCGTTGCGGCTCAAGGACGTCGGCTGCGTGAATCCACGAGCAAGTCCTCTTCTTCATCACGCTGACGACCGCCAAGTGCCGCGGCCGCCGATGCTATGAAGGCGCCGACCAGCAGCGATAGGGACCCGACCAGCGCGCTCGTCGCGCCCGCTTTCCTGGCTTTGTCAGCCGCGTCTTTTGCTGCCGACTTGGCGTCATCGATTTGCTTGAGCACCGCATCGACCCGGTTGCGGGCATCCGTTTCGGAAAGGCCCGTGCGCGCGGAAATGATCGTTGCGATATAGGATTTGTCTCCATCCGGAAGCTGTCCGCTGGCCGCACCCTGTACGAGGATCCGCGAGATCTCGGCCGCGGCTGCGCCATCGTCGGATTGAGCGCGGTCTGCGGCCTTTGCGGGCCGGAGGAGCGCGTCTGTAAAATAGGCGGTTGCGTCCGCACCACGTGTTGATGCAGCGGCGCCGGCGCTAACCGCGTTTTGCGCGACTTGACCGGCGGCATTGGCCGACGCGCTCGCCAGCGAAGTCAATGAAGAGGCGAGAAACCCTGCTACGAACACCGTTGCCAGCGCCCAGCTCAGAAACCCGTGTGCCGTGTCGCGAAAAAAGACCTCGTCGGAGTGGACTTCAACCCATTTCGTACGGAGACGGCCCGTAAGATAGCCACCGATCGCTGATGACAGCCATTGAACGACCACCAGCCAGATCGCCGCAGTGATGCCGACGGCTGTCGCCGAATTGCTCTGGTCAGACCAGGGAGAAACCATCGTGAGCCCAACACCTGATCCAAGCAATAGAAGAATGAGGGTAATTCCGGTTGCGGCAAAGGCGCCTCCGATGATGGGGCCCCAGACGATAGCGGGCTTGGAAGATTCGACAGGAACCGTACCTCTGGGGACGTCTTCAATGACCGACATTGACGCCTCCTATCGCGTGAAGAGAACGAGAAGAATGACGATCGGCAAGGGAATACCGAGAAGCCAGAGCAAAATACCTCGACCCATTTTACCATCCTCCAATGGGTGTGAATTGATGCCTATCCCAACGGCGATGGAGACGGTTTGTTCCAGAGTCTTCGTTCGGACCTAGAGTAAGCAGTTGCTTACGAATATGGAGCGACAGGTCGTTCTCGATATCATCCTGATGCATCAGCGGGAGGGCACCGCAACAGCAGGATTTGTAGCGAAGGTTCTTCTTCGCAAATCCTGTCGGCATGAGACTGTTATGTTCCCATGTCGGATGATCCTTTCCGGCCTGACGAAGCTTTACTCAGGAACTTCGCCGTCCGTCTTGATCATTTGCCGTCTTCTTGGCACTTCGCGCGGCCTCGCCGCGTCATGGGATCTTCTCGATTCCGCCCGTCTGTGTTGCCGCCCCACTCGGGGAGCGCTCGGCTGGCGCATTCGCAATGCGGACTTACGAGGAGCGCGCCAGGTTCTGGTTCTTGGCAGGAAACACGTCTTGCGTAGCATCGCAAACACGGTTTCGCCCTGCGGCTTTCGCCAAATACAGCGCTCGATCGGCTTCTCGGCAAAGATGCGACAGTTCCGATCCCTCGTGGGTAGCTTTTGCGATACCGATGCTTGTCGTTACGGCGATTTCGGAGGCAATGGTAGGGTAGCGAAGCTCAGCGACGGTTTTGCGAATCCGCTCGGCATGGAGCAGGGCGTTTCCCGCATTTGTTGGGAGAAAAACGATAAATTCCTCGCCTCCCTGTCGTGCGAACAGCGCCGAGGAGGGCAGGATCGATTGCACTGCCTGCGCCATCGTTGCCAGAACCTCGTCGCCTGCAGCGTGCCCCCAGCGATCGTTCAACTGCTTGAAGTGATCGATATCCAGATAGAGAACGGCGTCGCCTTCTTGGGCTTGTTTGGGCACGTTCGTATTAAAAAAGCGGCGGTTATACAGACCCGTAAGAGCGTCGCGGTCGGCCAGACGTTTGATCTTGATATGTTGGCGCTCGCTGATGAAAATCACGATGGCAATCGCTAGCACGAATTTGGAAATTATCATCAGGAAGAAGCCGCTCGCTACGTCGAGCAAGGGAAAGGTATTGAATGCAAATTCCAGACCCATGATCAACGCGAGTAGGCTGGCGGACGCTAGTATCGCCGCGACCAGCTTCCGAATTGGAAGAGGCTCGATATAGCTGTCCAGGAACACGACAGCTGCCGTGCCCGCCATCGTCAGGCAACCGAGAAAAGTGAAAGTCGTCGCCCGATATGTGTTGTTCAGGTGGAAGGCCGTGATCAGCCCGATTGCCAGCGTTGCCGCTGCTGGTATGAGAACCAGCCACGTATTGATTTTTCGATCAGGGTTGCTGATGACAATAAACGCGAAGCCCAATAGGCAATATCCAAGTACGGCGAGAACAATATTGATAAGGCTGAGAGGGCCGTAAAGTGCCGGATGAATTTCTGCATGGCCCGCAAGGGTCGAACCTCCGGCGAGGACAATAAAGCTTGCTGCTAGAAGTCCAACTCCACGGCTTTCTTCCGATGTCAGGCGCAGATACCCCAAGGTCAAAGCACCGGCGATATAGGATGTCTTCTGGAGGAAGAGAACCGTCGGCATATCCAGTTCGTTAATCATCAAGCCCCACGGCAATGGTCGTTCGTTAGGAGCGCAATACGCTGAACACTTAAATATTTTGCGAAGATTTAAGCGGTTTGTCTTCCAGCATCAGTGCAAGGATGCATCGTCGATCAAGGTTGCTGCCAATATCGCCGAAGCGCTGAGGGCAATAACCAGCAATTCCACGAGGTCGCTGGTTCGCATCCCTTCAGGAGCTTAATATGTATCTACCGCGTCGTAAAACCGATTGCATCCTCTCCATAAGGGACAGCTCGGTATGACAGATTTCTACCCTTAGCTGAGAGTGTCGCGATGTAAATTCGCAGCTCCATGGTGCCTTGACATCTTCCGCCCAGGCCTTGGCCCACCTATTGATAGATTGACGCGGCTCATCACTCTCTGGATAGAGCGCTCTTAAGATCCGTTTCTTCAAAATCGCGCCCTTTGAACAGGATCGGCATCTTGAGAGTGTCCGCGCAGGCATAGGACAGGCAGTCGGCGAAGTTGAGTTGGGCGGGATGGCCTCTTCCCTTGCCGTAAACGGCAAAGGCTTCCACCGCGCGACGCGCGATCGCATCGGTGATCGGAACTACAGTGATTTTCGCCGCTTGAAGAAAAGCGTCGAACATCTCCTGGGCATCAGGGACCTCCAGCCCAAGAATACGCGCCAAGTTGATGGTCGCCTCAAGCCGGACATGCGCGCTTGTTTGCCGCGTTGCCGCGCCATCGACTGCGCCCAAGTAGCTATCGCCTTCCGGTTCGTCGGCAAGGATGGCAACGAATGCTGAGGTTTCAATGAACATTATTGGCCCCAGAGTGCGTCGCGTTCGTCTTTCGTTAAGGGTGGAGCAGGCGGAAATTTTGCCTTGTCAAGTGCTCGCGCACGGATCTCTGCGACGAGTCGTTTCAAGGGTATGGCTTCGTCTGCACGCTCAATCTCATGCTGCAGCGCAAGCTTGATTGCCGCGGTCAAGTTGGATGCACCACGTTTGCGCATAACGGTTTCCGCCAAGGTGCGAACTTCCTCATCTCTTATGCTGAGCATTTGACGTCCTTGTTGTATGACAATCATTGTATATACGTATAGACACGGTTCGTCCATACAACCTCTAGGCCGGGGGCAGTTTATCAGTAGGAGCGGCGCCGACAGCGATCTGGGCGCATTTTTGTCGCCGCCCGCAGGAGATCCCTGTGGTTGGCCGTGAGGATTTGTCCGACAACGGCACGTCCGCGGCCCTGTCCGCCGGCCCGGCTGCTGTTTCAGATACTGGATGCTGCCAAGGGCGGTCACGCGCGCCAAACCACTCGGTTTCATGACAGAACCTTATCCCACGAGAGGCGCATGACTCGGATTAGATAAATTTCACAAGGGGTCTCTGGTTCGATCCTTTTCAAGAGCCCGCTTAAACCTCGGTTGTTGGCCCATAGGCACAAACGGCCTCTAAAATCTCAATTGTCATCTGCTGTGCTTGCGATGGAATCCCTGAGTATTTTGATTGGTATAGAAGTTTAGACATAACAGCCTCGGCGAGCCGGGCGTCCATCACGCGCGCCGTTTTCAGCGCGCGTCTGCATGAGTCCTTGAATGGAATGAGCGCCGTTACGAGATAATCATGGCCTTCGCTCTCGCGGACGCATGCGATATCGAACATGTCGCGTGGCTGCATTGAGCCCCCGCGATAGAAAATCTTTTTCGCAACGATCTCGGCTGGCGTTTCGAGGTAAACCCTCTGCCCACGTATTTCTCTTTCTGTCGTGGGCCCAAACGTAAGGTGTGTTGCGACGATAAAGTCGACCTCTCCGATATCCTTGAACACGATTTTGAGAGCGTGCGTGCCGTCGAAAGTGTAAGCGTCAGGATACAGATCGAGAGCGAAGCCCTGCGTTTGTGGATTGAGATAAGGTAGCACCTGAGAATCGTCGATGAAGATATCAACATCGAAACTTTCCCGGTGGCCGATTTGGAGCATCAGCGCAGTGCCGCCGCCGAAACTCCAGCTGTCGAGAACGGGGAACTTCGAATTAACTTGGCTGATTATTTTCAAGGGCCTGGTCAAAGAGCTCTGCCCAATGATTATTTTGCGATTGTGTCACTAGGCGGCCCGGGCAAGCGGCAATTCGTATCCGGCCATGTCGGAAAACCGCTGTGCAACGACGGAGGCATCAGTAAGATTGACGTGCATTTCATCCAGAAACGAATGCTGAAGGCTTTCGCTAACTTCAGAAAAGAACGCAAACGCAGATGCGTCGTAATGGTCGGCGCTTGCCGGGTCGACAATCTTCGACGCCAACTGTTCAGCCGAAAGGCTCGTCCCGTAAGGGGCGTTTACCGTGGCTAATACTGTCATAGTGACAAACGTCATCGATTTTTACCGCAATGAATACATTGCTTTATATAGCCTTTCGCAGCGGTGGAGACAAGGAGTGAGCAGTTTGAGGGCTTCGGTTCGTTGGTTCGACTCCATTCAAAAGCAAGTGTTTGTTATCGGCTGGCGACTTCGCCAATTGGCGGCTTTCTTGGGTTTAAGGATTGTGATACAAATCCTCGGATAATAGATTCTATGCTCCGAGTTCTCGTATCAATGCCGGCTTCCGTCACGCAACGCCAAATCGCCCGAACCGTGCTCGCTGAACGCGGGATAGCACGTCTCGCGGAACTGCGGAATGCAGGCGTGACGGCGGCGACCGTGAGCCGAATGGAACGGAATGGTGAGGTCGTGCGGCTTGCCCGCGGTCTTTATCAACTTCCCGATGCAGAGCTCGATGCCAATCATAGCCTGGCGGAGATTGCCAAACGCGCCCCGAAGGCCGTTATCTGCCTTGTTTCGGCCCTCGCTTTCCACGGCTTGACGGATCAACTTCCGAGACAAAGCTGGCTTGCCATAGGCCGCAAAGACTGGGCTCCGCAACCGGAAGGCCCTGCTATGCGCATCGTGCGTTTCACAGACAGCCTTCTTAACGAAAGCGTCGAGACCCATGTTGTAGAAGGCGTTCCGGTGAAGGTTTTTGGAATCGCCAAGACGATTGCCGATTGCTTTCGCTATCGCAACAAGATTGGCCTGTCCGTAGCGATAGAGGGGCTGCAGGAGACGCTGCGGCAACGAAGGGCTACTCCCGGCGAAATCACTGACCAAGCCGAGCGCGGTGGTGTTGGCACCGTAATCCGTCCGTATCTCGAGGCACTGACCGCCAATGGCTAAGGAATCAGAAATCTCGGAGCCTCGGTGCGCGCTCGCCTGTTGCAACTCGCCAAGGCAAACGGGCAAAGTTTTGATCTGATCCTGACGCGCTTCGCTCTTGAACGGTTGCTGTTCCGGCTCAGCCAGTCACCCCATGCGGGCCGTTTCGTGCTGAAGGGCGCGATGCTGATGATGAGTTGGTTTGACGATCCGCACTGCGGCACGCGCGACCTTGACCTTTTGGGCTTTGGCAATCCTGAACCAGAACCGATGCTTGAGACCTTTCGAGAGATTTTAGCGCAAGAGGCTGACGATGGCGTCACGTTCGACGCCGAAACCCTCCGCGTGGATCGCATTCGCGAGGGACTGGAATATGGTGGGCTCAGATTACGGGTGGTCGCTTCTATCAGCGGCGCCCGGATTACCCTGACGATCGACATCGGATTTGGCGATGCGCTCGAGCCTGGGGTGGAGATGCTAGATTATCCTTCTATGCTCGTTTTTCCGACGGCCCGGCTCAGAGCCTATGCGCGGGAGACGGTCATTGCCGAAAAGTTCCAGGCGATGGTCATGCTGGGGCGTGCAAACAGCCGCATGAAGGACTTCTACGATATCTGGATTCTCAGCAGGTCATTCGATTTCACCGATGACCGATTGGCGCGCGCAATCGCAGCGACGTTCGAGCGGCGCGAAACTCCGATCCCGACCGAGCTACCGGACGCCCTGACGGACGTCTTTGCCAAGGACGAGCAAAAGCAGCGGCAATGGCACGCTTTCCTTGAAGGCGTTGCACATGAACCCGGCGATCTGAAGGATGTCATAGAGATTGCCGCGTTCCTGACGCCACACGTCATTGCCGCTGTGAGGCTGCGCAAATGAGCATTTTGCTCACAATCGCCCGGTCATGGAGCAATGACAAATCGATTTCGCTGACCACGTAAATAACTGGTCACACGTTCGTGTCCCTTCACATCGACGGACCGGTTTTGTTGGCTGTGGGTCGTGACCTTTAAAGGTACCCATGTCGGTGATCTTGATGTCTTCACGCGGTTCGAGGTTCGGTATGCCTTCACCAAAGTGGATCTTGATCTTCAGATCCGCGAAGTCCTTCGTAATCAAGGCAGGATCCACCATTAGCCGGTAATCATTGCACATTGCTTTTCCTTCGAATGTGGTCCTATCACCGAGCAACGAGTCGCTGCAGGTGTGATACATGCTCGGCTTGCGCGCGCTCCAGCAGGACGAGCAGATCCTCGGCGTCCTTTGTCGGCAGCCGGAGAGCGGCCAACCTCGTGATCAACGCGGTTTGGCGAGCGAGGATGGCGGCTCCATCTCGAACGTGTCGCATGACCATCTGAAGTTCGATCTCACTGGCGCGCATTCAGGGAGAGTAGCAGTTTTCCAGCATCCGCACACGCTCCATCAGACTTGTCCAAATTGGGCTGCAGGGGGGCGCAATGTGTGTGCCATTCAGCGGCATCACCTTATAAGTTCTGAACCGCGGAAGACTTCCCCGTGATCGGGTGAAGCAGTTTCCGCTGGCTCGAGCAAGGTCAGCAGGAAAGCCGCCACCTCATCCTTTCCAATTCGCCGCAGCGCCCGAGACGATGCCTTTCTAAGGCCTGTGCTCGCTCGCTGCGACAGCGTTCGGCAGAAACCGGACGCCGGCCCCGGTGAGGACGGCGTTGATCTCTTGTGCTTGACGGAGATGATCGAGCACGATCGGCAGCAGCGATCCGGCCAGACGTTGCATCTCTGCGTCCTCGCCGAAGGAGATTTCCCATGCCAGCAGTTGCGCCGTCTTCTGATGATCGACAATCTGGGCCGCAATATAGGCCCTGTCGAAAGTCTCGCCGTTCAGCTTATCAAGGCGGTCACGGATCAGCTGGTGATCGGCATCAAGCTCTGTCGGCAGTGGGATCTTCGCGGCATCGGCGAGATTTTTAAGCTTTCCATTGGCATCGCTATGGTCCTGAACCATCCTGTCGGCGAACTGCTTTGCGGCCTCGGCGCCAGCCTTCTGGCCCGCCATGCGGCCTAACTCCACTTCGGCCAACCCACCTGCGGCTGCAAGCTGGGCGAACAGCCGGTCTTGGTTGTTGGTCTGATTGGGAGCAGGAACGCCTGGCTTTGCCATTCTCGTGTCGACGCCCATTCCGGCTGGATTGCCGATCTGGGCAGTGGCTGTGCCTGCAAGCAGCACCAATGTGCTGAGAGCAACGATAATATGGCGGCCCATACGCTTCTCCTTTGTCCTCACAGCGTCAGCATGTAGGCGACGAGATCCTTCTTTTCCTGCTCCGTCAGCTTCACTCCCAGAACGAGATTGAAGAACTCGACGGTATCGGCAAGGGTCAGCAAGCGGCCATCATGAAGGTAGGGTGGAGAATCCTTGATGCCGCGTAAGGTAAAGGTCTTGATCGGCCCATCGGGCAGCGTGACGAAATCGTTGAAGACCTGGCCGATCTTGTAGAAGCGTTCAAGCTTCAGGTCGTGCATGTTGTTGTCCATGAACGCTGTCTGCGGCACATGACACTCGGCGCATCTTCCCTTGCCCATGAATATCTGTTCGCCGGACAGTTCCTGAGGCGTGGCAAGTGCTGGATCCAGCCGCCCGAACGGATCGAGTTTGGGTGCCGGCGGAAAATCGATGATGTTCTGCATCTGCGCCATCATTGCGACCTGGTTAGGTCGGTCGGGAAGATTGACCCCTTTGCGTGTCGCGCTCACGTGATCGCCGTTGAAATAGGCTGTTCGCTGCTCGAATTCGCTGAAGTCTTCGACCGAGCGGAGCGATCGCTTCGACCCGTGGATCTGCTGGTTGAAGAGGCCGCGCAAGCTGGTGGTGTCAAGTCGAAACCGGTCGGCCTGAGGACGAACGTCCGGCGTCAGATGAAAGGCGGCATTGGTGTGAAAATTGGAATGGCAGTCGAGACAGGCGACGCCGGTGCTCTGATCCGCAACCTTGCGGTCTTCGGTCTGGTTGAATTCTTCCTGCGGAAACGGGGTCAGAAGCAGCCGAAGCCCTTCCATCTGGACTGGCGTGATGACGCCGTTCATGATTTCGTAGAAGTTTTTGATCGTCAGCAGCTGACCTCGCGAGACGTCTCCGAGTTCCGGATGTGTGGTCAGGAAGATCGGCGGCGGAAACTCGGGCGTGAAATTGTCCGGAAGATCGAAATCGACGTCGAAACGACGCAGATCGCGCATCTCTTGAGCGTGGATTTCATCGATTTCGCGATTTGGAAAGACCTGGCCGCCTGCCGCCTGTTTGACATGAGGAAAGGGCAAAAATCCTTCCGGTAGAAGGTTCCGCTCTCGGATGTCCGATGGCTTCATGGCGGCGAGCTGATCCCAGCTGACATTTGCCGGGAGCTTGATGCGAACGCCGTCCTGCACCGGCTTCATGCCGCCGGACATCTTGACGTCAGGCATGGGCTTGTCGGCAAGATCATAGCGCCGCTCGAGCAACATGCGCTGCCGTTCCATGACCGCGGGCTTTTGAGCCTCGTCGATCGCCCGGGCTTGCGAAAGCGGCATGGTCGGCAGCGGCCTATAGGTCGCATCAGGCGGCAACGGGTCGGAAATGGCGCCGACGGCAAGGACCGCAACTCCAGAAAAGGAGGCGCCAAAAGCCAGACTTAAATAACGAGATCTCCGCATGTCCCTCTCCCCGTCGCGGCCAAAGTCAGCGTTCCCAACTTTGTAGAAGATCAAAAGTTCCGGGCAGCAATCGAACACTGTGAAGAAGCCTCCGAACCGAGATCGAGGCGATGGTGCTTTTCTACGTATTGCCCTGTATTGGCGTAGGTTTCATTCTCTGGTCCTCTCAATGCGCCAGAGCTTACTTCAAAATAGATTATTTCAACGGGGCAACGTCAGACGAGATAGCAGGTGTGGGAGTATTTTCTTGCCTGCCTATTCGATCTCGATAAATCGATATCAGGCAAGAGCCATTGTGATATCTAATCGATGACCTAGCGCAGATCAGATCTGTCGGCTCTTAGGGTTTCGATTCCTTTCAAGCAGTGGTCTCACTTAAGTCTGGGAGGCTAGCATGGCCACAAAAGGCTTCTAAAATCTCATTCGTCATCTGCTGCGCTTACGGTGGGATCTTAACACATTCTGGCCGGTACAGAAGTTTGGACAAACGCCTCCGCGAGCAGGGCGCCTATCACGCGCGGGGTTTTCAGTGCGGTGGATGGCAATCTGCACATCCGCGGAGACACGTTTGAGGTGACAACTTCGAGGCGGGCTGATTGTCTGTCTGCCTCCACATTGCTGGAGGTAGTCCGATTAACCGTCCTGAGGGTCTAGAATCCATGTTCCCTTAGCAAAGCAGCCAAGGCCTCGTCAGACCAACCTGCCATGTCGAACAGCGTTTCATATGGATTGCTCGCCTCGATGCCGAGTGAAGCCGCAAATGCGGGCTCGGTTTTCATGCCGTCGGCTCGAAGCTGCATCACGGCCGCGCGGAAGCGGCTTCCGCCGATCCTCAGCAGCCTGTGCTCCACCTGAAAATGCTTCCAGCCGTGCTGCTCAGGCACCGGGAGAGCTTGACCAAATAGTTCGAACGTCCAATCAGCGGCGGCAAACGAGGCGATGATCGGGTTTTCTCGACCGGTCCACTGTCGGACGGAAAATTCATCGCATGTGGAATATGCATCCCAAACGGCTCGGGTGAATACATGTGGATCTGGAGCGTAGCAGAGGACGTCTATATCGCTGGTGGGCAGATCAATGCCCAGAGGCGGCGTACCCGCGACGTGGGGATCGAATGGAGCCAAAATCTCCAGAAGCTTTATGCGGCTTAACGCGTCCGTAAAGCGAGGTCTCGTCATGCAGATCAAATTACTCGAGCGAAGGATTATTGCAACGCGCATCGCCGCCATATCCTCGATGCCACGAAGTCAATTGGGTATCGCCGATTAAGACAAGCACCGAGCCGTCGATCAGCGGAGGGCTTGGTTTGGAGATGTCACCGGTGAGACCACGGGCATGCGTTGCCGATGGTCTGGTTCTTCAGACTAGGTCATGAAATTCATCCTACTTGCTGCTTTGCGGCAAATACCTAAAGATGCAGATCAACGCATCGGGGGCGGGCATGTTCAACAATAGATCGATTTATAGAGTGGCACTTTGTCCTAGAACTGGCGCAACCTGATCAAATCATATTCGATAAAACTTCCAATTTTGCTGGTAGGATTTGTAGGCATATCAGAAAACGGCCGTTGGTGACTGCCGGATCCTGGGTACGCACTCGTTTGAGGCAACAGATCGTCCCACCCTCGAAGCGAGCCGAATGGACAACAGTCATTCAGTCACAAACGAAGACCGGGGGACGATTGATGACAGACACAAACTTATATCAACCGGCCGACCGCGGCCGTCGCGAGATGCTTGGCCTGGGGCTTGGTGCGGCGGCGCTCGCGTTGCTTCCAAGCTGGCCGGTCGTAGCGCAGTCAAACACAGCCCAAGGGCCAACCTTCGAAAGGGACCAAAGCATGGCCACCGTCACCACACGCGATGGCGTTGAGATCTTCTACAAGGACTGGGGTCCGAAGACCGCCCAGCCCATCATGTTCCACCATGGCTGGCCGTTGTCATCTGACGACTGGGACACGCAGATGCTGTTCTTCCTGCAACACGGCTATCGCGTCGTTGCTCATGATCGGCGAGGGCATGGGCGCTCGGCACAGGCGAGCGAAGGTCATGATATGGATCGTTATGCCGCCGACGCAGCAGCGGTTGTCGAGCATCTTGATCTTAAAAATGTCGTGCATATAGGCCATTCCACCGGTGGCGGTGAAGCGACGCATTACGTGGCCAAGCACGGGCAGCCGCAAGGCAGAGTTGCCAAGCTGATTATTATCGGTGCGGTTCCCCCAATCATGGTGAAAACGGCAACCAATCCCAGTGGCTTGCCGATCGAGGTGTTCGACGGACTGCGCAGGGCGCTGGCCGATAACCGTTCCAAATTCTATATAGATCTGCCGTCGGGTCCTTTCTACAGCTATAACCGGCCCGGCGCGCAGCCGATCCAGGCCGTCATCAACAATTGGTGGCGACAGGGCATGATGGGCGGCGCCAAGGCGCATTATGACGGGATCAAAGCCTTCTCCGAGACCGATTTCACGGAAGACCTGAAGATCATCACCGTACCGACGCTGGTTATGCACGGTGACGACGATCAGATCGTGCCGATCGCGGACTCCGCGCTTCTATCGGCAAAGCTGCTGAAGAACAGCACGCTGAAGGTCTACGAGAAGTTCCCCCACGGCATGTGCACGACCCATGCCGATGTGGTGAATCCCGATCTCCTGACCTTCGTGAAGGGCTGAGTCAGTGGAGGCCGGCGTCCCGGACGCCGGCTCTCCGCCCGCATTCCAATGGAGACATGTTCATGAAAATCGTCGTTATCGGCGGCAGCGGACTAATCGGGTCGCGCACCGTCACCCTGCTGCGAGATGCAGGTCACGAAGTGCTCGCCGCCTCGCCCAGCACCGGCGTCAACACGCTTACTGGCGAAGGGCTTTCGGAAGCCCTTGCCGGCGCCGAAGTGGTAGTCGATGTTGCCAACTCGCCCTCGTTCGAACCGAAAGCGGTGCTCGCCTTCTTCGAGACCTCAGGCCGGAATCTGCTCGCCGCCGAACGTGCGGCCGGTGTGCGCCATCATGTGGCTCTGTCGATCGTCGGCACGGACCGCATGCCTGACAACGCTTATTTCCAGGCCAAGGTGGCGCAGGAGAAGCTTGTCGAAAGCTCGGGCGTCCCCTTCAGCATCGTGCGCGCCACCCAGTTCATGGAATTCCTCGGCGCCATCGCCGATACCAGCGTCGTCGATGGAACCGTCCGTCTACCCGAGGGTCTGTTCCAGCCGATTGCCGCGGACGATGTGGCAGCTATCGTAGCAGAAACCGCTATCGGGACGCCGCGCGGCGAGTATTTCGACATCGCAGGTCCTGACCGTGCGCCCTTCGACCGGATCGTCGCGCGCTATCTCGAGGCGATCGGCGACGGCCGGCGCGTTGTGAGCGACCCGCAAGCGCGATATTTCGGCGGCACGGTCGTGCAGACATCATTGGTGCCGCTTGGCGAAGCGAGAATCGGTCGCATCTCACTCGACGGCTGGCTGCGCGGCCACCGATCCACCTGATGTTTCCAATCTTCAAGGATATCCCATGAAATACTATCTTCTCCCGTTGCTCCTGGCTTCCGCTCACGCCGCCCCGGCATTTGCCGACAACGTGCCGGGGGCCGAGAACGCGAAGGTCACGCTCGTCTATGAGCATGCGCTTCCAGATGTTCCCGGTAAGAGCATTCGGGGCGTCCTGGTTGAATATGGTCCCGGCGGCTACTCTCCGGCACACACGCATGCGAAGTCGGCGATCATCTATGCGACGGTCCTGGAAGGTGCCGTGAAGAGCCAGATCAACGGAGGCCCAGTTCGGACCTTCAAGGCTGGCGAAAGCTTCACGGAATTGCCGGGAGACCATCACGGCGTCAGTGCAAATGCCAGTGACAAGGAGCCGTCGAAACTGCTGGCGGTGTTCGTCGTCAATACTGACGAGAAGGTGCTGACGATCCCGGATCAGAAGTAATCTGCAGCCGCCGCCCGTCACCCAGGGGCGGCCCATTCAGCAAGCACCGGAGTTGATCATGACCGAATCTGCCAGTCGAATGCTTGCCGGGGTACCGTTCCCGACACACCGCTCGTAAACAAGGCGATCGACTACGCGCGTAAAAACTGCGAGCCCTATCTGCTCAACCACGTGGTCCGTTTTCCTGGTTATTCGCGGTCCGGCTTGGCCAGATCGATAGCATCGAACACGATGCAGAAGTCGTTGCCGTCGGGACACTGCTGCACGACATTACGTTGAACGAAAGGTTCGCCGGACCCCGCCGTTTCGAGGTAGAAGGGGCGGATCTTGCGCGAACATTTGCGACAGCGGTGTCGATGGTCGTCGCGCGCAATTGATCTGGGATAGCGTCGCTCTCAACTCGACGCCTTCGATCGGTCTGTACAAAGAGCCGGAGGTTGCGCTCTGCACTGCGGGGATCGGCCTCGATGTCATCGGTTGGCGCTACAGCGCTCTTTCCTCTGCCGACATGGCCAGGATCGTTTCGGAGTTCCCCAGGCTCGAAATGAATTCAAAGATGACGAAGTGCTTTTGCTGTATCGTCGAGCGGAATGCGGAGACGACATATGACAACTTCGCACGCGATTTCGGCGAACGTTTCGTTCAGGGCTACAAGGCTCCCTCGGTAGTGGATCTCGTCCTGAACGCCCCCTTCGACGAATAAAGGTCAGCTGCGACTCTCCAACCACCAGCGTTTTGCCGGGGGGTCGGTCAGGGGGCCGTCAATTGATGCTCATATTTGAGCATCCAGTCACGCATCTCGCGAAGCATCGGCATCAGGTCGATCCCGGCCTGCGAGAGCTCGTACTCGACGCGAGGCGGAATCTCCGCGAAGGCATTGCGGATCACGATGCCGTTGTTAGCGAGGTCGCGCAGCTGCTCGGTCAGCATATGCTGAGTCACCCCCGGTAGCCGTCGGCGCAATTCGCCGAACCGGAGCGGCCCTTCGACCAGGATGCAGACGATTTCGATCTTCCACTTGCCGGTAATCGCACGAATGGCGCGCTGGAAGCGCAGGATATCGATCGCCTCCGGGCCAGTGCATCCCGCGCATTCGTCTTCGTCGTAGACACGCGGCTCAATGGTCTGATTTTTCATACTGGGTCCGAAAATCCATCCTACTTGATAATCTCATATAACAGCTCGATGTTGCAGTAAAGCAAACAATCAGAGTGACATTATGAGCAAGATATTGGTTACGGGTGGTTCGGGTTTTGTCGGCAGCCACGTCGTCGCAAAGCTTCTGAAGGAAGGCCATGAGGTTCGTACGACAATACGCAGCGCCGGGCGTGAAGCCGAAGTTCGAGAAATGGTGCACAATGCTGGCCTGCAGGTCGGCAAGGAGCTTTCCTTCAGCTTGGCGGATCTGACCAATGACCATGGCTGGCCGGCTGCCGTTGCTGGTTGCGACTATGTGCTCCACGTGGCTTCGCCATTTCCACAGCAAGCGCCCGAGAACGAGGAAGAATTGATCGTTCCGGCGCGTGACGGTACGTTGCGCGTTTTGCGCGCCGCCAGAGACGCAGGCGTGAAGCGTGTCGTATTGACGTCTTCCTTTGCAGCCATCGGCTACGGCCACACCAACTACGACAGGATCTTTGACGAGGAGGATTGGACGGACCCGAACGGACCAGATGTGCAGCCCTATATCAAATCCAAGGTCCTTGCCGAGCGGGCCGCCTGGGACTTCATCGCCAGGGAAGGCAGCTCTCTGGAAATGTCGGTGGTCAACCCAGTGGGCATTTTCGGGCCGGTTCTGGGGCCGGATATCTCTGCATCGATCGCCTTCATCAAACAGCTGCTCGAAGGCGCTCCGCCCCTGCCTGGCTTGAGCTTCGGCATGGTAGATGTCCGTGATCTGGCGGACCTCCACATCCTTGCGATGACGGCTGATGCGGCAAAGGGCCAGCGCTTTATCGGGGTAAGCGGCGATGTTGTCACGCTGTTCGATGTCGCGAAGATTATCAAGGAAAAGCTGGGCGAACTCGCTTCGATAGTGCAAACACCGGAGATGGAAAAGGTAGCAAGCGCGCCCGTTCGCCGGAGCACCAGCGAGAAGGCTATGCGAGTGCTGGGATGGCGTCCTCGACCCAAGGAGGAAACCATCATCGATACGGCCCAGAGTCTATTTCGTTATGGCGTCGTAAGCTCGGTTTAATGGCCACCGCATGTCTTGTTGTCGATTGGGCGAATGCGAATTGCGGTATTTGTTATGATCTCTTCAGCTACTGCGGAAGAATGACGGGGTCAGAGGTTTGCGCCCATCAAGAGCAAAGAGATAGACGGTAGTGTAGTGCACGCTCCAATGGGTGGCTCAAACAGGTAGGATCATTCGTATAAGCAGCCCTCCCTCCGCAGGAAGTTCGGCACGCACCTGGCCCCCATGGCGTGCAAAGGCATGTTTTGTTATAGCCAATCCTAAACCAAAACCGCCGGCACCCGCCAACAGATCGTTTCCGCGTCGGAATGGCTGAAAGACTGCGTCGAGAATCTCCTGGGGGATACCAGGGCCTTGATCGCTTACGGTGATTATGAAGACTTGGTCTTCTCTCTTGGTGCGGATGAGCACCTGGGTATCTGATGGAGAATATTTGACGGCGTTTCGCACGACGTTTTCTATCGCTCTATAGATGAGCTCGCCATTGACGGATGTCACGCAGGACTCGGCTCCCTCATAGAATAGGGATATGTTGCGCGGAGCGCTTTCAAACGCGCAATCATCGGCGATCTCGCGAATGAGGTCGACCACATCCAGGATCTGCCGCTCAAGTGGCTGGCTCTCCGTTGCTGTCAGCCTGGCGAGGGTCAGGATCTCGCCAACGAGATCATCCATTCTTGCGATTTCCCGTTCGAGACGTTCGGTCATCGCATGCAGCCGATTGGGATTTTTGCTTAGAAGGCCGATTGCGGCCTGCAGTCGAGAAAGAGGGGAGCGGAGTTCATGTGAGACGTCGTGAAAGAGGCGCTGCTGGACATCCTGAAACTCTTGCAGTCGCGCGGCGGTGATATCAAAATCATGAGCAAGCGCCGCAATCTCGTCCCTCTTTCGATCGATTTTGTTGCCGATCCTTTTGTCGAACTGGCCCTGCGCCAGCGCACGCAATCCGCTCCTCAACTGCTCCACCGGCCGTGTTAGATATTGGGCCAGCCAATAGGCTGCGAATGCGGCAGCAAACATCGCCGAAGTCCAGGGAATGAGCTTCGGCAAATTGCGTGACAGAAAGCCGATTTCCGGTACCTCAGCGTTCATTTGATAGCAATGGTCTGCATTGACCACCCGTCTTTCAAATCTGTCCGTTGCCTTGATGGCGCATTCCACGGGCGCGCCGATGGCCTTCAGTTTCAGGTGAACAGGTGGGGATGTCTGTGCAACAACGGACAGGAATTGTTCTGCCACATCAATCCCGCCCGTCGCCAGCAGCCTTGCCCCCGTATCGAGCGCGAATGATGTCCGTTCTTCGCGCAGTTCCTCGGTGGGCGGCAACAATCTGAAGACATAGCTGATCGCAAACAGCACCACGATCGATATTGCCGTCGTGAACCATACGATCGCGAAAATTCTCCAAAACAACTTTCGCATCAGAGCCCCTGCACTAGCTGATATCCCTGGCCACGTATGGAGTGAATCCACGACGTGCCGTCATCTCGGCTGCCGAGCTTTTGGCGGACGCTGCTGATGTGAACGTCGATGCGACGATCAAATGGTGTGAGGGGGCGGCCGAATGCGCGCCGAGAGATTTCTTGTTTTGGTACCAACTGCCCGGCGTTGCGTGCCAATACTTCGAGTATATTGAACTCGGCACCCGTTAGTTCCAGCGGCTTGCCTTGCCATTGGGCGGTTCGACTAGTCGGATATAAGGCTAGGTCGCCGACCTGAAGAATATTCTCGTCACCGAGCCTGCTTCCTGCTCGCCTGAGAATGGCGCGAATGCGAGCAACCAATTCACCGGGAGAACATGGCTTTGCCACATAGTCATCCGCGCCAAGGTTGAGCCCAGAAATCCGGTCGATGTCGTCTCCCTTTGCTGTCAACATCAAAACGGGCACGTTGCCTAGCCGACGGATGCGTTGCAGAGCGTCTATACCGTTCATTCGCGGCATCATCACGTCGAGAACAATGATATCCACCGATTGGTCGGCGGCACCAGCTATGCCAACACGGGCATCTTCCGACGTCTCAACCTGAAAACCCTCCTCCACAAGATATTCGCTGAGAAGGGTCGTTAGCTCGGTGTCGTCATCGATCAAAAGTACTTTCGCCATCTCGGGTTCCGTGTGCACTGTGTTGGCACGAATACACCCAACAACGTCGATCGGAAGAAGTTTTACACAACTTTACACTTCCTTAACGTCTCTTAACATCACAGCCGCTATCAGAGGTCCGTCGGCAATTTGCCCTGGAGCCTCGTCTTGACTGAAACAACTGAATCCCATTCGCGGTCTCCTTATACCATGCCTATATGGGAAGCGGCATCAGATCGCGACGGCGAGTCTCGCAGAAGCACGCTTGCGGCTACAACATGCGACAGGTGCCGAAGCTCAACCATAAGAAGGAAGATGCACCAGTTTAGCGCTCCACTTCTTTTGGCTGGCGCGCTCAGCAGTTGTGTCGTCGGCCCGGACTACCAGAAGCCAAGCCTCTCCATGCCAGCGAGCTGGCACGCTAAGGCGCGAGACAATTCCGACAAGCCGCCGGCGCTTGCGGAATGGTGGAAGCAAATGAAAGATCCCATCCTGGATGATTTCATAGCTCAAGCCGTCGCCGCCAATCTCGACGTCGCCACGGCAAAGGCGAAGATACGGGAGGCTCGTGCGACCTATCGCGAACAGATTGGCGCACTGCTTCCGACGATCGAAGGCACGGCTTCCGCGACACGCAACCGCACGGCCGCATCCGGTAGCACGCCCGCCACCATCTACAACGACTATGAACCAGGTTTCGATGCCAGCTGGGAGCTTGACCTGTTTGGCGGCAACAAGCGTACGGCGGAGGCTGCAAAATACGGCGTCGATGCTGCGGAAGAGGACCTGCGCGATACACTGGTCACCCTGATTGGGGATGTCGCTACCTACTACGTTCAGGCGCGCGAATATCAGCAGCTAGGGGAACTCGCTAAAGATTCGGCAAAATCGCAGAGCCAAACGGCTGCGCTGACGCGTACGCAATATGGGGCCGGGAGTACCTCCTTGGTCGATGTGACCAAGGCCGAAGCGCAAGCGGCTTCCACCCGCGCCGATATTCCCTCCTACGAAATTTCCTATGCCAAGTCAGTCAATCGGCTGGGAGTCTTGCTTGGCAAGTCGCCATTGCTGCTTGAGACCGCCCTTGGCAAAAGGCAAAGGCTCCCACTTCCGCCGGCGAAAATATCCGTGGGAATACCCGCCGACATTTTGAATATCCGCCCCGACGTGCGCAAGGCAGAACGCGAATTGGCGCAGGCTACGGCAAAGATCGGCGAGGCGGAAGCCAATCGTTATCCGTCGGTGAAGCTTACCGGCTCCATCGATTCTTCCGCCGCGAGCATCTCCGATTTCGGTAAGAAATCCACCATCGGATGGTCGTTCGGACCTTCACTTACGATCCCAATCTTTCAAGGCGGCCAGTTGAAGGCGGCTGTTGACGTCGCCAAGGCGCAGCGGGATCAATATCTCTTCTCCTATCAGTCCGCCGTACTTTCCGCCATGGAAGATGTTCAGAACGCCATCGTTTCCTTTAATCGATCAAGGGCGCGTTCGGCGGATTTGGCAAAGTCCGTCGAGGGCTATCGCGCGGCCGCCAAGCTTTCCAAACAGCTGCAAATCGCCGGCGAAGGTGATTTGTTCGACGTGTTGGATGCCGACCGGTCCTTGTATTCCGCCCAAACAAATCTCATCGAGGCCAAGGCCGATATCGCTACCTATTATGTCTCGCTCAACAAAGCGCTCGGAGGCGGGTGGACTGGTCCGATCGATATCTCCCGTCCGGCCGTCAGCGATTTGCACGAAGCTCCGCACTTTCAGGTAAAGCAATCCACCCCATGACTATTTTTTTTAAGACCTATCAGAGACATGCACATCTCCGCGACCGCCTAAAGCGTCTCGCGTGCGGAGCTTCATTTGCAATCATATCGACATGCATGGCTGGAGCACCTCATGTCGCCGCGGAAGAACAGGGGCAGAGCCAAGGAGCCGCGGCACTGACCGTCGCCGCCGTCAAGCCTTCGACCCGGGATTGGCCTGAGACTGTCCCAGCGAGCGGATGGTTGAAGCCTTGGCACGAAGCCGTAATTGAATCCGAAACGAGTGGTTTGCGGATCACAGAAGTCCTTGTCGATGTCGGGTCCGTCGTCAAAAAGGGCGACCTTCTCGTCCGGCTGAACCAGGACACCGTGCTGGCCGATCTGCGCAAGGAGGAGGCAGCCGTTGCGACAAAGGAGGCGGATCTGGCAAAGGCGAAAGTCGACGCGGATCGCGCACGACAAATCGGAGGCTCGGGTGCATTGTCCGACCAAAAGAAAGTCGAATACCTGACTACGGAGCAGACAGCCAAGGCGGATCTCGAATCCGAACAGGCTGCGCTCGAGAGCGAGCGAATAAAACTTGCGCAGACCTCCATTCTCGCTGTCGACGATGGCATCATCACCTCGCGATCGGCCTCGCTAGGTGCGGTCGTCTCGACCGGCACGGAACTCTTTCGCCTTATTCGTCAGCAACGTATCGAATGGCAGGCTGAAGTGTCGGCTCAATATCTCCTGCAAGTGAAGCAGGGCCAGAGCGTGGAAATCAAGGGATCGAACGGACAGACGTTTCAGGGTATGGTCAAACTTGTCGCGCCGACCGTCAGCAGCGATACAGGGCGTTCGATCGTCTATGTGGAATTGCCGAAAGAGCCTCAGCCCCGCGTCGGTCTCTATGTTTCCGGGAACATAGAGATCGGTATGAAAAGAGCGTTGACCGTGCCGGAAGCCACTTTGGTTTTCAGAGACGGTATCAATTATGTCTTTACAGTCGACCAAGCGCACCGGGTACACCGGACCCGCGTCGATGTCGGTCGCCGCGAAGAGAACCATGTCGAGATCACCGCCGGTCTCTCGGGCGATGAGACGCTTGTGCGATCTGGCGGGGCCTTCCTCTCGGAAGGTGCGCTCGTCAATGTCGAAGGGACGGCAGAATGAACATTTCCGCCTGGTCAATTCGCAACCCCGTGCCCGCCGTATTGCTGTTCGTGTTGTTGACGGTTTGCGGCTTGCTCGCCTTTTCGAAGCTCCATGTCCAGAATTTTCCGGACATGGATCTGCCGACCGTCAAAATCTCGGCGTCGCTTGAAGGTGCTGCGCCAACCCAGCTCGAGACTGAAGTCGCGCGTAAAATCGAGGACAAGCTCGCCTCCCTCAGCCTTCTCGATCACATCACGACGACGATTACCGACGGATCTGTATCGATCAGCGTCTCCTTCAAGCTCGAGAAGAACAGCGAAGAAGCGTTGAACGAGGTGCGGAATGCCGTCGATAGCGCCAAGAGCGATCTTCCGTCTGAAATGGACTCGCCAACCGTCTCCAAGATGACGGTGCAATCTTCCGTTCTCCTCACCTATGCGGTTCGCTCCAAGCAATTGAATGAGACAGAGCTTTCCTGGTTTGTCGACAACGACATGACGAAGGCATTGCTCTCCGTCGGCGGCGTGGGAGAAGTTGACCGGCTAGGCGGCGTGGACCGCGAGGTTCAGATCGACCTCAATCCCAATCTCATGAGATCCCTCGGCATTACCGCCTCGGATATTTCGTCGCGCGTGAAATCCGTTCAATCGGACAAGTCCGGCGGTCGTGGCGATATCGGTTCCGCGCGTCAAACCGTGCGGACCCTCGGCGCGGTTCCTTCGGTCGAAGATCTATCGAAATTGGCGATTCCGTTATCAAATGGCCAAAGCGTACGCCTGGACGAAATAGGCAAGGTCACCGACAGCTTCGAAGACCGATCCTCCCTTGCCTATCTCGATGGGGATCGTGTGGTCGCTGTCGAGATCAAGCGTTCAAACGGCTTTTCCGATACGGCTGTTGCCGATGACATCCAGGCAAAGATGAAGGAGTTTGCGTCGAAGCAGCCGGAAGTTGAGATTGTCCAGGCCTATACAACGGTAAATCCCGTCATCGAGAACTACGACGGCTCGATGCATATGCTTTATGAAGGCGCCATTCTTGCGGTTATCGTCGTCTGGATATTTTTGCGTGACTTTCGTGCGACGTGCCTTTCGGCAATTGCTCTCCCGCTCTCCATCATACCGACATTCCTGGTCATGCATCTGGCCGATTATAGCCTCAATACGGTAACGCTTCTCGCACTGTCACTCGTTGTTGGCATTCTTGTGGATGACGCGATTGTCGAGGTGGAAAACATCGCCCGTCATCTTCAGATGGGCAAGTCGCCCATGAATGCGGCCCTTGAAGCGGCCGACGAAATCGGACTGGCAGTCATCGCAACGACCTTTACCCTGGTCGCCGTATTCCTACCGACGGCGTTCATGGGCGGAATTCCGGGTCTGATCTTTCGGCAATTCGGGGTGACCGCTTCCGTGGCGGTATTGGCGTCGTTGCTCGTCGCCCGTTTCCTGACGCCGATGATGGCGGCTTATTTGATGAAACCCCACCACGTTGCGAAAGGTGACGGCCCGATCATGCGGGGTTACATCGCGACGGTGAAAATCTGCCTCAATCATCGCGGATTGACGCTGCTCGTTACCGGGATACTGCTGATCCTGTCCCTGTCGACCATTCCGTTCATGCGAACAGGCTTCTTTCCCGCTTCCGACGACGCGCAGACGCAAGTCAGTCTGACGCTTCAGCCTGGCAGCACGCTGGATGAAACTGATGCCGTATCTAAACGGGCGAGCGAGATTATTTCGAAACTGCCCAATATCACGCGGGTCTTCAGCGCCGTGGGGAGCTCTACAAGCGGCAGCGGACTGGATTCGACAACGACAACGGATGTGACAAAGGCTACTCTGGTCGTGAACCTCAAGGACATTGGCCAGCGGGAGCGGAAGCAATCCGCAATAGAAGATGATATTCGGCACGCGCTTTCCGTGCTGCCTGGCGTGCGCGTGGAAGTTGGCACCGGAGGCAATGGCACGAAGTTAGAGCTGACGCTCGCAAGTGACGATTCCAATGCCCTGGAACAGGCGGCAAGTGCGCTTGAAGAACAGCTTCGAGGGCTGAAGGGTATTGGAGCCGTGACATCGAGCGCCTCCCTTCAAGCGCCTGAAATCCAGATAAGGCCCGATTTCGCCAAGGCTGCCGTACTGGGTGTGACATCTGAATCGATCGCGGAGGCGGTGCGCATTTCGACCAATGGCGACTACTCGAACGACTTGGCCAAGCTCAATCTGCCGCAGCGACAGATTGCCATCCGAGTCCGCTTCGATCCGCAATTTCGCAGGAATGTCGACGCCATATCGCAGATCCAGGTTGCCGGCACAAACGGCAAGGTGGCTTTGGGAAGCATCGCGGCGATCGCGATCGGAGGCAGCCCATCCGAAATCGACCGGATCGATCGCGCTCGAAACATTACACTATCCATAGAACTTAATGGACGCATTCTCGGTGATGTGAACAAGGAAGCGCAGGCTCTCCCCGCACTTCAGCATTTGCCGCAAGGCGTTTACCAGGTGGAGCAGGGGGAACTTCAGCGCAGTTCGGAGCTGTTCGAAAGCTTTTGCACCGCCATGGGAATCGGCGTCTTCTGCATCTATGCCGTCCTCGTGCTCCTCTTCCATGATTTCTTCCAGCCTGTCACGATCCTGATGGCGCTTCCGCTTGCACTCGGGGGAGCATTGGCTCCCTTAGCCATCACGGGTACGAGCTTTTCGATGCCTGCGATTATCGGGCTGATATTGCTGATGGGGGTGGTGTCCAAAAACTCCATTCTCCTTGTCGAATATGCGATCATGTCCCGACGACAGGGCATGGCGCGCTTTGATGCGCTGGTCGATGCCTGCCATAAGCGTGCCCGGCCAATCGTCATGACAACAATCGCGATGGGTGCTGGCATGTTGCCGGTCGCTTTGAGCCTGACCGGCGGAGATTCCAGTTTTCGACAACCAATGGCAATCGTCGTAATTGGCGGTTTGCTCACCTCGACGTTCTTGAGCTTGCTTGTCATACCGACCATCTTCACTTTCATAGATGACTTCGTTTGTGTCATGATGTGGGCCTCCACTTCTAATCGCACCCAACTCGCAGAACTGCCTCATCTGTCGGACGGGTGATGTCACGTTGTTTGGCTGAAGCCAGGCGAAGGGCTTACGGTTGAAATCAAGCTGCCGCGCCGGTCGCAGTCTTCCACTGCGCCATTGCACGGATACGATGGAGGTGATTTGCAAGCGCGGAGTGCTTCTGGTGCGGCGGGATGAAGTGGTTTCTGATTGCTGAGAAGACCGAGATGAAATGTTGCAATCCGCCGGCGGATCGAAAGCCTTGCATCACCCGTTCTCGTTTTCGCAGAGGCAGATGTGAATTTTCCGCGCGGTTGTTCAGCCTTTTGTGCGATCGATGTTCAACGGCAGGCATCACGCACCGCTTTGCCGCTCCATATGAGCGCGTTTGTCGATGATGATCCGCTTCGGCGCGAGGCCTTGCTTCTTCAGCAGCCTGACCAGTAATCGCTTGGCAGCCTTTGTATCGCGGCGCGCCTGAACCATTTCGTCGAGAACGTATCCGTCCTGGTCGACCGCTCGCCAAAGCCAGTGCTTCCGTCCGCCGATGGCGATCACCACCTCATCCAGATGCCAGATATCCTTTCGCGACGGACGTTTTCTGCGTAGCTGCTTTATGTAGGCTGCACCAAATTTGCGGCCCCAGCGCCGGATCGTTTCATAGGACACGACGATCCCGCGCTCCAACAGCATTTCCTCGACCAGCCGCAGGCTTAGAGGTAACTGGAAATAAAGCCACACCGCATGGGCGATGATCTGCGGTGGAAAACGGTGGTTCTTGTAGCTTATGGCCGATGCGTTCATCGCGCCCGATTAGTCAGCGACAGTTAAGCCACCAACAACGTGACATCACCCGCCAGCCTTCTCGCCGATCCGAGCGAAAGATCGTAAACCAGACCGCCATCAAAACCTTCGCTGGCAGGCCGAACACAAGTAGGCTTTCTAGCAGGTTATCCCCGTCACTTGTTCAGCGCATCTTTCAGAGCTTTGGCGGGCTGAAAGGTTAGCTTTCTTGCCGCGGCCACTTTGATGGTTGCTCCGGTTCCTGGGTTCCGGGCCTCGCGTTCCGGCGTATCCTTGATCTTAAACTTGCCAAATCCCGGGATGGACGTCTCGGCGCCGGCTACCGCGGCCGCGGTGATGGATGCGATTACAGCCTCGACGATCGACTTGCTCTGCGCCGTGGTGAGGCTGTGCTCTGATGCGATTTTGTCTGCAATTTCGTTGGTGGTGGTCATGATGGTCCCCTTGTTGAACACGGGGGATAGCTTCCACTCCAATTGCTTTCTGTCACCTGGCTGAAGCGTCGGAAAGGCCGCAAATCCCCCTATTTCCAGGCCCCGAAGCGGATAGCCAGACTTTGGAATTGCCGTGATCGGACGACGTTCGAGTTGATGAGAAGCTTTCGATCGAGCCGGCGAGCGATACCCACGGATATCGCGAATAGAGGGCTAAGAGCTTCGCTCGAACTGCGTGATCGTCTACTGACACTTACGGAGATGGCGAAAGCTATGCCTCGTTGGCGTGAGGCAGAGCTGAGAGGTTTTGCGAACCTGATGCGACATTTCGATTGAGGCGCCAGCCTCGCACGGTATGCCTCTTCTCGTCACATCACTTTTCTTCGCGGTTATGTCGCTCTCCTTTAACGTTGACCGGAAATGACATCACCGTGGCGTTCAACAGAAACGCCTTCCATTGCAGCACCGTGTGGGCAATACCATTCGTACAATGGTGCTCACCCCACGATCATGCCCAGGCCGGGGATGGCAACTGAAGAACACGGAGTAAGGAATGGATCGTATCGATGCAATGAAGGTTTTCGTTGCAGCCGTAGATGAAGGCAGCCTCGCCGGAGCAGCCCGCAAGCTGAAGCGCTCACCGACAGCGATCAGCCGTGCACTTGGCATGCTCGAACAGCACGTCGGAACCGAGCTGCTGCATCGAACGACCCGCAGTCTGCATTTGAGTGAAGCGGGCCAGCGGTACATTGTCGTTTGCAGACGAATTCTTTCCGATCTTGAAGAAGCTGACCTTGTCGCAGTCGGCGAGCAAGCTTCTCCTCGGGGTACGCTGACAATTTCCGCCCCACCAATATTGGGGGAGGAGGTTCTACGTCCGATCCTCGACGACTTTCTACGCCTACACGAAAAAGTTTCCGTCAGGCTGCTAATGCTAGATCGCTTCGTGAATCTTGTGGATGAGGGCGTCGATATCGCACTGCGCATCGGCAATCTGCCGGACTCGTCGAACATATCGACCAGGATTGGTGGCGACGTGCGGCGGGTAGTCGTCGGCTCGCCAGATTATCTAGCTGGGGGGCCTGCCATCGAAGATCCTTCCGATCTAGCGGCGCAAAGCATCATCGCGTTCAGCAATTTCGGACTGGAATCGTGGAGCTTTTCGCCCCCGAAAGGATCCTCTATTCCGAGGTCGGTTCATTTCACGCCGAGATACGTTGTAAACAGCGTGAGAGCGGCTGCGGCGTCGGCTGCGGCCGGCCTAGGTCTTACGAGACTTTACTCGTATCACGTCTCCCATCTGGTCAAAGATGGAAGCCTCAAGATCGTTTTGCCGGACGATGAACTTCCTCCTCTCCCCGTCCATCTGTTGTCCCCTCCCGGCCGGATGACGGTCCCGAAGGTGCGCGCTTTCGTTGATTTCGCGGCTCCGCGGCTGAGGGCAGAATTAGGACGCATTGCCTCGGAAGCTGAAGGAATGGCATGATTATGCCGCATACCGGCACAGTGTCACCCTGATGGTGGCAATTCTCCCGGTCTGCGGGAACATCTAAATCATATTCATCGACGCCGAGGGCGTTGCACGACCGAAAGAAACGGCCGTGGATATGAGAAGGATGCACATCATGAGCACTCAGAAAGTTGCAATCATCACCGGCGCGTCACAGGGCATCGGCGAGGGTTTGGTGCGGGGCTACCGCGAAAAAGGTTATAACGTCGTTGCGACGTCCCGGTCGGTAAAAGCTGGCGCTGATTCCGGGGTCCATGCCATCGCTGGTGATATCGCGAAGCCAGAAACCGCAGAGCGTGTGGTGCGCGAAGCGCTGGAACGTTTCGGCCGGATTGATACGCTGGTCAATAACGCCGGCGTGTTCACGGCAAAGCCGTTCGTCGACTTCACTAAAGAGGACTACGACCTCAACTTCGGCGTCAACATCGCCGGGTTCTTCCATATTACACAGCGCGCCGCGCGTCAGATGCTGAAGCAGGGTGCAGGGCACATCGTCTCGATCACCACCAGCCTGGTCGATCAGCCGATACACGGTGTGCCTGCTGCGTTGGCGTCGCTCACGAAGGGTGGTCTCAACTCCGTGACCAAAGGCCTCGCCCTCGAGTATGCGAAGTCGGGTGTTCGCGTGAACGCGGTCTCTCCGGGCATCATCAAGACGCCGATGCATGCGCCCGAGACGCACGAGTTCCTCTCCGGTCTTCATCCCGTGGCTCACATGGGCGAAGTCAGCGATATCGTTAACGCCGTCCTGTTCCTCGAAGACGCCGGGTTCGTAACCGGTGAAATCCTCCACGTCGACGGCGGTCAGAACGCCGGTCGGTGGTGAACGAGCTTTGGGAGTGGATCCGGCAACCAATCGCCGGGTCCACCTGCGAAAGGCGGACGATCAATGGTCGTAACCAGTTTTCCGACACTCTTCGTTAGAAAGGATGCAGGACTAGCCCGTGTCGGGGCCGGCTACGCACACGTCGACATCCTGGAACATCACCTGTCGGAGTTGGGCTTTTAAACCAGCCGGCCAACTGAAAGGAATTCCCGATGCCTATTGTAAATATTCAGGTCACCCGAGAAGGCAATACGCCCGGCGCGAACTCGGTGACGGTTGAGGAAAAGGCCCGGATCATTGCAGGCGTCAGCAACGTCCTCCTCGAGGTCCTGAACAAGCCGCTGGCCTCAACGTTCGTTGTCATCGAGGAAGTCGATCTTGAAAACTGGGGCTGGGGCGGCCTACCGGTCGAAGAATACAGAAAGCAACGTTCTGCTGCAAAGCCTTCCTAGGATCGTTGGCTCTTCTCCAGCGCCACTGTCAATCGGCGTGCAAATTTGCATGCCGAAACACAGTCCTTGCAGCAATATCTGCTCAAGAAGCCAGGCGGAGACAGGGAGACGGTCGATATCCTGGCGCTTGTTCTCCAGCACGACGAACAAGCAGTGCTCTCAGCTGTGACATGGCGCTGAAGTCCGGCGTTCCAACCAAGACGCATGTGCTGAACCTGCTGCACCGTCTCGTCGACGGCAAATCCTTCATTCCGCCAACGATCGATGCGCCGCAAGCCCTGACGCTCGTCAACGAGCCAAAGGCCAATGTCGAACGATACGATGCCCTGAGAAAGACGGAGGCCGGCCATGCGTCATAATCCAGCGAGCGGTGCAATCGTCATCATGCTGCGGCAACTGAAGATGCACGGCATGGCACAAGCCGTCGGCGAGCTGACTGAGCAAGGATCGCCGGCGTTCGAGGCTGCCGTTCCGATCCTGTCGCAGCTCTTGAAAGCGGAAACAGCCGAACGGGAGGTGCGATCGACCGCCTATAGCTCAAGACCGCCCGCTTTCCTGCCTATCGTGTGTCAATGCCGCGTGAATTTTCCCCAGAAGCACTCATGAGGAGTATTGCTCCGGTACTGACATACCCGCGCGAGATTGAACTAATGGGCAAGATAGCCGGGAAGAAAACTAATTCCCATTCCCATCGCCACAAGCGCCCTGGCGGTCAGCAGATCATCTCCGGCCCGGAGGCGAACGCTATTTCGATTGAGTCGCAGGGAGCCGAAACGTCATCAGTAACAGGTCCTCGACGGTGAGTTGCCGAGACAAGGAAGACTCAACTCATTGAGCTTGCTCTGTTGCATTGCTTTCCATGGCAAAGTCCCCGCATAGGTCATCAAAACCACTGCAATGATAGGCCGGTCGCGTGGTCATCTGCGGTGCGCCTTTCCGCGTCGAGACAGATGGCATGCTGCGTGAGACTATCGGGACAGTCTGTGTTCGTCGTCGATCAGGATCAGGCGGCCAGGCGGTGTGCTGCCCCATGTCCAGAGGACGAGATTAAGATCGTCATTCGTTGCAGCGGGTGCGAAGCTCTTCACGAGCAGCCCGCAACAGCCATCGGCAGCAAGCTGGCGTGCGAAGGCTTGTGTTTTCGCCTCACCCGAATCCTTCATCTGGTCACGCCAGGTCGGATCGGCGAGTGCCGCCGCATCCATGCCCTGCGCCCGAAGGGCTGCGTCGTCCCGGCAGTCGAACACATGTTCGACATCGGCATCATAGGAAACCAGCGTCGTCGGTTGCAGATTTCCGACCTGATTAGCTTCCTTCAGCGCCGTCATGATTGTCAGCGACGTATAGAGGGCGGGCACGCCTTTCGGGTTGAAGCGACCGCCATAGAGTTCCGCGCCGCGTCCCGACAGAGGCTCGCCGGCGTAGATCGGGTTGAGCGCCCGGTAGAGCTTTCCTCGATACTGCATCGGCCGGAGGCTATGCGTGAACGCCGGCGTCGACCGCGTCAATATAATCGAGCACCTCGTCGGCGCGACCGTTGCGGACCAGTTGCATCGCCGTCTGACCAGAGAAGCCAGACAGCGGCTCGGAGCGATACCAGGCATAAGCCATCAGCGCCGAGCCGAAGCGCGGTTCGACCTTATTGACGATCTCAATCATCTCGCGTAAGCGGCGCTGCGTTCTGTCGGAACGAATACGATCCTTGCGTTGAATTGCGTCTTTTCCGAGTCCGGCGGTGCGGGCGATCTCTTCGCTGGTCGTGCGAAATGCATCCGCGATCTTGCGCGGTGCGAACAGCCCATCATCTGCATATTGAGCGATGCCCATGATCCACCTCCATCTTCAGAGTGCCAATAGTGTAGACGCTATATAGCGTCAATAATGGCGGCGTTCAACGCCTCTCGGGAAAATTTGAAGGGGAAGGGAAATCCGTTGCAGATAGTCCTCCTGCCGACGCTATCGCACAACTGCCGCCTGCGCCATCCGAGCCGCTTGTCCTTCGCCGGGCTGGTAGCCCTGCCTGTCACACATAGCAGGATGCTCAGCCGCAGTTGCGGCAAACGCGGACCGCTGGAGGCGCTCCGATTTGGATGCGATACGCGCGAGAATCTCTTTTGGATTGGGCCTATCGTGGTAATAAAGCGCCGCGGCCCGCTAATACGCGCGTTCGTAAAGCCTGAAGGTATCAGGGTCAGCAAGGCTGAATGCCGGATTGCTGCTAATCGGGATTGTTGAGCTTCGGGAAACGCCGGTCTTTGTGAGTGCGATATGCATCTGCACCGAAAAATGCCCGAACGTCCGGTTGGTCCAGGAGGCAATAGACGTCGTAGTAATGGCCTAAAGGGCTGACAGCATGAAGCTATATAGTACACTATTCCAAAATCTTCCTCACTAAACAATAAAAATCCAGAGATCACCTCACCTTCTGGAAGGACATGGCCGACGACCACTACATGCCGCGCGCCTGTCAAACTCTATGTATTGGCGCGCATGCGATAAAATAAACTCAAAGACAAATTCCAGTTCAATCAATGATTTACCCATTTTCTTGGGTGCTTTCGGTTCGATTCCACTCAAGAGCATAAGGACGATCCGAAACTCGTTTATTTAACGCCGCTTACCTTAGTCTGCCACTTATTTAAGTGAGATGGCCCTTGCTTAAATAGCGATCAAAAATCATACTATCGCCATGTCTGATTCTGAACGCTCTCGGCGGCTAGGACGCTTTGTAGAAACATCCGCAGCCGGCGAAAAGGTGCGAGCGTTTGTACCGCCGCCATTGCCGCCATGGCCGGCCATTGACGTGCTTTCGCTGTTGGAGCGCCTCAGCCTGGCGGAGCGAGCACTCGGACGCCTGGGTGGCATCACAGTGTTGCTCCCGCGTCAGGAGCTGTTTCTTTATATGTATGTCAGGAAAGAAGCTGTTCTATCCTCGCAGATCGAGGGGACGCAATCGACACTCTCTGACTTGCTGCGTTTTGAGACAGAAGCGCAGGCAGGACAGTCGATCGACGACATACGTGAAGTTTCCAACTACGTCGATGCCATGATGTACGGTCTGGAACGGCTCGAAGCCTTTCCTATGTCGCTACGCGTAATCCGCGAAATGCATGCGCGATTGCTGCAAAGCGGGCGCGGCGGCACCAAGAATCCTGGAGAATTCCGCCGTTCGCAAAACTGGATTGGGGGAACACGGCCTGGCAATGCACTCTTCGTGCCACCGCCGGTGACGGAGATGGACGCTTGCTTAAAGGCGCTTGAGCAATTTATGCACGAAGATCGGTCGCGACTGCCCGCCCTCATTAAGGCCGGTCTTTTGCATGTCCAATTCGAAACGATTCATCCGTTCCTTGATGGTAACGGGCGTATCGGCCGCCTCCTGGTCACGCTTTATCTCTGCATGAACGGCGTTCTGCGCAAGCCGCTGCTCTATCTCAGTCTTTATTTGAAGACACATAGGGCAGAGTACTATCGGCTGCTTCAGGAAGTCCGCGAACAAGGCAACTGGGAGGGTTGGCTCGACTTTTTTCTCACGGGTGTTGCCGACACCGCCAATCAGGCGTGCGACGCTGCCACGCGGATTGTGGATGTGTTCAAGGAAGACCGTGACCAGATCACAACCGAAAGCGATCGCGCGGGTTCAGCGCTTCGCATTCACGATCTCTTTCAGCAAAATCCGTTCTTTACAGCAAATCAGCTCGTACAGAAGACAGCCCTATCTGCGCCCACAGTTAACGCGGCGCTCGCAGACTTGGAGCGCTTCGGCATCATCAAGGAAATAACGGGTCGCAAGCGCGGCAGAGTTTTCAGCTATAGCCGATATCTTGCAATTCTGAGTGAGGGCACCGATCCCTTGCCCCCGGCCGCGTGAACGGACCGAACATTTATAGGTCGCTGGTTCGTATCCGTTCAACTGCATGCTTTTTAAATCGCGAGGTCGTCACTTCGAATCCGCTCAAGAGCAAAAATTCAGTTACGGGTCAGATTCCCGGTCAGTCAGTTCGACTCTGCGATTGAGGTTATCGAGGCGCAGCCACGGGAATAATCCTGTCGTTGACGATACGGTAGATTGGTCCCATGGCGATGCCACCAACGATTACGTTCGCAGATACGAACGGTAGGGGAGCAAGCGTGGAAACCGCTCCGCCTCGCCGCGTCCGATCATCCGAATTGCTGAGGTTGGGGAGGTTTGTGTCTAGCGTTTGCCGACTGATGGGCTGAACACCATGAGGCTCAGGATTTCGAAGAGCACTTGAGCTCCAGCATGTGCGGTGTTGGTCGTCGCATCATATTGGGGAGCAACCTCGACGACGTCGCCGCCCACCAGGTTTATGCCCTTTAGTCCTCGTATCAGCTCAAGAACCTCACGCGTCGTCAATCCGCCGACCTCGGGCGTGCCCGTACCGGGCGCAAAGCTGGGATCGAGGCTGTCGATATCGAAGGAGAGATAGGTCGGGCCGTCGCCGATGATGGATTCGGCTTTGGCGATAACGGCAGGGATCCCCATTGCGCTGATGTCTTCTGCGTGGATCACGGTCATTCCCGACTTATAGGAGAATTCCCACAGATATTCCGCCGAACCACGGATACCGATCTGGATCGTCCTTGTCGGATCGAGCACGCCATCCAGCACGGCGTTGCGAAACGGTCCGCCGTGATGAAACTTCGTCTGATCGAAGGCTCCGCTGGTGTCGCAATGAGCATCGATATGAATGAGGCCCACCGGCTGATTCCGGCCGACAGCCTTCAAGATGGGATGCGTGACGGAGTGGTCACCCCCGACTGAGAGCGGTGCGACGCCGGCATCGACAATCTGGCCGATACGTTTTTCGATGTCGTCGTGGCTGAGTTCCAGCCGGTAGCGGCTCTGGAACGGTACGTCGCCAATGTCGGCGACGCGAAGATCGAAGACCGGCGCTGTTCCCAGAACATGGTTGTAAGGACCGATCCTTTCGATGGCGCGAAGGGCGCGTGGTCCGAAGCGGGAGCCGGGGCGGTTGGTGACGCCGAGATCCATCGGAATTCCTGTTATCGCGACCTGGAGATTGCCGAAATCGGGCTCGTCGGCTGCGACCTGCATGTAGGGCGCGCTGAGGAAGGTCGGCACACCGGCATATGGCGCCAGTCTCGTGCCGCTCTTGGAGATGATCTTCTCCGCCACTTTGCGAAACGTCTCATCGAATATCTCGCCGCCATTGCTGTCTGCAAATTCCGCGCGCAGCTGTTCGAGCCGCATCTTGTCCCACACCATGCGCATGCGTCTCCACTTGAGGCCCGTCTCACTCAACAAAGAGGTTGAGAAAGCAATTGGTATCGTTGTAGCAATCGGTATCAAAGAGAAATCGATATGACCGCTGCAAAATTCAATTCGTTCGTTTCCCGCCTCTCCCCTCCGCCCATTCCTTCCGTCGTCGCCTGGGGCCGCGAATACAAGGGATTGAAGGGGCCACTCATCGATCTGTCACAGGCCGTGCCCGGTTATCCCGCGCATCCTGAAATGCTGCGCCTTCTCGGCGAAACGGCTGCGCAACAGGCGATGACCGGCTACGGGCCGATCGAGGGCGAGCCTTTGTTGCGCCAGATTTATGCTGCTCATGTCGCAGAGCTTTATGGCGCGGATATATCTGCCGACAATATCCATATCACGGCCGGCTGCAATCAGGCGTTCATGTGCACTGCGATTGCGCTTGCCGGCGCGGGCGATACGGTAGCACTCACCAATCCTTTCTATTTCAATCACGACACGACGCTATCGATGCTGGGGATCGGGCGGTTGCTGGTCGACTGCGACCCCACAACCGACTTTCTTCCCGATCTCGGCTCAGCCGAAGCCGCGCTTGCAGCCGGCACGAAGATGCTTGCCGTCGTTACGCCCAACAATCCTACCGGGGCTGTCTATCCGCCCGGTCTGCTTCACGAGCTTTTCTTACTGTGCCGAAAATATGGCGCCTGGCTGGTTGTAGACGAAACCTATCGCGACTTCCTGGCCGAAGATTACGGCAGGCCGCACGCCCTGCTGTCGGAGCCGGGCTGGGAGGATACGCTCGTTCTTCTCTATAGCTTCTCGAAATCCTTCTGCATTCCCGGCCATCGCCTCGGCGCCGTCACGGCAGGCCCCGGGCTCATCGCTGAGATCGCGAAGGTCATGGATAATATGCAGATCTGCGCCCCGCGTTCGGCTCAGATCGCCGTTGCATCGGCTCTGCCTGTCCTTGCCGACTGGCGGGCCGGCAACCGGCTGGAAATCGCCCGCCGCGCCGATGCTTTGAGACAGGCCACTTCCGAGCTGATGGGTTGGGAGATTGCAGCGATCGGCGCCTATTTCGCCTTCGTTCGTCATCCTTTCGAGGGCCGATCGTCATCCGAGGTTGCTGAAGAACTTGCGAGGGAGCGCGGCGTGATCTGCATTCCCGGGGCATATTTCGGGGAGGGGCAGGAGCGGTACCTTAGATTTGCCTTTGCCAATGTCGATGTTGCTTCGATCAGGTTATTGCCGGATCGGCTCCGCTAGGCGATCAGCAGCAGGAAGGCCATGATAGCCGCCTCGCCAGTAGAGCAGCGGTCCGATGTCCTGCCGGATTTCCATTGCACGGATGTGCCCGATCAGAATGGCATGGGAATGATGCTCAAACACGGTTTCGAGCTTGCAGTCTAGGACCGTGAGGGCATTTTCAAGTGCGGCTGCACCCGTCCTGAGGCGATACCACCCGGCACCATCGTAGCGATCGGCACCCTTGCGCCCGTCAACACCGGCAAAGGATTGCGCCACATGCTGCTGGTCGGCCGCCAACACGTTGACGCAAAAGCAGCCGTACCGCTGCAGCGCCGGCCAGGAGGAAGAAGCCCTGTTGACGCTGACGATGACGGAAGGCCGATCCGCCGAAAATGAGGAAACCGAGGTCGCGGTGAAGCCGGTGCGGTTCTGTCCGTCACCGACCGTGATCACGCTGACCGCACCGGCCAGGTGACGCATCGATAGCTTGAATTCCGCGTCGCTGATCAGAGCCTCGTCGCTCACTGGACCGGCCCTCAGCTCTTGGCAAAACGGTTTGCCGGCGTGGAAATGCCGAGGTTTTCGCGCAGGGTTCTGCCCTCATATTCCTCGCGGAACAGCCCGCGGCGGCGAAGTTCCGGCAGCACGAACCGCACGAAATCGTCGAGGCTGGATGGTAGGGTCGGGAACATCAGGATAAAGCCGTCGGCCGCACGCGTTTCGAACCACTCCTCCATGTAGTCGGCGATCTGGGCCGGCGTGCCTGTTATGCCGTTTCCCGTATGCTTTTCGGCATAGTGCCGGATCAGTTCGCCGACCGTGTGGCCGCTCTTGACGAAATCGACCAGTTCGTCGAACAGCGCGCGCGATCCTTTCGGAGCGGCCGGTAGACGGTCCATCGGGAAGGGCTCATCGAGCGCCACGCCGCGCAGGTCCGCCTCCAGGAACTCGGAAAGCATCAGCCGCCCGACATCGGGATGCATCTTGTCGATCAGATAGTCCACCTTCGCCTTTGCCTCGGCCTCGGTTTCGCCGACGTTGATGACGATGCCCGGCATGATTTTCAGATCGTCTCTATCGCGGCCATAGGCCGCCATCCGGCTCTTGACATTGTCGTAGAAGGACCGGTTCCGCTCGATGTTCGATGCGAGGCTGAAGACGATCTCGGCCGTGCGTGCGGCCATATCCATTCCGGGCTCAGAACCGCCCGCCTGGGCGATGACAGGACGGCCCTGGGGCGTTCGCGCAATGTTCAGAGGTCCGCGAACCTGGAAGTGCTTGCCCTTGTGGTTGAGCGTGTGGTGCTTGTCCTTGTCATAGTAGACGCCGTTTTCGCGGTCGAGAAGGAGCGCGCCCTCCTCGAAGCTGTCCCAAAGACCGAAGACGACGTCGACGAACTCGTTGCCGCGTTCATAGCGCAGCGCGTGTGGATCCAGCCCTTCGCGATTGAAGTTGTAGCCGGTTTCGTCATGGTCTGACGTGACGACGTTCCAGCAGGCGCGGCCCTTGCTCAGATGGTCGATCGAGGAAAACAGACGGGCTACATTGTACGGCTCATAATAGCTTGTCGAGACCGTCGCCACGAGGCCGAGATCATTGGTCGTGACCGCCAGTGCCGAGAGCAGCGAGAGGGGTTCGAAACGGTTCATCTTTGTGGGGATGCGGGCAAGCGCATTGGGATCGCCGACGGCCGCTGCCGGAGAATCGGCCATGAACATGAAATCGAATTTGGCCGCCTCGGATCGTTTGGCGACATCGAGCAGATGCGCGAAGTCGTTGGCGCCGTTGACGTCGCTTGCCGGATGTAGCCAGGAGGCCGGATGAAAGCCGAACGTATAGACGAAAGTTCCGAGTTTCATCTTGTCGGTCCGCGCCATCGAACTCTCCCATTTTGCCGGTCACGCCGTTCCGGTTGACGGCGAATGCGCAAATTATCGCCAGGCGCAAAATTTCATCAATATCGCGGAGCTGAGGTCCGTTTTAGTTTTTCTAAAATGTCGATCCTGATGCCGACACCAGGCCCTGCTGGCGGGAAATGGTGAGAAGCCAATCGCGAAATTGGCGCCCGTAGGGTTTTTCCAGGGCCGCCCTGTCCCAGGCGAGAAAATAGCTTTCGCGCAAGGGAATGCGTATGTCGACGGGAATGACGAGCGTCTGCGCCTCGAGCTCATCCGCAATCATCGACATTTGTGCGAGAACGACGCCGCGCTTGTTGACGGCGGCGTCAATTGCGCTGCTTGATAGGGTGAAGGAAAGGCCGGCGGCGGTTTCTTCGAGCGCCGCTCCCGTCTTCGCGGCGAATTCAAGCCAGCTGGGATAGGGCGTGAAATGCCGCTCCCATTCGACATGCAGGAGCGGATATTGAAGAAGTTGCGCCGCAGAAGGCGCCTTGCCCTTGATCAGGGCCGGCGAGCAGGCAGGGACCACCCAATCGCGGAACAGCTCGCTATAGTGTTCATGCTGCAGTACGTCCGAACCATAGCTGATGCGGAAATCGATGTCGTCGAAGCCCATGCGCGGTTCCTTGTCGCGCCCGACGATCCGGACATGCGCGTTTGGATGAAGGGCCTGCCAATCGAAGATCCGGCGCCCGATCCATTTGTTGACGACGGAAGATAGCGCGCTGAGGACAAGGGCATTCTCGTTGCGCGCCCGTTCCAGGACCTGTTCAGCAAGTGCGAATTGCTCGAATCCCTTCGATATTTCCTGATGATAGAGCCGCCCCCATTGGGTGAGTTCCACCGTGCGACCATTGCGCTCAAGCAAGGTGACACCGAGAAAGCTCTCGATCTTACGGATCTGCTGACTGATCGCTCCGGGCGAAACCTTCAGTTCCAATGCTGCGGCGTTCACGCTGCCGCAACGGCCGACGGCTTCGAAAGCCTGCAAGCCTTTGAGCGGAACTGCCCTGCTGATCCGCTTCTCGTTCAAGAGTCGCCTCCCTGCGATGGTTGATCGGTGACAGCTCTCTCATTTGGATAAAAGTCGCCGGCAAACTGGAAGCGATCGCCGGGATGGATGAACTCGACATAGGTAACCGTGCGACTGCTCTGCCATGTCTGGCGTATGAGCGTCAGACAGGCTTCGCCGCGCTCGGTTTCGAGCAGGCGTGCCGTCGCCGCATCGGCCGAGACGGCACGAATGACATGCCGGGCCTTCGACCAGGGCACCATGTCCAGCAACCATTTGCCGGGTGGGACCGAAGCGAAACTCTCGGTTCTTGCCGATGGCACCAGGTCCAGCATGATGATGCGCCGCTCCAGCGCATTCGCCTTGCCGTCGACCGCATGCAGGCAGTGGAGCCGCAGGATCTCCGCGCCCGTGGTTTCGCCTAGCCGCATCGCGGTGGCGGGATCGAGCCTCTCGATTTTCCGCATCAGCATCGTGTGGCTATGTTCGTGTCCCGCCAACTCCGCTTCCGTGGAAATATCCTGGATATCCATGACCGTGCGGTCGATTTGCCGCGAAGCGACGAAGGAACCGAGCCTGCGACGACGTATGATCATGCCGCGCTCGGCCAGGGTCGAAAGCGCCTTGTTCACCGTCATCCGGGAGCATCGATACTCCTTCAGCAGCTCATGTTCGACGGGTATTCGGTGCCCCGGCGGCCAGATGCCGCTCACGATCCTGCTTTCGATATCCTTCAGAATTCTCTGATGAATTGGGACCAACGCTCGCCTTGCTCCGGCAATGAATTCAGTGTCCGTGGAAACCGCGCCTGCCAGATCCATCGGGCATCATGCGGCATAATTCTTGCGTTCGTTATGTTTTGTATTTGACAGTGTAGGCGAGGCTGTATCTATTTGTATAGACAAAAGGTCATAAAAATCGGCCTGGCGGGACAATGCTTGGGGAATCTGAACCTTCCAAACGAAGGGTACAAAACTGGAGAGAAAGATATGAGGAAGAATTCGCTTCTGAAGGGTTTGGTGGGCGCCGCACTTTTGTTTGGCGCAACGATGTCGGCCCATGCGGCTGACACGCTTGCCGCCGTCAAGGCCGCCGGCACCCTGAAGGTCGGCACCGAGACGGCCTTCGCCCCATTCGATTTCATCGATGCAGGCAAGCATGTGGGCTTGAACGTCGACATCTTCGATGAGATCGGCAAGGAACTGGGCGTGAAGATCGAATGGGTCACGCTGCCATGGGACGGCGTTTTCCCGGCGCTTGAAGCTGGAAAGTTCGACGTCGTTGCCGGCCCGGCGACGATCACCAAGAAGCGCATGGAGCGTTATCGTTTCACACCGCCTCTGGCCGAAGCAACCATTGCGATCTTGAAAAAGGCCGGTGACAAGACGATCAGCAAGCCGGAAGATATCGCCGGCAAGAAGATCGGCGTTGGCAAGGCGACCGCGCAGCTCGACCAGCTGAAGGAGTTTTCCGAAACCCTGCCGACCAAGGTCGATATCCGCGAATACCCGGCCTTTACGGAATCCTACGCCGATCTCGCCGCTGGCCGCATCGCCGGCGTCGCCAACTCGCTGCCGAATATCGCATTCGTCGCCAAGCAGCGTGAAGGCACGTTCGAAGTCGTGCTGCCGCCCTTCGGCAAGAAGTCCTATTTCGGCTTTATCGGCTTGAAGGACGCCGATCATGCACCGTTGATGGACGCCATCGATGCAGCCATGTTGAAGATCAAGGCTGACGGCCGCATGGCGACGCTGCAGAAGAAGTGGTTCGGCGCAAGCTTTGACACGCCTGACGCCGTCAAGGATCCGGCATTCTGATCAGCCCTCGGAAACCGGCCGTGCCCGCTTTGCTGCCGGGCACGGCTGACGACCGAGATCCAAGCTTTCTGTCACCACGCGGCGAACACTCAACAATGTCCATCGAGCTCTTTGGGTTGCTTCTGCAGGCATCCATCTACACGGTGACGATCAGCTTTGTGTCGATCTTTATCGGTTTTGCAATTGCGATCCTGATTTCGGGAATGTTGCTGACGGGGCGTAGTCTTTTCGTGCGGCCTGCCCAGTTTTTCATCAGCTTTTTTCGCGGCGTGCCGCTGCTGGTGCAATTGCTGCTGATCTACAATCTGCTTCCAGCTGTCGGCCTCAACGTGCCGAGTGTCGTTGCGGCAATCATCGGCCTGTCGCTCTGTACGGCTGCCTATCAGGCAGAGAACCTGCGTGGCGGCTTTGCCAGCGTGCCGCGCGGGCTGGTGGAGTCGGCGGAGATGGTGGGCCTCACTCCACGTCAGATTTTCCGCCGCATCAAAGTTCCGATCGCGCTGCGTCTCACATTCCCAGCTCTCGTCAACGAGGCGATCCTTATTTTGAAAGCATCGTCGCTGGTTTCCGTCGTCGGTATCGTCGAACTGACCCGCATGGCGCAGGATCTCGCCGGCAGCACGTTTCTGCCGCTGCAGATCTTCGCAGCCGCTGGCCTCATCTATCTCGTGATCAACTGGGTGGTCGCGCTTGCCGGCAGCCTGATCGAAAGCAGATTGCCGGGGGTAGCACGATGACCTTCGACATCAACGTCCTCATCGGCCAGTGGCCTGCCATCCTCAGCGGCGCCGGCGTCACGATCATGATCTGGATTGTGGGCACCATCGCCGCGGCCATTATCGGCTTCCTGATGGCGGTGGCCCGGCAATATGGCGGCGTAGTCGTCGACAAGGTGCTGGGTGCCATCGTGGCGGTGCTGCGTGGCACGCCATTTCTTATCCAGATTTTCCTCGTCTATTACGGCGGCCCTTTCGTCGGCCTCGAGCTCGATCCCGTGCCGGCAGGACTGATCGGTATTTCGATCTATGGTGCTGCCTATTTCAGCGAAATCTTCCGTTCCGGATTTCGGGCCGTGCCGAAAGGCCATATCGAGGCCGGCGAGTGCGTCGGCTTGACGCGCGGGCAGATCATAAGGCGCATTCTCCTGCCGGAGATGACGATGCTGGTGCTGCCGCCCTGCGTGAACATGACCGTTATTCTGATGAAGGAGACGGCAGTCCTCTCCATCATCACCGTGCCGGAATTGACGGCGACGCTGAGCGCGATCGGATCGCAGCAATATGCCTTCGTCGAGGCGCTGTCTGCCCTGGCGCTCTTTTACTGGGTGCTCGTCGAAGTCACCGGCTGGCTTGGCAACCTTGCCGAAACGAAACTTTCCAGATTCAGGTTTTTCAACGCATGAGCGTCCCCGCTATCGAAGTCAGGAATCTCGTCAAGACATTCGGAGAGACCACGGTCCTTCATGGCATCGATCTTGCCATCGAGCCGGGGCAGGTCTCCTGCCTCATCGGCCCGTCCGGCTCCGGCAAGAGCACGCTTTTGCGATGCATGGCTTTCCTGGAAGAGGCGACGCGCGGAACGATCTCCATCAACGGCGAGGTCCTTGGCTTTACCGAGGATGCTCAAGGACGTCGTGAACGTATCTCGGCAGCGACCAATCGTTCGATCCGCGCCCAGATCGGCATGGTCTTCCAGCAGTTCAATCTCTGGCCGCATATGACGGCGCTCGGCAATGTCAGCGAGGCTCTGAAGACGGTTCACAAGATGAGCCGTAAGCAGGCCGAAGATGCGGCCATGGTGCAACTCGTCAAGGTCGGGCTCGAGGCAAGGGCAGGGCATTATCCGTCGCAGCTTTCGGGCGGACAACAGCAGCGCGTGGCGATTGCCCGCGCCCTGGCATTGAAGCCGAAGATCATGCTGTTCGATGAGCCCACCTCATCGCTCGATCCGGAACTGACCGGCGAAGTCCTGAACGTCATGCGCGACCTGGCGGGCGAGGGCATGACGATGGTGGTCGTTTCACACGAAATCGGTTTCGCCGCGACCGTCGGCCAGCAGATCATCTTTCTCGATCACGGCAAGGTGCTGTTCAGCGGGCCGCCGCAGGAGGTGTTCAAGAAGCCGAGAAATCCTCGTCTCGAGCAATTCCTCGATACCTATCTCGACCGTGGTGCGTCGATGTTGCTCTGACATCGCGTCAAGCGGCTTGAGCCAAGCCTCGCTGTTGCTCCGGCGAACCTCTTTGGATACGGCAAAGCCGAAATCAGTCGCTATGGCGAATGGTGCGTGTGATCACATCTCCTTCTACCGCATACGCCGCGGATGGGAACTCGAAAGAGAGCGGCTTATGTGATGCCGTAAGCAGATGGTGATCCACTTTCGTCGGAGCGATCACCAAACGACGGCTGAAGTCGCCTGTGCGACGCTGGGAAGTGGCGCGAAGGCGGCGCTTCAGTCCTTTGTTTCGAGGATCAGACGGATCGGATTTCCATCACGTGCCGCGGCCTTGATTGCCGCCGATATCTGCTGAAGCCGCCCACGCGCGACGAGAGCCTCCGGCCGTGGGACTTTTCCAGGACCCGCATCGGTAAAGGCGGCCCAGTCGTATTCCGAGTCGAGCATCGCCATGAATGATGTCGCGACGATTGCTTCGCCGCAAGCGGCGCATCGAAGGATGTATGAACCTCCGTGGACGATCGACTCAGTCTTGTCCAGTCCGCATGAGGTGCAGGTCAACGTATTATCCATTGCATTATCCAATCCCTGCTGGCTCGAAAGCGCCTTGACGACGGAGTGCGGCAGGCCGGGGATTACTTTCGCGCTCCTGCCCATCTTACGAAGGATCTGTCTAAACACCCCCTGTGTTTTTAGGGGAAATCATTAATCCTGTTTCAATAAAGCTGAGGTAACTTTTCTCCTGATTGGGCAGGGCATGATGCGCCTGTGGTCGGGCGGCGCCTCGACGGCTCACGGACTGCTTTTCTTTTAGAAGTTTCACCACAAGAGCTCCAGAAATACGGGTTTTGGCGAAGCGGGTTAGCGTCATGGCACCCCGAACGTAGGTGAGCAATTATGATTTTTTCTCTGCGCAATATACTTGTTGGAATTTTCCTTTTTCTCAGCATCGCTCTATGTGTGCTGACGGGATCGTCGACGCTTGATGCCTATCGCGATGCAGGCAAGTATGCCGACGTCTCGAAGTTCACCTTGCTCGACCGCGCGCTCTTCCAGACACTCGCCAACTTTCGCAACGAGCGAGGTGACGGCTCGTCGCTCGCCAAACTTGAGCTTGGCTCGCAAGATGCAACGCTCGCCTTGTTGAAAAAGGACAGAGGCATCGTCGACAAATATATGGGTGACGCAAAATCGGTCTTTGCAGATATCGATGACCAGGCGCTCAAAGCCCCGATTGCCGACGTCATGAACGCCTATGATCGGGTAGTTGCATTCCGCTCAAAGCTCGACAGCGAAGTCGCCAAGAAGCTAGCTGATCGCGATCCGACACTGCAGGCTACGACGCTGGACCTCGGTCAGCAGCTCTTGACCGCGTTGGAGGCAGGTTCGACCGCCATCGAAAGCCGGATCCGCACCAGTGATCCCTCAATGACGGCACTCATTCAGATCCGTGCACTGACATGGTACACGCGCGCAACGGCTGGGGCTGCAAACCTGTTGTTCGTCAACACGCTCGCCTCCGGAGAGGCGATGAAGCCCGAGGACGTCAGCAAGATCCAACAATTCGATTACACTGCGAATTTCACCTGGGAACAGATCGGCACTCTGGTCAATCATCCGTCGACGCCACAGGTCGTCAGAGACGCCTATAAAGTCAGCAGCGCGACCTTCTTCAACGGTGATTTTGCAGCAAAACACAGTGCATTGCTTGCGAAGTTCGCAGCTGGTGAGAAGAAGGCCATGCCCCTTGACGACTGGCGCCCGCTTGGCAACGCCGCCCTTCTGACCATCACGAACACCGCCGCGGCAGCCGCAGACGGCATGGTCGCGAACGCATCCGCCAGCCAGAATGATGCGTTCGTCAGCTTGATCGCCTACGGGCTCACTTTCCTTGTTTCCGTGGTTCTGAGCATTACGGGCATCTGCGTCATCATCTTTCGCGTCACCAGGCCCGTCGGGGCGCTAACTCATTCCATGACCGCACTCGCCGAAGGCAACCTCTCGGTCTTGATCGGTGGCGTCGAACGGCGTGATGAGATCGGCGCCATGGCGCGTTCTGTCCAGATTTTCCAGCAGGCAGCCCTGCGCAACAAGGCGCTCGAAGCCGAAGCCGCCGAGGCACGCATTACATCGGAGAACGAACGCCTCGAAGTCCAGCGCCGCGCCGAAGCAGAGGCCGAAGAGCGGCTGCTGCAGGCTACGGGTTCGCTTGCGACAGGACTTCGTCATTTGGCATCCGGCGACCTGCGGTGCGAGATCGAAACGCCGTTGGCTGCGCAGTTCGAAGCTCTGCGTCACGATTTCAATTCGTCGGTCAGCCAGTTGCGCGCTGCGATGTCTCAGGTCGGCCACGCCGCGTCACTCGTAAACAGCGGCAGTTACGAGATTTCGCAGGCTTCCGATAATCTTTCCAAGCGCACGGAGCAGCAGGCCGCCTCGCTGGAAGAGACGGCAGCGGCGCTCGAAGAGGTTACGGCCAATGTTCAGTCGACCTCCAAGCGGGCTGGCGACGCCCGTGACTTGGTACGCGGCGCCCGATCGCGGGCAGAAAACTCCAGCCAGGTCGTCAACAATGCCGTCAATGCCATGGGCAGGATCGAGCATTCGTCCAAGCAGATCAGCCAGATCATCAGCGTGATCGACGAGATCGCCTTCCAGACAAACCTGCTTGCGCTCAACGCAGGCGTCGAGGCAGCACGTGCGGGTGAAGCCGGCAAGGGCTTTGCCGTCGTCGCCCAGGAAGTGCGCGAACTGGCCCAGCGTTCGGCCAATGCCGCCAAAGAGATCAAGGTTCTGATCGGCAATTCTGAAGTCGCCGTCGGCGAAGGCGTGAAACTCGTCAACGACACCGGCGAGGGTCTCGCAGCTATTGCCGACCTGGTCCTGCAGATCAATCAGCACATGGATGCGATTGCCACCGCCGCTCAGGAGCAGTCCATGGGGCTTTCGGAGATCAACAGCGCTGTCAATCACATGGATCAGGCGACACAGCAGAATGCCGCCATGGTTGAAGAGATGAATGCGGCCGGCGCAGGTTTGGCCGAGGAAAGCAAGCGTCTCGGAGAGCTCCTGAGCGCGTTCCGCACAGGCGAAGCCGAGCGTATGGAGCCACAGGCGAAGTCCGTGGCCCGGCTTGCCTCGGCCCCGACAGCCGGTCGGCCTGCTGCTCGCCCCGCTCCCGTCACGCAGGGCAATGTTGCGCTTAAACGTCTCCAGCAGGAGTGGTCGGAGTTCTGATTAAGCCTCCTCAAGGACGTACGGCTTTCGCTGGCGCTCGGTACGGCATGCTTCATCGTGTTTTTGTCTATATGGCGAGAAGAAGCGAAAGCGGTCGATTTCGGAAGTAACTGGAATTGGGTGAAGGGGCTGCTGACAGTTTCTTCACCCATCATTCCGGATTGGGTTCCCAAACTCGGAGGTGCGCTTGGCGGTGCCGTCAGCGCGCATAGCTGTGACTCGAAGCGGCGCAGCTGGTCCACGCCATGGAGATTGGGGAATTCGTCCGCAACCACATGACGAATAACGGCATTCCGGCCGGTATCGATCGAGAAAATGGTGAATAGCCGAAATAGCTGTTGAAGCCCCGGAACCCTTCCTCTTGCGATGACTTCCGTTCGTCGCCCGTTCCACTCAGGGATTCCAGCCGCCGCTGCCATATGGCCGCGTTATAATTTCGAGCAGATGTCCGTTCGGATCTTTGAAATAGAGACCGCGTCCGCCGTCATGATCATTCGTCTCGTTCCGCCTTTGCTGGCCTGGATCCGCCCAATAAGTCAGATTCCGCTCGCCAATCCTCCGGAATATCGCCGTGAATTCGGTGTCGCCGACCAGGAAGGCGTAGTGCTGCGGGATGATTTCGCCTTCGGTGTTCATGTAGTCGAGATTGGCGTCGTTGTCGGTGGTGACCATGTGGAACGGTCCCCATTGCCGTGGCGCGGGCAGTCCCAGCATTTCCGCCAGGAAATCGGCTGATGCCTTGCTGTCGTGTGCTGACAGGATCGTATGGTTGAAATGGACGGCCATCTTGGTCTCTCCGCAATGAGGAGCTCCATTCGGAACATGTACCGCTCCACTAACTGCGGCACCTCCCCATTGTTCCAAGCGGCGACTTACCTTCTCGTTTATCTCTCCGGGCTTTCTCGATCATCATAAGCGCGAGAGTGTCGACCCGCCACAGCGGGATCGACTGAGAGCGCTAATTCTCGAGCTTGGATAAAGGCACCTGCATCGAGATGACCAATCCGGTGGAAGCCCATTCGCGCGAAATTCTTCCATGCAGTGCTGACGTGATGATCGCTCTTTCAAGCTGACCCCCGAACCCTTCCCTGCGATGCGAAGCATCTATTGCCGGTCCTCCTGCCTCAACCCACGTAAGGTGGAGGTTCCGTTCATCAATCAAACACTGCACGGACAAGTGGCCTTCGGCTACTGCAAGGCATCCATATTTGGCGGCGTTGGTGGCGAATTCGTTGAGAACAAGCGCCAGGGAGGTTAGAGCGCTGCCTCCGACGGCGACATCCGTTCCTTCGATCTTCGTCCTGGTTCGCGACCCATCACCATAAGGCGCAAGAATCGCTTCAAGCAACGCAAACAACGTGGTTTTGCGATCGCCTTTCATCTCGCTGTCGATAAGATCGGGCAGGATGAGATCATGAGCACGCGTCAGGGCAGCCAGACGTGCATGCAGGCTATCCGCCAGTTCGTCCACGCTCCGTGCCGACCGCCTGGTTTGGGAAATCAGGGCCGAAGCCACGGAAAAGAGATTCTTGATCCGGTGATTCATCTCCCGCAGCAGCAGCTTTTGGCGATACTCCAGGCGGCGTCGTTCTGAAATGTCTCTCGCAATCTTGGAAGCGCCGATGATCCTTCCTTTCTTGCCGCGAACGGGCGAAACCGTGAGGGAAACTTCGATAAGGCTCCCATCCTTGCGCTTTCGGACGGTCTCGAAATGTTCGACTCGCTCACCACGGCGGATCTTTTCGAGAATTGTATTTTCCTCCTGCACCCGGTCCTCGGGTACCAGGATCAGAATCGATTGACCGATCACTTCCTCCGCCGAAAAGCCGAAGATGCGTTCCGCGCTCGCATTCCAACTGGTAATCGTACCATTGAGCATCTTGCTCAGAATGGCGTCGTTGGAATTCTCGACAATCGCCGCAAGCCAGGCCCGCGGATTTTCAACGCTGTCGATGCTGGATCCTCCGCTCCACGGGCCGTGGGGTGGGCTAGCGAGAAAACTCGACGAACCGTTATCCTTGTCGTCTGAATACGTGTTTCCGCTCTTATCGCTGTCAGTCGGGTAGTGAGACGTCATGTCCGGACGAAGATATCCTTAATTCGCTCGTGGGTATAATGTTAGCAAATGATCGCACCAACGATAAGATGTTGTTCGACACTTTATCGCTGCACGATCTGAATTCTGGGTTCGGCATTCATTGGAGCATGCCTGCCATGCCGGAACGGAGGAGAAGTACCTTGGAGCCGCCTCTGTCATCCAAGCCTCCGTCAGTGTTTCGATAACGAAACAGACCCTGGCCTCCGTTCACTTCGATACTTCGAAGAACCAAGACATGCCTTGACCTCGGCGACCAACAACCGGGGATCCGCCGGTTTCGACATCCAAGGCGCGTCCGCGAATCCGGACAAGCCGCCGTATTGCGATCTGTCGGATGCCGAGTAGATGATGTATGGCAAGCTGCGCGTTTTGAGTGTTCCGACGATGCGGCTGCAGTCACCGTCTCTCAAATGGATATCCAGTATTGTGAGATCAGGATTATGTTCATTGAGCCACGCCTGTCCATCGGAACAGGATGAGATGACATGGATCTCCGTCACCCCAGCATCTCGCAAGTAATCTTCGATATCGAGCGCCACAAGCGGCTGATCCTCAAGTAAAAGAATGGAGACATTTGAGAGATTCATCGCGCGCTCCTTCCCGGGAAGGCAAAAACTAGCACATTCATCCTGGGATGATACGGCATGTGCGGAAACGTACAGAACAGCATGGCACCCAGGCGCAAATGCCGTTCTTGACCATGTTCTGGAGGATCTTGGCGGCCATTGGTATCGGGCGCGGTATTGCTCGCCGCACGCCGAAATTCGCAGCCAGCAAGAATATCTCCTCCTGGTTTTACGGCTTGCTGATGCGATAGCCTTGAAAAATTAAAGGAAACCGACGAAGGCGAGATCCATCACCCGTTCATACTCGCGTTCGGGTGTGCCGTAGCAGCCGCCGGCGATCTCCAGAAGCTTCTCTCGATTTACAATGCGGACATTTCCGCGAGTGGCCTTGATGGCATGGATTCCTTCGAGGACATGGAGTTCGTTGGTTACGCCGGAACGTCGCACACCAAGCATCAATGAGAGGAATTCATGCGTCAGCGGGAGATCGGGTCCATTGAGCCGGTCGTGGCACATAAGCAGCCAGCGTGCAAGGCGCTCATGCATGTTGTATCTGGCGTTTGCCAGCGCGGAATGGGCAAGTTGCAGATCGGTCGTATGCAGATAACGGAGGAGAAAGTTTCTCACATTGGGTTCGGAAGATAGAAGCTCGATGAAAGGCTGAACCGGAATTTGAACGCCCCGTCCTTCCACCTGCATAAAAGTCTTGTTGGGCGTTTGGTCAACCATCAGCAGAATATGTGTTCCCGCCATGCCTTCATGACCCACATGACCAACTTCTATGCTCTCGTCTTCGATCGTCGCGGCGACCACCGAGGCAAGGCCACTCTCGATGAAACAGACCTCCGTTGTTGGTTCATCAGCTTGAACCAACACGTGTCGTGCCGGCAAATCCACGAATCGCATATGGGGCAAAAACGTCGCGAAGACATCCGGCGGCAAGGCTTTGAGAAGCCTGTTGCGGATAATTTCTTGTCTTATTGTCATATCAGCTCCAATTCGAGGAGCCGATTTGCTCCAAGGCAACGCGATGGTTAACCTCGTCCCACATGAAGCGCATGGCCACGGCGGCTTGAGGGTTATGCGCTTCTGGCGATTCTACTTTTGTTCACAATCGCTCTCACGCCAAGGCGCGACCGTTTGCGCTATTGCGAAATGAACAGAACCATAACGGTGGATCCTTCCGCGAAGGCGTCCTCGACGCCTTCGCGGCTGTCGGTCCTGCGATGGGCGCCGACAACAATTGATCTAGTCCAAGGTGATAGTTATTCAAGGGTCGCGACATCTGTCAGATCGTTCTTGCCCGCATGGGCCGCCAGCGCCTGTGTCCAGCATCGGGCAAGCGCGATGTTGATACATAGACATCGGCGGTCGAGCCGTATCGTGGGTTCGCGAAGTAGCGCCTTGCGGCTTTAATTTATCGAGCCGTGCGCCATGTTCAAGGCGTCAGCCCATCCAAACGGGATGACCATTGGTTCGAATTCCATCAAGAGCATACGACCGGTGTTCTCTCAAAAAATTATGGGCTCGAGCCGTTTCGGTGGACACTGCCAGCAGTGGATGCATTTGCTTTGTTGTGCTTTCACGGAAACGGAAGATGGGCGGCGGCTTTCGATGACGCCATGATTCTCATCGCGGTCGTGTTGATCGACGAATAGGCAGGCGCGCACCATGGTTCGGGGGAGCCGCTTCCGAGACCGCTCCTCCCGTAGTTTCGTTGTAGCTGTCCGCAGTGGGACTTACGCCGCTACGAAATCCAGCAAATCTCCGTTCAGCGTATCGGCATTGACCGTAAGCATGCCGTGCGAGAAGCCCGGGTACGCCTTCATCGATCCTTTCTGCAGAAGCTTGATCGACTTGTGAGCAGCGTCCGCGATTGGCACGATCTGGTCGTCTTCACCGTGCAGAACCAACGTCGGAACCGTGATTGCCTTTAGGTCTTCCGTCTGGTCGGTTTCCGAGAAGGCCTTGATGCCTTCGTAGTGCGCCTTTGCGCTGCCGATCATGCCCTGGCGCCACCAATTTTGGATCACGCCTTCATGGACAGTCGCTCCGTCCCGATTGAAGCCGTAGAATGGGCCAGCAGGCAGGTCGCGGAAAAACTGGGCGCGGTTTGTGGCAAGTGCCGAACGCAAGCCGTCGAATACCTCGATCGGCAGACCTTCAGGATTGCTCTCGGTCTTAAGCATTAGCGGAGGAACGGCCGATACGAGAACAGCCTTGGCAACGCGGCCTGCTGGCTGGCCGTGCTTGGCCACGTAGCGAGCAACTTCCCCGCCGCCTGTGGAATGTCCGATATGGACGGCGTTCCTGAGATCGAGCGTCTCGGCAACGGCGAATGCGTCCGCCGCGTAATGATCCATGTCGTGGCCGTCGGATACCTGAGTTGAACGACCGTGGCCGCGGCGGTCGTGGGCGACAACGCGATAGCCCTTCGACAGGAAGAACAGCATCTGCGCGTCCCAGTCGTCGGACGACAGTCGCCAGCCGTGGTGGAAGACGATCGGCTGCGCGTCCTTCGAACCCCAGTCCTTGTAGAAGATTTCGACGCCGTCTTTCGTGGTGATGTAGCTCATTTGGTCTCTTTCAATTGGAGGGAGGGATAACGCGAAGAGGGCTATCGCAAGCCCTGAAGGTTTATGAAAACTGGAAGTCCGAAAGATCGACCGATACGATCAGCGGTTCGGGAAGCGGCTTGTTGTCGGCGCCGCGGGGATAGATCCGCATCTTGCCGGGCATGACGGTACCGTCCGTGGTGACGTAGTCGCTCATGTAGCGAGCCGCGGCGTTCCTTCCCTGGATATCGACTTCGTAGTCGTGCCGGACAAGCAGCCCGCGATCGTCGAAATAGAACGTCTGCTCCGTGCTATGGGTCGCGATCTCGTCCGGGAAGCGCACGCGCAGCCGCCGCCACTCATGATCGTTCTCTTTCCACGGCGCAATTTCCTCGGTGATGACGCCCGGCCGCTTCAGGATGAAGGGCGAGGTGAGATAGGTCCACATGGTATAGCCCGCGAAGTAGGCCACCTGCGGATTACTCCAGTGGGTCTCCATCTCATAGCCTTCGAACGACGTCCTTGGTTGCAGGAGTTCCTCGACGACGTTGCCACCGGGATCCTCGATGGTCACTCTGTCCGGCGTGAAGACGGACTTGTTCTGCGTCGGAGCGAACGGCCAGTGGGAGACTTGCTCCCGTCCGAGGTCTACCCTGACCTGGCAGTCCTCAAGCACCGTGGGCTTGCCTTTCAGCGCCCAGAGGATGCCTCCCTGATGAAGCCTCGCCGTAACCGACGAGAATTGATTGAAGTGATCAAGGCCGCCATGAGCTGCGACCGCAACGTCGAGAAGATCAGTCATTGTGTAGTTCCTTTGCATTCCATGCGAGAAAGGAGGCGACAGCGGCATTAGCAATCGCTTCATCCTGATTGGTCGAGCCTCCGCTGACGCCCACCGCGCCGACAAGATTGCCGTCTACCAAAAGAGGCAGTCCGCCGGGCAGCATGACGTACTGGCCGCCGCCGACATTGTTGACGGAGAACAAGGGCTGTCCTGGCTGGATAAGAGGGAAAAAGGCGGAGGAGGGTGCCTGAAAGGCACGCGAAGTGCGCGCCTTTCCAAGTGCAAGGTCGAATGCACCGGCCCATGCTCCATCCATTCGAGCCATGGCGATTAGATCGCCGCTCTGATCGAGAACGACAATGCTCGCCCGCACAGCTATTCCGACCGCGTGAGACTCCGCAGCCGCGATCATTTTGCGCGCTGCGGACAGATGCATGCTCCCCAACATGGTCAGCTCAGTTTGATGTCGGAGAGATCGATCGAGACGACCAGAGGCTCAGACATGCTGTTTCCGTCCGGCTGGCGCGGGAAGATCCTGCGCTCGGTCGGGAACTTCAGTCCCTGCACCTCGACATAACCTCCGATGTAGTGTGCGCCGGGCGTGTTTCCGGCGATCTCGACGTCGTAGTCATGACGCTTCAGGAGACCGTTCTTATCCACGTACAAGGTCTGAACGGTGCTGTGCGTTGCGATCTCCGAGGGGAATGTCACCTTGAGGCGTTGCCAGGTCTCCCTATTCTCCTGCCAGTCTTCAAGCTGCTCGGTAACAACACCCGGTGCGGCGAGCAGGAACGGCATGTTGAGGTAGGTCCACATGGCGATGCCAGCGAAGTAGGCAAGCTGCGGCTCCGTCCACGGCGTCTCGAGAGTGTGCCCGGCAAAAGAGGAGCGCGGATCAGTGAGCGTCTCAAGAACATTGTCCTGCGAATCCCTGATGCTGACGACGCCAGGCTCGAAGCGGGTGACCTTGCCTTCCGGACCGAAGGGAAAGTGGGAAGCCCACTCCTCACCGAGACCGACAGTTACGTTTGTCTCGTCGAGTTTGCCGCCGTGTCCTTTGAGACGCCATAGAGCGCCACCCTGCTTCAGGTGCGCCGTCAGCGAGGAGTAACGACGCCATGTTTCGAGACCGCCGTGGGCGTCGATGATCTTCTGTGCAAGCGAATTCATATTCTAGTTTCCTTGATGGATGGGATGATCAGGCGTCGAGGAAGGTCTTCACGTGGGCGACAAAGGTTTGGGGGTACTGGAAGAGCGCCCCGTGACCGGAATCCGGGTAAATGATCAGCGTCGCCGAGGTCATTGCCTTGAACATCTCGTAGGCGTTTATCGACGGGAACATCGTGTCGTCGCTGCCATGGACGATGAGCGTGGGTTGCTTGATAGCCTTGAGGGATGCGTGGTCAGGATCGGGTTCCGCGCACCAGCCGATGATCGATGCCGCCTGCGGGTTGCTGACATTCTCGCCGCTGTCGGGGTCGCGGTCCCGGGTTCTTGCGAGAGCGCGGTCGATGAATGCCTCGCCCGCCTGCTGGCTTTGCTGCGACGGCGTGAAGAACAGTGGCATCCTGATGTCACGGGCGTTCTTGGAAAATGCTTCGTCGACAACCTGAAGAAGATGTTCTTCCCCACCTTTCGGAGCGGATCCGGCAATGATCAGCCGTCGGACGTTAACCTTCGTGCGGGCCGCCATCACCTGCGCGAGGAAGCCGCCGAGCGAGAAGCCGAGAAGGTCGACCTCCGGAAAGCCCAGCGCGGCGATGAACGCTTCCGCATCCTGCGTCTGCTTCTCGACGTTGTCTGGCACTGTGCCTGACGAGGATCCGACGCCTGCATTGTCGAACAGGATGACCGGGCGATCCGCCGATAGGGCATTGACGACAGCAGGATCCCAGGCGTCCATCGTCCCGGTGAAGTGCTGAAGCAAGACAACGGGGACGCCCTGATCAGGTCCGAGGCGGCGGTAGGCGAATCGGATGCCGCCCGCTTCGAGGAATTGGGTGGGTGTGGTTTCTAGCGATGAGGTCATCTTAGGCACTTTCAGTCTGTTGGGTGAGGTATCGCTCGGCGACGGAGCGGCGCGAGAGGTTCGGAGCCATCGACAGGCGCGCCTGCTGCATGGCCTTCCATGGCCCGTCGTCGGGCAAAGGTGGAATGATGATCGGTTCGCGACGGTCGAAGCCGACAAGGGCAGCGTCCACGAGGTCGTCGACTTCCATCAGCATCTCTATCGGGAACGAGTTGACGTCCTTGCCCGACCGCTCCCAGAGTTCGGTCCGCGTCGCGCCGGGGAGGACGGCCTGGGTATAGACGCCCTTGTCAGCGTAATGCGCCGTCATCGACTGGCTAAGATTCAGCAAGAACGACTTCGAGCCACTGTAGATGCCGTCGTAGCGTTCCGGGGCGAGAGCGAGGACCGAGGCGATGTTGATGACCGCTCCATGTCCCTTGGCGACGAACGCCTTGACCGCGGCCGCGGCAAGTCTGGCAGGCGCCGTGATATTGAGGGCTATGATCCGGGAAATCGCGGCGCCCCCGTTCTCCAGCAGGCTCCCGTTCAGCGACATTCCCGCATTGTTCACCAGCAGGGAGATGTCGCCTGCTGACAACCTCGCTTCTACGGCGTCCAAGTCTTCCGACTTGGTCAGATCCGCGACCAGGATCTCGATCTTCAATCCGAGGTTCTTCAGCCGCGAGGATAGCGCTTCCATTTTCGCTCGGTCTCGGGCGACGAGCACGAGATCGAAACCGCGTGTCGCCAGCCTGTCAGCGTAAACCGCTCCTATGCCAGCGGATGCTCCGGTAATGAGGGCCGTGCCTTTTGTCGTACTCATTCGAATGCTCCATCTCTTTGTTGAAGGGCAAGCGATCGTGCCACCCGGCGCGGGAGGGGAGCCGAACGATATCTCGCGTGCTTTGTTGAGGATTGATTGCCGGGTTGATCAGCGATCGACGTCGACTAATGTGCGGCCCTTGATGCGGCCTGCCAGCATTTGGCTGGCGACCTGGAAAACATCGCCGAGGCCGACGACCGATATCGTGGAGGCGAGCTTTTGGAGGTCCATATCCGTCGCTAGCCGGTCCCACGCTTTTTCGCGGACAGAACGAGGGGCGTTGACAGAGTCGATGCCTGCGAGCGTCACGCCACGCAGGATGAACGGGAGGATGGATGCCGGAATATCGCGGCCTCCGACAAAACCGCATGTGGTGACAACGCCGCCGTATGACGTCTGCGCGAGAATGTTTGCGAGCGAGCGTCCGCCGACGGCATCGACAGCTCCAGCCCAGCGCTCGGCGGCAATGGACGGCCCCTCGGCTAACAACGCAGCCCTGTCGACAACGGCGCTTGCGCCGAGATCTCTCAGGTACTGCTCCTCGCCTGACTTGCCCGTGGAGGCGACGACGCTGTAGCCGAGCTTCGAAAGGATGGCGATTGCAATCGAGCCCACACCGCCGGAGGCTCCTGTTACGAGGATCTCGCCACGGGCTGGAGAAACGTTGCCATGTTCGAGAGCAAGGACACTCAACATGGCTGTGAACCCGGCCGTGCCAATCGCCATCGCATCCCGGGTCGAGATCGACGGAGCAAGCTTCACAAGCCAGTCGGCAGGCACGCGGGCCTTTTGCGCGAAGCCGCCATTATGCGTCTGACTGAGCCCCCAGCCCGTGGCGACAACTTTGTCGCCTTCCTGGAAGCGGGGGTCAGTTGAGGTCTCGACAGTTCCCGCGAAATCAATGCCTGGGATCAGGGGAAACGTCTGAATGATCCTCTGACCAGCGATTGCGATTGCATCCTTGTAGTTCACCGTCGACCACTCGACGGAAACCGTCACATCGCCTGATGTCAGGAGCCCGTCCTCCACTGTCTCGACAGCGGCAGTCACGCGATCATTGTCCTGCCTTGCGATGATTGCCTGGAAAGTCATCGATGATTCCTTGTTCGTGAAGCTCGTCATCCCTATTTAGCTCACGCGGAAATCATTGAAAGAATGCACATTTAACGCCTATACTTCCGTAAATGTAAGTAAGGTTTGAAGGAGTTCCCGTAGTGAGGCCAAAACGTCTGGAGCCGAAGAGCGGATGTGCGGCGGAGCTGACGATGTCTGTCATCGGCGGCCTCTGGAAGCCGACGATCCTCGTCAATCTGCTCATGGGCAAGAAGCGGTTCATGGAATTGAGCCGACTAATTCCGGATGCGACACAGCGGGTGCTGACGCAGCAACTGCGCGAACTCGAAGCCGACGGAATGATCACACGGCAGGTCTTTCCTGAGGTGCCGCCGAGGGTGGAATACGAAGCCACCGATCTCGCGCGGTCGGTCGCACCGATCCTGGGCAGACTGCGCGATTGGGGAAATCAGTTTCGCGCGAACCAGCAGCACATGGATGAGCTGGAACCGTATTGTCCTGCAGAAGGGGCAAACGCCTAGGCGATAGCGGTTTCGCCGTGCAGCGCTTCGGCTCGGAATTTGCTGTAGAGACTAATATTCGCATCGCCTAGTGCTGGAGGAGCAGCAGGATTGGTTCCATGCTTCGGCCCGGCCTCTGCGCCGAATATCAGGCTTGTCGGCCATATAGGAGGGTCACGCTATATGACGCCGTCTGCGTGTTGGATCGCATCAAGTAGCAAGTTGAAGCCCCCTTCCAGAACCCATTGATCCGCTTGAACGATGCGCCATAGTTCCGCATCGATTTTCATTTCTGAGCCTATGCGTTTGATGAATATCAATAGATAACAATAGTTGATAATTTCGTGCACCTGGCCCATATTTAGAGCAGGAGGGAATTGCCATGGCAAGTTTCGCACTCAATGAACATTACGAGCGCTTTATCAAAAAGCAGCTTGAATCCGGTCGCTATAACAACGCAAGTGAAGTTGTTCGCGCGGGCCTCAGATTGCTTGAAGATCAGGAAGACGCCCGCGAACGCTGGCTGACTCAGGAAATCCCGAGCCGCTATGCAGATCTGAAGCGTGACCCGTCCGCTGGCGTGACTCTGGATGAGGCTTTTGACCGGTTGGAAGCTGAGCATCGGGCTCAACTGGCGAAAACCAAGTAGGTATGAAGTATAAAATTGTCCTGCATAAGCAGGCGCAGGCTGAGCTACGTGACTTGTACCGGGATCTCGCCAGCGTTGAGAGGGCTGGACCTACGGTGGCGTGGGGCTATGTCAGGGGCATCCGGCAGTTTATCGAGGAGCTTGCGACGTTTCCCAAACGCGGCACGGTGAGAGACAACCTCATCCCCGGTCTTCGGATCATTGGTTATCGTAGGAGCGTGAGTATCGCGGTTGTTGTCGAGGAGACCGAGGTGCTGGTGTTGGGAATCTTCTATGCTGGACGGGACATCACGACCGAGATCCTCCAGGAACGCCTATAGGCGATTTGTCCCACTCCTCGGGCGAAAGGAGAGTGCGAGTGGGGGCAAAGGACTTTCCTTACTCTGGTACTGGTGGTCGAGTAGGCAGAGCTGCAAGAACTTAGCCGCACCTGTCGTGAGCATGTAATGATAAGTTCTGCCGGCAGAGCCTTGTTTGCGACTTTACAGTTGGAAAAGCAGCAATGACGCAGGTCGTCTGGCGAAATATCTCGCACGCTTCGACTCCGATTTGAGGACGTTAAAGAGGGGTGGCGACAGCAGGTTCGGCGGTGCCTCTTTCCAAAGAGCCGAAAGAATTGATTTTAGGTTGCTTTGACAACCCTAAGATTCTCAAAGGTGTGCGGGTTTATGAGTTTGAAACGCGGGGCCGCAGGTTCGAATCCTATCAAGAGCTGCATTATTTCCGTTGCTAAAGCTGGTGGGCTTGGGGATGCGATGGCCTCTCGCCTACCTCATATCGCTATCTAGCATGCCACCGACTTTTGGTTTGCTGTTTCAATCGGCCGCGACGTGACTTTCAATCGGTCAAGACTTGACTTTCAATTGGTCGTCGCCGTAGTTTCAAACGGTCACCAATGGAATGAAGCTATGGCGCTGTATCCAAGGCTCGTTGAGCAACGCGTTGCCGACGCCATGTCGGACACGCGAGTCGTTCTGATCGTAGGTCCCCGACAATCAGGTAAAACGACGTTGGCCAGGAAGATGGCTAACGAGGGGATGGAGTATTACACGCTGGACAATGGAACGACCCTGGAGGCAGCGCGACAGGATCCAGTTGGCTTTGTAAGGGGTATGGACCGCGTCATTATCGATGAAATTCAGCGCGCTCCCGAGCTGTTGTTGGCGATCAAGGAGAGTGTGGACTCCGACCAGCGCCCAGGGCGTTTCCTCCTGACCGGTTCAGCCAATCTTATGACGCTGCCACGCGTGGCAGACTCGCTCGCAGGGCGCATGGAGATCGTTCGATTGCTGCCGCTTGCGCAAAGCGAGATCAGAAGGGCCGGCAGCAGCTTCCTGCGTGACGCCTTTCAAAACGAAGCAAAGGCCGGAGAACCAATCGTCGGAGACGACCTGATGGCTGCGGTTCTGGCCGGTGGATATCCCGAGGCATTGGGCCGCAAAACCTTGAGCCGCAGACAGGACTGGTATGCGGATTACATCCAGGCGATCGTTCAACGCGACGTTCGCGATATTGCGCAAATCGAGCAGATTGCTCAAATGCCGCGACTGCTACGCATTCTGGCAGAGCATTCGGGCCAGCTCGTGAACTATTCCGGGATCGGGGCTGCCATCGGGATGAACCACATCACAACGCAAAAATACGTCGGCATCTTCGAGAGCCTGTTCCTCGCTCGAACCGTGCAACCTTGGTTTTCCAACAAACTGAAACGCCTGACCAAGACACCGAAAGTACATTTCCTCGATTCTGGTCTTCTCGCATCCCTTCGTGACCTCTCTCTTGAGCGCCTCCGTGACGACAGGGGCCAATTCGGGGCGTTGCTGGAGACTTTCGTTTTTGGGGAGATCCTCAAACTCGCCAGCGGTGGGCAAACCCGCTTCGAGTTTTCGCACTTTCGGGACAAGCAGCAGAACGAAGTCGATATCGTCATCGAAGATAGAAGAGGGCGGATCGTCGGTATTGAGATAAAAGCGGCAGCAACCGTCTCGAATTCCGATTTTTCGGGGTTGCGAATTTTGGCCGAAGCATCTGGAGAAAAGTTTGTTTCGGGTATCGTCTTGTACGACCATGACAGGGTGATCCCTTTCGGGGAACGTCTGTCCGCTGTTCCAATATCGGCATTGTGGCGTTAGCGCGTGAGAATTTCGCTTCAGCTCCAGACTCGAGCATTCTTGAAACTTCGACGGTTTCGATAACAAATTGGCCTTAGGTTTGCTTCCCATCAAGAGCAAATCTATCCACTCGAAACTATGGCAGTTCTTGCTCATAGAGCTGATCCATGCTCAGCGATGCGACCTCCGCAAATGCCGTCTGGTTGCGGACGCGCCCGCCGCTGAGGATGACGACGTCGTCACAAAACGAGATCGTGCTGCGATGATGGCTGATGACGATCGTGGTGCGGCGGCCGGCGCGCAATTTCAGCGTCTCGACGATGGCGGCCTCCGACAGTCCATCCATGGCGTTGGTGGCTTCATCCAGAATGAGGATATCGGGATCGCGAACGAGCGCTCTTGCGAGCGCTATTCGCTGCCGCTGCCCGGCCGAAAGGCTGGCGCCCCTGTAGCCGACGAGCGTCTTGTATCCTTCGGGGAGCTTTTCGATGAATTCATGCGCTTCGGCAAGCCTGGCGGCCCGTTCGGCCTCGGCCGGCGAGGCGTGCTGTCCGTAGACGATGTTTTCGAAAATGGTGCCGTCAACCAGTTCCAGGTCCTGGCTGGCAAGCGCAAGCCTGTTTCGCCATTGCGTGGGATCGATGCGGCTCAGCGGCGATCCATCGATCAGGATCTCGCCTTCGTCGGGTTCGACAAAGCGGCACAGCAGGTTCACGATCGTCGTCTTTCCCGCACCGGATCGGCCGATGAGGGCGGTGGAGCGACCGTAACCGATCTCGAAACTGGCGGAGCGCAGCACCACCGGCCGCGCGGCAGAGCCCGGATATTGAAAGGTCACGCCGTCGAATTTGATCTCCCGGCTTAGCCGGGGAGCCGGCAGGTCTCCAGCCGGCGGCTGCGGCTTGTCGGAGGGATCCAGCAGCCAGCGGACTTCCTCCAGCGAACCGCTCCAGCCCTGCATCTGGCTCCATGCCTGCTGCAGAGCGCGCACGTGCGGCTGCAGCCGGTATAGCAGGACCACGAAGGCCACGATGATGGGAAAGCTGACCGCCCAGGCCCAGGCGCTGACAACCACCGCGAGGAAAAGCGCGGAATGCAAAACCTCCGTCAGCGGCGGCAGCGCGCCCTGGCGGGTCTGGAGAACGAAGCCCGCCTTCCTCACGGCATTGGATGCGCCGTCGAACACGGCCTTTTCGCGCGCCTCCTGACCGAAAATCCGGATCAGCCGCCCGGCGTGGACGAGATGCAGCATTCGGCTGGCAAGTTCATTGTTGGAAGAAGCGACCTTGCGGCTCGGCATCCTCAGGCCCGCTGACAAGCCGGCATGCGCGGCCTGGACGAGAATGAGGCCGAGCGCGACGCAGAGCGTCATTTGCCACGACAGCAGCAGCAGAAAGGCAAGCAGAATGATTGCCGCCGACGCGTTCACGATCGCCGCAAGCACCGTCTGTATCGCATCGGATGCCCGCCAGGATTCATTGGAGATGATGTTGAGCAGCCGGCCCGGGCTTTCCTGCAGGAAGAATGGGTATCCGATCTTCAGGAGCTGATCGGCGAGCGCGCTGCGGATCGCATGACCGGCCTTGCCATGGATGAAGTTGGTGAGGGCCGTATTGGCGAAGGCAAGAATATTCTTCAAGGTGATCAGTGCGAGAATGCAGGCGGCAATGGCTATCATCCGCTGCCGGTCGTCCAGGCCAGATCCGGCCTGCTGGAAGAGGGCGGAAAATCCGCTCAATCCCGTCGGGGCCTTTTCACCGCCGATAATGCCGAGCATCGGAATGATGAGGCCGATGCCGGTGCCCTCGAGCACGGCGCCGATCAGGCCAAGGACGACGACCACAGGCAGCAGCCGGATTTGCCGGCCAAGCGCCTGTCGTAGGAGTTGCAGGCCCGGCAGGAGGAGTTTCAGCATGACGGATATCACCTCAACGAACGGGTTGTCTGCTTGATCCGGTTCAGCTCCGGCTGTCGGGGGCGACTCGTCATCGCACATCGCGCGAATTCGAAAGCGCCCAGCAAATTCATGGACACGATCGGCCAATGAGACAAGGATACTTCCGGATCGAAGCGTGGCCCACCCCATAATTCCCGCCAGGCCGAGCGGAAAGTCCAGCAGAAATGGCGCAGGAGCCACGGTGCGCCGAGCAGATGCTTCAGACAGAGGCCGCCATTTCCGAGGCTATAGTTGCGGTGAAGCCGTTCGATCGCCTCGCGCGTGTTGCGTCCGTGATAATGCAGCACGTTCATGTCGGGAACATATTCGACCGGAATACCGAGCTTGAAGGCACGGACGAGATAGTCGGTGTCCTCGGCCGATTGCAGGGCGCTGCCGGCGCCGAAGCGCTCGTCGAAGCGGCCGACGCGCTTGGCGACTTCCCGGTGCATCGTCATGTTGCAGCCGAGGATGAAGCCGCCTGGATGGACATCGGGCGTAAAGCGGGCGGGCTCCGGCGATCGCTTGATCGTAAACGGCAGATCCCGCGCATCGCCGAGTTCGACACGGCCGCCCCGGATGACGAGGCGCTCTCCGCCTGCGTAATGCCGCTCCAGGTCCCGCAGGTAATGCAGGTCCACTTCGCAATCATCGTCGATAAAGATCAGGATGCGCCCGCGAGAGCGTTCCATCCCCGCATTGCGGGCGGCGGCCAAGCCGCGGCGGCGCTCCACCACCGGTATGATCGTGATGCTCGATGTGGCCGCTATCCGGGCCAGCCGGTCGGCGGTATCGTCGGTCGAGCCGTTATCGACCACCACCAGCTCGCTTGTCATCGAACCATGGGCCAGACTGGCTGCTTCGATCGACCGGATGCAAGCCTCGAGCGCCTGGGCGCGGTTGCGGGTGCAGACTATGAAACTCGCCGCCGGACCTCGCTCGACGGAAGGACCGGGGGGCATGGCGACCTTCCGCGCATGTCCTCTCGAGATGGCAGGATTCTCCCCGGCCATGTCAGGCAAGTCCCTGCAGCGGCAGCACGCTGCTTGCAGGTACCGATTGCCGATACCTCGCCAGGGCGTCGAGGTGCAGGCTCGCATCACTCCAAAGGCGGCTGCACCAGGGCGCATAGGTGGCGGCGCGAAGTCCATACCGCTCGCGTCGCCGGATCGTATGCCATTTGCCTGTTTGTGTGAGGAACTGATGCGTCAACGCGGGCTGCTTCTCGTCCGCGATGAGCTGGTAGAGGAAATAGAAGAAGCACATCAGTCCTTCCTGATGGCTCGCGGAGGCTTGTAGGCCGCGCGCGGCGATCCTTCCTTCGATGGAGAGGAGACAGTCGGCGGCACGGGCAACCGTGTCATGCGTCACCGCCGCACCGATATCGTGCAAGGCAAGGGGATCGTCGATCAGACCTTCCCGCTGGAGATTTTCTACCGCGATCGCCAGATGCGTGCGGCGCATCGGCCGCTTGTGTTTGTTGGTGACGCTTTCGTCGTGTACGCGATAGGCAACAAGGCTGTCATCGATCATGGCGGCGGGGAATTCACGGGTGATCCGCCGGAACAGATCGAAATCCTCCGCGTGCACATAGCTTGCATCATAGGTCAGCATGCCAGCCGGAATGACATTGCGGTTGTACATGACGGTCGAATGCATGAAAACCGTGTAAAACATCGACAAGACACCCCAGTCGGCTGACTGATGGATGGGGTTGGGCGTGCCGCGCACGACGCGATTGCCGATGAGCCGGTCGACGCCGGTGCCGCTGATCGCAAGCGCGGGCCGCTCCCGAAACAGGGCGATCTGGCGTGAAAAGCGCTCGGGATAGGCGATATCATCGGCATCCATCCGGGCGATGAAATCGCCTTTCGCCATGGTCATGCCTTCGTTGAGCGTCGCAATGAGCCCGCGGTTTTCACGCGAGACGATCCGGAGGCGGTCGTCGGCCGCCTGATGGCGTCGCAGGATGTCCAGCGAGCGGTCGGTCGAACCATCGTCGATGGCAATGACCTCGAGGCGCTTGTGATCCTGTCGCAGGATGCTCTCGACGGCTGCGGCGAGATAAGGTTCGCCATTATAGACGGGCAGCAGGACGGAAACCAGTGGAACGGTCATTCTTCAGCTCGCGCACTATTGCAGATCAGAGGTTTGGACGGCGTCGTCGCGATCGTGGTCGCCACGGCGATAGAGCGCCGTTTCGTATATTTTAGCACCACGCCGCGCTTCCCTCGGTTCGCTGATCGCGGCCGCCGGCGGATGGCTGCGGTCGACATAGGGAAAATAGCGCTTGAGGCCGTTCAACGGCTTTTCGAAAAGGCGCCAGGAGATCGAAGCCAGAGCCAAGGTGGCGACACTTCCGACGATCAAGCGGCCGAAGCCCTGTTCCGAGACGTTGACCGGAATCCAGGCTTGAGCCTTGATGATCAGCGAAAGGACAATCGGATGGAAGAGATAGATGCCGTAACTGACCCGCCCGGTGGCTGCCATCGGCGAGGATTCGAGCAGCGGGCCGAAACCGGATCGAAAACCCGAAGAGGCACCGCCGACCAGCATGACGAGCGGCACGAGCGGAAAAACCTCCGAGCCGATCCAGATGCACCAGTCGAGAACAGGCGTCATCGGATCAGGTCTGAGCCATAGCGCTACGGTGGCGGCGGCCACCAATGGCATCCAGCCCAGCCGCATCCACTGCGGCCAGGCTCGTGTCCTCTCGCGGTAGACTGCGAGCAGGGCGCCGCTCGCCAGCGCATCCATGGAAGCGGAAGGAAGCAAGTCGCGCGTCAAGGAGGGCGTTCCTGTCAGCGGCCAGTAGAGGCGAGAGGCAAGCGAGCAGGCAATGACGGCAATACAGAGGCGCCCGATCATCCGGCGCGGCACCAGCAGCATTGCCAGCGGCCAGACGATATAGAACTGCTCCTCGATGCTGAGGCTCCAGGTATGGCATAGGACCCAGGGCGTCCATTCGCCGCGCAGGGCATACCAGTAGTTTGCCATGTAGAGCGCATGCCATTTCAGAGTGCCGGTGCCGCGAACGCCTTCGAGATTGATGAACCACACCAGCGACAGAACCGCGAAATAGGGAGGAAATATGCGTAGCGCGCGGCGGATGTAGAATGCCTTCAGTGCGGTGGCCGGCTGATAGCGCGCATCGGCTCGCGCTTCCAACAACAGGCGCGTGATCAGGAAGCCGCTGAGTACGAAAAAGAGACGAACGCCGAGATGACCCCAGATGGACCCATCGGCCGCGAAAAAATGTGCGTAGAGCACCATGGCAACGGCGATGGTTCTCAGGCCGTCCAATTGGCGGTCGCGCATACTAAGCATAAACACCCCCGGTTTTCAGCCTATTTCGGACCCCTCATTGATGGCGCCAGCTCCCTATACTCTGCGGCTTGCAGATGCTCTTCTTCTTACCCACCCCATGAACCCGATGAACTTGCCGGGCGACCCTTAGAGGCGTCCGAATGAAATCCGGCCAAACTTGGGCAATTCGGGGCCGATAAGGCTGTGGTTGATCACGTGTTTGAAACAAACGGCCATGTTTCGAAAATTACGGAAATATCGCCGCTCGTGTGGGCGCAAACCATCCCCCTCACAAGGCAGGTTCGTCCCCTTGCGGCAAGAGCGGATGAAGGGCCGCCGCAAGGTAATGTTGGGCGCGCCTCCCATCGGTCAACCCTGTACTCACACTATGCAATTATCGAAGGATTTCAGAGCCATGAGACATCCCTAAGCTGCGATATCCGGCATAATTTCCGTTTGATTTCGCCTTGCAGACGCAACGTATTGCCGACTGCACGGAGTGCTGGTCGAGTGGTCCTGCTACCGTTCGAATGGCTCGCCGAGGGAGGCGACGCCATTGAGCTTCAGCAGGCGACGGTCCGCCGAGATGATGCCAAGAACGACGATCGTCACGAGATAGGGCAGGCATGCCAGCAGCTGCGAGGAAACGGCAAGTCCGCTTGCCTGGGCGGCAAGCCCCATCAGCGATACCGCGCCAAACAGGCAGGCTCCTAAGAAGATCCTCGATGTCAGCCAGGTTCCGAAGACGACGAGGGCAATGGCAATCCACCCGCGGCCGGCGATCATGCCGTCGGCCCAGAGCGGCGTGTAGATCGTTGCGGCATAGGCGCCGGCAAAGCCTGCCATCATGCCGCCGAAGGCAACCGCGGCGAAACGGATCGCCATGATGGGATAGCCGATGGCATGGGCGGCCTTGGGATTTTCGCCGACGGCGCGCAGGATGAGGCCGATCTTGCCGTAGGCAAACATCGCCCATATGCCGATCGTCACGACGAGCGAGATCCAGACGACGATATCCTGATTGAAAAGGCCACCGATGAGGGGAATTTGAGCAAGCCCGGGGATCGCGATCTTCGGCAGCGTGGTGACGGTCAGGCTCTCATAGCTCTTGCCGAATAGCGCCGAGAGGCCCTGGCCTAGGATACCGAGCGCAAGGCCGGCGGCGACCTGGTTCGCGTTGAAGCCGAGAACGATACCGGCAAAGACCATGGAAAGCAGAGCACTTCCGAGACCGGCCGCAAGGAAAGCCAGAAAATGGCCGCCCCCGTGATAGACGACGATGAAGGCGATGACGGCACCAAGCGCCATCAATCCTTCGACACCGAGATTAAGGACACCGGCGCGCTCGACGACAAGCTCACCCAAGGCTGCCAGCAGAAACGGCGTTGCGGCTGCCAGCATGCCCGCGAGGATGAATTCGACGGCGCTCATGATGTGCTCCGGACGGACATGGGACGCCATACGATGCGATAGCGCACGAAGGCGACAGCGATCAGATAGATGAGGAGCAGGCTGCCCTGGAAGACGCGGACGGCGGCAATCGGTAGATTGGCGGAGACCATGGCGTTGTCGCCGCCGATGTAGAGTGCGGCCATGACGATCGAGGAAATAACGATGCCGATCGGATTGAGACCGCCGAGGTAGGCAACGATGATTGCCGCATAGCCATATCCGGTCGAAATGGAACGTTGCAGCTGGCCAAGCGGGCCGGCAACTTCGGCAGCGCCGGCAAGACCGGCAGCAGCACCGCCTATCATCAGCGAGAGCCAGATTGCCCAGCTCTCCTTGAAGCCGGCATAGCCTGCCGCCCGGGGAGCCAGTCCGCCGACCTGCAATTTATATCCGGCGAAGCTCTTCTGCATGAAGATCCATGCCGCGATCGATAGGCCGGCCGCGAGAATGAGCGAGACGTTGACGCGCGTTCCTTCGAACAGGATCGGCACCATGGCATCGTACGGGAACATGACCGATTGCGGGAAATTGAAGCCGTTCGGATCCTTCCACGGGCCGAGAAGCAGGTAATTGAGCAATTGCGCGGCGACGAAGCTCAGCATCAGCGAGACGAGGATTTCGTTGGCATTGAGCCTGACGCGCCAGAAAGCCGTCAAGGAGGCCCACAGCGCGCCGCCGATGGTGCCGAAGAGCAGCATTGCCGGCCAGATCCATTGGCCCGTCGCCTGCGGCATCCAGATGGGTATGGCGGAGGCGAAGATTGCGCCGAGAATGAATTGGCCCTCGGCGCCGATGTTGAAGACTTTCGCCCGAAAGCCGATCGCCAGACCCTGTGCGATCAGAAGCAGCGGACCGGTCTTCAACAATACTTCCGAGAATGACGCCCAGGAGAAGAACGGCTCGACCAGCATGGCGTAGATCACCGCTGCCGGATCGCGGCCCATGGCGATATAGAGGCCGAGATTGAGTATGATGGTGACGGTGAGAGTGATCGGCGGTGCGAGCAGCTTCGCGGTGAACGAGGCCCGTTCCCGGCGGACAAAGGTGGGCAAAGCGGCGACGAAAGAACTGCTCATGCGGATAGGTTTTCCCGTTGGGGCTGTGCGCCGATCATGTATCGACCGATGTCTTCCGGTCGGGTATCGCGCGTGACGAGCGGCGGGCTCAGCGTGCCGTGGTAAAGCACCTGGATAAAGTCGCTGAGCTCGAACAATTCCTCGAGTTCCTCGGATATGACGAGAATGGCCATGCCTTGATTGCGCAGCTCGATCAGCCGCTTGCGAATGGCGGAGGCGGCGCCGACATCGACGCCCCAGGTTGGTTGCGCAAGAAAGAGCAGTTTCGGCGCGAGCATGATTTCGCGTCCGACGATGAACTTCTGCAGGTTTCCTCCGGAAAGCGAGCCGGCTTCCGCATCCGGGCCGCGCGTGCGCACATCATAGTCCCGGATGCACTCAGCTGCGAAGGCGGTGGCCTTGGTGCTGTCAAGGAGACCATGTCGCACAAGCTTCAAGGGATGAGCCGTCAGCAGGCTGTTGAGCGTCAGCGACATTTCGGGGACGGCACCATGCCCGAGCCGGTCTTCCGGGACGAAGGCAAAGCCTAATTTTCGACGGCTGGCGGCGTCGAGGCTGCCCACATCCCGCCCCATCATGAAGATCTGATCGCGCTTGTCCCGCGGCAGGGGCGTTTCCCCCGAGATCAGCGCGGCAAGTTCCTTTTGTCCATTCCCGGAAATGCCGGCAATGCCCAGAATCTCGCCGCTGCGCACGCTCAGGCTGATGGTCGAAAGCGGCATGCCAAAAGGATCGTCCGGCCGGTGATCGAGGCCGATGATTTCCAGGCGCTTTTCGCCCTCGGCCAAGGGCAATGCTGGTATTGGCTCTGGCATGTCGCGACCGATCATCATGCGGGCGAGATCATGGGCATCATGCTCGCGCGGATCCACATGTCCGGTCACGCGTCCGCCGCGCAGGATGGTCGCACGGTCGCACAATGACTGGATCTCTTCCAGCTTGTGCGAGATGAAGAGGATCGATACGCCGCCGTCGCGCAGCCGGCGCAACGTATCGAACAGCTTCCCGATGGCTTGCGGCGGCAGCACCGAAGTCGGCTCGTCGAGGATCAGCAGCTTCGGATCGGTCATCAGGCACCGGATGATTTCCACCCGCTGCCGCTCGCCGACCGACAGTTCATGCACATGCACCAACGGATCGACTTCGAGACCGAATTCATCCCCGAGAGCACGGATGCGCTGCGCAAGCTCGGCCCTGCCGCCGGAGACGATCAGGCGAATATTCTCGACGACTGTCAGGCTCTCGAACAGCGAGAAATGCTGAAAGACCATCCCGATGCCGGTACGCCTCGCCTCCGCGGGGGAGGCAAGGCTCAAGGGCTGCCCATGCCAGGCGATAGTCCCGTCGTCCGGTTGTTCGACGCCGTAGATCAGCTTCATCAGTGTCGATTTGCCGGCGCCGTTTTCTCCAAGGACGGCATGGATGGAGCCCGGGGCCACGTCCAGATCGACATGCTTGTTGGCATGGACCTGGCCGTAGCTTTTGGAGATGCCGCGCAGCGACAGCAGCGGAATGGTCATGAGCGACTTACTTCGGCAAAGGCGTCTTCACACCTTTGACATGCCAGTCCATCGCGACGATCTGCGCATCCGTCAATGTCGCGCCCGAAGCCGCGCCTTCGCTGCCGTCGGCCTTGGTGATCGGGCCGGTGAACGGCGAAAAGCCGCCGCTTGCGATCTTCGCTTCGATTTCCTTGATCTTCGCCATGGTGTCGGCCGGAATTGCGGGGCTCCAGTCGACCACTTCGACGACCTTGTCCGAAACGCCGAGGAAAGCATTGGCGCCCTTGAAGGTGCCGGCGAGATGGGCATCGACCGATGCCTTGAAGAAGGGCGACCAGTCCGTGGACACGCAGCCGAGATAGGTTTTCGGCGCATATTTCTTCATCGAGGAATTCAGGTTGAAGGCATAAACGCCAGCTTCCTCGCAGGCCGAGATGACCGAGGGCGTATCCTGGGCGTTCGAGAAGATCACGTCGCAGCCCTGCGAGATCAAGGCCTTGGCTGCTTCCTGCTCCTTGGCCGGATCGAACCAGGAATTGACCCAGACGACCGATACCTCGATGTCGGGCTTCACCGCCTGTGCGCCGAGCGTGAAGGCGTTGATTGACGTGATCAGTTCGGGAATCGCGAAGGCGGAGACAGAGCCGAGCTTGCCCGTCTTGGAAACGGCCGCCGCCGCCATGCCGAGTAGATAGGTCCCCTGAAAATACTTGGCGGCAAAGGGCGAGAAATTCGGCGCGACCTGGAAGCCGGAAGCATGCAGGACGCTCACCTTCGGATTACGACGGGCAATCTGCAGCGCGCCGTTCTGATAGCCGAATGAGCCGGCGATGAGGAAATGATTCCCGTCGGCAACCGTCTTGTTCATGATGCGGTCCGCATCCGGGCCTTCGGCGATGTTTTCGATCACCGTCACCTTGACCTTGTCGCCATAGGTGGCCTTGATCGGATCAAGGCCGGCGGCCAGCGCATGGCCCCAGCCGACGTCGCCGATCGGCGAGGGTACGACGAGCGTAATGCCGAGCGGTTCGGCCGCGGCAAAGGCGGAGCGGCCGGTGAAGGCCGTTGCGAGGCCTGCGACGGCCGCGCTTTTCATCAATGTTCTGCGGGTCAGATTCTTCTGCATCCCAGTTCCCCTTTTTGGCTTTCAGAATTCTACTGTTGCAAGTGCCGCCTCGGCCGCCGCAAACAGCGCGGTCTCATCCAGTCCGGTGAATTCACCGTTTTTCCAGACGATGCGCCCGTTGATCATGGTCAGATCGGTGGGCATGCCGATCCCGACCTTGGCGATCAGGCTCAGCGGGTCATGCCGAGTCCCGACATAGTCCATCCGTCGCGTATCGATCGCGAAGAGGTCGGCGGCCATGCCCGGAGCGAGGCGCCCGATATCGCTGCGTCCCAATAGGCTTGCGCCGCCGCTGGTCGCATATTGCAGGAAGTCGAGCGGGGCCGGAACGGCATGCGCGCGCGTCGAGGCCATCAGGCACTGCAGCATGTAGGCGGAATGGATGCAGTGCATCAGGTTCGAGTTGTCGTTCGATGCGGCTCCATCGCAGCCGAGGCCGATACGAAGTCCGAAAGCCTGCATCGCCGGGATGTCGGTCACTTCGGCCCCGACCAAGTAAACCGGCTCGGGGCAATGGGAGACGCCGGTGCCGCTTGCCGCCATCTTGCGCAGCTCGCCATGCGTCAGTTCCCAGCAATGGGCGTAGAAGGTGTTGGGGCCGGCAAAGCCCAATTCGGCGCAGTAATCGACCGTGCGCATGCCATGCCGCGCCTCGATGACGGGGCTTTCACCTTCGCCGACATGGGTGTGCATCTGCACGCCGCGATCGCGCGCCAGCGCGACCGACTCGACGAAGGTTTCGCGATAGCAATTGACCGGCTGGCAGGGTGCGACCACCACCTGACGCATGCTGAAGGGGCCGGCATCGTGATAGCTGTCGATCAGCCGCGCGCAGTCAGCGATGAATTCGTCGGTGGTTTCGAGCATGGCGTCCGGGATCGTCGACCCCTCGGACTTCGGCAGGGTGTTGCCGCCACGGCCTGCATGAAAGCGCATGCCGAGAAGGTCGGCTGCCTCGAACTGACGGTCGATCAAGCGCTTTCCGGCATGGCGGGGAAAGCAATATTGATGGTCGAAGGCGGTCGTGCATCCGTGCTTGATCATCTCGGCCATGGCGGTGACCGAAGAATGATAAAAGCAGTCCTCCGTCAGCCGCGAGAAGATCGGATAGATCCGGTCGAGCCATTCGATGACGGAAAGCTTCGTCCAGTCGAGCTCGGCCCGGTTGCGCACGAAGCACTGAAAGAAGTGGTGATGGGTGTTCACGAGCCCCGGATAGACGAACCAGCCGGTAGCGTCCTGGACGATGGTGCCCTCGGGTAGCGCGTTCTGCGACAGGTTCTCACCGATCGCCTGGATCGCCGGGCCTTTGGTGAGCAGGTCGACGTTCCGGCGCACGCTCGGCCCGTTGCCCTCATCGACGATCGCAGCCGCACAGTTTTTCAGGAGATAACCGGTCATCCCATCACGTCTCCCCTGCCGGATGCGGATCGGGTTTCAGCTCGTGCAGGCGGTGAATGCCAGGCATTTCGATGAAACCGGGCAGGCTGCGGATGGCACGCATCCAGCGCCGGATCGAGGGATAGGGATCAAGCGTGATGCCGCCGTCGGGCGCAAGCGCCACATAGGGGAAGCAGGCAATATCAGCGATCGTCGGCCGGCTTGCCGCAAGGAACCGCATGCCGCGCTCGCCCTGTTCAAAGAGGCCTGCTTCCAGCTCGCGCAGCGCTGCGATCCCTTGAGCCTGCAATGCCTTGATATCTCCTGGCCGCAGAAGCATTTCGTGGAGCCGCGCGCCGCCAAGATTGGCCGTCAGGCGATGCGAAAAGGAGAGCCATTGCTGCACGCGCGCGGTCTCCTGCGGTGAACCCTGCCCCAGCCATTCCGGTGCACCGCTGGCAGCGAGATAAGCAAGCATCGCCGAGGACTCGGTCAGCACAAGATCGCCATCCTCGAGGATGGGGATGGAACCCGCCGGATTTAGCGCCAGAAGCTCCGGCCCGCGATGCTCCGCGCCGGGATGGAAATCGACCGACCGGATTTCGAGCTTGATGCCGAGGATGGCGGCCATCAGCCGTACCTTGTAGCAGCTCGGCGATAAGATGTAGTCATAGAGCTTCATTGTGCGACCAACTGTGCGCCGTAGGTATAGTTATGGCGCTTGAGCCATCGCCGGTAGGCGACCGAGGTTAGGTCGGCCCTGGTCGGAATTTCCATGCCGGGATCAAGCGGAAGAAGCGTGGGTATCTGGTTTTCGAGGATAGAGCGGTCCTGCAGGAAGATCATCTGCTGGAAGTGGATGAGATCGGTCATCGGCGTCTCGTCGTCGAAGAGAGCCATCCACGGCCATACATCGCAAAGATCTTCCGCGAGCGGCTGGACGAACAGGGTAATGACGTCCCATTCGCTGGGTCGTGGCGGACAGGTCTTGTAGAGCACCGAACAGGTCGGGGCCGGCACGCGGTACATATATTCGGTCGTAATGCCACCGGATGCCGATTTTGCAGCCTGCGGCTGGTAGAATTTTACTTGCGTCGCCCAGACTTCATCCTCGTTCTCGCGGATCTCGACCTTGTAATTTTCGACCTCCGTATGCGGCTCCGCGCCGAGGATGTCGGTGTGAACGAACGGAAAATGCGCGATGTCGAGAAAATTCTCGACGGCACGAAGCGGCGAGCAGCGCACGCGGACCACGCCGACTTCGACGAAGCGGCGGCCTGGCTGATCGGCTTCGGGAATGGCAAAAAGCTCCTTGTCCGGCTTTCCGAGCGAGGACCAGACGTGGCCATACTGAACGCGGACGGGAAGTGTTCTTCCCTCGACGGTCGTCACCCGCGCATTCCCGTCGTGATCGCGGGCGACCTCGATCGCCTCGCCCATCAGATAAGTCCTGGTTCCTTTTTCGTTGAGCTGGCTGAAAAGGCCGACCGGATACCATTCATCGATCATCGCGCCGCCATTCATCATGCGCTCTCCCTTTGGCGCTCTTCCGCGGCACGGCGGATGGATTCGACAGTCCGCGATGCCGCAACGCGGTCTGCCGAGCTGCGATCCCTGTCGACCATGAGATGAAGGAGCGTATGCTTTTCCTGAGGTGCCAGCAGCAGCGCGATCCATGGGAATTCAGGCAGGCGGATCAGACCGTTCGCATCGATCTCCGCTCCTGCCACGTCCTCGATGGCCGCAACGTCTGTTTCCACCGTCAACGAGCGTAGCGGTATCAGTTCCTCGAGCGGAGGGGGCTGCATCGCCGGCTGCCCGACGGCGACCCACAGAATACCGTCCGATTCCTCGACCCGCTGCACGGCGACGCGAATGGTTTCCGGAGGGACGAGATCCGGATGGGCCGGAATGCGAATGCATCCGCCCGATGGCGAATAGCTCCATCCGTGATAGATGCAGGACAGCGCCTCGCCACGAACGAAACCATGCGACAATCGCATTCCGCGATGAGGACAGCGATCCGAAGATGCGGCCGCGCGGCCCGACTGACTGCGCCATAGAGCGATTGAGCCCTCCGGCGTCCAGGCCGGTATGACGGTTCCTGGCGGAAGATCAGAGGAGAGGGCGACTGGCGCCCAGGACCCGGCCCCATCAAATGGCATAGCCTTAACTCTCTTAATTTCACCAATGGCTTAGCGCCGCTGGTCATAGGCAGGCACTGATGCCTGCATCCCCGTAGCTTTTAAAGGTTTTGCATAAACAATTCGCATTGGCAACAATGATTAAATAAAAGGCAATAGATCAGGAATTCCTAAGATGCGGTGTTTCCCGATCATCCATGATCCTGCGCTGAATCTCCTGGACCCAGACGTCGATCGGGCCGAGCGAGCAACCCATTTCCAGCATGTCGATCAATTCCACGGGCCCGGCAACCTCAAGCTCGATCCTGTCCGCGCCGGAATGGAAGAATGTCTGGGAAAGCCCGAGCTTATCGGCGTGGCGGCGGATCCATGGGACGAATGAGGTCGAGTCGACGTCGCCCAGGATCGTCATGCGTTCTCGAACCTCACCCTGCCGCGCCTGCATCTGTCAATGTCCTTGTTTCAAACTGGTGAGACTTGATAGCCGTCCGGCGAATTTTTGAAAGGCTCAAGTAGCCGATAACAGCATTTTTCGACCTTGCCGGCCTTCAAGTCAAATCCCCTGGCCCGCTGTTCTGCCGGCGCACCTTGCCCAGCTGGCCCGCGACAGGCCCGGTGGACCGGCCCAGGGGTCAGCTTCGGTTAGTGTGGCCGGGGATCACCGGCGCGCAAGCGACGGGATGGAATGCTGGAAATCCGGTTCTGCGTCTGCCGCCTCTTTGAGGTGAAGCGCAAAAGCCGATGTTGCCGAAGCGCCCAGCTCCGCACGGAGCTGCATGGTCGGAATATGGTAATCCCCGCCATTTTGCCGCCGGTAGGGAATGGGACGCGTTGTCTCAAGGGTCCGCATCCGCTCGCGCAGGCTTTCGGCGGCGGCTTCAAAGCGTTGTTCGTTGAAGCGATCGGTACTGTAGACCACGAAGGGCGACAGCACGTCGTAGCCTGGATAATAAAGAATGCCGTGGTTGATCGGGAAGAGCAGGTCATCGATGGCGCCGTTGATTCCGCGCGGGGAATAATGTTCCTCCCAGCCGCCGGCGGTGACGATCAGCATGGCTCGCTTGCCGGCCAGGGTTCCCTCGCCATAGCGATCGCCCCACCGCTTGTCGCTGTGTTCGCCGACGCCATAGGCGAAGCCATATGCGAACACGCGATCGACCCAGCCTTTCAGGATGGCTGGCATGGTGAACCACCAGAGAGGAAACTGCAGGATCAACATATCGGCCCAGAGAAGCTTCTCGATCTCTGCCTTGACATCGGCCGTCAGCGTGCCACTTTCGAACGCATGTTTGGAGGCCAACACGGGCAGAAGCCGTTCGTCCGGCCCCAGGGCAGAAAAGTCGGCGCGATCGATCTCGGATTTCCACCCCATGGCATAGAGGTCGGAAACCTGAACCGTATGTCCGGCTGCCTGCAATTCCCGCACGGCGACATCGCGCAACGATGCCGAAAGGGATTTCGGTTCGGGATGGGCGAAAACGATGAGTACATTCATGATGAGCACCTATCTGTTGGCGTTGGTTTTATCCAAAGATAGACCCTGCCCGACTGATGCGTTATATGTCGGATATGGATAAGATAATGCCGAATAATGGATAGATCCGATATCACGCTCGAGCGCATCCGCACCTTTGTCCGCGTCGCCGAGCGCGGCAACCTTTCGGTCGTGGCACGCGAGCTGAACGTCGGCCAGTCGAGCATCACGCGGCATGTGCGCGAGCTCGAGGAAGCCTTGGGCGTGGCGCTCTTGAGCCGCACGACCCGCCGCGTCACGCTGACGGAGGAAGGCAGCCGCTACTATGCCAATGTCGTGCAAATCCTGCGCCTCGTGGAACAGGCGACCGATGAGGCGCGAAGCGCACAGGGCGCCCATGCCGGCACGGTTCGCATCTCCTGCACGGCAGCGCTCGGCGTCCGGCATGTCAGCCGATTGATTTTCGCCTTCCAAGACCGCTATCCGGAGATCGCGGTCGATCTCAGCCTGACCGACGAGCGCATCGATCTTATCCGCGAGGGTGTGGATATCGCGCTGCGCCTCGGCCCGCTTGCCGACAGTTCCATGAAGCTGCGGGCGATCGGCCAGAGCCAGCGCGTTCTCGTTGCTTCTCCCGCCTATCTGGCAAGACACGGCCGGCCGACGACGCCCGAGGAACTCAAGGGTCATGAGGGTGTGCGCATGTCGAACATTGCCGGCAGCGAAGATCTCGTGCTCGAACGGGCAGGGGGCAAGCGCTACGTCGTGCCGTTCGGCGGGCGGCTCCAGTTCGATCATGGACTTGCCGCGCGCGAAGCTTTTGCGGCTGCTCGCGGCTTCGGTCCGGCCCATATCTGGCTGGTGGACGATCTGCTCGCGGACGGCCGCCTCGAAACGATTCTGCCCGACCATGCGCCGCCGGCCGTGCCGTTGAACATGCTTATTGCGCCGGAACGGGCCAGTATTGCGCGCGTCAGGCTGCTTGTGGAGTTTCTGGCGGAGGAGTTGCCGCGCATTCCGGGCATAAGGCGCTCCCGGGCGGAGAACTAGCGGGCCCGTTCCGACAATGGATCACCTGCGGACTTGCCGAATTTCAAACCGAAACCCGTGCCGGAATTCATGGGCGGAAATTTTTGTTTTCCGATCGGCTTCGGTAATTCACCAATTGGATACATGCTGCTGTGCCTCGTGCCACGATCCTGTCCCAAAGATAGAATAGTTTCCCAATTTTCTGGTAACCATCGCCCGGTAACCCGTGAGTTTCCTAGTGGTATGATGACGGTTACAGTGATCAAGGTCGGATTGATCGCAACAGAGTCGTAGTGTGATCAAGGTCTAGCCTTGCGAACATCTTTAAGCGTTCTTACGGATTTATTTTATATCAGGAATATGATAGCTGACATATAGTAATCCGGTGAGAGTGATAATGGTCGAATTCAATTTTAGCGAGCCACCTCGAGGAAACGGCTCTGAGGACATTTCGAACGAGTGCCAACGCCAATTGCAGCCCATCGTTAGTGAAATTGTCCGTGCCGCGGTCGCAGCTGGATGGGACGAGAAAGACGTCCTTCTGGCGATGGCGGATATCGCGTGGGATCTCTATGAAAAGCGCCGGGGCGATCTTCAGCCGCCGCAATAGTGCGATGATCGCTTTTCCACTCGGACGCGAAATAAGATATAGCCTGACAACAGCCCTCTGTTGAATTGTGCCGGATCCATTCGATCGGGCTAATCAATGATGCGCTCTAGCGCCTTAGTCTTTCTTTACCATGTGAATATTTCCCCTTCAAAACTCAGTAATTTATACTATTTAATTTCGCGCTATAGCTGGTAGGCAGCAGCGTGGAGCGGGCAGGCTTGGGGGATTGCGGTTGCAATCGATGATTGTTGCCTTGCCTGCTTCGCGTGCAAGTGAAATTTCGTCAGGGGCGGGCGATGCATAATGAGATTTGCGGGTGAGGCCCGGGAGCGGGCCGATCGATATGTATTCGACATAATCCCTGAGAGTGCGGGACCGAGAAGAGCCTCCATGCGGGGGAGCGTTATCAATTCGGTTCGCAATCCCGGATCGCAGACCTGGGTTGCTAGGGAACACGCGGTGGCAATCGTGCTGGCGCCCTCGCGCGGCCTGCGAGCCTCTCTCGGCAGCGATCGGATCACGCAATACGATGCGCCGACCGGCTGTCTCGTGGTCAATCCCGCCGGGGTGGACAGTACCCTTGCCTGGACCGAAACCAGGACAAATCTTGTCGTCGCCATTCCCCCTGACGTTCTGTCCGAGCTGGCGCTCCAGGAGTTCGATCTTGGCAATGTGGAACTCCAGCCGCCTGATTTCGGCACCGTCGATCCATTGGCCCTCGGCATAGCGCAGAGAATCTCTGTCGAGTTAACGAGGAAAGCACCTTCGAATGAACTCTATCTGGATTCATTGGTTACGCTATTCAGCACACATCTGCTTCGCACCTATACAAGCCGCATGACACAGCTTCCTTCGCCAAAAGGCGGGCTTTCCGCCAAAAGCGCTCGGCGCGTGCAGGAATATCTTCGTGAGCACTTTACCGAAAAGGTACATGTCGCGGAGCTTGCTGCTGTCGCCGGCATTTCGCCCAATCACTTCATCGTGCGGTTTGCCAAGACCTTCGGTATGCCGCCGCACCGCTATCTCATCAATCTGCGCCTGGACAGGGCGGAGGAGCTGCTCGCGGCGGGTGAGATCTCCATTGCGGAAATCGCCTACGTCACCGGCTTCTCGGATCAAAGCCACCTGGCGACAACCATGAAGAGATATCGCGGAAAAACGCCGATGGAGTTCCGCTTCGGGCGATAGCCGTGGCGGACCACGGGCGCTCGAAGCCTCGCCCGGTCCTGACCGAAGCCGATTTTCCATTTCAGCAAATGCTTTATCTCTCTGATATGTCGGGGGGATAGAGGCTGCCTGCAGCTGAGATATTCCCGCCTGGCATGCATGCCCGGCGATCCCCGGCGCTCATGCGCAACAGCCTGCGGTACGTGTGGCAAAGCGGATACACCTGCAACCGAGCGGGCAAAAAACCGTAATTTCCTAAAAAAAATCCGGAATTTTCTAAAATACGCTTCCGCGAAAATAAGGGCATGGTCACAGACGGTAACGAACCGGTGCTGTATGGACATTCAATTCCCTGAATTTGAAATCTTTGCTCCGAAAGTCGAGGCAGCCTGGTCCGCCTTGCAACAGCGATATGCCAACCGCCTGACCGAGGCGGAACTTGATTATCTATTTGCCTGCCTGGTCCTTGGTTTGACCTCCCCGGCCTATGGGGAAAGCGAACCATCGTTTCATTTCGATGTCTGCCGCGCCCTGGTGGCGATGAAGCTTCCTCCCGATCGGGCCGATGCTGCATTGCATAGCGTCCCGGCGCCGACGGAGCCGTGGGTCGAAAGCCTGCGCGAGCAGCTCGAAAGCCAAAGCGCCAGGATGGGGCAAACACTTCTGGACATGCGGAATTTCAATGACGACGCGGCCGCAGATGCGGTTTCGGGCGCGCCAAGTCGTCCAGTCAACAGCGAGGATAAGGCAGCATGAGGGAATATGTTGGGGAACATCTGCAGACTGAATCTCGTACTGGACTTATCAAAGACGCAGCGCCGGTGAGGGGTAGAGATCGTTCGCAGCGTCGCCGCGTGATGGCTGCGCTGCGGATGTCGTCGCGCGTTCTCGGCATGCGTCGTAAAGATCGGAGTATCGGTGCGATTGGCGCTATTTTCGGCGCCTTGGGGCTGATTATTGCGCCTCAGGCATTTGCCCAAGTTGGCGGTAATTATACGGCGGGCACTGGCACTGCGACCGGTACTAACGGCATCGCGATCGGTTGCACTGGATTCACGGCCACCACCGGGGCGGTGACAGGTGGTATGGCCATCGGCTGCCGAGCGATTTCCAATGGGAGTAATTCAGTTGCCATCGGGGTGGATGCACAAACCCAAAACGGGAATGATACTGCGGTAGGAACGTCAGCCGCGGCGACCGGCGGGAATTCGACCGCTCTTGGTCTTGCCACTAGCGCGAGCGGTGTTGCGTCGACCGCCGTAGGCGCCAGTTCCACCGCGAGCGGGCTGCGCAGTAGTGCTTTCGGCGCAAACACCGTTGCGTCGGGATTGGATTCTCTCGCCCAAGGCAGCGGCGCCGCCTCTAGCGCTCAGAATGCCATTGCTCTCGGCTTCCAGGCGAAGGCCACCACATTGAACTCCGTCTATCTCGGCTCGCGCACCGTCACAACATCGGGCGCTCTCGCGCAGAGCACCGTCGCCATCGGCACGGATGTTACGGCATCCCAAGCCGACGCCATTGCGATAGGACGCCAGTCCGTTTCGTCGACCCAATACGGTGTGGCTCTCGGCCTGAATGCGTCGGCCACGGGTACAGGCGGCGCGATGGCTCTCGGCCAAGGCACGGTCTCAAATAACGTCAATTCCGTAGCGCTCGGCGTACAGGCTAAGGCCACCGCAGCCGGGGCCAGCGCGCTAGGCACCTTCTCCACTGCTTCGGGAGGGAACTCCACCGCGGTCGGCGTCAGCGCCGGCGCCACCGGCAGCTATGCATTTTCCGGAGGCTGGGGCTCCGTCGCCAGTGCTGACAGTGCCCTTGCGCTTGGCAAGCAAGCCGCAGCATCCGGAATCAATTCGGTCGCCGCTGGCTCCAGCTCCGTTGCCTCAGGAGCTTTTGGGGTTGCCTTGGGTAACCAGGCGCAGACGCTCGCTGGCGGCGGTGCCGTTGCGATAGGCTCGGGCGCAACCGTTGCCGCCACCGGGACGTCCAGCGTCGCGCTCGGCAACAATGCAAATGCCGCAGGTGTCTTATCGGTTGCCACGGGCGCCGGTGCCAGCGCCAGCGGCGACAATTCCACCGCCACGGGACGCCAGGCTGTTGCCAGCGGCACAAACGCCTCCTCGTACGGTTCTGGAACGCAGGCGACCGGAAACAATTCTCTCGCTGCCGGCGTCAGCGCCAATGCCGGCGGAGTCGGCAGTACCGCGCTCGGCATCGGCACGGTCGCCAGCGCCGACAATTCGGCAGCGGTAGGCTTCCAGGCCAGCGCAACGGGAGCGCACTCGTCCGCGATTGGTTCTGAAGCCAAGGCCGCTGGCAACCGTGCGTTCGCCGCTGGCCGTATTGCCAATGCCGGAGGAGATGACTCGACTGCCATTGGCACGTCGGCCGTCGCGACAGCAGCAGCTTCGACCGCGATCGGTTCGAGCGCGGTGTCACAAGGCGTGAACGGGATCGCCATCGGCACCGCCGCTGGCTCGCTCAGCGACGATTCCGTCGCCATCGGCACGGGCGCGATCGCCGATGGCGGTCAGGCCGTCGCGATCGGCTTCGGCAATTCCGCTTACGGCGACGGCGCGGTCGCGATCGGCGATCCGAGCTATGCGAGCGGCGCCGGCGCCTTCACCGGCGGCGCCAACAACATCGCCAACAGCGATGGCACGGCGAGTGCCAGCGCCGCCAACCAGGCGGCCGGCGCAGTCGCGATCGGCAACAACAACAAGGCGATCGGCCAGGGCTCGGTCGCGCTCGGCAACGGTTCCACCGCCGGTGCTTCCGGCTTCGTCGGCAATATCGCCTTGGGTAACGGCGCAACGGCGACGGCGAGTTCCGGCGACGTAGCGCTCGGTTCGGGCTCAGTGACCGACGTAGCAGTCGGCACCGCGAGCGCGGTGATCGGCGGCAATACCTATAACTTCGCCGGCACGACACCGACCTCGACGGTCAGCGTCGGCGCGCCAGGTGCCGAACGCACCATCACCAATGTCGCGGCGGGCCGGCTCAATAACGGTTCGACTGATGCCGTCAACGGCTCGCAGCTCTTTGCGACCAACCAGCAGGTCGACATCAACACGACCGCGATCAACAACATCACCACCGGCGGCGGCATCAAATATTTCCATGCCAACTCGACGGCAGCGGACTCGTCGGCAACGGGCGCGGAATCGGTCGCGATCGGACCTCTCTCGACTGCGGCAGGAGCGAATGCCATCGCGGCCGGCAACAGTGCGACCGCTTCCGGCCTCGACGCGGCGGCGTTTGGATACATATCCCAGGCCACGGGTGACTACAGCACGGCCATCGGCCCCAATGCCCAAGCGACAGCCATCTCCAGTACCGCGGTTGGCCAAAATGCCTTTGCCACGGCCGCTCAAGCGACCGCTCTCGGCAAACAAGCGAATGCCAGTGCCGCGGATGCACTCGCGCTGGGCGTCAACGCTACCGCCGGCAACGCAGGCGCCGTGGCGCTCGGCTCTGGCTCGGTAACCGACGTTGCGGTCGGCACCGCCAGCACGGTGATCGGCACCACCACCTACAACTTTGCCGGCACGACACCGGCTTCGACGGTCAGCGTCGGCGCTGTCGGTGCCGAGCGCACCATCACCAACGTCGCGGCGGGCCGCCTGAACAATGGTTCGACCGATGCGGTCAACGGCTCGCAGCTCTTTGCCACCAACCAGCAGGTGACGCAGAACTCCACCGACATCACCACCATCAACGGCAACCTGACCAATCTCGGCAATACGATCAACAACATCGCCGGCGACACATCGACGACCTACACCGATGCAAACGGCGATGGCATCCGCTATGTGCGCACCAACGACAGGACCCTTGCCGTCAGCGACTCCTCCGCTCAAGGGATCGGCTCCACGGCGGTCGGCTATAACGCCACCTCGACCGCCGACAATGCGCTCGCGCTTGGCATGAACAGCCAGTCGACCATCGTCGGCGGCGTGGCGCTTGGTTCGGGATCGGTTGCCGATCGCGTTCTGGCTCCCGCCTCCGGCCAGTTGCCCGCGGGTCCGACGAACTTCATCCAGTACAACACGACGGACAAGACCCTGCTGGGCGCTGTCTCAGTCGGTTCGAGCACCTCCTATCGCCAGATCACCAATGTGGCTGACGGTAGCAGCGCGCAGGATGCCGTCACGGTTCGCCAGTTGCAGGGTGCCATTGCTTCGGTCGCAGCGACGCCGAGCAAGTACTTCCATGCGAACTCGGCGGCCGGCGACTCGCTTGCCGTCGGCGCAGAGTCGGTGGCTGTCGGCCCGACGACTGTCGTCAATGGTGACAACGGCATCGGCATCGGCAATGGCGCGGTCGTCGACCAGGTCGCGCCCGGCGGCACGGCCATCGGCCAGAATGCCCATGTCATGCTGGCCGACGGCGTCGCCCTTGGTACGAACTCGGTGGCTGGAGGAATCCAATCGGTCGCATTGGGCGCCGGCGCGCAGGCCAACAACATCAACAGCGTCGCTCTCGGCGCACAATCCGTAACGAGTGTGGGCGCTCAATCCGGCTACACCGGCTTCGCCCTCACGAGCCCGCAAACCTCCGTCGGCGAAGTGTCGATCGGCTCGGCCGGATCGACGCGCAAGCTGACCAATCTGGCAGCCGGTTCGGCCGATACCGACGCCGTGAATGTCAGCCAGCTCAAGGGTCTCGGCACCAACATCACCAACCTGATCGGCGGCGGCACGACCGTCAATCCGGACGGCACGGTCACCGGCCCGACCTACAATATCCAGGGCAACAACTACACCACGGTCTACGATGCCTTCGGTGCGGTGAACAACACGCTGACCAACATCAACAATGGCGGCGGCATCAAGTACTTCCACGCCAACTCGACCCTCGCCGATTCCGCTGCCAGCGGCACCGACAGCGTTGCGATCGGTCCGCAGAGTGTCGCCACCGGCGCAAGCAGCCTGGCGGCCGGCAACGGCGCGGCAGCGGCGGGCACGGGTGCGGTCGCCCTCGGTCAGGGCGCGCAGGCCAACAATGCCAATGATGTGGCCTTGGGCTCCGGTTCGTCAACGCAGGCAGCCGTCGGCACATCAGGTACGGACCTTCAGGGCCAGCACTACAACTTTGCCGGCACCACGCCTGTGGGAACGGTGAGTGTTGGGGCTGCAGGGTCTGAAAGAACCATCACGAACGTCGCGGCCGGCCGCATTTCGTCCGACAGCACCGACGCCATCAACGGCTCGCAGCTCGCCGCGACCAATTCGGCGATCAACAGCCTGCAGACCGGTGTCGGGACGATTACCAAGAACGCCGTCACCTATGACCTCAATGCCGATGGCAGCAAGAAGAACAGCATCACGCTGCAGGGCGGCGACGTCAATGCACCGGTGGTCATCTCCAATGTCGGCAAGGGGGTCGCTTCGACGGATGCCGTCAATGTCGCTCAGCTGACCGACAGCTTCAACCAGGGCAAGTCGTATACGGATAACGCTGTCGCCACGACGCTGGCCTCGGCCAACAACTATACGGACCAGAAGTTCGGGCAACTGAACAGGGAGCTCGGAGACGTGCGGTCGGAAGCAAGACAGGCGGCCGCGATTGGGCTTGCCGCGGCATCGCTTCGCTATGACGACCGTCCCGGCAAGCTGAGCGTGGCTGTCGGCGGTGGCGTCTGGCGGGGTGAAGGCGCTCTCGCCTTCGGTGCGGGCTATACCAGCGAAGACGGGCGCATCCGCGGCAACCTGTCGGGTACGGCGGCTGGCGGCCAGGTGGGCGTCGGTGCTGGTCTCAGCTTCACTTTGAACTGAGCCACGTCATGCTGAAAGGAGCGCTTCTCGGCGTCCCGGCTTTCATGGCTTGCAGCCTCCTGTTCGGCCCGTTCGCGGCCGGGCAGGAGGCTGCCCTCCCAACCTATCGCATAAAACCTTCCGAGGTCGTCGTTCCTCCGGAGTTGAAGCCTGGCGAATATCAGAGAACCATTCGCCCGTTCGAAAACTGGACCCTGATCTGCGATGAAAACCTGAAGGTCCGCCAGCGGGTTTGCAACGTCACTCAGATCATCGAGAACGAGCGGGGGCAGATCGCGTTCAGCTGGTCGCTCGCCGCCACCAAGGGAGGCGAGCCCTACATGATCCTGCGCACCGCCCCGGTTGCCAAGAGCGACGGACGCATCCTGGTGAAGTTCGAGGGACGCAAGGAGCCTATCCAAGTCAAGCTCGACGGCTGTAACCAAACAGTGTGCGTCGGCATGCTCCCGATCGGGCCTGTCCTGCGCGAGCAGATTTCGAAGAGTACCGCGCCGGCGATCTCCTACCCGACGGCGGATGGGCAGACGATCAGCGTGACTGCAAACCTCAAGGGCCTTTCTACCGCCGTGAAGGCGATAAAGTGACGGACGGATTTTCAATGACCCAGCAATCAATCCACGACCGCATCATGTCCCGGAACAAGAACGACGCCGCAATTCAGACCGTGGCGGACGATCAGGTGAAACCGGGGCGGAGATGGCGGAAGGCGACCCTTCTCTCGCTGCTTGCCATCGCCATTGCCGGCGCCGGCGGCTATGCGGTCGCCCGCTATGACCTGATCGGGAACCTTCTATCGCAGCCGGCCGTCGCCGCGGCGAACGACGCCAATCCGGCGCTGCCGGACACGCCGTTCCTGCAGCACGCCAAAAAGGCCGGCCTGCAGTCCTGCTCGACCATCTTTCCGGTGCTCGGACAGTTGCTGACCAACGGCACGCAATACAATGTCCAATCGATCTGGAACAACCAGGCGGCCGACAAGCATGCGGTGCAGGCCCTCGTCGGCATGGACTACGCCACGCAGGGTTATAGCGGCCCGGCTGCCGGCATCGTATTCGCGGCACCGGTCGCATCCGGCTGCGAAGGCGCCATGGTCCGCGTGGCACCGTTTACAGGCTCTTGCCCGGAAGTTTCGGCCAAGTTCCCGAACGGAAGCAAGCTCGTCAACAATCTCGGGCAGGTCGGAGTCTACGAACTCGGCAGCGATGGCGGCGATGCGATGCTTCTGCCGACCGGAAACGGCTGCATCGTCATTTCGGTCGCTTCGGCAGCAGGAAAACAAGGGGGCACCAAATGAAATTGAGATCCGCCATTGCTGCGATCGGCATGCTGTTTGTCTCCACCGCCCAGCTGGGGGCCGCCGATCTCTTTACGACCGAGCAGCCGCCGGCCCCTCCGCCGGACGAACGCGGCATCTGGGCGGCCATCGCCTATTCCGCGCCTGACGAGAAATACGGCTTCTTCTGGGGCGCCGACAAACGGCAGGAAGCCATGGATATCGCGCTTAAGCACTGCGAGCACGACAAGGGCAAGAGCTGCGTCGTCGTCAGCGTGTTCCGCAATCACCGGCACTGGGATGACGATGATAAGACCGGCTTTCCGTACAACCATTGCGGGGCGCTTGCCATCGGCAAGGAAAAACGCGAACGGGCGACGCCATGGAGCGCGAATTCGGCACCGACGCGCAAGGAAGCCGAAGATCTCGCGCTGAAGGCATGCGAGCGCTCCGGCTCTTCCTGCGCAGTCCGCGAGTGGGTGTGCACGTAACTATCCGCAGTCATGATCGCGAAAGCATGGATTTCGCGATCATGGCTCATCGGCATGACCCATACCCCTGATGCCCTGCGGTGCCGGCCGCGGAAATATTTTGCTCCAAGCAGAAAGACCTTATCCTTTGCCAGTTTCGACGTTCATTTCATTCCGTACGATCGGTCGCATGTTTCGGGCGATGCTCACCCTTGTCTGCGCGAGCGCGATTTTGACGCTTGCGCCCACGGCCTTTGCCCAATCGGCGCTGCCAAACGGTGCTTCAAGCCTGCAGGAGGCCTATCAGGACTGGCGCGTCGCATGCAGCCAAAGCGACAAGGCGCCGGTATGCACGATTTCGCAGGATCAAACTCAACAGAATGGTCAGCGGCTGCTTGCCGTCGAATTACAGATGCGTCCCGACGGCAGCGGGCTTGCGACGCTTCTGCTGCCGTTCGGCATCGTTCTCGACTCCGGCGTGACACCGAATATCGATGACCAGCCGCCGTTGAAGCCGGTGCGCTTTCGCACCTGCCTGCCCAATGGCTGCATTGCCTTGCTTCCGCTCGACGCCGCGACGCTTGCCAAATTGCGCAACGGCTCACGCCTGAATCTCAAGGTCGTTGCCGACGGTGGCAATGCGCTCGGTTTTCAAATCTCGCTGCAAGGCTTTTCGGCAGCGGTCGATCGGATCGCCGCCTTGAGTGTGAAAAAGTAAGATTGCCCCGGCTTTGCGACGGCACTGGAGACAGGCTCCTTGCGCCGTCGCGTCGTTATGGCGCCACAATTGCTCAGGCGAATACCGCTATGCAGACGGATAGCCAGATAAAGGCTATTCCCAGCGCCAAGGCGCGCCTGGCCTCGACCACTTTTTCCGCTTCTTCTTCCGCCACGGGAGTCGTCACGATCAAGGGCACGCAGCCAAGCGCTGCAAATCCGATGATGGCCAAAACCACCACGAAATAATCGGAGATATGCCAGGGTCCCTGTTCATACACGCCCCAATAGCCGAGGAACGCCATCCCGACTGCAAACATGGTCGCGGATGCCGAGCAAAGCCCGGTAACGGAGCCCGCGGGTGCGCGCATCCTGCGTTTTTCCGGTGTTGATCCATTCATGACGCGATATCCAGCCGGCAAGTCGCCTGCGTGCATATATGTCAGGAATTGCCTGCCGCCTCAACGGCATGCGTGAGGGATCGCCTCAGCTGGTGAATATGTCCCGCGCCAATCCCGCAGCAGCCGCCGACCATCGTTGCGCCGGCATCGACCCATGAACAGGCGAAACGCGAATAGGCGTCGTCGTTCAGATCGTCACGCGTGGCATGAAGGCCCTCATTGGCGGCGGATTCGCCCTGCTCTCCTTCGAAGGCATTGGCATAGACGCCGATCTGCAGGGTAGAACCGCTGCTCCTGAAGACCTCTCCCGCCGTATCGACCGCCGCGCGCATGACTTCCGGCTTGCTGCAATTGAACAGAAGCGCTTCCGCACCGGACGAAGCGGCCCATCGAGCCGCATCCTCCACCCTTTCCCCGGAACGGAGCGCGGGAGAGGCGCCGTTCCGCTGAGCGGCGTCATCCGCTAGGGTGAAGGAGATCCAGAAAGGCTTGCCGGTTTCGGCAACGGCGGTGCGAACGGCTTCTCCTTCGGCGATCAGGCTGAGGGTTTCGCCGAGCCAGACATCGACGTAAGGATCGAGATTTTCCACCAGAACCTTGAGATAATCCTGGACTCGAGACGGATCGAAATTCTCAGGCTCGTAGGAACCGAAGATCGGCGGCAGGGAGCCGGCAACCAGGATCTTACGGTCCTTGCAGGCGTCGGCGGCGTCGCGCGCCAATTGTCCCGCACGCGCAATCAGAGCGGCACCGTCGGCCCGGAACCGCTCTTCACCGATATGGAATGGCACGAGCGCGTAGCTGTTGGTGGTTATGACGTCCGAGCCGGCGGCGATGAATTCGTCGTGGACCTGTCGGACTATCTCGGGCGAATTGATCAGCGCCAGTGCCGACCATTCCGGCTGCTTCAACTCGGCGCCGAGACGAAGGAGTTCGCGGCTCATGCCGCCGTCGAGGATCAGGAATTTGCTCATGAATGGATCTCCAGAAAGGTCGGGCATGCGGAGAGGTGCGGCCCCTCCTTCGTGCCCCCGGTTAGCGCCGCACGGGAACCTGCGCCTCCAGGAAGCGGAAGGCTCGCGCGATCATGGCTGTGATGATGAGATAGAAGATGGTCACGACCATCAGCGGCTCGTAGACGAGCAGCGTGTCCTGACGCACCTTGGTGGCAACGGCGTAGAGATCCATCACCGTGACGGTGAAGGCCAGCGGCGTCGCTTTCAGCTGCATGACGATTTCGCCGCCGATCGTCGGCAATGCGATGCGAATGGCGCGTGGCAGCCAGATGCGCCGTGTCAGCGTGAAGGGCCGCATGCCGAATGCGCGGCCGGCCTCCAGCTCGCCTTTCGGGACGGCAAGCAATGCGCCGCGCAGCACCTCCGCTTCGTAAGCCGCATAGTTCAGCGTAAAGCTGACGGCGGCGAAGAAAAAGCCTTCGCGCAGGACCGGCCAAAGCAGGCTCTGGCGAATGCCGGGGATGACAGGCAAAAGAGAGCCGACGCCATAATAGAGCAGCCAGAGCTGGATCAGCAGCGGCGTACCCCGGAAGAAGGTGCAATAAGCGCTGGCGACATACCGGAGAAGGCGATTGCTGCTGATCTGCGCGAAGGCGAGGCCGATTGCGATGATGAAGCCGAAGACAACGGAAATAGCAAGCAGCGACAGCGTTTGCCAGGCTCCGGTCAACAGAAGCGGCCAGTAGGCATTGATCCATGCGAAGGTCATGTCAACGCTCCTCACGCAAGCTTCGGCTGGCCACGCCGCACCCGACGCTCAATCAGCTTGAACACCGCATTCGAGACGAGCGTGAGGGCGAGATAAATGAGGGCGGAGGCCAGGAAAAAGATGAAGTAATGCTTGGTACTCGCGCCGGCGAGACGCGTGGCGAGAGCGAGCTCCTGGTAGCCGACGACCGCGACGAGAGCGCTGTCCTTGGTGACCGACATCCAAAGATTGGCAAGTCCCGGTAGCGCGTTCGGCAGCAGGGCGGGCAGGATGATGCGGCGGAAACGCAGACGCGGTCCCATGCCGAAAGCCTTTGCCGCCTCGACCTGGCCGACGGGAATGGCAAGGATCGCACCGCGCAGCACCTCCGTCATGTAGGCACCCTGCACGAAGCCGAGCACGGCGATGGCGACCGCAAAGCCATTCAATTCGAAGGCGGGGAAATTGAGCACCGCAAGGAGCCGGTTGAGACCGTCCATTCCGGCATAATAGAGCCCGACGATCAGGATCAGCTCGGGGACCGCGCGGATGGCGGTGGTGTAAAGTTCCAGCAAAAGGCTGAGTGGCCTGATGCCGGAAAGCTTGCCCAGTGCGCCGCCGATACCAAGAAGAAGGCCTATCAGAAACGCGCCGGCGGAGATGGCGACCGTGGAGGCGGCGCCCGTCAGCAGCACTCCACCCCATCCGGGCGGATAGGGGGAGAGCAGGTCGAGAATGCCTTGTTGGGAGGTCGCCATCGCTACGATCGTTTACTTGGCGCCGTAGATGTCGGAGCTGAAATACTTCCTGGTGATTTCGTCATATTTGCCGTTGGCGCGCACCGCGGCGATGGCCGCATTGAGCTTTGCCTTGAGTGCGGTGTCTTCCTTGCGCAAGCCGCCGGAAACGCCGGCTCCAAGGATTTCCTTGTCGTCGGCGACGTCGCCCATCTTGGCGCAGCAATCCTTGCCGCCATCGCTTTTCAGGAAGGCATCAAGCGCAAGCGAATCGCCGAAGACATAGTCGATGCGGCCGGCTGCAAGATCCTGAAACGCTTCATCGAGCGTCTGGTAGGTCTTTTCGTCCGCGACCTTGGCAAAGTATCTCTTGTAATATTCCGACTGAATGGTCGACACCTGGATGCCGATGGTCTTGCCCTTGACATCGTCTGCCGTCGCGCCGGGCTTCTGGTCCTTCGGGCCGATCAGCGTGCTGGGCGTATTGTAATATTTGTCGGTGAAATCGATGACTTTCGAACGCTCCGCCGTATTCGACATCGATGACCAGATCACGTCGAACTTCTTGCTCTGAAGTGCCGGAATGAGACCGTCCCAGGAAAGCTCGACGATCGAGCACTTCTCTTTCATCTGCTCGCAGACGGCGTCCATCATGTCGATCTCCCAGCCCTGCCATTTGCCGGAGGCATCCTTGGCGAAGAAGGGCGGATAGGACTCGTTCATGATGCCGAAGCGGACTTCGGCCTGCGCCGTGAAGGCGGAAAGGGCAAGTGTTACGCCGGCAAGCAGCATGGGAAGCAGTTTCATGTGCGGGGTTCTCCTGGTGTTGTTGGTTCTGCGGGGACGTGAAGATCAGGGCGAAAGCATGCCGGTGAATTCGCGGCAGCGAGCGCTGAGCGGAGCATCGAAGACCTGCTCAGGCGCCCCCTCTTCCTCGATCCGTCCCTGATGAAGAAAAAGAACGTGGCTCGAGACGTCGCGGGCAAACCGCATCTCATGCGTGACCAGCAGCATGGTCCGGCCTTCTTCGGCGAGATCGCGGATGACCTTGAGCACTTCACCCACCAGTTCCGGGTCGAGCGCCGATGTCGGTTCGTCGAAGAGCATCACCGCCGGGTCTATGCAGAGTGCGCGGGCGATTGCCGCTCTTTGCTGCTGACCTCCGGAAAGAAAGGCCGGATAGGCATCGCGCTTGTCGTAAAGCCCGACTTTATCGAGAAGAGCCTCCGCCTTTTCGATCGCTTCGCGGCGAGGGAAGCCCAGAACATGCACCGGAGCTTCGATGACGTTTTCGAAAACAGTCATGTGCGCCCAGAGATTGAAACTCTGGAATACCATGCCGAGGCCCCTGCGGATCCGCTCGATCTGTCGCCAACTTTTCGGCTGCGTCCGTCCTTGCCGTGCCTGCTTCAAGGCGATTTCCTCGCCATTGACGACGATGCGTCCACGGTCGGGCATTTCGAGCAGATTTATACACCGCAGAAACGTGCTCTTGCCGGAACCGGACGAGCCGATGACGGCAATGACATCCCCTTGCCTAGCCGAGGTTGAAATGCCCTTGAGGACTTCGTGTGAACCAAAGCTCTTGTGAAGATCTTCCACACAAAGTGCCTGGGAGGAGGGCTCTGCCATGCATAATTCCGATAAAAGACAATTTGCGGAGAATATCGCGAAGGTAAGCGGAATTTGCGCGCAATTTCCGATCGTTCTGCATAAAAAAAGCAAAAATCTATTTCAAATGCATCTTTTGTGATAGAATGAGGATGTCGCCACGCAATTTCATCACCCGACCAGAGGAATGGGATGGAAAATCTGGATCGCTTCGATCGCGATATCCTCGATATCGTCCAACGCAACTGTCAGCTCACCGCCGAAGCCATCGCCGACGAGGTCGGTCTTTCGACGTCCGCCGTGCAGCGACGCCTGAAAAGGTTGCGCGAGGATGGTATCATCAAGGCCGAAATTGCGGTCGTGGACCGTAAGGCGACCGGAACTTCGATGGTCTTCATCGTCGGCATGGAGATCGAACGGGACAACTATGATGCGCTTGCCAAGTTCCGAATGTGGGCGGAGAAACAGGATCACATCCAGCAGGTCTATTATGTCACCGGCGCCGTCGACCTCATTGCGATCGTCACAGCCAGGGATGTCGAGCATTATGACGATATCGCCGCCTTGATCATGGCGGAGAATCCCCAGATCCGCCGCATGCATACGAATGTGGTCCTGCGCGACGTGAAACTCGGATTATTCGTTCCGCTGGCAAATGGCGGCGAAGACGGCCGATAAATGCCCGGTCATGACCTTTCCTCCGGCAGGCAGAAGATCGAATAGAGCGCTTCGATAAGCTGCGCGGCTTTTTCCTCCGTCAATCGGTAGAAGATCTGCTTGGCCTCTCGACGGGTTTCGACGACACCCGCTTCGCGCAACACCCCAAGCTGTTGCGACAGATTAGGCTGATGGATGTCGAGCTTTTCCTCCAATTCGCTGACTGAATATTCGCCTTCGGCCAAGCTGCATGCAAGCATCAGTCGCATGGGATGCGCCAATGTCCGCAGGAGGGATGCGACCTCGGCCGACCGCCTCGCCATATCCTCGAGCGACATGGCGGAGAGAACCGATTTTTCGATTTCCGTTACCATGCAGCCCCCTGCAATGCGTCGAGCGGGAATTTGAGATAACGGCGGCCGTTGTCCTCAGGCTCCGGCAAACGACCACCCTGCACATTCACCTGAAGTGCGTGGAGGATCAGCTTCGGCATGGGCAGTGTCCGGTCGCGCGCTTCGCGTAGCGCCACAAATCGGTCTTCCGTCATGCCAGCGAGATGCGCATTGGACCGCTTCTGCTCGTCGACCGTGCTCTCCCATTTCGGGTTTCGACCGCCAGGTTGATAATCGTGGCCGGTGAACAGGCGCGTTTCATTGGGAAGCGCCAGGATGTTCTGAATGGAATTCCACAAAGCCTTGGCACTGCCGCCCGGGAAATCGGTCCGCGCCGTACCCGAATCAGGCATGAATATCGTGTCGTGAATGAAGGCTGCGTCGCCGATGACATAGGTGACTGAAGCAAGCGTATGGCCGGGCGAGAATATGACGCGACCCTCGAGATTGCCGATCTTGAACGTGTCACCATCGGCAAATATCCGATCCCATTGCGAGCCGTCGGCAGCCATGTCCGGCTGATTGTAGATATCTTTCCAGAGCTTCTGGACGTCAACCACACGTGAGCCTATCGCGGTCGATGCGCCGGTCTTCTCCTTCAGGTAGGAGGCTGCCGTGAAATGATCGGCATGGGGATGGGTGTCGAGAATCCATTCAACGGCGAGATTTTCGGCGTGCACGTAATCCAGGATCGCATCAGCATTGAGGGTGGCAGTGGCGCCGGATTTTTCGTCGAAATCCAAGACAGGATCGATGATGGCGCAAGCCCGAGTTGCCGGGTCGCTGACGACATACTGGATGCTGCCGGTGCGCGCGTCGTAGAAGCCCTTGACATGGGGTATTTTCCGCTCTTTTCGAGCGAGCCAATTGGCCGCGCCCGTCAGGTCAAACCCATGACCCTTGCCGAAGGTCACCACGTCTTCGCGCTTCATCCGCCCGTCGAGCACCTCGCCGATTGCATAGAGCGCCAGCGCGCGAGTGCCGCTCTTGCAATGAGCAAGGACCGGCCCTTTCGCATCTTTCAACGTTTTCTGAAAGGCATCGATATCCGCGTCGGTAATGGTGGAGTTGGTAACCGGCAGGAAGGTATAACCGAGACCGGCAGCGCGAGCGGCGGCGGCCTCGGCGGCATTGCCGGGTTGACCCTGCTCTTCACCCTCCGGACGAGCATTGATGACCGCCACGAAGCCGCGCTCCGCAAAGCCAGCAAAGGCGGCCGTTTCCGGTTGGGCCGATACTGTCAGTCGATCATTGATTTGTACGGCGTCCATGGCGCTGTTCTCTATTCATATTAATATACAATATTATATATTGTATAATGAGCCGATGTCAAGAAAGCATGCAGACCATGCCGGATGGCAATGAGACGCAGTTGCCGAGCTGTCAGAGGTTCAGATTGCGGTAAATCCATTGTCGACGAAAAGATGGATGCCATTGACGAAATTGGACTCGTCAGAGGCAAGGTAGAGGGCGGCGCGCGCAACATCTTCCGGCTCTCCGATCCGGCCTTGCTGCGCGGCGATTGCTGCGTCCGAAACATCAACACCAAGAGCTTGCAGCGCAGCCACCTCGCGCAAGCCGTGCGGCGTGCGGATGAAGCCGGGGCAAACGGCATTGCAACGAATATTGCGATCGCGAAACTCGACGGCAATGGCGCGGGCGAACATGTGCACGGCGCCTTTCGTCGTATCGTAAAGCACTTCCATCGGTGTTGCCGCAACCGCCGAGATCGATGATGTACAGACGATGGAGCCGCCGCCGGCTGCGATCATGCCCGGCAGCACTGCCTTGGTCGTCAGAAACATGGAGCGCACATTGACGCCATGCAACCATTCCCATTCCTCCAATGTTGTCTCGAGGAACGGCTTGATGACGATGGTGCCGGCATGATTGAAGAGTACGGTCACGGCGCCGAAACGCTCTTCGATACCTTCGACGGCCGCATTGACGGCTGCTTCGTCCGAAACGTCAGCGACCCAATAATCGGCAATGCCACCGGCTTCTTGAATGGCCTGCACCGTCTCCGCCGCCGCTGCGGCATTTCGATCGATGATCGCGACCTTCGCACCTTCTGCCGCAAACAAGCGCGAGGCCGCTCCGCCCATGCCGGTGGCCCCGCCTGAAATGATGGCAATCTTGCCCTTGAGCCTATCCGTCATTTGTTCCTCCCGATGTTCTTCACTTTGGCATGGGTCATTGGTGCGGAATATAGTTCTCCATATTCGCGACGTCTCGCAAGCCCGGTGTGAAAGTAAGCCGTCTTTTGCCGGTAACGAAAAAGGATGTCACGGTCCGGATTCCCGCTTACCGGCTAAGACGGCTTCGATCGCTTTGCCGCCCGCATTCGAGAGACAGGCGGCCGGCTCAAGTGACCTATCGCAGATAATGGATATGCGGCCGCTCGTGATGAGGCGAGATCTCGACCCGGGCTTCCACGGCGAAGACGTCCCGCAGGAGGTCTTCGGTCAGCACAGTTTCCGGGGTGCCGGAGGCGACGATCCGGCCCTGCTGCATGATGATCAGCTGGTCGCAGAACATGGCGGCGTGGTTGAGATCGTGAAGGGCGATGATGCTGGTGACCGGCAGGCCGGAAACCAACCGCATCAGGCTGATCTGATGCTGGATGTCGAGATGGTTGGTCGGCTCGTCGAGGATGAGCTCCTTCGGTGCCTGCGCCAGGGCGCGGGCAATATGGGTGCGCTGTTTCTCTCCGCCCGACAGGCTCTGCCAACGGTCGTTGCGCTTTTCCTTCATCCCGGCGCGCTCAAGGGCGCTTTCCACGCTTTCGTCATCGGCCGAGGTCCAGCCTGAGAACATCGACCGATGCGGAAATCGGCCGAGCTTTACGACGTCGATGACCTGGAGATTGGCATTGGTCGTGCTGTGCTGCTCTACAAAGGCGACACGCCGTGCGATCGCCCGGCGAGGCATCTTGTCAAGGTCGCGCCCTTCAAGCGTGATGCGGCCGGAATTCGGCTTCTTCAATCCGGCCAGCAGACGCAAGAGCGACGTTTTCCCCGAGCCATTCGGCCCGAGCAGGCCGAGCATTTTTCCCGCAGGCGCTTCGAAGGAGACGCCGTCGAGCACGGTCTTTCCGCCGATTTTCCAGATGATGTTGTCAGCCTTGATGCTCATGACGCGCGTTGGAACCGATAGAGGATGATTGCAAAGAACGGGACGCCGACAAGCGCCGTAACCACCCCGATCGGCAGGACCTGCTGTGGGATGAGGGCGCGTGAGGCGATATCCGCCAGTACCATGAACATCGCTCCGATGATGGCGCAAGCCGGCAGCAGGCGGATGTGAAGCGGCCCGACGACGAAGCGCGCCGTGTGCGGTACGACGAGACCGACAAAGCCGATCGAGCCGACCATGCTGACGATGGTTGCCGTCATCATCGCGGTCAGCGCAAAGAGCCCCATCCGCGCCCGCCCGACATTGACGCCAAGCGACGAGGCTGCCTCGTCGCCAAAGGTGAAGGCATCCAGGATCCGCGCGTAGAGCAGGCAGGCGGCAAGCCCGAAGCCGACGATCGTCGATACCAGCATGAATTCCGGCCAGCGGACGCCGCCGAAACTCCCGAGCAGCCAGAACATGACATCACGTGCCTGTTGGGCGTTCCCCGATGTCGTTACGATATAGGACGTCGCGGCGTTGAACAGCTGGGAGGCGGCGACGCCGGCAAGGATGGTGCGGTCCGTGCCGCCTCGTGTGCCATTGGAAAGGAGAGCGACGAAGAAAAAGGCGGCGAATGCGCCGGCAAAGGCGCCTGCCGACAGTGAAACCGCACCGGCGCCGACGCCCAGGATGACGACTGCGACGGCCCCCGTCGAAGCACCCGCCGAGATGCCGAGCACATAGGGTTCGGCAAGGGGATTTCGGAGCAGCGATTGCATGATTGCGCCCGACAGCGCCAGGCCCGCTCCGCAGAAAGCCGCCACCAATGCCCGGCTGAGGCGATAATCCCAGATGACCGTTTCGTGGATGCGGTTGAGCTCGACGCCTGTCCAGCCCAGCCTGTTGGTGATGGCGTAAAACGTCGTCGACAGCGGTATCGGCAGGTCGCCGATACCGACGCTGATACCGATGATTAGGCCGATCGCTGCAAGGGAGGCCAGCAGCAACAGGCCGAGGGCAGCCACTTGCCGCAGGTTGCGGTACGCGTCGATCACTTCAGCAGACCAAGGGCCTTGAGCTGCTGGGCCACCTGCTCGGCGCCATAGATCGTGCGGATGGTCGGGTTCATGGCTTGACCGTCCATGACGACGATGGCCTTGTTCTTGACCGCGGGAAGCTGGCTGACGGCCGGGTCGGTGGTGAGAAACTTGATCTTGGCTTCCGGCTTGTCGAGCTCCCAGCGATTGCGGTCGAGGCTGGCGACGACAATGACGTCCGGATTGGCGGCTATGATGCTCTCCCAGCCCAGTGTCGGCCATTCCGCTTCGGTAGTAATGGCATTGCGGCCGCCAAGCAGGTCGGCGATATAAGCTGAAGGGCTGTTTTTTCCGCCGACATAGGCATCTGCAGATGACGACGGGCTGGAGAACCAGAAGACATAGGAGAGCTTCTTACCGTCCTTCAGCGCATTCGCGCGCAGTGCCGCTTCCCGCTTTTTGAAATCCTCGATCAGCGCCTGGCCCTTGTCGCGGACATCGAAAATCTGCGAGAGCTCATCGATTTCCTGGTAAAGCGCGCTCATGTTCCAGATCTGGCTACGGGCGGCATTGCCGTATTTGTCCTGAGAGGCGCCCTGGGCTGGGCAGACACTGGGGGAAACATAGGTGGGAATATTGAGCTTCTCGAAGTCCTCGCGCTTTGCCACCTTGCTGCTCGGTCCCATCAGGGTCGGTAGTGCGGCTGCAACGAAATCAGGATTTTCCGAGAGGATCGATTCAAAGGTCGGAAACTCGACCGTCAGCAGCTTGACCTTGGAATTGGCTTCCGCAAGCTGCGGCAGAACCTTGTTGGGCCAGAAGGCGGTGCCGGCCATTTTATCCTGCAGACCAAGCAAAAGAAGAATTTCGGCACTGTTCTGGCCAAGCCCGATCGCCCGTTCCGGCGCTTTCTGGAAAGTGACCTTGGTTCCGCAATTATCGAGTGTCAACGGATAGCTGGTGGATGCGGCAGATGCCGCCGGTACGGCAAGGCCAAGCGCCATGCAAAGAGCCGAGACGGCCAAAAGCGATTTCAAAATGGTCACGAAAAATATCCTGATCGTTTGCGGCCAGAGAGGGACGGTTGAAAACATCCGCGGCGGTATAGCCTTGCCGGCCGGTCAAAAACAAGAGGAATTTAGTCATATTTCTACAGATTCGGCACGCATGGACCAAGGCAAGGCCTGGGTTCACCGTGTCTCCACCGTGACCGGCAATTAAATGCCGAGATCGAGCTGGGGCTGTGCGCGGCTATCGTCGGTTTCTTCGTTCGTCAGCGATGAAAGCGTGACGCCGAGCAGCCGAACCGGCCGCCTGAACGGATGGACGGTCGCCAGAAGTGCAGATGCCGCTTCGAGGATCTCGCTCAAGCCCGCGACCGGAACAGGGATGGTCCGGCTGCGCGTGGCCTGCGTGAAATCAGAGTATTTGATCTTCACGGTTACCGTCTTGCCGCTGATGCCGCTTGCCTCGCAGTAGTGCCAGACCTTCTCTGCAAGCGGCCGCAATTCCGCCGTAGCCAGATCGAGATCGTCGATATCCTCGGGAAACGTATCCTCTGCGCCGACGGATTTGCGGATCCGGTCGGGCCTCACCTGGCGTTCGTCGATGCCCCGGGCGATCCCGTAGAAATACGATCCGGACTTTCCGAAATGCTCCTGCAGGAAGGCGAGGGACTTCGCTTTCAGATCGAGCCCGGTTTCGATGCCGTATTTGCGCATGCGTTCGGCGGTCGCCGGCCCCACGCCGTGGAATTTGCCGACGGGCAGCGCCTCGACAAAGGCTGGCCCGTTCTTCGGCGTGATCACCGCCTGGCCGTTGGGCTTGTTCAGATCGCTTGCCATCTTGGCGAGAAACTTGTTGTAGGAGATGCCGGCGGAAGCATTGAGCCCGGTGACCTGCTTGATCCTGGCCCGGATTTCCAGCGCGACTTCGGTGGCAATCTCCATGCCCTTGAGGTTTTCGGTGACGTCGAGATACGCCTCGTCGAGCGAGAGCGGCTCGATCAGCGGCGTATATTCGGCGAAGATCTCGCGGATCTGCTGCGACACGGCCTTGTAGACGTCGAAGCGCGGCGGCACGAAAATCAGATCCGGGCATTTGCGCTTCGCCGTCACCGATGGCATGGCCGAACGAACGCCGAAGGCGCGGGCCTCATAGCTTGCCGCCGCCACAACGCCGCGCGCCGCGGACCCGCCGACCGCAAGCGGCTTGCCGCGCAGTTCGGGATTGTCACGCTGTTCGACCGACGCGTAGAACGCATCCATGTCCACATGGATGATTTTGCGGACCGGCGTCGAGCTCATATCGTTCATTATCGTCTCGGTAATCCGCGCTGGGATCAGGCCGCGCTGAAATGACGTTGTGTGGATGATGTCGTCTGAAAACCGCACGCAGTTTTCGACATCATACTCCGGCGTTCAACGCCGCCATAAATCGCAGCGGGTCGAACAAATACGGAACATATCACGCTTGGCGACGATATCAAACAGGCTCCTGGCCTTGCAAGGCAGGACATTGCGACGTCGCTGTCGGTCTTTATCGTCAAAGACCAAGCGTACCGAGCCAGTTATCGAAGCTTGAGACCATAGCCGTGCGCGACGGCGCTTCCGTCTTGAAATCGCGCGAATGCCTGCGCACTTCGCTTGGGTTGTAGCCGAACTCATGGGTGAAAGCCCGGCAGAAGTTGGCGGCGGACTCGAAACAGAACTGGCTGGCGATTTCGCCGATTTTCCGGCCATCGGCGGGATCGTTGAGTGCGGCGCGCGCGGCCAGAAGCCGTCTTCTTCTTATATAGTTGAGCACTCCGCTCGAGGTCTGAAACAGCTCGTAAAGGCGCGTCCGCGAGATCGCCAATTCGCGGCTCAGGGTTTCCGGCGTCAATTCTGCGGAGCCCAGGTTGTTCTGAATGAAATGCCTTGCCCGGGTCATCAAACCGCTTTGCGATATTTCGCCGTCGATTTCGCTGTGGACCAAGGGGGAGATTGTATGGAACACCATCTCGCGAAGCTGGTTCCTGACGCCTGGAAGATCATCTCTGGTCAAGCGAAGGAGATTGACTTCGAGGAAATCCATGTAGCTCGAAAGTAACGAGACGCGCGGGCCTCCAAGGACAATATTGCTGCTGGCGCTCGGCAGTCCGCCATAGGCGGCAAACAGATCGCATGGCAGGATCAGCGTCGTGGATTGCGCCGGCGAGGTTCGTCCGTAAAAGGGGCAGCCCAGCATTCGGATTTCCATCATGCCGGGCTCGTTTTCGACAACCTTGCCGTTAACGCTCGTCCATGTCTTTCCAGTGCGCAGGAAGGTGATCTGCCAATGATCTATCGAGCTGAAGCGCACCTTTTCGGGGGAGCGTTCGAAACTGAATGCCGGAGTGTCCTGCTGAATGAGCAAGACTCCTTCGAGGTTCCATACGACCTGCTTAACCGCGAACGGCTCGCACGCTTTTGCTTGGTTCTGCAGCCGCATATCGACCAGCGGAGCCATGCGCTCCTGCCAGGCTGCAAATTGTCGATCGGGGCGCAACTCCTCCGTCGAAAACGGCAGCGACGCCAGCTCCGTTGTTTCGGGAAGCTCGCTGTAAAGCGGTGCCTGAGGTGAGCGGGGCCAGCGCCGGCGCTCGACGGCCTTGGGCTGTTCAAACGAAATATCTGCTTTGCCCCACATCATTGTAGCGATCCCTCGACACTACATGGCGTGTTGTACTTGCCGCGGCTGCAGCGCGCCCCTTGAAAATTCTGCAGCTGGCCCCAACACCAGTTGATCATATTAAAACCACATTTGTTTGTGGATTAGCCGCCTTCTCGTGAGATCCAGCCTGATTTCCAACTTTTCATGCCGGAACGAATCTGTTTCCGTATTGTAACAGGAAGAGAGAGGGATAAACGCACGACAGGTTGCGTCCTCATCTTTGATGAGACGGAAAGTTCTGTTCGACAGCGCGGCGAGCAGCTTGGCGGAAGGCCAAACTGCCCGGGTGATGATCTCCGGCGGCCATCGCAAGGAACGCAAAACTGATACCCGAGAGGGTCGCATTGCCGCAAACCTTACTTCAATACTCGTAACAGTTACTTAAGCATTATTCTCTAATAGTTTCAAGAGTTTTATCGAGAGATCGAAATAATTTGAATGGATGTAGAAACGAAACATAGAGGACATGGAAGTAAGCAAATGGTAGTAAACCCAATTGAGCCGAAGTTTTATCTTTCCCGCCTTGTTTCAAGCTTGACTTCTGTTTGCTTGTGCATCCTTTTTCTTGCCTATCCTGTAGAAAATGCGGTTTCCGCAACCTTGGATAAATATAAATACAAGACCATCGACCTGTACATGAAGAAAAGCGAAAGCAATATGTACTTTTATGGGACCGGTCAGATCCGCAAGCGGACAACGGTTTCGGCCGACGAGTATTTCAAGGGCGCACCCTATATCTGCACGCCGAGCGGCTTTGGACGCACCTCTCATTGCTACAATCGTTGAACGGTTGAAACCTTCTGGCAATTGATCCCATTGCCAGAACGGTCCCGAATGTCTCAATCGATGGTGTCGTCATAGTCGATTGATCCCGCGTGCTCGACATCTTCTCCGCATCCGGTTAGCTAGGTAAGTGCCGGCTGACATAGTTGCCTTTGCGCAGTTTCATTGCCTCGTCGTCATGCCTCGGCGGATCGTGACGAAATACATACCACTTTCCGTCCGGTAGACGCTTCTGGTAGATGACGCCGTCTTTCTCACGATGCAGAAAGCAGGACGTCTTTTCCACGTCGTATTTCTTGCTCTGCCAACGCGCCTTCATGCATAGCTTGCCGTTGAAGGTCGCATACCAGGTGCCTTTGGCATAAGTTTTCTCGGCGCCGGTATGCGACCAGGCCATGAAGCTGCCTTGCTTGGCTGAAAAATAGCCGGCACCATCTTTCCAAATCCACGACCGGCCGCCGTAAAGGCTCCGCACGTCCGAGGCGCTTATCGATGTTGCCTGAATGGCAGAGCGCTCGATTATCCAATCGGCATGCTGCCGGCTCGCAGCATGTGCCGATCCACCCAACAGCAACATCGATAGGGCTACACCTGATATAAAGAACCTTGCAAGAGACATCTTCGCCTCCATTCTTGTTGTTGTTTCAGTTCAACAGAGGGCTGACAACACGCCAGTCCGGCCGTCCAAGACCATGAGGCCACGGGTAGGTCTCGCGATCGTCGAAATACACCACTCCAACGATATTCTTGAACTCGTCATGCGGTTTGGCGGCTTCCTCGGCCCAGGCATGGACATAGGCTTCATTTCCCTGGTAGCCCAGCTCCGCGATCACGATCGGCTTTCCGAAAGCTTTGACGCGGTCATAGCCTGGTTTGGTCGCCTCGACGAAGGTCGAGTCGCGTCCAAGCATGCGCTGGTCGAAAGGCTGGTAGCCGAAGACCGAGAGGCCTACGACATCGACATATTGATCTCCCGGATAATAGGCTTCAAGCCCTTCCTTGCCCATCGGCGACCACATGTATTTGGCGGACGGAAGATGGCGGCGGCAGACATCGATGGCGTGCTTATACGCCTTCACATATTGCGCCGGGTTCCAGTAGGCCCAGGTGAACTGCCCGTTCTTTTCATCCATTTCCTGGGCCCAGCGAATGGTAACGGGCTGCTTTAGCTTGGCGGCGGCCGAGCATATCGATGCCATGTTCGCATCGTAGTGCCCATCCACGATCCCCTGGAAAAGATCGTCCGGCGTGACGCGCCAGTTGCGTGCCCAGGACCAGGGCTCGACTGTGATCAGCAGCGAGCGGCCGCGCTGGCGCGCATAGCTGTCGGCGACCCCAAGTGTTGCCAGATCCACATCTTCCCAGGGAAGGAAAAGATGCTCGATCTTGGGATTGGGGTCATTCGAGAAATCGCCGTTCGGATCGTATGCGCCCGATGGCAGCGATTGCGGTGTGATGATCGGCCTCTTGTCATGGAACATGTTCTGACTGCCGCCTGCCGTTTCGAGACCATTGTTGGCGGCGTAGATCGCTCCGGACAAACCTGCGAAGCAAACGACGGCTGCGGTAAACTTGAATGCCGTTTTCATTGGACTGCCTCCTTCTTCAGTTCGGCCTTGCTCGTGTTCAAGGTGGCTTTCACGATGCTCAGTCGTTCAGTAACCAGATCGCTGGCGATCAGCTTTTTCGCCTCGTCGGCGTCTTTGGCCGCGGCATGGCGAAATATGAACCATGTCCCACCGGGCTCGCGCTTCTGGTATACGGTTTCATTGAGAATGCGGTGCAGAAAGCAGGTCTTGGCCGGGAATTTGCCATTCGCCGCGTACCAGGTCGCTTCAAAGCACATGCGGCCGGCATCGCTTACGCTCCAACGGCCTTCGGCCCAGGATTTGCCTTCCTTGCCGTCGACCCAGGCAGCGAAACGACGATTTGCGTCCTGCATCTGCCCGGCGCCATCCGGCCATTGCCAGCTCTTGTCGCGATAGAGTTGGTAAAGTTCGAACGCCGTCATGGGGCGAGCGTCGACCGGCAATTTGAGGTCCTTGCCCGCGGCCGCCGCGCTGCTTGACGCGACAGATCCGAGGATGATGACGGCGGCAAGCGTCGCCGCGCTTGCGCGGACCAGAGGGCTCGGCTTGTTATATGATGATGCCATTGTCTTTCTCCCCCATAGCAATTGGTATGACCTTGGCGGTCCCTAGGGATTTGTTCCTCTGTCTCGCCATGCTTCGGACATCGCCCTTTGTGCTGGCCGAATTTCCGATGGTCGAAATACGGAATCCGAGCTGTGCGGCGGCGTCCCTGCGAAAGGCGTTTCTGAGATCCACCAGGATGGGCTGGCGCATATTCGCCTTGAGCTGGATCAGATCGAGGTTCTTGATGATTGCCCATTCCGTCATGACGACCGCTGCATCGGCATTGCGCGCGCAGTCATAAGGATCGTCGCAAAACACCACGTCATCGAGGATCTTCGCGGCATTCTCGATGCCCATTGGATCATAAGCTCGAATATGGCCGCCAAAGCGCTGGAGCGCTTCGATCAGCGGGACCGAGGGGGCTTCGCGCATGTCGTCCGTGTCGGGCCTGCATGTGAGGCCGAGAACGGCGACGGTCAGGCCGTCCATATTGCCGCCAAGCGCTTCGACGACCCTGAGCGCCATGCGCCGCTTGCGGGCGTCATTCGCCGCAACGGTTTCTTCGATGACGCGCAGCGCGACCCCATGGTCCTGTGCGGTTCGCAGAAGAGCGAGCGTATCCCCTGGAAAACAGGATCCGCCGAAGCCGGGACCTGCCGTCAGGAAGGTCGTGCCTATGCGCTTGTCCAATCCTATCCCGAGTGCCAGTTCCTCGACATCGCTGCCCAGACGTTCACAAAGATCGGCAAGCTCGTTGATGAAGGTTATCTTCGTCGCCAGAAATGCGTTGGCCGCATATTTGATCAATTCCGCAGTTCGCCGCGCCGTCACCACAAGCGGTATGTCCTGGAGATCCATCGGGTCGGCGTAGAGTTCCAGCAGGCGCTTATAGGCACGCTCGTCGTCTACCCCGATTACGACACGGTCCGGCGCGAGCGAATTGCGTACCGCAACGCCTTCGCACAGGAATTCCGGGTTGGAGGCCACGGAAAACGTGCCCGGCTTGCGTGTCGCCCCGATGATCTTCTGCACCATGTCGCCGGTGCCGACGGGCACGGTCGATTTGACGACGACAACCGTGTCGTCGGCTATCAACGGCGCAAGGTCGCTCGCCGTGCGGTAGAGGCTGGAAAGATCGGGTTCCCCCCGATCGGTGCGAGGCGGAGTGCCGACGGCGATAAAGACGATAGCCGCTTCCTTGACCGCCCGAGCGAGGTTGCAGGTGAAATCAAGCCGTCCCGACGCACAGTTTCGTTCGACCATTTCGTCGAGGTGCGGCTCGTAAATCGGCATTCTGCCCTGGCGGAGACCGGCAATTTTGGGCGGATCCTTGTCCACGCAAACGACGGTGTGGCCCCACTCGGCGAAGCAGGCGCCGCTGACCAAACCCACATATCCCGTTCCGACAACAGCTATCTTCATGGTTTGTTGCGCCTATGCGCCCCTCCTGCTGGGAACTTCCGTCATTGCGTTGGCATCATGCCAATGCGGATCGAACATGATCCGATGCAGCTTGCGTCCGCTGACGCCCGCCCCCGCCACCGACGAGCGCTCCACGAAAAGGGCATAGCCGCTCGTGCTCCACGTCAGCGACAGTACTCCTTCGGCACCGCGCTCCCTGGCTGCAAGCCCCGGCAGGGCGACGAGAACGAGCATTGCGCTTGCAACGGCGGGACGATAGAAGCGGCTGCTCATGGAGATGGTATTCTCCTGCGCATGCTTCAGAATGATCACCGATAGCAGCAGCGTGTAGATCGCCGCATTCATGGTTGCGAAGATATAGAAGCCGCTCGTTTCTCCCGCATCGCGAACCATCAGGACAGGTACGATGGAGACGAGAGACAGAAGTGCATAAGGCGCAAGCACGCGGAAGGGCAGTGGATCGACATTGGACGTGCCTTTCGGGGTGACGCGGAAATCGACGAAAGATCCGGTCGTCCAATCCCGTATTGCTGCAATTGTGCCGGCAAGCGCCCATGGCCAGCGCGCAAACAGAAACAGCGTGACTTCCCAGCTGAGAATCTTGGCATCCACCGGCCTGAACGTGCCGGTACGGCGCCAGCGATAGGCAAACGCGATCAGCAGGAACGATTGCGGCAGGAAATGCAGCAGGAAATCGGGATAGGACACATTGACAAAGTTCCGTCCTCCCGCGAGTGCTAATATCGGCAGCGCGAACATCAGCGCCATGAACAGCGAAAACAGCGGGTACCAGAGCTGCGAGAACAGGAATTGCAGCCTCAGCCGAGGGGGGAGGCAGGGAAGCAATTTGGGCGAATACTGCAGCAAGATCATCATCAGGCTGCGCGACCACTGGAATTCCTGCGTGATGAGATCGGTAAAGGTACGTGGACCATCACCATGGGCAATGGCATCGATGGCATGAACGCCGCGCCAACCATGTGCATTCATCATGAGCGTCGTCGAATGATCCTCGGCGAGTTCAGGCCCGAGGCCGCCGATATCTTTCAGAGCTGCAGTGCGGACGGCATAGTGTGAGCCGATGCAGAGCGGCGCCAGGCCGTTGTTGAAGCCGGCCTGCAGCGATCCATGCATGCTTGCTTCGGCATAAAGGCGTCCACGCGCGGACCAGCTCTCGCGAGCATTGCTGTCGCAGATGCTGGGCGCGGATACGTAACCGATCGCAGGATCGGCGAACGGGCGCAGCATCTGGTAAAGATAGTCCTGGCTCGGCACGTGATCGGCATCGAGCTGGACGACAAAGTCATAACGTTCATAGCCGTAATGGTCATAGAAGAAGGCGAGATTTCCTTCCTTGCAGCGTGTGCGGCGCGGCCATGTCTTGCGGTGATAATCCTCCCGCCCCTCGCGGGTGGACAATTGAACGCCATGCCTGCGGCACCAGCCGATCGTCGCAGGTGAGGGATCCTCGTCGGCCAGCCAGGTATCGTGCGGCACCTCCTGTGCCAGCATGGCTTCCAGGGTGCGGGCAACGACATCGAACGGTTCCGACGGTGCCTTTGTCACAACCATCGCCACCCGGCTGCCTGCCGGCAGGCGTAACGGCCCGTTTGGCTTCCGCGCACGATAGAATACGGCGACGAAATAGACCGGAAGAAGGGTTGTCCATGCCAGAACGGTGGTGATCAGAATGGATCCGAGCGGATCGACATGGTGAGCCGGCAGGAGCCACCACCACCAAAGATAAACGAGTGCCGCAAACCATATCGTGGCACAGGCGATATATTCCGTACGCCGATAGCCAGAGAGGATGGGAACCATCAGTGGCTCGTCCTGTGCGGCGGATCTGTTTATCTTGGGCATCCTCATGATTGCGTCTCCAATCCGAAGAATGGAGCTGCCGTTCGGATGATGGTTCCGATATCGGAGTACAGGGGTTGGAAGCCGAGTTTTTCGGCGGCAAGATCCGACGCCGCATAGAGCGCCGGCGGATCACCCGACCGGCGCGGGCGCATCGCAACCGGCACGGAGCGTTTCGAGGCAAGCCCGATGGCGTCCAGGACCTCCCTGATCGACGTGCCGCGGCCGGTTCCGAGATTGATGGCGAGATTGGCGCCGCCCGCCATCAGATATTTGACGGCGAGAGCGTGGCCGCGAGCCAGATCCATGACGTGGATGTAATCGCGCACACAGGTGCCGTCCGGCGTATCGTAATCGTCGCCATAGACCTCGAGACAGTCGATGGAGCCTGTCGCCGCGAGCAGCGCGCGGGGGATCAAGTGCGTCTCCGGAGTGTGCCATTCGCCGAGCTCCTGCTCGGGGTCGGCTCCCGCCGCATTGAAATAGCGCAACGCGACATAGCGAAGCCCGTAGGCCGCCGCATAATCGGCCAGCATGTGTTCGGCGATGAGCTTTGTGCGGCCATAGGGATTTATGGGACGCTGCGGCTCACATTCGCGGATCGGCAGTTGCTCCGGTATGCCATAGACGGCGCAGCTCGATGAAAAGATGAGCTTGTCGGTACCGGTGGTGCGGCAGGCTTCCAGAAGCGAATGCGTGCCGTTGACGTTGTTGGCGTAGTATTTCGCCGGCTCTTCGACCGATTCACCGACATAGGCGGACGCTGCGAAATGGATGATCGCTTCGGGCTGGTATGTCTTGATGGCCTCGACCAGGCGAGGCGTGTCGAGAATATCACCCTCTACAAATGGTCCCCAGCGGACCGATTCAAGATGGCCCGTGGAAAGATTGTCGTAGACGACCGGTTCGTAACCCTCTCTGTGCAGAAGCTTTGCCGTGTGGCTGCCGATGAAGCCGGCACCGCCCGCGACGAGGATGGTGCGCGTAGACATCAGATGACCTCTACGAGTTCGCTGCCTTGCCGATGAAGCTGCCGTTCGAAATAGGCGACCGTCGACTTCAGACCTTCAGAGAGAGCGACTGTGGGCTCCCATCCCAAGTCCCGTTTTGCAATCGTGATGTCGGGGCGGCGCTGGCGAGGGTCGTCGATTGGCAGCGGCTTGTAGACAAGTTTCGATGGCGAGCCCGTCAGCGCGATGACCTGTTCGGCAAGCTCGCGGACGCTGAATTCCGCCGGATTGCCCAGATTGATCGGCGAATGAAGCGCGGCCGGGTTGCCCATCAGCCGAACGAAGCCCTCGATAAGATCGTCGACATAGCAGAACGAGCGCGTCTGCGATCCGTCGCCGTAGACGGTAATATCCTGCCCCTTGAGTGCCTGGACGATGAAATTGGAAACGACGCGGCCATCGTCCGGACGCATGCGAGGCCCATAGGTATTGAAGATGCGTGCGATCCGGATGTCCACGCCATGTCTCATATGAAAGTCATAGAAAAGCGTTTCGGCCGAGCGCTTTCCCTCGTCATAGCAGGAGCGCGGGCCAAACGAATTGACATGGCCCCAATAGCGCTCCGGCTGGGGATGCACCTGCGGGTCTCCGTAGATTTCCGAGGTGGAAGCCTGGAATATGCGAGCCTGGTGACGGGCCGCCAGTTCAAGCAGGTTCAACGACCCGAAAACGCACGTCTTCATCGTATGGATCGGGTCCGCCTGATAGTGCACAGGTGAGGCGGGGCAGGCCAGATTATAGATCTCGTCGACCGGCAGATCGATGGGATTGACGACATCGTGACGAACGAAGCTGAAGGCGTCGTAGCGGAGCAGATGCCGCAAATTCTCCGTGCGTCCGGTCGAGAAGTCGTCGGCACAGATGACTTGACAGCCATCCCGCAATAGCCACTCACAGAGATGAGATCCTAGAAAACCGGCGCCGCCAGCAACAAGAACGGTGCGTCGTTCGGAATTTTTCGAATACAAATTCGTATATCTGAGCGGCATATTCATAGAACTCTCCACTTTTACGATGATACACAAACATAGCCGCGACGGCTGTACTGAACACGTGCCGTGTTTTTCCTCGTCTCTAAATATAGTTCCGACGAGGACTATAATTAATAAATTACTAATGTCTGGAGTTTCTGTCGTTATCGGGGAATTCGAAATTTTTACAATCTGTACATTTGTTGGCCAGGAAAGACGTTTGGCAAGCGAACCAAACGCTTCCAGCAAAAAGCCATCGCCGGCCGTTTCAGGCGGGGTCATTCGGCATCGGCAATCGGAATTTTCGTCTTTTCTACAATTTGCCGCATGGCGCGAAGCATTGCTTTCGTCAACTGCTAGAAAAACTGCCTTTGGATTTCAGGCATTCACAACGATCATTTTTGCAACGGGACGCTGTGCCCCGCCGCCTAAATCATCGGAGCGAAGCCTATGTCGATCAATCGCCGTCAGTTCCAACAACTATTGCTGCTCAACCCGATGCCGTTATCGAGCGGCTGAAGGGTAATGCCAATCTTGTCGTCGATGCCACCACATACACCTATTCTGGGTCGCCGCTGCTGCTGTTCTTCAACTATGAGAAGGCAGAATATTTCCTGGCGGTCGGCCCGGGCGTCGGCGGTCTCGTCATTGCCGGCCGCGAGCGGTTCGACATGGCGCTCGTCATGGTCGGCGTTCTCGTGCTGGGTCTCGTGGGCTTCACCCTCAATCGCCTTGCCTATGCGCTGGAGGCCCATCTGCTGCGCTGGCGGCCCAGGCAGACCGCGTAAGCAGCAGCGATTTCCTTCGGCGAGCTGTGCTGTGCCGTCGATCATTATGGCATTAGCCGTCAATAGATCGCTATGGCGCCAGCATATCGGCGAGCGCATGCCGCATGGACGTGCTCGGAATCCCAAAAAGGCCGCCATAGGGAAGATCGAGATCCAGGATGACAAACATGACGCTCGCCACCGAGACGATGGCGACGGCGACAATGGAGCCCGCCAGCGGATTTCTGGGGGCCTGAAGACCGAAACTCAGAAATACCAGCATAAGCCAGAAGATCAGGACATCGAGAAACGGCGCCGAAAGCGAGCCGTGCGCATCTTCTATGACGGTCCACCGCGCGACCATGAGGTTGCCGAAGAGCTGATTGCAACGGGCCACAAGGATCTGATGCAGGGGATCATTTGGCTGCTGGCGGGCAATGCCGAGCCCTATGGTGTTCAGAAGTGCCCCCAGACTGGGTGCTTCACCGATCAAAGGCAATTTTGATACGTCCGGATACGTCATTCCCGGCGGAAGCGGCTCTCCCGGCCATGTGCTGGCGATGACGGCGGCGGTATAGCTGCGCAGGAGCTGCCTCTCACCATCCAATGCGGCGCCGTAGTTTTTGAGGCAGACGTCCATTTCCGCCAGATCGGCGGCATAGCGGTTGCGATCGTGGGATGCCGTCGTGAATGCGGTCAGTTCCGATGCCAGAAGCAGGCTCATGACAAGGGCGGCAAACGTCACGAGCAAGGCCGTCACGACGCGAAGGAAATCTATCGTCTCGGTACCACGGTGCGGCGCCGGCAATCTGGTGCGCAATATCGAGCCGACCGCGGCGCTCACTATGAGGAGAACAAACAAAATCAGCGTCCAGACGGCTTCTCGCGGCATCGAAAAATGCTCCAGCTGCATCTGGCCATTGACTATGTCATGTATCCCGGTGGAGTGGGAGGGAAAAACTCCGCCGGCCCTTGTCGCAAAGGCACCACCATACTCTCGCGAAACTGCTGCGCTCGGTTCTGTTCCACACGCTTATTCGCTTCCCCTTGCGACTTTCGCGTAGTGCCTCGGTTTGATATACAGGCAAGGTCGTTTCGCATTCATTCCGGTTGCGCCTGGCAATGGACGCGACTGCGAATCTTCCCAGAGGCGGCAATGCGCAACTACCATCACCTCGTGGAGGGAGTACTCCAGCCTGAAGAGATCGACGACCTCCAAAAGATCTTCGATGTCGTAATAGCCCAGCCATGGTTCGATCTGAACGAAGTTAGCCGCGAGGCTTTCGCTTCAGAGCTGATCAAGCTCTATCGAGGGGGCGTGGTGGATTTTGACAAGCTTCATCACCTCACCACGTTGACGGCCTTAGCCCACTTCAGTCGAGGCGACTCCGAGGAGAAGCGAAGGGCATTGGAGTTGCTGCGCAGCATGGAAGGTGGATTGTCTTCCGATGCGGCGCAGGGCAAGGAAAGCCATCTTGGCAGAACCGTTGGCGGTCACCCTCATCCCAAATGAAACGTGCCGTGTCGCCATAAAGGACATCGGCGTGCAGCAGGTTGTGGCGCTCGCAAACCTTGGGTTTATCTGTACGGAAGGCTCGCGGAAGCTGTCGAAGCTTGCCGGGCAGCCTCGCCGTCGATGGATCGTTTCGATGTCATAAGTGGCACGAAAACAGTCATTATCGATAGCAGATGCTGTTTAGGGTTCTTGCCTCCCACAGTCCTGCAGGCTCGTGACCTGCCTAGGTCCGCGCACCCTTGCAAGTGGTGCTGATCCTTCCATTTTTTCGCCACCTAGGAACAAGCCGAGGATCATACCCGTTAAAAAAATATGGGGCTGGCGCGAATGCGTCCCGATGAAAACCGATGGAACAATCGCATGAGTCAGTGAGAGAGAATATCGTGACGAATATTTCCCGACATCGTCGATTGAAGGCTGAAATCGAGGAGCTAGGGCCTACGTTTCGATCGTTAGCGCAGGCGCTCTGTAAAAATCCGGCCGATGCGGAGGATCTCGTACAGGAGCTTATGGCCGTGACCTTCGCAAATCTCGATCGGTTTCCTGACGGCATGTCACTGAAGTCGTGGATGTTTGAGAATATGTATGACAGCTTTCGCCGGAAATTCGACATTTCGAAGTAAAGAATCACGTCTTCCGGAACCACTCTTTCATCGCTCTATTCCTAACGCGTCAATGATCCGATTGATGCGGGTCCGCAATGAATCCGCTGCATGCAACGCATGTACATGTAGCCCATCCGCCAGTTCGAGATGCGACGCGGGTACTTCGGTGAGGTATCTGAAGCAACCTGGATAAGCATGGCACCTGCCTGAATATCCATTGAAATATCAAGTCCGATGGCGCCCCCCTTCAACTCGGTCGGAACTTCCGGCCGGTGACGTGGTTTGATGAATCCACTGTGCCGGGCCGGCCGGCCGGAGCCAATACCCGCCCTGTTGCACGGCCATGACGGCATAAGGAGTAGACCAGTCCTCTAAGGCGAAATGGGAAGGAAATTCAAATGAACAGGTTCATCGCCATCGGATGTGCAGGATTGTTGTTGGTGGCTTGCACGTCGACGGAACAAGGCGCCGGCATCGGCGCCGCCACGGGTGCGGTCGTCGGCGGCGCTGCAACGGGCAATATTCGCGGCGCTGCGGTTGGTGCTGCCGTCGGCGGCGTATCCGGCGCGTTGATCGGCAATGTCGCGGGACAACCGGGCCGCTGCTACTACCGCGACCGCGACGGGAACCGCTACGTCGATCGATGCTGAAGCTTTCCCGCGGTGACGCAAGGTGTGCTGATACCGGGTGAAGCCGAACAACGAGAGGCGGCGCAGGATGGTGGCCGCAGGGGCAATGGAGAAGATCGTGCATGATGGAAGATGATCTTCGTGTTGCATCGCCACCTACCGCGATTTGACCGTCGCGCGCCATCACCCGATTCAACCCGCCCACCGACAACAAAAGGCGAGCAGAACGGGAGGCCAGGATGGCCGACTACCGGCGCATGCGCGATCATATGGTCGAGGTGGATATTGAGCGCCGCGGTGTGCGCGATAAACACATCCTAAGGGCGATGCGCGCCGTGCCGAGAGAGCGCTTCGTTGCCGAGAGCATGGCTGAATTCGCCTATGAGGATACCCCTCTCTCCATAGAGGAGGGGCAGACCATTTCCCAGCCGTATGTCGTGGCTTTGATGATCGAAGCGGCGGAGGTGCACCCCGGCGATCGCGTGCTCGAGGTGGGAGCCGGCTCCGGCTACGCGGCCGCGGTGATCGGCCAGATCGCGGAGCATGTCTATGCCATCGAGCGCCACGAAACCTTGGCCGTATCGGCAAGACATCGCATGGCCGATCTCGGTTATGGCAATGTCGAGATACTTGCCGGCGACGGAGCCCGAGGGTTGCCCGAGCAAGCACCGTTCGACGCCATTCTGGTGGCAGCCAGCGGCCCTCTCGTGCCGGAAGCCCTCAAGGAGCAGCTTGCGATCGGCGGGCGGCTTGTCATTCCCGTGGGCGACGAGCGGGGCCAGATACTCCGCAAGATCATCCGGCGAAGCGCGAGCAGCTATGAAGAGTTGGATCTCCAAGCTGTGATGTTCGTACCGCTCATTGGCGGGATTTCTTAGCGGGAAAGGCCTTTTTTGGCCATGCGGAGGCTATGCGCCCCCGTCCACGGGAGTCCGACAGCGCCGGTTTGGCGATTTCCGAGGTGGCGTGACTTCAGTCTAGACTCGCCAAGCGCTTTCATTCTTTTCTTCGTAGTCGTGGAAGGCCTTCTCCAGGCCGCTCAAAACCTCAGCCGAGGTCTCGAACATGGCTTTTAGTTGCGGCTCGTCGACTTTTTCAATGTCCTCGCGCAGGTGCTTGCGCAGATCGGCGAAGGCCTTCTGCATCTTCTGGGTATGGTGGAGTGGGTCGCGGTCGGCATTGCTGGGCATATCAAGTCTCCTGTCATGGCGGTCTGGCCGCGAATGCATTCGCGGCCAGACCGCCGAGTTCACTTGCCCTCCTAACGACCACCAGATAGCAGCGGTTCCCGATTACGGAGCCCGATACAGGCTGCGGTCATGGCATTGGACGAAGGAGAGCATCAGGTGATCACTGCCTTGCCGTCGATCGGCGAAGGCACCGCCGTCAGAACGCGCTCTTGACCACACCGCCATCGACCCGGAGCGCGGCGCCATTGGTGGCCGAAGACAGCGGGCTTGCCACATAGGCGACCATCGTCGCGACTTCCTCAGGCTGCGTGAAGCGTTTGATCAGGGACGTTGGTCGGATTTTCTCGAAGAATTCGGTCTCGAATTCCGCGAAGGTCTTTCCTTCGGATCCGGACAAGGCTGCGACAAAATCCACGACGCCGCGCGACTTCGTTGGACCGGGCAGCACGCTATTGACCGTGATCGCGGTGCCGGCAACGGATTCGGCAATACCGCGCGCTACGGCAATCTGGGCCGCCTTGGTCACACCGTAATGCACCATCTCGGCGGGAATATGCACGCCGCTTTCGCTTGATATGAAGATGATGCGGCCCCAGTTCCGCTGGCGCATCGAGGGCAGATAAAGGCGGGCGAGACGAACACCTGAAAGCACATTGACATCGAAGAAGTGCCGCCAGTCGGTATCGGGAATTTCTTCGAAAGGCTTCGGTTCGAAGATTCCGAGGTTGTTGACCAGGATTTCGACATCAGGAAAGCGTTTCGCGACCGCAGCAGCGACATCTTCGGTTCCAAGATTGCCGGCAAATCCTTCAACGCGGCCGCTTCCGATTGCGGAAAGTTCCGCGACCGCGCGATCGACAGCATCCTGGGTGCGTCCGTTGACGATGACATGGGCGCCTTCGCGAATGAGAGTAGCTGCGATTGCATAGCCGATGCCGGCGGTGCTGCCGGTGACGAGAGCTAATTTACCGTCGAGTTCCAGGTTCATGACAATTCTCCAATGAAATGTTTAACTGGTGCGTGCGTATAATGAGCAGATTTCCCGAAGGGCGGAGCCGCGGCGTCGAGCGACGCTAAGCTAAGGCAGATCCGGTTGCCTGACCAGTTCACATTCCTTGATAATGATGGTTTACCGGTGCGCTTGCAGGACATGCCACAAGCGCATCATCTCCGGCCGATCGAATCATGCTCGCAGCGTGCTGAGATCCAATCTCATAACCAAGCACGGCTTGAAAAACCCCTCAGCGGTTGCGGAGACCTGCAGACGGTATCTCAATTCGAGATCAGTGGTGCTTCAGATTATGCCGCGGCTTCCACAAGGCCGCGAAACACGGCATTACCTGGGTGGTCCACGTCAGCAAATAACTCCTGGTGCCATTGCAAGCCGATCGCAAACGAGCTGGAGACGACTTCAATGGCCTCGACGATGCCGTCCTCAGCGTAGGCGCTCGCAAGAACGGCTGGTGACAATTGCGCGATAGCCTCTCGATGGAAGGTGTTTACCTCGAAACGGCGCTCGCCAACGATCTTCGCCAAGCGGGATTCTGGGACAATTTCGACCGCATGAAGGTGGTCTCGTTGGTCGTGTTCATTTGCAGTCGGGAAGGACGAGCGTAGGTCGGGTGTGAGGCGACAGCCGTTGAGGCATGCGAGCATCTGCATGCCGGCACAAATGCCGAGAATGGGTTTATCTTTCTCCAGGAAACCCTCGACGATTGCCCTTTCGATATCGAGACGTTCCGATGGCGGCGCTTTCGAGACCTCCCCGGTGATGTACCAATCGTCAGGATAGGCAAACCGTCCGCCGACGCAGACCAGGCCATCGAACTCGTTCAAAACGATGCCGACGACTTCAGGAATATACGGCACGCCGAAGGGAAGACCTCCCGCTTTGCTCACACCCCGAAAATATCCCTTGGCCGCTTCATAACGGGTTCCGCCCGTGCTGGTGTTCTCGTCGAGAATGATAGCGATACGAGGCTGACGCATAGGATTTGGCTCCCCCCTTGTTCCGACGCTGTTTTTAAGCATGCTTCCGGTTAAGAGAGCATAGTTGCAGATTCATGACGAGATCGATGAGCGGTAACCGGGGCATCCAAGTTTATCGGTTCGTCAGGGCACTACGACGCCCCAAAAATCGCTGCCCGTGGAGATCCCCATCCAAATATCAGCGGCAAGGGGACGTCACTCCAGAACGAGTTCGACATTATCTTCGGCCTCGTCACCGCTGTCACCATGAATTTGGATGATTTCAATAAGCCAGTCGAAAACGGTGGTCCCTTGCCCTTTTCGCACTCGGATTGGCTGCCGTTCGCACTAAGCATTTCGGTTAAGATGGTGTTCCACTCGCGCTTGGAGAGCAGTCCTTTGTTCGATGTTTAGGACCGGCAGCCTTTATGAAGCTGGCTGCTATGCGCTAACCGCCACTTGCTCTGCGAGGTTGACGCCTAAACTGCGTAGCCGCCCGATCTGCAGCGAGCGCGTCCGTCTCAAGGGGCTATCTTCGGGTGTCTGCAGTAGGATTGCAGGTCGCATCGATGATTATTGCACCGTTTACGAAGCGCTGCTGTCGGATCGACCAATGCGCTTTCGTTTCCTCGGCTCCATCGCGGACGAACAATACGAGATGCGGTAATAGACTTCCCTTTGGGAGGGAGAAAAAACCAAGGTCAGAGACAGCGGGTTCGTGGTAACGCCATTTCGGCACGACGAGACACCACGGTCGTCCATCTGCAAGTGTTTCCGCCCCCTCAATGATGCGGCGCGTTTGCCCAGAACCAACGAACGAAATTGTCGCAACGACGATAGACAGAACCGTGACCGGGATCGCGAGGCCACTGGCCCGGCGGATGAGCATAAAGATCATGACTGCGCTGGCGGTTAGGCCAATACCCAAATCCAACATGCGCCCGCCTGAGCTGCCGCCGAGGAGTGAGGCCATGCTGATCGTCAACACAAGGCCGACAACAGCACCGGTGACCGCAAGCAAAACCCTGTCGATCCAGCGCGTATTCTCGCCGAGCATGATTTCTGATCTCAACCTATCATAATAAGCAGCGATACAGAGCCGCAGGGCCAAAGCCAGGAATACAATCGAGAGGAACCACGTTAGGAGAGCAATTCCGATGGAATAGCCAACGTCCTGGTCGGTCCAATGAACAGGTCCACGAAGCAAACGGAATGATACAAGGGCGAGAACCGAAAGAGCGACCGACCTCCACATAAGGAACAGCGGAAGAAATGGGCTGATTAGCGCCAGCACGAAGAATGCAATGAACAGGGGCCAAATCAGAGAGATTGTCATGAAGCAATCAAAAGCATAGCAATGTTAAAGGTCGACAAACTGCCGCTGGTTGCAGCAGAATTAAATTGTGCCATCTCGAACTGCGTCTTTGTCCACATTGAAAGCTGCCCGACCGACCCAGTCGGCGAGCGTTGACCGGTCGAGATCGCGCCCGTTCTCCTGCTCGGTGTTGCTATGATAGCTCGCCACCTGAGATACTGACCTGTGCAGCGATTGCTACATCGCCTCTGCTGTCGAGGACGTTCTGGCCACCATTTCGGACTCTGTCGCTCTCATCCCCTGGGTGCCAGACCGATCGAAAAGCTGAAAACAGTACCCGGATTTGCTGGCTCGACCGTGAGGTTACCCCCGTGAGCCTCAACAATTGATCGGCATATTGCGAGACCCATACCCATTCCCGATTCTTTTGTCGTGAACATCGGATCGAAAACCTTTGCATGGAGGGCGTCTGAGATACCAGGTCCGAAATCCCGAACCGTGACTCTGACGCCGCCGCCATCAACGGGTTCGGTCGAGATGACAAGCTGGCGGTCCTGAGGCGGCGTGGCTCCCATCGCTTCGATCGCGTTGGTCAGCAGGTTGAGGATAACCTGTTTGATTTGGGTCGCGTCGGCAATGACCGTCTGGTTGCTCATGCCCAGTCGTGTGACGACACGGGTCTGACTGGTCTCGATCTCTGATCTGGCGATCAGGATAACTTGTTCGATCAGCGAGTCCACGTCGATTGGCTCTGCTGCTTGCGGTGCCTGTTTCGAAAGTGCTCGAAGTGAGCGAATGATTTCGCCCACTCGCTCCATGCCCTCCTTGATCCCTTCGAGACCGATCACGGCTTCACCGATATCGGGTTCGGGGCGCCTCAGCCAACGAAGGGATGCAGATGCGGAGGCCGATATGGCGGCCAATGGCTGCCCGATCTCGTGGGTGATCGATGCTGCCATACTCCCCAGTGCGGTAAGCTTCGCCTTCCTTTCCAACTCTGCGCGGGCGTCGCCAAGTTGCGTCTCGCTCCTCACGCGCAACTCGTTCTCCTCGACCAGGTTGGCGTAAAGCCGGGCGTTCTCGAGGGAGATCGCTGCCTGGGTTGCGAGAAGCTTGAGAAGTGCGATCTTGCCTTCCGTGAACACTCCCGCAACAAGATCGTTCTGCAGGTAAATGAAACCGACGAGGCTACCACGCTTCAGAAGCGGAACGCAGAGTACGGACCGGGTCGGGCGACTGTTGAAATATGGGCCATGGAATTCCTGGCCATCCAGTCTGGCATCTGCCAGCACGAGCGGTTGGCGGGTACTCATTACGGCGTCGATAATCGAATAGGGAATGGTGCCTTCGAGAGGGAGGCCGGTTGTATTGACGACAACATCCTCCCCTTCGATCCAGGCGATCGCCTCCACGCTGAGCTCACCGTCGTTCATCGACACCAGGAGTGCACGGTTGGCGCCTGCGTGAACCAGCATGCTCTTCATAAGTGTTTCGATCAAGCGGTCCAGGAATACCTCTTCGGACAGCGCCTGTGACGCCGCCACGACAGCCTCCTGATCGAGGGGAATCTGATATGAGGCACTCCGCTCGCCATTGCTGTCTAGTATATCGGCGAATTCCTCTCGCAGGCGGCCAGCTTTCCGGTCGGCACCCCAGCGCTGGTATGCTTCCAGCGCGGCTTGAATGTAAAACCTGGTGCTCAGGACCCGCCCCAGCTGGCGATTATGATTGCCGGCAAGCTCATATGCCAATGCCTGTTCATGAACGAATCGGGAGGCCTCGGCTGCAAGCACGGATCGTTCGAATAGCGCGGTCGCCAGATCGTGATCACCGTTGAGCCTGGCAAGCTCGGCCTCGATCAGCAGAAGCTTGTTCTGGAATGTTTCCGGATTGAGCTCAGCCCATGTAGCAAAGCGCCCGCGCAAATACTGGAGTGTCTGATCCACCTCGGATCCGGGGCTGTATGCATCTTCGGCCTTAGCCAAGGACAGTGCGAGAAAAAGGCTGCAGTAGGCCGTATCAATGTGCGCGGCCAGCAAAGGTATAAGCTCCGCCGCTTCCCGTAGCGCACCGGTCGCCTCGCGATACGCCCCGTCGTAGAAATATGCCACGCCCTTGTAGAGCTGGACCCAGAAGACCGTGGATGTCGCAACGATTTTCTCGCCTCCGAAGGTCCAGTCGACCTCGGGCAGCGAGCCATCGTCCCATCCCGATAGGGTCCGAACCAGGTTGAGCTGACTTGTTACCAGATACTCGATATCTTTGTAGTTCAACTGGCGAGTAAGTGTGATGGCTCCGATGGCCTCCTTCGCGATTCCGGCCAGATGGTGACCCATGATGATGAGGTCGGAGACGAGGTGATTGCGAGCATAGCAGGTCATTCCCACGTCGCCGGCAGCGTGCCCAATTCTGATTGCATCGTGTATTCGCTGCAGTGAATAGCTCATGGGCTGCGTCCATGGGCTGATCTGGTCAACTGCCACCAGGGTAGCGGTGTGCTGCTCTTCGTAGCCGTGCTGCTCGACCAGCGCCAGAGCCGCTTGGCCGTAGGCAAATCCATCGCGATAATCGTCGTATAGAGAGGCAATCATCACCCCGAACCAACTCAGGCCGTAGGCCGATTCGGAGGTGGTCCCGTATTGGAGCGTAAGCTCTACCATTTTCGCCATATGCAGGAACCGAAGCCCATCCCTCGTGAAAATCGAGGAAATAAGGGTTGTCAGAAGTCCCATTGCGCATTTGATGCGGGGATCCGTCATCTCCGGAAGATGCCTGAGTGATGAGATCTCTCTGTCGCCGAGCGACCGTTTGACGTCTTGGTAGGCCTTGTCCAATTCTTCGCGGGTTGCCCCCCGCTTCAGATTCACTCCAAGAAGGTCGAGTCCAAGGAGAGCGGCGTCTATAGCTCCCTCGTAATCCGATCGCAGGGTTCGCAGATTTGCATAAAGCCTGTAAACCGACGAGCGGTCCAGTGCCGAGTTGGTACGGCCTATAAGATCGTCGAGCTGAATGGCTGCATTCTTCAAGTCTGCGGTCGTCAGCAGACATTCGCACCACAGCAAACGAGAGCGGTAGATCAAGTGATAGGCGCCCGTCCACCAGCTTTCGTCAGTAAGCCTATAGGCAGTCTCTCCATAATGCGCAGCCTGACCATTGGCTGCTGATCGTCTGGCATGGACCATCGCTGCCAAAAGGACCTCAACGAAGCGCTTGCGCTGGCTCTTTGACAGCTCGGTCGGATCACACCGTTCTATCTGGCTCGCCGCGGCGAAGGCGGCGTCACTTGTCTCGACCCCGTTCAGGTCTATCATTTGCTCGGCGACGCCGGCATGGGCGGCGGCGCGCTCATCATTGGAGAAGAGTGCGTAAGCCGCTTCCTGAACGCGGTCGTGGGAGAAGCGGTAATAGCCGTCAATTCTGTCAACAAGGCCGGAATCTACAAGTTGCTGCGAGAGATCATGCAGCCTTTCGAGGTCCACGGCGGCGACGGCGCACAGCAAGCGCTCGGGCGACCGAGGCCCAATGCAGGCCATGAAGCGAAGGATTTCACGGCTCTCGGGGTCCATTTGCCCCAATCGTCTGAGCATGAACTCGACTACATTGTCACTGGCAGGGTAACGCTTTACATCATCCGCGTTCCAGCGCGGCGACCGGTTGGAAATGGAAAAATCGATCACCCGTTCTTCGATGAGAGCCTGAAGCAATTGGCGAAGAAAAAACGGGTTTCCAGCTGTCTTGGCATAAAGCAGATCCGTTAACGACGCAATTTCCGAGGGATACGCGTTCAGGCCGCTGGCGATCAGTTGGCCCGCAGCGACTTTCGAAATCGGTACGATTGCTATTTCTTTGTACGGAATAGTGGAGTTGCGGACATGTGTTACAAATCCTCCTGGAGAAAGCAAAGAGGTACTCTCTTCCTCCCGGTAGGCTGCCAGGAGCAGTACGTTCTCCACCTTCTCGATGACGAGAAGCTTCAAAACTGCGATCGTTGGCTGATCAGCCCACTGAAGATCATCCATGAAAAGTGCCAGTGGAGCGATGCGGGAGGCAAGAACCGCCAATGTCTGAACCAATGCCTTTTGAAGACGAATTTGCGCCAGATGTGGTGGCACGTCGGACATCGGCGGGTGCGCTCCCACGATAAGCTCCATCGTGGGGACCAGATCGACAATCAGCCTTGCGTGTGTGTCAAGGCGATTCAAGAGCGCGTGTCGCAACTCGGACAGCGCCGGTTCCGGGCTCTGCATTGCCTGCTCGACGATGGAGCGAAGCATCTGCACCATCGGAGAGTAGGGGATGTCCCTTTGTTGTTGATCGCTTTTCCCATAAGCGAAGATGATCGGAACGGCGGTGCGCTTTCGTATCGAATTGACAAGGGCGCTCTTCCCGATCCCCGCTGTGCCCGAGACAAACACTACGGTACCCTCGCGGCTATCCTCGAACTGCTCGACCACACCGAGGAGATCGGCCTCCTCGCGACTCCTGCCGAAGAGCGCGTGAGCGTAAGCCTGGCCCAAGGGAACATCTGCGGTGCCGAGTTCAAATTCCGAGATCTCTCCGCGCGAGACCAGCTCATCTCGACACCTGGATAGATCGGCATAGACCGATGCCGCAGTTTGATATCGTTGTGCGGGATCCTTGACCAGAAGATGGCTCAACATACGGCCCAAGATGGGTGGGATGTCTCTGCGAAGTTGGCCGCTGTCATAGGGTTCCACGGCAAGGTGAGCGTGCCGCCACTCCGCCGTACTGCCACCTCTAAATGGGAATTGGCCGACAAGAAGCCTATAAAATATGACACCTAGGGAGTAGAGGTCGCTCCTGTGATCGCTGGCGGGATCCATCGAACGAAGCTGTTCGGGCGCATGATAGCGCAAGTCTTCGATGAAGGCTTTGTTCTCCGTCGTGACCGAGGCACGATCGCGGATTTGGAAGCGTGTTCCCAAGGCCCGGAGCCGAACGGCCCCTGTTTCGTCCGTTGCGAGATTGAGTGGATGCAAGGGAGCGTGGATATAGCCATCGCCGTGAGCGGCGATCAGCGCCCTGGCAGCCGAAACCGCAAAATCGAGGAATGCTTTGACGGTCATGGCAGAGCCGCTTTCAGCGAGCGGAGCGACACTGGCATCCTCGTATAAAAGTACGGTTTCATCTCCGGTGCGGATCAGGTCGAAAGGAATATCCATCCAGGCCGCGCGCTCAATCTTGTAACTGGCAAACTCGTCCTCGAGCAAAGACGCACTGCTCCATACTCCATTGGACGTTGTCAGTGCTTCCCATTTTTCACCGGTCTGCCTATCCGTGAGAGAATAAAGCTTGAAGACGTCGGATCTCCACAAGGTCTTGCGTTCGCATCCGCTCAACCATGCGGAGTCTAACTGCAACATCAAATATCTCCGTGTGAATCGGCCGATCGTGTGTTCGAGGCGCAAGTGTGAGCATTATAGTATGTTTTCCAACTCCTATTCACATAAGCAATTGATTTCAATTTATAATCAACTGCCATGCCGCTCTTGCGTCACACAGGTGCGCACCAAACCCGCAAAATGCGGGCGCGGAAAGCTGGTCAGCCGAATAGGTGCCGGCGCGCATTATTGCGGCATTATGGAGCAAGTGCCACAAGATTCCCGTGACGGCTGATGCTAAGCTAACAACATCAGTTGTTTGCTGCACGGCTTGATTGACTATAGCATATCCGCTATATAGCACCTATGAGATGGACGGTCGAAACACACGATGCCGCTGATGCTGAGATCGAGGCATTGCCTCCCGGCTTTCAGGCGCGGTTGATCCGCCTCATGGAAGCGGTCGAGAATGTCGGCCTTGAACAATTGCGTGAACCGCATGTGAAGCATCTGGAAGGCAAGCTTTGGGAACTGCGCGCCAAAGCCGCCGAGGGGATCGCCCGTGGTATCTACGTGACCGTTACAGGCCGTCGAGTCATCGTACTGCATGTTTTCGTGAAGAAGTCGCAGAAGACTCCACCGGGCGCGCTAGCGATAGCCAGAGAGCGGATGAACGAGGTGAAACCATGACCAAGATTGCCGAACTGAAAAAGAAGCTGATGAGCAATCCCGAATTCCGGCAGGAGTACGAGAAGGCGGATGCAGAATTTCAGCTTGTCGAAGCTCTAATCAAAGCGCGAACAAAGGCAAACCTTTCCCAGGCGGAGCTTGCTCGCCGCATCGGCACCACGCAATCGGCCATCGCCCGACTGGAAGGCGGCGGCGTCTCACCCTCATTGAATACCTTGCGACGCTATGCCGAAGCCACTGGCTCAAAGCTGGAAATTAATCTAGTTCATCAGTAGCCTTTACGGCTCGCCGATGAGTTTCGCAGTATTCCTTTGCGCCCTGACGAGACACTCTGCCAGAGCTCGCCGCTACAACTATAGACATATGTTAATCTTTTAGAATCACACTACGGGATGGTACCCGGCGTGCAAAACGCCAAAGCGAGCAGTGTCCACTCGCATACGCCTTAGATACGCCCGACTGGATCATCCACTCGTCACCGTAGATTGAGCCGTATATTGGAGGGATACCAGTGCGAACGACGGTCTAGCGGAATTGTTGAGATTGCGGAGGCTGGCATATACCGAGGTATGTCGCCCACAAACCGGAGTTTCGAGCAAGCTAAATATAAGTACGATTCCGTTCAGAAGTCGGGTCAGGCCATTATCGCGTCATCGAGAAGAAGATGCCGCAGGAGATTGGTTATGCAGTCCGATAGTGCCGCCCTTGAAGTTCCGATTTTGGGAATTAATCCTTCTAGCCTGACCGCTGAGAAATCCTCGGAGATTTCTCGATTGCTGCTGAAAGCACTTGATTGCATTGATGACGACGAGGTCTCTGCGATTGACCTCGTTAAAAGGGCATCGATCTTGCTCCAGCCTGCGCAAAAGCCCGCTGAACATGGCAGAGTGCATGTCAGCGGCGGGCTTGCAGCGTGGCAGGTCGTAAAACTGCGGGCATTCATTTCGGATCGTATCGACAGTGGAATCTCGCTGGCTGACCTGGCAGCCGTCGCAAAACTTAGCACGAGCTACTTCTCCGTGGCCTTCAAGACCAGTTTCGGCCGCTCCCCTCATGCGTATGTGATGGAGCGCCGGATCGAAACAGCCAAAGATCAAATTCTGAATACCGACCTTTCACTCTGCGAGATAGCTTTAAATTGCGGGCTGGCTGACCAAGCCCATCTTTCGCGGGTCTTCAAGCGGGTGACCGGAACGACACCCAGCGCTTGGCGCCGCGTCAAGGCTGCTTCCAAGGTCAATCTCGGTCGGCGCCGATCGTCGGTGTTCGATCAGCCATCGGCTGCTGTGTAATTGATGACTGCTTCCACCTAATGCCGGCAAGGCGGATGCAGAGAGTACCGATACGCGAATGGCCGGTGATGTCAGCCGCGACATCCCCATGTGCGCAGTCCCGGAATCGTCATGGAAAGGCGGAAAGCCTGCCTGCTGACTTCAAACGAAGACCGGTATGGCCCGTTCGAAGCCCAGAGCTCCAAACCGGTCGAGGGCGAATTCTTGTTTGCCGCATGGCGCTGGAATCCTGGGAGATTGGCGAAACTCAGGCCGTCAATACAGGCCGCGCACAACGACGCTTTCCATGCGCTGGAAGGGCGGCTGCCGATAACCTGCCGCGCGAAAACGTGGGAATCGCCACGTGGGTGGGCCATCCAATTTTACCGATATCGAAGGGTCCAGCTGATCGCTTGCTTCTTCAGAGGTCGCCGACACCCGGAGCAGCTTCGTTTATCATCGAAACCAGCTTCTCGCCGTCGAATGGTTTTTGAAGCAAGGGCACGTCCGGGCCAACTTGCGCTCGGACCAGGTCGTACGATGAAGCGGTTAGGAATATGACCGGAGTCTGGATGTCACGACTCCGGAGAAGGTTAAATAGATCAATGCCGCTCATGCCACCCATTCTCACATCGGCAAGGATGCATGCCGAAGATGCCGCGTCGGTTGCCGAGAGGAACTCTTCCGCTGAGGCATATGATTTCACGTTAAAACCAAAGGAGCGCAGAAGGTTACCAACAGCCTGCCGTACAGTTGCTTCGTCGTCTACGATGGAGATTTCGGGGCGAATTGACACTTTGGGGGGAGCCGATCTCCGATTGCCTCGGGCTGGTGATCGCTTCTCCTACCGCCTTTCCGGCCAAGAGAGAATTATACGCTGGTATATTCCGGAAATTCAACATGTTGCGTCGCAGCAAGCCTGCAGGCCAAGATGCCACTCATCCAGCTTTCGCCTGGAGAGCGAGGACTTCAGCCATGCGGACCAGGTCGGCAAACGTTCGAGCCATCATTTTGCGATTCACTTTCCCTCGGTGAATCTTCACGGTGATCTCGCTCAAGCCAAGTTTGCCAGCTATCTGCTTATTCAGGAGCCCCGCCGTCGCCATGATCATTATTTCGCGCTCGCGTGCGGAAAGCGCTTGATATCTTGCGCGGATGTCCTGCTCGCGAAACCCGGACGCCGTTTGCTGCCTGCTGCGTTCCACTGCGGAAGCCACGGCATCGAGGAGATCCTGCTCTCTGAACGGTTTCGGGAGGAAGTCTATGGCTCCAGCCTTCATTGCCGAGACCGTCATAGGTATATCACCATGGCCCGTAATGAAAATGATGGGGACTCTGATCTCATTGTCCACGAGTTTACGCTGAAATTCCAAGCCGCTCGTGAAGGGAAGCCGAACGTCGAGAATCAAACAATTGGCATCCGACAGCGTCCGGCCGTCCTGAAGCTCTTGAACGCTTTCAAACGCCTGGACCTCATATCCAACCGATCGCAATAGGCTCGCTATGCCATTCCGAACGAGCTGTTCGTCGTCGACGATGACGACATTGGGTTTTTCAGACATACGCGTCTCCCGCGTCGGGTTGTGCAGCAAGGCTTTTTAAGGGTACTCGTCTCGATGCTCAACTATACCAATGTATATGGTTTTCGCTAACGGCTTTCCATTCCATCCTGCCTCTGGAGCTTGCTTGCCCGGAGGTTGCCGCGCCCCTCGACGACTGCTCGCAAATTGCAAAGCTCATATTCAGCCCGAGGTTCTTCGCTGAGAAGAAAAGGCTGCATATCGTCTGCTATTTCGCAGGCAAACGGGAAGAAAATAAGAGCATTTCGTTCAATTGGCAGTAAGCGTACACAAGAATTCGGCACGATATCGGCCCATCAAGTAGCTGCTTGCGAGCACGCGAAAGGTGGACAAATGCAGCTGACGAAGCGACATCTCTGGGCGGGTATCGGAGGTCTTGGCGTGCTTGGCGCGGTCGGTCTGGCGATCGCGGCCTGGATTGTATACGAGCCCGAGATACCAAAGATTGCGCGCCCGGATAGAAAATCATTCTCGCCGGAGATTATCAAAAAGGGAGAACAGCTCGCGACCGCGGGGGACTGCATCGTCTGTCACACCGCCGACAATGGTCCGGCTTTCGCGGGGTCGCGTCCGCTCGCCACACCTTTCGGAGTCCTTTACTCCAACAACATCACACCGGATGAGGAGACGGGCATAGGCAATTGGTCGCCGGAGGCCTTCAGGCGTGCTGTGAAGCACGGTGTGGGGCGCGATGGCAGCCATCTGTATCCTGCATTGCCCTATGAGCATTTCATCAAGGTCAGCGACGATGATCTGGATGCGATCTACGCATTCCTGATGACCCGGGAGGCCATCTCCAAGGCAGCTCCGCCAAATGAGTTGTTGCCGGGACTGGGCATTCGCCAATTGTTAGCGGGTTGGAAGCTGCTTTTCCTGCACGGATCCGTCGAACCGGAGGATACCTCGCAGACGGCCGAATGGAACCGCGGAAAGTACCTCGTAGACGGGCTTGCTCATTGCGGAGCCTGTCATACGCCGCGCAACCTATTGGGTGGCGAGGAATGGGGAAGGGAATTCCAAGGCGGAATTGCTGAGGGATGGAACGCGCCTCCCCTGGATCCAAGTAACCCCTCGGCTGACCGTTGGACTGTCGACACATTGATCGGATATCTCACCACCGGGACAAACAGCGCGCACAGCACGGCGGCCGGTCCGATGGGACCCGTCACGGAAGGGCTTTCGCGCCTGAACAGTTCGGATGTCCGCGCGATCGCGGTCTATATCGACTCGATGATGCACCCGAGCGGCGATGAGCCGCGAAATTCGGCGGCCGGTCACGAAGCCCAGCCGGCCGCGACCGCGGCTGTCACGAACAGCGAGGCGGCCACGCTGTTTCAAGGGGCGTGTGCCGGCTGCCATGAGCCTGCCAGCCCGATGGCCGTTCGGGGGCGGCCGCTTCTATCGGCGACCTCCGATCTGAACTCGGAGGATCCACGCAACGCAATCCAGGCCGTTCTGCAAGGCATCGAAGCGCCGGTGGCTAGCAACGCACCATACATGCCTTCTTTCGCTGACAACCTCACGGACGGACAGATTGCGGATCTACTCGGCTACGCGCGGTCCCGCTTCACCTCGAAAGAACCCTGGCCGGGGCTCGAGCGAACCGTTCGCGATATCCGCAAGGAGAACCAAAAATGACGATTTCCATGGTCGTGAATGGCAAGAAATGCGACATCGACTCCGATCCGGATACGCCGCTTCTGTATGTCTTGCGCGATGAGCTTGAACTCAATGGCGCGAAGTACGGATGCGGACTTGGCCAGTGCGGCGCTTGCACGGTTCACATTGAAAACAGGGCGGTCTTTTCGTGCTTGACCCCGGTGGGCGCTATCGGCGAGCGGCGGGTGCGAACTCTGGAAGGATTGGGGACCATCGACAATCCGAGCATCATTCAAAAGGCCTTTCAAGACGAGCAGGCCGCGCAATGCGGTTACTGCATCGCAGGAATGATTATGCGAGCGCAAGCCTTGCTCGAGCAGAACCCGACCCCTACGGATGACGAAATCCGTACGCATCTGCAGCCCAATCTCTGTCGATGTGGAACACATTCCCGCATTCTGCGCGCGGTCAGACGCGCGAGCGAAAACATGGGCACGGAAGGACGATGACCATGAGCGCGAATTTAACACGCCGCTCCTTCCTGGCGGCCAGTGGCATCTCAGTCGCCTTTTCACTGACGCGCCCGGCGCTGGCCCAACTGGCCGGGGGCGGGGAGGGAGGACCGGGTCCTGCCATCATCGCACCAGACCTGCCCGGCAGTCTCAAATCGTCACCCTATCTCGATGCATGGATACAACTCGACGAGTGGGGTAACGCAACGGTCTTTTCAGGAAAGGCCGAGCTCGGCCAGGGCATCAAAACAGCTTTGATTCAGGTCGCTGCGGAGGAACTTGATCTCCCACCGCATAGAGTGACTTTGGTGACGGTTGATACAGTCCGCACCCCTGACGAGGGGCTCACCGCTGGCAGCCATTCAATGCAGGATGGCGGCACGGCGCTAAGGAATGCCGCCGCGAATGTTCGCATGCTACTGCTGCGACAGGCGGCAGAAGTGCTAGGAACGGATGTCGGCAACCTCAGCACGACCGGCATCGGCACGATAAGATCGCAGGATGGCAAAGCCATCGGCTACGGCCGGATTGCTGGTTCGCTTTCGTTGCATGTCGAAGCCGTCGCCAATGCGCCGCTGCGTGTTAAGTCACAGTTTCGTACGATGGGGCACAATCTGCCGCGCGTAGATATCCCAGCGAAGACGACGGGCGGGACCGCCTTTATCCACGACATGCGACTTCCGGGAATGTTGCATGCGCGGGTTGTCCGGGGGCCGAGCGAAGGGACCAGGTTGAAGCTGCCCCCGGACGAAGAAATCGAGCGCATGCCCGGCCTGTTCAAATTCGTCAGAAACGGTGATTTTGCGGCTGTGCTTGCGGAGAGGGAATGGGATGCCATCAAACTGATGCGCGCCCTTCAATCCGCGCCATATGAGCTGGCCCACGCCCCTTTCCCGCACGGCAGCGTGGACGACACGCTGAAAGCCCTTCCCTGGAGAGATATCGTCATTCTCGATACCGACGGAGCCGTAGCGGTTCCTGAAAAGTCAGTTAGGCAGAGATATTCAAGGCATTGGATCAGCCACGGCTCGATAGGGCCTTCGTGTGCGGTCGCATGGCTGAAGGATGACATGCTGACGATATGGACTCACAGCCAGGGCACATTCGATGTGCGACGGGTTGCGGCAGAGCTGCTCGGACGGCCAATCGAAAAGATTCGGGCAATCCATGCGGAGGGGGCGGGGTGCTACGGACAAAACGGTGCCGACGACGTGGCCGCCGAAGCCGCCATGCTTGCCATGGCGGTGCCGGGAAGGCCAGTTCGCCTCCAATGGATGCGCGAACAGGAGTTCGGCTGGGAGCCACTCGGACCCGGGATGGTCACCGAGGTTGATGCTGCGATCGACGCCAACAACAGGATCGTTCGCTGGAATTACGGTGTGTGGAGCAATCCTCACAATAACAGACCGGTCGGCGCCGGCGGAGTTTTGATCGGCAACGAGATCCAACCTTCCTTCCAGCCTCCCGAAGGAAAGCCGATTCCGATGCCGGAAGGTGATGGAAGTCGAAATTCGAACCCGCTCTACGCCTTTCCGAACATGCATGTCATCTATCACTTCATCAAGGACATGCCCATTCGGGTATCGGCATTGCGGTCGCTCGGCGCACATTTGAATGTATTCTCGATCGAGAGCATGCTCGATGAACTGGCTTTGGCTGGTAGCATCGATCCGCTTGATATTCGGCTGAATCATATGGAGGACGGGCGCGCCAGACAGGTGATCCAGACTGCCGCCGACGGATTCGGTTGGAGAAAGCGACAAAAGGCTCGGCCGCTGCAGGGTTTTGGAATGGCGTTCGCGCGCTACAAGAATCTCGGAGCATATTGTGCCGTCTGCATGGAGATAACGGTCGAGCGGGATACCGGATTGATTACAGTGCAGCGTGTCCATGCCGCTACGGATTGTGGTGAGGTTGTCTCGCCAAATGGAGTTCAAAACCAAGTCGAAGGCGCGATCATTCAATCGCTTAGCTGGTGTATCCACGAGGCAGCGATGAACGATGGGACCATTCGAACCAGTTTTGATTGGAGCGCCTATCCGATCCTCCGCTTCATTGAGGTACCCAGGACAATCGACGTCACAGTGATCGAGCAGCCGGGGCAACCCTTTCTTGGGGTGGCCGAGTGCGGGCAGGGCCCAACGTCCGCCGCTCTTGCCAACGCGCTTGCCGATGCGACGGGGGTCCGGTTCACCCACATGCCGCTAACGCCGGACAAGATAAGAGCGGCGATCGTGACACTCTGATCAAAACGAACGGAAATAGAGATCGAAGCAAACGGGAAAACCTTCGCTTCTCAGGGCTACGGGCATGGGTCGGGTTGTCTGATGGAGACGTCTGATCCCATGCGCTTCTTGCTCCTAGAGCGGCTCGCTTTTTGGGCAGCCGCCATCACCCAAACCCTGATTGTCTTCCGGCTATAGCCGGTCTTCCTGACCTAATCACCATCGTAAAGGCCAGGATATCATCGGTGTTCACTTATCGAATTTCGGTATGAAGGCAGAACGTCCAAGACTGCTGAATCGATCCAACTTAAGAAAGCTAGATATCTCGCAAACCTAACCTAAAGCAGGTGAATGCCATGGATATCAACGCCAAACATACTCCCAGAACCAAAGCAGAGCTTGGAAAGGCTACGCTTTTCGCTATGGCTGCCGCGAGCGGTATTGCCGTCGCGAACATCTATTACAACCAGCCGATGATCGGGATCATCGAAACCGAGTTCGGCAATGATCCCATGACTGGTTTCATACCCACCGCAACGCAGCTGGGCTATGCTCTCGGTCTGCTGTTTCTCTTGCCACTGGGCGATATTGTCCACCGCCGGAAACTCATTATCGGGCAGTTTCTCGTACTGGCTGTGGCATTGGTGCTTGCGGCACTTTCCCCGACTGCGTTTGCATTGGTACTTGCATCACTGGTTGTCGGAGCAAGTTCAACCGTGGCACAACAGATCGTACCGTTTGCAGCCTCACTTGCCACGCCGGAGAAGCGTGGAACGACCATCGGAACGGTGATGGCAGGTGTTCTGTCTGGTATCTTGTTCAGCCGGACATTGTCGGGCTTTGTGGGGCAGCATTTCGGCTGGCGTGAGATGTTCTGGCTTGGAGTGCCGATGGCTTTCCTTGCCTCCGGCTTGATGTACCTTACGCTTCCCGCTCATGCTCCCGCCTCTCGGATGGCATATCGCAATGCATTACGCTCTCTTGTGCATCTGTGGAAGCGTGAGGGCGAACTTCGCACGGCCGCACTGGTGCAAGCTGCGCTCTTTGGTTCGTTCACTGCCTTCTGGACGGTGCTGGCACTTTACCTGGCAACTCCAAAGTTCAACCTAGGTGCGGATATTGCCGGCCTGTTTGGTATAGTGGGAGCTGTTGGAGTTTTCGCTGCACCGCTGGCGGGAAAAGTTGCTGATCGCAAGGGGCCGCATTTCGTCGTCTGGCTCGGAACCTTCCTCACCATTGCAGCCTGGTTGATGTTCGGCTTCTGGAGCTCGCTCGTTGTATTGGTAATCGGGGTCGTCGTTTTGGATTTTGGCATCCAGAGCGCGTTGGTCTCGAACCAGCACATTGTCTACGCGCTCGATCCGGACGCACGCAGCCGTATCAATACCATCTTCATGACTGCGATGTTTCTCGGCGGCGCTGCCGGTGCCGCGCTGGCTTCCGCTGCCTGGTCCTACCAAGGGTGGGCTGGCGTGAGTATCCTGGGCGGGGCGCTTGGGCTGGTCGCACTCGCAATCCGCAGCTTGGGACGCAGCCGGCCCAAGATCCAATCGGTCAATGGAGGGCGGGCGAAATGAGACCGATGCGCATTCGTATCGTGGGAGGCTCCCTGGCGGGCCTTTTTGCCGGAATCCTTCTTGCTCGCGATGGGCACGACGTGAAAATCTACGAACGATCTTCTTCCGGGTTTGCCGGCAGAGGAGCAGGGTTGGTGCCGCAGAGCGAGGTATTTCATATTCTTCGTGAGATCGGCGTCGAACACCTGGCAACGTTCGGCGTGGTTTCTCGCGACCGCATTTGGTATGAACGATCTGGGGCGATCGCGCGGCGAGCCCATATGCCGCAAACCCAGATTTCCTGGGATCTGCTCTACAAGACGCTGGCCGAACGGCTCGATCCCGGGATTTACGTTCTTGGAAAGCCGGTCACGGCTGTCCGCGAAGAAGCCGGCGGCTCTCTCCTTGAGTTTGATGACGCGTCTGTCGAGAGCGCGGATCTCGTCATTGGTGCGGATGGCGTCAGCTCGACCGTTCGCACAACCATCAACACGGACGCCGTAAGCAGGTACGCCGGATATGTCGCCTGGCGCGGTCTCATCCCGGAAGACGACCTGCCCCAGGCCGCCAGAACGCTCATCGGAAACTTCGCCTTCTACGTCGTTCCAGGAAACCATGTGCTCGGCTATTTGGTACCCGGTCCAGGAGGAGAGATTTCCGAAGGAAATCGCCGCTACAATTGGGTTTGGTATCGTTTCGTCGACCAAAGGGAACTGCCTAAACTGTTTACGGGTACGTCGGGCCGATCCTATCTCTTCTCATTGCCGAAAGGTGAATTATCAAGAGAGGACAGGGCACGCCTTCGTGCTGACGCCGATGATATGCTCCCGAAGCCGTTCGCGCTCGCAGTCGCGGCTGAGGCAAATCCCTGGATCCAAGCGATATGGGACTACGAATCCCAACGCATGGTCGGAAGTGCCGTGGCTCTGATAGGCGATGCGGCATTCGTGGCTCGTCCGCATACGGCCATGGGTGTTGCAAAGGCCGCGGCGGATGTCCGGGCCTTGCGCCTTCAGCTGCAACGACATTCGGATCTCCAGCAGGCTCTGAAGCAGTATGAGAAGGAGCGTATCGTGATTGGCAGAAGCACCGTTGCTTACGGTCGTCAACTTGGTGCGTCGGCATTGTAACGATGCTCTCACCGAGTCTTGAGGATTGCTTCACCCTCACCAGATCTGGCTGGAATGCGAGGGAATGTTGCATGGACCTTCGCGTCGCCCCTGGCATGGCAAACGTTGCCGTGCCCTCATCTTTGGAGGCGCTGGCGACAATTTCGAGAGCCCTATGGTTACTGGCTCAGAGCATCAGATAAGCGCATCCTTGGGAAAGCCATTGGCCAGGCAGTCGATGAACCTGCGAACGGCTGGAGGAAGACCGCGGCGGGTGGTGAATACCAGGTGAACGAGACCCTTCATGCCATGCCAGGCGGGAAGGACCCGTACGAGCTTTCCCTCTTCCAGAGCCTGTCTGCATGTGTGATCGGGGAGAAGAGCCACGCCCAGACCAGCTAGCGCGGCTGCCCTCACGGCCGTAAAGTCTGCACAGCCCATTCTCGGCTCGTGCCTGAGCGTATGGGTTCGGCCATCATCCTTCTCGAGAAACCAGTTTACCTCGCCCTGATCATCCGTGGTCGAGAGAGTAGGTTCGCTCGCCAAAGCTTCAATGTCTCCGATGCGTCCGGCAATTTGCGGACTTGCGACCAGGATGCGGATCGAGTTGCCTAACGAGCGCATCGTTAGCGAGGCATCGCCATCCAACGACGTTCGGACGCGCAATGCGACGTCGATCCGCTCGTCGATGAGATTGACGGGGCGGTCGATCGCGACGAGCTGCAGCCGCACCTTTGGGTGCTGCGTCAGGAATTGCGTCAGGAGGGGGGAAATCGGTTCGACCAGCCCTGTCGGACAACTCATCCGGATCAGACCATGCGGCTCTGATTGTGCTTCCGCGACAAGCGCTTCGGCGCGCTCGGCTTCCGCCAGCATTGCCTTGCAACGTTCGTAGAAGGATTGACCTACATCGGTTACCCGGAAGCGGCGGCTCGACCGTTCGATCAGGCGCACGCCGAGACGTTCCTCAAGTCCGGCCACCCGCCGGCTAAGCTTCGATTTTGGCTCGCGCAAAGCACGCCCCGCGGCTGCGAACCCGCCATGAGCGACAACCTCGGCGAAATAGACCAGATCATTCAAGTCAGATCTCATCATCGTTCTCCATTTGGAACGATGAGTACCAAATTTGCCGTCTGTTTGCAGCATCGTTCTGCTGTCATGTTCCTTTCAACGGCGTGTGGGCCGCAACAAAGGAGCATGACAGTGAGCAAGAAATTTGAAAACAAAGTCGTCATCGTAACGGGTGGCACGAGCGGTATTGGCCTTGCGACGGCAAAGGCCTTCTCGATGGAAGGTGCATCCGTGTTCATCACAGGCCGCCGCAAGGAAGCGCTCGATGCCGCCATCCAGGAGATCGGAGGCCGTATCACGGGCGTGCAGGCCGACATGAGCAAGCTCGTCGATATCGATCGTCTATATGACGCAGTTCAACAGAAGCACTCGCACATCGATGTGGTTTTCGCGAATGCCGGCGGCGGCGAGATGCTATCTCTCGGCGCGATTACCGAAGAACACTACCAGAAGACCTTCGATACCAACGTGAAGGGCACCTTGTTCACCGTTCAAAAGGCGCTCCCGCTCCTGCGTGATGGTGGTTCGATCGTCCTCACCTCGTCGACGACGAGCACTTCAGGCACGCCTGCCTTCAGCGTCTACTCGGCAACCAAGGCTGCCGTGCGTAACTTCGCCCGCAACTGGATCCTCGATCTGAAGGATCGCCGTATTCGCGTCAATGCAATTAGTCCTGGCGTGACTGAAACCGCCGGCCTCAACGAACTCTTCGGCAGCGGTGAGAATGCGGAGAACACGAAGAATTATCTTGCGAGCCTTATTCCTGCCGGCCGCATCGGGCAACCGGAAGAGATTGCCAAGGCTGTCCTCTTCCTTGCCTCCGACGATGCCAGCTTCATCAATGGTATCGAACTCTTCGTCGACGGTGGCCACGTCCAGATCTGACCCGTCATATCAGGGAGAATGATCATGGCAGACATTGCAACGCTGCTCGATCGGAATCTACAGGGCATTTTTGGGGAGGGCGACGACGCCCTCCGCCGGAACGTGGCGGAGGAAATCCTTCACGAAGACGCCATATTCGTGGAACCGCACGGGATCTATCGTGGTCGCGACGAGATCGTCCGCATCGCCGGAGTCATTCGCGCCATGCATCCGACATTTGCGTACACCACAATCGCCGCGGCGGACGTTCTGCATGAGCGGGCCGGCCGCGTGAAATGGGTGGCCGGTGCGCCCGGCGAACGACCTGCATATGCAGGCACGGATTTCATCATCGCCAAGGACGGTAAGATCGCGGCGATCTATCTTTTCTTCGATGGCGATCCGGATCCGACCAGCCCACCGATCATGATCCGAAAGTTTTGAATGAACAAAGAATGATCGCTGGACGTGCGCTTCGCGCCGCGGGGAAAAGCGGTCGAATAACTTTGCCACAAAAGGTTTCCTACACTTCTTGTCACGTGGAATCACGAATATCGATAGCGCGCTCTTGAGCGCGCTATCAATCACGCCCGCCTAGCGCTATCATCAGTTCGGTGGCGGATAGGCCGGAATTGCAGTTATGCGACATGCCGGCTGGTCAGGTTTCTGGCAGCACGATCTGATCTGATCCACGGAGGATTTATAGATCGAATTCCAGCTGGTCTGCGTGATGCCAATATCAGGTGGCATCGCATGTGAGCCCGGAAAGCGACGTGCCCAATCGTCGGCTCCTTCAGGAAATCGCCCAGTCATCTCATCCGTCAATTGCCGGCACGTTTCGGCAATGCCAATTCGGTGACAGCCGAGGCACGTATTATCGGTCGGGTTGAGGGTCCGGGTTGGCCAACCGCTGAAGCCAACTCGATGAGGTGAAGGAAGATCCACATGGTAGTACGGCCCGAATGGGTTGACTGGCATGCGGTTCCAGACCTGCCCAACAAACGGTGAGAACATGAAGGGGTCATTGTCGTGACAGGTTCCGCAGCCGTCTTTGAATGTGATCTCCGGTGCATTCCAAAATGGGCTCGAAGGCTGGGATGTCGGAGACGGTACTTTCTCGCCGCTGACGGGTTGACTGGGCTTTCCTTCCGCCTGAAACCAGCACGTCGCACCGGTCTTGGGGTTATGAGCGACAATATCGATTTCATCGAACTCCATTTTATCCGCCGGCCGAATGATCTTTTGCCGACACATGACGGCGATCTGCATTGTCTCCGTCGATAAGGACAGGATGCGGGAATTGGGCACACATTGCCCGTCAGAACCCGAGCCATTCGGAAGCAAGGCGGGCCGATCGCATACCATACTCTTCGTCGCCGGCACGCTCTTCCCATCGACTGTAATCGGCACGGGAACTCCGTCACTGCAGGCGAATTCGGGGATGTCACCCACCTGCTTGCGGCATTCCGCGCCATATAGCTCTCTCGTCGAACCCATATCGACTTGATCCGCCAGTGACTGGCCTGCAAATAATTGTTCCCCTGAAAGCAGCAGCAAGAAGAACAGACCTTTGCGCAGGAAGAGAGAGCTAGCCATTCTGCGATCCTTCCTTCGCAAACATCGCTTCGGCTGTTTTGCGGATGGCATCGTAGTAGCGAACATAGCCGGTACAGCGACAGATATGGGACCCGACAGCCTGTTCGATTGCCGCATCGAGGTCGCTTGGCAGGCTTCCCAATTGCCGCAAGCCATCCAGAAATATCTGTGATGCCACGACGAAGCCGGGAGCGCAGTAGCCGCATTGAAACGAGAACTCTCGAAGAAATGCCTCCTGAATGGGCAGCAGTCCATCGCTGGGCGTAACGCCTTCGATCGTGGTGATCTCCGTACCATCAACCATCGCCAATGCCGTTGAACAGCTGATGACCGGCGTGGCCGTTTCATTGGGAGCTCGAACGGAAGCAACCGTACAGGCCCGGCAGACGCCAATCCCGCAACAGAATTTGGTGCCGGATAGACCGAGATCATCGTGCAGAAAGTCGATCAATCGATCGTCTGCGCGGTCGGATTCCACCTCATGGGTGATGCCGTTGACTTTGAAGGAAATCGTCATGCCTGCAGTCCCTCCAAAATTTTCGCCGGCGTTATAGGCAGCGACGTATAACGCCGCCCCAATGCATCATGCAGGGCGTTGGAAATCGCCGGCGCGACAGAGCACATCACCGCCTCGGCAATACCGCGGCCTGCTCCGCGGTCCCCTGCGCTTTCCGGCAACGTCACCAATTCCTGCGCGCGCTTGCCGGGTTCGTAAGCCGTGTTCAATGGCACATCGCTCCAACGGGGGACATGATAGCGGTTCAGGTTCCAGGTTCCGTCGGCAGGCCCTGCCATGCCGTTCGGCATGTCTTCCATCAACGCGTAGCCGATTGCCATTGCAATCCCGCCCTGACTTTGTCCGGAAACAAGCTGTGGCACGAACAATCTGCCGGCATTAAGGACGGAAAGGATGTTCTCGATCTTTACTGAACCGCTGCTTTTGTCGACCGTCAGCCCGATGACGTTTGCGCAGGGCGCCCAGACATAACGGGAATAACGCTGGGCGATCGCGGGTGGCGGCATCGTATTCGTTCGGCCAACAAATGTCGGATCCTTCACATTCGGCAGGTAGAAGGACAGGCCGTCGAGCTGCAGGTGCATGGTTCCGCTTGGTCCTGCGAAATCTGCCTCGACCCAGCTTCCCTGAATGAACGCATGACCGAGCGCCCCTTTTGGCAATCCTTTGGCGTAAATGAGCTTTGCAAGATCCGCCCATGCAATGGGTTCGGCACCACCTTTGACCAAAGTCAACCGTCCATCAGCCCATCTGACATCGTCAAGGCCAAGTTCCTGTCTTCCCCAGATCGACGCGGCGGCAGGCAAGACACTTGCCTGCATCAGGGCAAGTGCCGTCTGCTGGACGGTGTGGACCTGATGGAGGCCAGTCAGACAGGCAGAAGAGGAACCAACACCTTTGGCTGTCCAGTGCGGATTATTCCAATCGCTTCCATTGCCTTTAGTAGTCAGCCCGGTTTGACCGAACAAACGATAACCACCCATGTCGACGGCCGACGCGTTGGCGCCAAGTATTGGCCCGATAACCACCCCCAATGTCGTCGCCGAACCATTTCCCATGTCGACCGCGTCGGATTGAACCATCAAACTGCCATCAGGATCAATCAAAACCGCCGCAACCATTCCGTCACCGGAAGTTCCATAGGCCTGCATCGACAAGGCTATGCCCGTGCCGTAGGTCAAACCGCGAGCAGCATAATCGGATTTTATCTTATCCCGATCAGCCCACAGCGGATGGGCCTCCGCTCGATCAAGTATCTCCCCAAGACGTAGTTCCTGATCGATCGGACCACCGACGATGGTTCGACCTCCGGTGTCAGCAATATTGGCGCGCCGCAGCGCGATAGGGTCCCACCCCTTGGATGTCGCGATATCATCGAGCGCTGTTTCGATGGCAAGAAAGGCTTCCGGGCCACCGAACCCGCGCTGAGAGCCACCAGTAATGTCCTTCGTGTGTTTTGATTGGGCAAAGACATTCGCCATCGGCAATTCATAAGATCCGCCAACGCAGAGTGCCGCCAGATTGGCAACATAGGGGGACAGGTTGCGTAGCCCACCACCATTGAAATTCATTGTCGCTTCGATCAGGCGCAATTTCATGTCGGATCCGGCCACCAGCTCACCCTTGATCGCCGCTCCCGGGCGCTTCAGTCCATAGCGAAACTGCTCGAATCGATCATGGGCAAGCTTGACGGGAGCTCCATCGGAAAATGCAGCGGTCAAAGCCAGTAATTGAGAGAAGGGCGAACTGTCGCGGCCCCCAAAACCACCACCGGGATAACAGCTGTGAAGTATCACTTCCTTGACGACGATCGGCGAGTCACCCCCGCTGAACATGGATGCGGCGCTTGAGACATCGCCATCCGGCGACTGCGTCCCGAGCACGAGAGCCAGGCTTTGAGCCTTGCTGTCATAATAGGCAAGCCCGCTCTCCGGCTCCATGAACATCGGATCCATGGCTTGTGTATCAACGGTGAATGGCTGACGGATCAGGTCGGGGTTCTGTGCCAGATACTGATCGATCTTGTCGCGATAGGAGGGGACTTTCTGCGAATACGTCGCCGGATCGGCAGTAGCGTAACTGAAGGTTTCGCCTTGTTCGAAATACTTTACATAGGTCGTTTGAGGCGACCACGGTGCTCCCATGTTCTGTGAGGAAGCATCATCCAATGCATAAACCTGGAAGCTGGCATCGTTGAATTGCATGAGGCGCTTTGCTGCCCGATAAGTCTCACGCTTGTCGAAGAGGAGCAAAGCGACTGCTTGGCCGAGAAAGTTCGGGACATTGCCGGGCTTAACGATGATATCGAACTCTACCGACGAAGAGCCTTTTGCAGCAAAAGCTGTAGCCGACGCCGGGAGCGGGGTCTTGAAGAGTTCCGTCGCCCCCTTTTCGTGTTGGTCAAGAGCCTCGGCTTCGACCTGCAGATCGCGATATCGGGCCAGTGGAGCAGCCCTGACCGCGGATTTGAGCTGATTACCGAGGATTACACGCTTTGGCTTTGCCTCGTCCGGCAAGTAACTCAAATCCACATTCAGGAACTTGTGGTCTGTTGTCAAAGCCGGCAGATAGAGTGCATACCATTGGTCGCGCCCCCAACCCATATCGATGGAATTGAAGTCTCGGGCAAACACCTTCTGGCCGGTCACCTTCGCGTGGCCATCGATCCGTTCCCTGGCGACGCCGGGGGTGGCTGCCTGAACGGCTTTTGAATTGCCCAATGACTGGTCCGCAATGGCCCTCCCTGGAGGCCCGAGGACGGTGACTGCGATCAGGCCTGCAGCGCCTTGCAGGAAGCGGCGCCGCTTGATGGGTAAATCCGCAAGCTTGCTCTGGAAGATCGTATCGTTCATTGCACACCCCTCGCCAATAAAGTGAAGAGACTTTGAGCAAATCAGTCGATCGTGATGCACGAAGACAAGGCGTCGAACAGGGCATATGCTGACGGAAGTCACTCGCATATGCCTGTGTGAGAGCATTTAAATTGTAGGAATCGTCACCCGCAAGGCGTGCAGTCATGTCTTCTACGCATAATATTTACACCTATAGGTAAGTCAAGCCGAATTACGACATCGAGTACCAACGGCGATCTTCAGTTTTTAAGAAGGTTACGCAAATCGCGCAGGCCATCGGCCACGCGCACAATCTGTATCTATCGGTCCCGATCAGTGCCAGGAATTGTCCCTTATGCTGGGTTTCTCCTCAGGCAGCTTTCGGCCTGCCATTCTGACGTGGCCGGTAATGCGCATGCATCAAGAGCGGGTCGCGCTGACTTGCGCGCAGCAGCATCTTGACGGCATGGCTGACAGGAGCGCCGGCACGGTAGTTCTTCCATGTGCGCAGACTGACGCCTAAAAAGTCCGCAGCCTCGTTATTCGAAAGCCCTATCTCTTCCTGCCATTTCCGCAGGTCCTCGGCATTAAAATCGCGCTGGTCTTCGGCGATCTGGAAAAGGTGATAGGCATCGATCGCCAAATCTCCGCCTTCCCATTCGACCGTTGCACCGTAGTCGGCGACCGCGGCAGTTTTCCAGACATCAGGGGACTTGAGGGGGGCGAGCAATTCGCCGCCGGTCGCAATCCAGCCGACGAGATTTGCGGAAGCCTCAGCGCCACCCTTCCACTCGATTGTCAGCGTCATGTTTGACGTTGGCGTTACGCTTTCAATTCGCGGCATGTCCATTTCTGTTTCCCTTCCTCAAGCGATTGGAAAGCGGGGATTGGTCCGGTTCCACTCGGCGGCGATGGCCGCCTTGTTCTTTGCTGCCCATTCGAGGGTGTTGTCTTGCGCCTTGCGTGCGAGCTTACCACGCAGGATTTCCAGTGTCGCGATTTCCACCAATGCATCCCCATCCGGGGTGATGATGTGGAAGTGCGGGGGCAAATGATCGTTCGCATAAACTCGAATGATGATGTTTCCGATTTGAATCAGTTTGCCCATTGCGCCCTCATTTCCATAAGGAAAACATAGGGCAGTTTATGCACCATGTAAAGATATATGGTGCAATTTTACCTCAATATATCTGGAGAGGTTATGGATCGCGGGAGGTTCTTCGCGGCCGTAGCCACGCCCCATTGCCTCCTTCGCCAGTTCGAAACGATGCGTGGCGCTTGGGAACCAGTGGTCGAAATGCCTGATCATTTCAGCCTCGACGATCTCTGGATCCTGTGGCTTGGGTTTGGCGAGGGGAAGACCCGGCGTCTCGTAAAGCGGGATGCCGTCGCGGGCGATGTCCACGAAGAAGGGCCGACCGTGCGCGAGTTGGTTATTGAGGTCCGTGATGGAGTGAACGATGAAGTTGACCGGCGTTGTGAGATGTCCGGTGACCGTCAGGTCCCGCAGGAAGCGATCCGCAGCCCGGTACCAGAAACGCGGATCGGCAAAGGTTTCAGTCGTAACGACGACGAGCAGGTTATATTCGGAGCGATCATCGCCCTCGCCCTCGCCCTCTTCGACCCAGTCACCGCGTGCATAAGAGCCAAAAAGAACCAGTTTGAGGATACGTCCACCCTTCTCCCTGTCCGACAGCTTGCTCTTTTGCGCGTCCTCGAATTCATCGAAAAGGATTCGTGCGATCCGTTCCAGTTCACGGCGTCTGTTCTCGGGAAGATGGCCGAGGCGTTCAGCAAGCGTCACAGACACGGCAGCCTCCGCTGCAAGCGGGTGGTGGAGGGCTTTGCCGTGTTATTTCCCTCAAGCAGGCTTTTCATGTTGCGCCGCCGTTGGCTCCGAGGAGCCGGTCACTTCCGGGCATGAATTGACCCGGCTGCAGGGCCTGCCCGATGCGCACCAGATCGGCCAGCGCCGCGCTCACTTGCAGCGAGGGGAAGTCTGGGCCTTTGTCGAAGTGTTCGCCTCCACACAAGATCACATCAAGCTTGCCGGCCACACCAGCAAGCGTCGTGGCCGGCATGGCCATCAGGGCGTCGGCCAACTTCATTTCCATGCGATCGGATCGGATCTCGGCTTTCTCGGCCCGACTATATCCCAAAACGTCATCCAGATGATCCCAAGCTTCCTGCCGCTTCCGAAAGGCTACTATTGCTTGCGCCCTCACGGCCTGATGCCCGGCTGCATCGCCACATATTCGGTCTATGTCTTCCAGGCTGAAAGCACGAACCGGCTCCTTTTTCCCGGGCAGTGTGATTTCCACCTGCGGAAATCCGACGGCGGCGACCATCCTGCTTTCAAGGCTCACCTGAATTTTCCAAAGCCGCTGCGTTTCATTGTGTGCCGCCAGCCATTGCCGCCAAAGGTCCAGCGCGGGATCGCAGACGGCATTGCCGGTCAGCGCCTCGACCGCCCCCACGCCATATTCGAACGGCCATGTCGCCGTGGTTGCCATCGTGCCCGTCAGTAACATCCTGCGCGTGACGGAAGACAAAGTCGTGGTATCGTCCGAATCAGCCATGATCCGAGCTCCTATCAGCTTGGGTTGTGGTTAGGCTGGGCGGAGTGTTCCCGCACTCTACTCGGCCGCTTGCATAAACAAAATTATGTCACTGACATAATTTGGCGAGCTCTATAAATTATGTCAAGGTAATAATTTTGATCACAGAAGAGCAAATACGAATGGCACGAGCGGCACTGAAATGGGGTGTCCGAGATTTGGCCCGCGAAGCTCATGTGACAGCGGCGACCATTACGCGTATTGAAGCTGGCAAACCGGCACATGCTTCCACACTAGGGGCCATTCAAATGGCGTTTGAAGCGGCGGGCATCGAGTTCCTCCCGGAGAACGGCGGCGGTCCGGGCGTGCGATTGGCAAAGAAACCCACGCGTTAATGAAGCGTAGGCGAGATTAGATCTGCGCTGCTAACGTGGTAGCGTGCACCGTTCCGCAGCGGGGAATGGCGCAAGTAATCCGCTTCTGCGTTTCGTGGACCAGGGCATTGTGACGCCGCTTTGTTCGACGGCGCTGTTTCTGGAATATGAGGCGGTGTTGAGCCGACCGGAAACGCGACCGGCGACCGGCCACAGCCTTGAGGATGCCGTTTCGGTGATGAGCGCGCTTGCCGCCATTGCCGAGGGTGTCGTTATCTCGTTTCGGACGCGGCCGATGCTGCCCGATGTCGCCGATGAAATGGTGCTTGAGGCTGCCTTGAACGGGCAGGCCGAGGCCATCGTGACACATAACGTCAGGGATTTCCGTCCGGCGCTCGGATTGGGCGTGACCGTGATAACACCGAGAGAGATTGTCAGGAGACTGAACACATGACGCAGACCCAACGTTACAAATATCCGCTGCAACTGCCGCAGTCGCTCAAGGAGACGGCGGCACGTCTGGCACAAGAGGATGGCGTGTCGCTCAATCAGTGGATCATCTCTGCGGTCGCACAGAAGATCGGGGCTGTTGAGACGGCCAGCGAATTCCTGAAAGCGCGTGCAGCTACGACGAAGCGCGGCGCGCTGTCAGGCTTGTTGGACAAAGCGCCGGATGTGCCGCCGCTGAAGGAAGACACCATCTGATGCAATGCATCGGGTCTGAACGGATGCGATGAAAGCCTTTTTGCTTGCTGGATTGGGCTGGAACGAAACCGCCCCCTCAAGGCCAGGCCGCGTTCCGCGTTGGCGCATGCCGCGCCAGCCTTGACCGGGCGGCAGGCGGCGGAAACGCTGCGTTCACTCATCGGCCAAATCGTCCTCACACCGGAAACCAACCGGGGCAAGGTTCGTGCCGAACTAAGCGGCGAGTTGTTCGGCATCCTCGACTTCGCCAAGGCCGAAGACCGATCGGCCAGCCCGCTTTAGCCCGCAGTCACAGCCAAAACGGCGCATCAAGCGATGCGCTGGGGCATGCATCTCCCAATACTGGCCGATCTTACCGCGTAACGTTCAGTAGTCCCACCACGCCGGTACCCAGCGAAAGAGGTCGCCCGCCGCCGCGGCCCACGGACGGGAAAGGCATATGCGTCGAGATCAGCCAGGAGCCGTATCTGCAAGTGCGCGCATGAGGCGGAGACGAACGTGCGTGGCTTCTTCCGGGTCATGTTCGAAGCCGTTATGCCATTCCGGGTGATCGAAGGGCACTGGGAGGATCGCGTCGCCGGCAAACATCAGTCGATCTCTGCCGGACCTTACCCTGACGACGCTGTGGCCGGGCGTGTGACCGCCTGTAGGGGTTACGGAAACATCAGGCGCCGCTTCGGCCTCGTCCTTGAAGGCGCGGATATGGCTGTCGTAGACATTTACCGCGATCTCTTCGACTGTTGCCGTAAGATTGTACAAGATAGTTGTTGTCGTTGCCGTAACGCTTGTAATCACTGCGGTTGAATCCTTGATTTTCCGCGAGAATAAGCATTGCGCCGGTGTGCGGCAGAATTATAAGGTCTGCTGCAACCGAAATGTTCTCATGGATGCCATAGGCGCGGGGGCGTCTTGGAGGAGAGGGACTGAGCCTGGACAATCTTGAACTGAAAACGCTCGGCCCGTATTTCGACCTTCCGAAGGCCGCCTCGCTGAATGTGGTGCCCGTCAGGTCTTCGCCGGTTTGCGTCACGCGAATCGCCAAGGATGTCTCCGATGGCGAGAGGCCGATCGTCTCCCTTCCCATTTGCGATGCCTATTTCCTGATGGTCTACACCAAGGAGGCCCATCATTGCGATATCCTGCCGGATGGAACCAGGACGCTGCCGCGCAAGTTCGCGCGGGGATCGGTCTGCCTCGTCGACCTTTCCGAACAGGCCTCGATCGTCTTATACGCCAATCTTCACTCGGTTACGTTCTTTCTGCCAAAGACGCTTATCCGGGAGGTTGGGGAGTTATCCAGCACAAGCCCGAAAATCCAGCTGCGGTGTCGAAGAGGCGAAAGGGATCCGGTTTTGAGCAATCTCACCGACGTCATCCTTTGCCTTTTCGAGCGCGAGACCGGTTCCAGGGAGGCACTCCTCAAACACCTGGCTATCGCGATCTGCTCTCATCTGATTGAGGATCCCGTGAGCGAAGCGGAGGCTGGCGCGGACGACGCGATCCTTCCCTACAACCGCGAGGCTGCGGCAAAAGAATTCATGAGGAAAAACCTTGCGCGTGAATTGTCCGTCGCGGAAATTGCCGCGGCGGCCGGCATCTCCGCCAATCATTTCTCGCAGGGGTTTAAGAAAGTGACCGGCGCCACGCCCCATCAATGGTTGATGCATGCGCGCGTGGAAGCTGCCCAGGAGCTGCTGCGCGGCAGTGAGCTGTCGCTGAAAGCGATCGCAGAAGCATGCGGGTTCGTGGACCAAAGTCATTTTACAAAGGTTTTCTCCCGCGAAACGGGGAGGACGCCGGCGGTCTGGCGCGCCGGATGTCTTAACTGACTTCGTCGTGCGATTCGCGTCTTTCGTAAAAAATCGTTGGAATTTACCAATGGAATATCCTAGTTGGTAAGGGTGGGTTTACCGGAGCGCGCATTGGAAAGAGAATCGGAGGGCAGTGATGCGCCCGGAACACCTGTTCCCAGTCGATGGGTGATGAAGGCGTCGGCTATCACGATCACACGCCTGTGCTACGACAAGGACGATCTTCCGATCGCGCCGGCGAACAAACGCGACGAAGCGGTCTCCGTTATCACCCAATTGACCGATTTCAGGATGCATCGGCTCTGGAGGAACAAGGAACTCATTTTCGAAGGTGGACATCCGAAAGGTGCGATCGCCATCACCGATCTCAGGAATGAATGGCAATGCCATCATCTCTCGCCATTCGATAATTTGCGGTTCAATATCCCCCTATACTTTGTGCGGTCTTTCCTGGAGGATATCGGCCGCCCGCAATTCGACGGGTTCGATTGCAGGCCCGGCACCAAGGACGACGTCATTCTTGGCCTTGCCCAGGCCGTCTTGCCTTATCTTGTCAGCCGGCACGAGGCCAACCAGCTCTTCTTCGAGCAAATCAGTTTGGTCCTGCTGACGCATTTGACCCATACCTATGCCAGCCAGTATTTTCCGATGGGGAGGAATGGCGTCCTGGCGCCTTGGCAAGAAAAAAGGGTGCTGGAATTCCTGACCGCCAATGCTTTTGCGCAGGTCTCGATCACCGAACTTGCCGAACTATGCAACCTCTCCCGCAGTTACTTTAATAGGGCGTTCAAGGAGACATTCGGCCGGACGCCGTACCGCTGGGTCATGGAATATCGCGTTTCAAAGGCCAAGGATCTCCTGCTGTCGGGTCTTTCCATTCAAGAGAGCGCCACGGCATGCGGTTTCGCCGATCAAAGCCATCTGACGCGGGTGTTTTCGGATATTGTGGGAGAGCCCCCAGGTAACTGGCGGCGGCAGAACCGTTTGAAACTCGGCGGCAAGACCTCATGAGGCCGCGGCAGGCCCGAAACTTGCGTTTTCGCGAAAATCTTGCCGCCTGATCCCGTCTCGAACCAGGGGTCTCGACTCCTTTCGGTGTCGTTCGATCTCCCGCCGCCGAAACAGTCCGAATATCCAAACTGTCCTTCTAAGCGACAAGAAGATTGCTCCCGCAGTGGGCATAATCCGCCCCGTGAACGCAATTCAGCTGAATGCCCACGCAGCTCAGCTCAACGCTTTTGAGGAACATAATGACTGTAAACGCGACACCGACGCCTGGCTCGAAGCTTCTTACGCCGAAGGATCACACCCTCATCATGATCGATTTTCAGTCGCAGATGTCTTTTGCGACCAAGAGCATCGATGCTGTCAACCTTCGGAACAATGCAGCTCTCGTCGCGAATGGCGCCAAGGGTTTTGGCGTTTCCACCATCCTGACTACGGTTGCGGAAAAGAGCTTTTCCGGTCCGATGTTTTCTGAAATCACCGATGCGTTTCCTGGTCAGAAGCTGTTCGATCGCACGTCGATGAACACCTGGGAAGACGCTGCAGTCATCGATGAGATCAACCGAATCGGCAAGAAGCGCATCGTGCTTTCCGGCCTGTGGACCGGCGTCTGCATCGTCGGCCCGGCACTGTCGGCCATCGAGCAAGGTTTTGAGGTCTTCGTACTGGCTGATGCCTGCGGCGACGTAACCGACGAAGCTCATAACCGAGCGATGGATCGCATGGTTCAGGCCGGCGCTCAGCCGATGACGTCTCTGCAGTATCTGCTCGAGCTTCAGCGTGATTGGGCTCGGACCGAGACCTACGACATGACCACCGGCATTGCCAAGAAGTATGGCGGTTCCTACGGCCTCGGCATCATCTACGCAAAGACCATGTTCGGCGCGTCCGAAGGTCACTGAGGAGCAAATGGCCACCCCCGCTCATGCGATTCAGTGGCCCCGGCTCTTCGATCTTCCCCGTGGTGCATCCGTCTTTGCGCCACGGTACCTGCTGCTTCCTTCCTGTCATGTTCACGGAGCTCATCATGATCGCTTCACCATCGAATAGCGCGACCGTCGTCCTCGTACATGGGGCATGGGGGGACGCATCGAGCTGGAGATCCGTTATTTCCCTCCTGCTGAAGCGGGGCGTTTCCGTTGTCGCCGTGCAGAACCCGACCTCATCCTTGTTGGCGGATGTCGAGGCAACCCGCCATGCGCTGAATGAGATTGATGGGCCTGTGGTTCTCGCCGGCCATAGCTGGGGAGGAACCGTCATAACGGAAGCGGGCGACGACCCGAAGGTGAAGGCTTTGGTCTTTGTGGCAGCCTTCGCACCGGATATCGGCCAATCAACCGGAGATCAGGTCGCGGCTCACCCTGCGCCCCCTGGTCTGGGAGAGGTGAGCGCCGACCGCAGCGGCAGTTACATGATGAGCGTGAACGGCTGGATCAACGCTGTCGCGCAGGATCTGCCGGAAGAGGATGCGCGGATCCTTGCTGCGACCCAGCCGCCGCTCGGTGCCAGTACTTTCTCCGACAAGGTGAGCAAGGCTGCCTGGGCGAACCGCAAGAATTGGTACGTGATCTCAACCGAAGACCGAGCGGTCAGCGTAGAGCTCCAGCGGGAATTGGCGAAGAAGCTGAATGCCCGCACGACCGAACTCAAAGCCAGCCACATGTCATTGCTTTCGCAGCCAGAGGCCGTTGCCGCCGTCATCCTTGAGGCGGTTGCCTCGGCAGCAGCCGCGTAGGTGTCAAAAAGAATTAAAAAGGGACAATGTCCATGAAAATCTACCTCTATTCCCTGGCAGCCGGTTTGCTTGTCGGCATCGTCTACAGCCTGCTCAATGTCCGATCACCGGCGCCGCCCGTCATCGCCCTGGTCGGCCTTCTCGGTATCCTGGTCGGCGAGCAGATCATCCCCTTCGCCAAAACGCTGATCAATAAGGAACCGGCTGCCGTCTCCTGGATGCAGCAGATCAAGCCGCACATGTTCGGCCACCT
>NZ_JACHZO010000014.1:0-177572 GCF_014193575.1 Rhizobium sp. BK289
GCTATCGATCGCCAGAAGAATTTGAAACCCAACTCGCCCAGCAGGCGGCTTAGTTTGAAGCGCCCCGCTGGTCCAGCCCGAGGGGTTCACTCCAATCATCCTGCAATTCAACAGTCACGGACATTCTCGAAGACCGGGGCGTAGCTAGACTAGTCCTGCGAACCGTGGCGCGGTAGTCGTAAACGCTACACCGGATAAAGCTTTGGGTTGCGAACTTACACATTCTTAATATTTAAGCCCCAGAACCTGATGTCTGAACTTGGTTGGAGATTTGAAGATTGCCGTTCTCCCGCGCCCTCGCTCTCAGCAACCCTCTAGATGAAGTACCCGACCTGAGGTCGCTGCCCACCCGTCGGCAGGTTGTATCGCATCCTTTTATTGAGAAGCTGCGCGGAGCGGTTCCATTTGATTTCTTTGCGGTGTCAGGCCTGGACCTCGATGGCTACCGGTTCGGGAGCGGACACTCGATCGACACGGATGTTCCGCCAGCCTTTCTTGACGCCTATTATGGCGATGACCTTCTGAAATCCGATCCTTTCGTGATTGCATCGCTGTCGTCCGCGAATGTGGTCGTTGAGGAGGACGTCTATGCTGAGACACCTCCTCCCCAGAGGCTGCAATATCTCGCCAGGACTTTCGGTGTGCTCAATCGTACACTTTTTCCTATCCGACGCGGTGATGTAGTGTTCGGCGCTGTCACCTTCTCTCGTTCAACACCTTTCTCACAGGAAGAAATCGCATTCCTGGGCGAGATCGCCGAGATCACGCACCGTGTGCTGACCCGACCTATCATGGACAAGTTCTCGGCGCAGACCCTGAAACTGATCGAGGGCGAGATCAGGTGCCTAAGATTTGCAAGCCTCGGCAAGACGACGGACGAGATCGCCGCAGCGAGCGGTTATACACCTGATACCGTCAATAGCTACATGAAGGCCGCGATTCGGAAGCTCGGTGCGGACAATCGCGTTCACGCGATCGCTGAGGCGATCCGACGCGGACTAATTTCCTAGCTTACGATTCGACGAAAGTGGTGTGATCGCGTTTGCTGCCTCGGCGAGGCGGCCTTCGAACGCGCTTTACAACCTTGAGGGGGTTGGACTTGAGCAAAATGTACACTTGCCGAGCGAATGCTCATGTGCGCCACCGAAATTAAGGTTTCGTTGGGTGTTTGACCCTAAAAATAGGGGCGCCGGGAGGAAGGGTTGTCACAATATCGATCAGCCGGCTGACCTGTAACCGAAAGCCACGGTTTCTAAGTCCGACTGAACCTAATCGGCGGACACGAGCCCTCGGCAGACATGGAGCGCATCTTGGGTATTATGTCTTTGGGTTTCTCGTCCGACGCCGGGGCCGTGCTCGCTGCAATGAGCAAGTCGCAAGCGATCATCGAGTTCGATCTCACGGGAAAAATTCTGTCCGCCAATGCGAACTTTTGCGCGGCGCTCGGTTATGAGCTGAGCGAAATCGTGGGCCAGCATCATCGGATGTTTGTCGATCCAGCCGAGGCCGCGAGCGCCGAATACCGCCAGTTCTGGAGCGATCTGGCTGCTGGCAAGTTTGACCAGCGTCAATACAAGCGCATTGGCAAGGGCGGCAAGGAAATCTGGATCGAGGGCTCCTACAACCCGGTCTTCAAGGGCGGTAAGCCCTACAAGGTCGTCAAGTTTGCAACTGACATTACCCCCCAAAAGCTGAAGAGTGCCGAGGATGCTGGAAAACTGGATGCGCTGTCGCGCGCTCAGGCCGTGATTGAGTTCACACCTGCGGGCGAAATTCTGACGGCCAACGAGAACTTTCTCAACACTCTCGGATACCAGCTGTCGGAAATCAAGGGAAAGCATCACTCGATCTTCTGCGAATCCGCCTACATCAACAGCGACGACTACCGCAAATTCTGGACCCGGTTGGCGGGAGGAGAGTTTGTTGCCGATGAGTTCATGCGGCAGGGCAAGGGCGGAAAGAAGGTCTACATCCAAGCCTCGTACAATCCGATCTTTGACATGAACGGCAAGGTCTTCAAGGTCGTCAAGTTCGCGACGGATGTCACGAAACGTGTCGAAAACGTCGACCAGCTCGCATCCGCTCTGCAAGGACTTGCCGACGGCGATCTTACCCAGCAGCTCAGCACGCCCTTCTTGCCGACGCTGGAGAAGCTCCGGTTGGATTTCAACAGCGCTGCCTCCAAACTCCGCTCGGCCATGGAAACGGTATCGCAGAATGCCGCGGCCATTGCCGCCGCCTCGCAGGAAATCCGAACCGCTTCCGATGATCTCTCCCGCCGCACGGAGCAGCAGGCTGCTTCCGTCGAGGAGACGGCCGCTGCTCTCGAGGAGATCACTACTACCGTGTCTGGCTCGAGCAATCGGGCTCAGGAAGCTGGCCAGCTCGTGCGCAGGACGAAGGAGAATGCCGAACGCTCGGGCCTCGTGGTTCGACAGGCGGTTGAAGCAATGGGTAAGATCGAAGCCTCGGCATCGGAGATCGCCAATATTATTGGTGTGATCGACGAGATCGCGTTCCAGACAAATCTGCTGGCCTTGAATGCGGGTGTTGAAGCCGCTCGCGCCGGCGACGCTGGCAAGGGCTTTGCGGTTGTCGCACAAGAGGTTCGGGAGCTTGCCCAACGCTCTGCCAAGGCCGCGAAGGAGATCAAGGATCTGATCGGTACGTCCAACGGTCATGTCAAGAACGGTGTTGCTCTCGTCGGCGAAACCGGCAAGGCCCTGGAGGAGATAGTCGGGCAGGTTGTCCATGTCGACAGCAACGTCGGGGCGATCGTGGACGCCTCCCGCGAGCAAGCGACAGGTCTGAAAGAAATCAATACGGCCGTCAACACGATGGACCAGGGCACGCAACAGAACGCTGCTATGGTCGAGGAGACATCTGCAGCCGCTCACGGTCTCGCCAAGGAAGCTGACGCCCTGTTCCAACTTCTGTCCCAGTTCAATATCGGCGGGGCGCAATCCCAGCGTTCGGCTCCGAGAGCTGCATCTGCCATACCTCGCGCGGCTGGCAATCCGGTGCGTCAGATGACGGCCAAGGTCGTGCATGCGTTCCAAGGCAACGCCGCCGTTAAGGGCGGCGACAGCTGGGAGGAGTTCTGATGACGGGCTTGAGCACCAATATGAACGGTCAAACGACACTGGACATCATTGCATTCCAGCTTGGCGAGCAGACATTCTGCATTGAGACGACGTCCGTTCGCGAAATTCGCGGATGGGCGGCCTCGACGCCACTGCCACACACGTCCGATGAAGTTCTCGGCGTGATCAACTTGCGCGGGACCGTCATTCCGACGATCGATCTGGCCCGCAAACTTGGGATGCGGCCAGGCGAGACGACCGAGCGCAGTGCGATCGTGGTGGTGGAGGTGCACGGAAAGCCGATGGGACTTGTTGTAGACCGGGTGACCGACATGCTCTCCGTCACTGCGGATCAACTTCAGCCGCCCCCCGACGTCATCGGGTCCATCGATCGATCCTGTTGCGAGGGGATCATCACGCACCCATCGGGAATGATTTGCTTCCTTCATTTGACGAATATCTTCGCACCGGGAGATGAGGCTATCGCAGCGTAGACCGGTCGAAGCGGCGTCATTCACGCCTGCCTCCTTCTCCTTAAGCACCGCAATGATCTGCTCTTCCGTAAATCTCTTCTTCTTCTTCATTCGTCCGTCCTTAATCAGGCCGGACTCTAATCCAATCTGGAGGAAATTACCCGTGGCACGTCAATATCGATCTGCTTCACTTGAGGCGTCCTATAACATTTCCGCAAATCTAATATAGTTGTTGGGTTTGCGCGAGCTCGACGGCGAGCAGCGGCCTCAATGACTTACGCGAAGACTTCGTCATCGCAACAGTGCACCCAGACAAACCTTAACGATCCGAGTCTTTCCGTGACGCCACGACCGCAATAGCTGCCCTAGAATCCGTTTGTTGTTACCTCATTACTTCATGCACGGCAGTGAAGCAGCCGGTGCTGTCCGAGCTAGCATTCCGTTGTTGAGCAGTCACTATCGGTCAAGGCGATCTCCACGTAGTCTGGCTTCCACCACCTTTGGTCTATCGATTTCCGGGGTGCCCAAGCCAATTGTGTACAGAGGCCATGACGCTCTCCTTCACCTCAGCCATCCAGTTTCGAACGATCTCGACGCGATCCATAATCCATTTGAGCCAGCCGTAGGTCAGAAGCTTGTCACGGCCCCCGTGGAACAGGCGCTCAACCAGGAGAAAGCTCATCAGATAGGCCAGTGCGATTATGACCAGTCCGGAGATCACATGGCCCCGGGCGATCACGACCAATGCGTAGATCTTTAGAGGTTCGGCAATCGCGAGCGGAACGACAAAGAGAACGAGTATAACGCCTCGTGGCAATGAACCGACAAACTCGCCAAAGTGCTTTACGATGGAAAGCGAAGCAAACCAGTTCACGAGTGGCCGATAAACAGGCCGGGCGATCTCGCTGATGATGACGAGCGCAGCGATGATGAGCCGCAGGGGCAGTAAAAGGAACTGCCAGGCAGACTGGTGTCGGTGTTTCATGACCATTTTCGAATGCCTGGAAGCGCCATCAATCTGTTGACGTTATGCCGCTTGTTTGATTTTCGCCAAAATTCGCCGTGTCATCTCGAATGCTCTCTTCCTATGAAGGATAATCAGGTCGATCTTCCCAAAACAAGCTATTTGACACGCCATGGCGGGTTAACGCGATTTTGCCCGGCAAAATACAGCAGGACGCGATTGCCGCCGGGATCAAACAGCTCGGCTTCCCGCTAGAGCCAACTTTTATCTTCCGGCGGGCTTGTGAATTGAGGTCCTTTCTTCTCCAGCTGGCTAACCGTTTCGTCCAAATTGTCACATTCAAAATACACCGTTGTCCCACCACCGTTGCTCTTGCTTTCATGCAGTGAGAATGTGCTGTCGCCGTCCGGGCATAAGAAACGAGCATAGCGGGGACGTGCATCGACGACGGGCTTGAGGCCAAGAGTGCAATAGAAGTTCCAGCCCGCATCGAGGTCAGACATCGTTACCGTCACTTGATTCAAGCGCATGATCTATGGCCTCCAGAACCAACCCGTTGCTGCCGTAATATGTGGGCGATGGGCACTGGATCATGCAGCCACCGTGCGCAAGCAAATTCAAGGGGAGCGGGGGTATATTCCGATTGTGAGCGGACATGGTCGTGCGACGATTACCAAGCACCAACAAGCGAGTTGCCAATGAGCGGTACGGCGCTGGATTTGCCATCCTGATGCCGCACCGTGATCGCTGCCTGCATCTTCCTGGGAGATTTTCGAAACCAGTTCGCGGCGAGGCTGGCAAGGTCTCCAATCATCGGATTCTTGCGCCAATCTGCGAAACGTCGGCTCGTTGCATCAGGTTCGGAACGATAGAAGAAGTCGCCGGACTGGCTCAAATCATTGATGGACGGGCGCATGGATGAGAGCGGCCGCTGAAACATCTTCGGTGGTATCACCAAATCCGGCATGCTCTGTGAGAATGCAGGGGCCATGAAATCGATCGCCCAATCGTCAGCCTCGACCCAGCAATGGAAGTTCTCCCCAGCGCCGGAGACGTACCCATCGTCGCGCTGGTCTGCGAACAGGATGTACTTTCCATCAAGATTGTAAGCTGCCAATCCGCTTTTTGCCTTTGCCTTGACCTTGAAGTGGTGTTCCAAGATGAAGGCCCCGAAGGTGCTGAAGTACATCGAAGCCGTCGCCGGATCGGCGTTTTCGTTGATTAACAGGCTGTTGATGACCCGGTAAATCCGATTATAGTCGCTTTGCGTGATCAACATCGCCGGTCCCCTTAATCCCGATGGTTGGCATTCCCGTAAGCGACGGCGGCGGCGGTGTAAACTCCATATGTGGCGGGTCGCAGCGACGAATTCGATTTCAGTCTTGCCCGTAATCCAATTGTCGACCGCCTCGTCAGTGATACGCAAAATCTTCCCACACGCATCTGCATCGTCCGGTACGCACCTTTCAGCCAGTGCCAATCGATGCCCGAATATTGCGAATAAGGACGCGTCGGACAGCGTGATCGGGCGGGTGTTTCTGGACTTCCGATTGAATCGCGGTAGCACGCTTGTTAGAAGGGCAACGGCGGGGCGGATGGGCAAGACGGGATAAGCCCGGAGGGATGGTGCCCGGAATGCGGCCCGTGCCGATGCTAACCGGATTCATGCGATGGGTTCGAATCCCACACCGCCAATAACGATTGTCCAGCTTAGAGATGCTGCCACTATGACACGACCGAGATCGTTTCGAAGATATCGCATGGGAGCATGAGGTCAATACGGCGGTCTAGCAGGCTGTTGAAGAAGTCTGTGGCGTAGCGTGTTTGGGTGTGATTCACTGTATCGGGGTGATTTGGGGATGGTGGATGCGCGGATTGGACGAACGGACAGGCTCGCTGTTTTCGTATGTGGACCTTGAGGCGCGGGTTCGGCGCGATCATCCGCTACGAGTGATCCGGGAGATCGTGAACGCGGCTCTTGCGGAGATGGATGGCAATTTCGCGGTGCTTTATCCGGCTGGGCTCGGCCGACCCTCGATCGCGCCGGAACGCGTGCTGCGTGCGATGCTGCTGCAGGCCTTCTACGGCATTCGCTCGGAGCGCCAGTTGATGGAGCGCATGGAGTTCGATCTTCTGTTTCGCTGGTTCGCGGGGCTCGGCGTTGACGAGCCGACCTGGGATCACTCGAGTTTCACCAAGAACCGGGATCGGCTGTTGGAAGGTGAGATCGCGGCAAAGTTTCTGCGTGCGGTGCTGGCGCAGCCAAGGGTGAAGCGGCTGTTGTCGTCGGATCACTTCTCGGTGGATGGGACGCTGATCGAGGCCTGGGCTTCGATCAAGAGCTTCCGCCGCAAGGACGGCGGCGATAATGATCCGGATGGCGCTGGCCGCAACGCCAAGCGCGGCTTCCACAAGGAAAAGCGCTCCAACGATACGCACCAGAGCACGAGCGACCCGCAGGCGCGGCTCTACAAGAAGGGCGACGGTCAGCCGGCGAAGCTGTGCTACATGGGCCATGCGCTGATGGAGAACCGTCACGGGCTGGCCGTGGATGGCGGCGTCACCCAGGCCACGGGCAAAGCCGAGCGCGAAGCTGCGCTTGCCATGTTGGAGCGTCGGCCATCGCGGCGGCGCATCACACTGGAGGCCGACAAGGCCTATGACGTACGCCAGTTCATCAAGGACCTGCGTGAGCACAAGGTCACGCCGCACATCGCCGTCGACGGCCATCTGAGTAAAACCGGCAAGCCTCGCGTGACGGCGATCGATGGCCGCACGAAGCGCCATCCGGGTTATGAAGCCAGCCAGCGCTGCCGCAAGCGGATCGAAGAAGTGTTTGGTTGGATCAAGTCATCGGCCGGCATGGCCAAGGTCAAGCTACGAGGATGCGCCCGTGTGGGCGCGGCCTTCACCCTGAACCTAGCGGCCTATAATCTGATCCGCTTGCCCAAGCTGCTGGCGGTGCAGATATGAGCCTCGCCGGCCGTTGGCGGATCGTCGCGATGCCCGACTATGTCGAGGACTATCCCGACATGATGGAGCCCGCTTACATCGAGTTCGCCGCCGACGGCTCCGGCGAATTCGCCTTTGGCTGCGTCACCGGGCAGATCTTCGGTGCGCGCGACGGCAATCACGTCGCCTTCTCCTGGCAAGGCAGTGACGAAATGGACGAAGCCCAAGGCAACGGATGGGCCGAAATCCAATCAGACGGCTCCGTCGTCGGACAAATCTGTTTCCATAACGGTGATGAAGCTGACTTCGCCGCCCGAAAATGGACTTCTTTAACACCCTGCTAGAGCTCTACGGACGTATTGAAATCGCCGACGCTATTCGAAACTGGCTAGGCGTGCGCGGACAATCTCCCGCATCTGCGCCGGCGGATTTGCTGCCGGTCGGCTGGTGAGTGCCAAGTGTGCGTCTTTCCAGCAGGCAACGTCCCGCGGTGCCACGGTTTTTTGATGATAGCGCGACAGCAAGATGGATGCTACCGCCTAATGTCGTCTAGTCGCACCAAGCCGGACTAATGCATATCCGGCGCCACCAATCTCAATCAGAAGGTCTGCTCTCATTTCCCGATCGGTGACCACCTTGATTTTAGTCCATTTGTCTATCTTGGTGTCGAGCGGGAGAGGCAATCCTTCTCGCAATAAGAGGGTGAGCTCAGGTGCTCTTTCCGATTTATAAATACAAATCCTCATGGCACGGAACCCCAACTGCACAGATTTGTGACAGCTATATTGCGGTGCGTTATCAGCTATTGCAATGCCGCAAAGCTATTTTCTGCAAATGTGCCGAGGTATGTTCCGTCCTCTCGTCCACATACTGCCGCTTCTTCCGGCTATGCGTATGAGATAACGGCAGACCGATCAGCGTCCAGAATCCGGCTGCACGCTGCGATCCAACGGTCTCATTGGCTCGTGAGCCGACATCTGGAAGTCTCGACAACACGTTACTATCTCCGCTGGCGCCAAGCTTCGATGTGCCATGTTTCATGATGAAAAGCCATTTTTGGTGGCATACATCATGAAAAGCAGTGATTGCGTGCTAGAAATTGCAGGTTGAGAGTTCGACCCCCCAAAGAGCATCGATGCGTTCACTTGAACTCAATTTAGCCGAGGTATATTTAGACCAGAAGATAGTGGCGACGAGAGCTCAGGAAGTAGCGAGCCGAAGACCGTCGCTGTAAGATACCGGGCTGCTCGCTTCACCTCCACCATGACGGTCCCTTGCCTCGTGGTTTCGTTTGCCGGGCTCCTTCCGCCGCAGACGATATCTCCAGTGAGCAAAGATATTCCGGTCTTACTTGTGGATGGACAGAACGACACGACGATACCCCGATGGCTTCGACACTCGCTGCAGCCTAGCTTGGCGCCACGGGTTTCGAAGTCGAACTCGAGGTCGAGCCGGGCGTCGGTCACACCATTTCGCCGACAGGCGCGGATACCTCAATCGCAAGCCGGGAGCGATCGCCCTATTTTTTGGGCAGTCTTGATCATCTCCGGGCCGCTCGTCATGCGGTCGCATTCACGAGATGGTCCGATACGGTCGAGATGAACGCACGAAGCCGCTGAAGACGTCGTAGATCCCGGTGATATCCCATCCAGATGTCTCGCGCCGGTGGCTGCGTCGGCAGTTCCAGTCTGCGGATACCCGCGATCTGATCGCCGACCACGCGAGGCAGCACGGCAATCCCGACGCCTTGCCGACACATACGTCCCTGAACGTTGCGGTTATTCGATCGCAGGACCGGTCTCGCTTTGGGGAAGCTCTCGATGAGCCAAGCGATATCGGGAAACTGCCCGGTCGACGTATCGTGGGTGATGAGCCGGAAACCAGCCCCGTCGCCATATTTGGGATCAGGCGACTCCTCTGCGACGTAGACGCCGTATTCGAGCCTGAAGAGCCGCCGCTGAACGACATCGGCGGTGTTGAACGGAACGATACGAAAAGCGATGTCGGCCTCGCGCTGAGCGAGGTTGAACAGGCGCGTGCCGGTCAGGATCTCGACGTCGACATTGGGGTAGGCGTTGGAAAAATCCGCCAGGATGGGAGGCAGTACGTAGGCCCCGAACCAGTCCGCTGATGAAATGCGCAGACTGCCTTTGAGATTCTGCTCCTGCCCCGCAAGCCGGCGCTCCATGGCCAGCGCGCCTTCTTCCATCTGCTCCGCCAGCGCGATGATCCCGTGGCCCTCTTCCGTCAGAACAAGACCGTCCGCAGTCCGCTGGAAGAGCGTGTGGCCGATCGCCTGCTCAAGTGCGCGCAGGCGCCTGCCGACGGTCGGATGGCTTGTCTGAAGAGAACGCGCGGCGCCGCCGAGCGTGCCGGATCGCGCAACAGCAAGAAAAATTCTGACATCACTCCATTCCATCACGATACCCTTACAAAACTGAACGCCGAGAATACATTTTTGTCACTTAAAGAACAAATCTAAGCACCTAGATTCCCACCATCGGTCCATCGGACCATCTCTCGTGTACCACCTCATGTCATTCGGAAGGATCGGCAAATGTCTCTCAAGTCCCTCTATCTCGGTGCTGCGGCTCTTGCAGTGGTGTTCGGCGCGCCGTCCGCTTTCGCGCAGCCGGCCCAGAATGTAATTTTGGTCCATGGCGCGTTGGTCGATGGCAGCGGCTGGAGGGGCGTTTATGAGCGCCTGGTCGCCAAGGGCTTGAAAGTCACGGTCGTCCAGGAACCGAACACTTCGCTGGAGGATGACGTTCAGGCGGTTCACCGCGCTATCGAGCAGCAAAATGGACCGGTCGTCCTCGTTGGTCACAGCTATGGTGGTCAGATCATCACCGAAGCCGGCGTCGACCCGAGCGTTTCGGCACTTGTCTATGTCGCGGCCATTGTCCCGGATGTTGGCGAGAGCGTCGGCGATCTGTTCGAGAAGTGGCCGAGTCCAACCGCGGACGCGTTCAAGCCGACGTCTGACGGCTTCCTACTGTTCGATCCAGCGAAGTTCCGGGTGGGATTCGCCGCTGACCTGTCCAAGGCCGAGGCGGATTTCATGGCTAACTCGCAGGTGCCGGTTTCGGCGAAGATCCTTGGAACCAAGACGCAACACGCGGCCTGGAAGACCAAGCCGAGCTACGGCATCGTGGCCGGGCTGGACATGGCTGTCGCCGCCGAGGCGGAGCGGTCCATGTACAAGCGGGCAAGCGCGAAGGCCACCGAGGTGCCCGGTGCCAGCCATGCGGTTTATATCTCGCATCCGCGCGAAGTCGCCGACGTCATCGCCGAAGCGGCGAGCAAATGAAGCCGATGCCTTGATGTTCAGGCGCAGGGCTGCGGATGTTTCGTGACCCATACGCGGAAGCCACTCCTGTGGCTTCGGCATCGCGACCGGCCAACTCATCGGCGGGCCTCGTCTGACGATCGCCCGGCGGCCTGGGTACTACCCGGCGCCCAGCACTTATCCGAACAACAGGAGATAGACCATGCAGATCGGATTTATCGGTCTCGGCAGTATGGGTTCGGCAATGGCCATAAATCTGGTGAAGGCAGGCCATGATGTTCGGGCCTGGAACCGTAGCAAGGTCGCCCAGGATAGTGTCCCCGGGGTGACGCTTGTCGAATTCGCGGCGGATGCATTCCAGGCTGACGCAGTCTTCACAATGCTATCCGACGACGCTGTCATTCGCGAGGTGGTCCTCGATGCCGGCCTGCTCGCAAGCGCGCCTGGGCTCACCCATATTGTCACATCGACGATCTCGGTCGCTTTTGCGCGAGAACTGGAGCTGCTGCACGAAGAGGCGGGCCTTGGCTATGTGTCCGCACCGGTGCTCGGGCGACCGAACGTAGCGGCGCGTGGCCAGCTTAACATCCTGGCGGCCGGGAAGGCCAATGCAGTGGCCGCGATCGAGCCGCTGCTCGCTCCTCTCAGCAAAAAGGTCTGGAAGTTGGGGGAGAACCCCGCTCGGGCGAATGCGGCGAAGCTCGCCTGCAACATGATGATCGCCATGGCTATCGAGGCGATGGCTGAGGGTGTCGTGCTGACCGAGAGCGTCGGACTCGAGCGCGCGGATTTCTTTGAACTCATTTTAGGCACCCTTTTCTCGGGCCGCGCCTATGAGAGCTACAGCGCGCAGATCACGGAACGATCATTCGAGCCCGGTTTCAAGGCCAAGCTCGCCCTCAAGGACATGCGCCTCGCGACTGAAGCCAGCAACGAGATCGGACGCACGCTCCCGATGCTTGAAGCTGTCCGGGAGGGGCTCGACCAAGCCGTCTTGGCGGGCTTTGGCGAGAAGGATTGGTCGATCATGGCGGACATGACGGTTCGTGGCGGCGACAGCATGGCGTCGTCTGAAACCAACTCGGAGACAAACCAATGAGAACTTGGCTCATCACAGGCTGCTCAAGCGGCTTCGGCCGGCGGCTCGCGCTCGCTGCGGCACAGCGTGGCGATCAGGTCATCGCGACGGCCCGCAATATCAAAACGATCGGAGAAATGGCTGAGCCTTTTGGCGGCCGCATGATTACTTTGCCGCTCGACGTGACGGATGCGGCGGCAGCCAAGGCCTCGGTCGCAAAGGCGGTCGAGACATTCGGCGGATTTGACGTGCTCGTGAACAATGCCGGCTACGGACTGTTCGGCGCGATCGAGGAAGGCACGCCCGAAGAATATCGGCCGATGTTCGAGGTGAACGTGTTCGGTCTGATCGAAACCACCAGAGCCGCCCTTCCCGTCCTGCGACGTTCGGGCGGAACGATCGTCAACATGTCGTCCGGCGCAGGCATCGCCGGCAGCGGCGGTGGCGGATATTATAATGCCGCCAAGTTTGCCGTGGAAGGGATTTCCGAAGCGCTCGCCGGCGAGCTGAAGCCGTTCGGCATCCGCGTGCTGATCGTCGAGCCTGGGCCGTTTCGCACCGATTTCCTTGGCCGTTCGATCACCATAGCGGCCAACGAAATGCCGGAATACGCCGCGAGCTCGCGCAAGCACTATCGCGAAACCAACAACGGCAATCAGGCGGGCGATCCCGACAAGGCGATCGCGGTGATCCTGCAGGCAGTCGATGCCGACAACGCTCCGCTTCATCTGCCGCTCGGCCCGATCGCGCATTCGATCGCTGAGCGAAAGCTGGCTTCCTTCCGCCGCGATATCGATGCCTGGCGCGGCATCACGATCGCGACCGATTTCGACCAGCCCTGAGCGCTGGCCGCAAGCTCTGTTCGAATGTCAACCTCGATTGGAAAGTGATCATGATCGCAACTTTGAAGGGGTTTACCCAGCAGCTGATGCCGGTGAATGGCATCAAGATCAACGCCGTCACCGGGGGCTCAGGCCCGCCGATCCTTCTGCTTCACGGCTGGCCGGAAACGTGGTGGGAATGGCACCATGTGATGCCGCTGCTGGCCGAGCATTTCAGCGTCGTGGCCATGGATCTGCGCGGCGCGGGCTTTTCCGACTGCCCGCTTGACGGCTATGACAAGGCGACGATGGCGCGCGACGCACACGAGGTCATGGTTGCACTTGGGCATGAACACTACGCCGTGTGCGGCCATGACATTGGCGGAATGGTGGCGTTGCCGCTGGCCGCCATCTATCGGGAGGCTGTTACCCACCTGGCCGTCCTCGACGTTCCGCTTCCAGGCTGGACGCAATGGGAGGCGACGACTGCAAGGATCTGGCACTTCGGCTTTCATATGAACCGGGATCTACCCGAACGCCTGATCCATGGCCGTGAATATGACTATGTTTCGAGCTTCATGGCGGAGCGGTTCTACGATCACAGCACCTTCGATCCGGCGGACATCGAGATCTACGCGAAAGCGATGGCCCTTCCTGGCCGCACGCGCGGCGGCATGGAATGGTATCGCACTCTCGCCGCCGACCATGCGGCTGCGCTCGAGTACAAAAGGCAACCACTCGAGATACCGGTGTTAGGTCTCGGCGGGGAGCAGCGCTTCGGTGCGCATATGGTCCCGATGCTCAAGGAGTTCGCCAGCAATGTGACGGGCGGCTCGATTGCGCGGTGCAGCCACTATGTCGCGGACGAGCGGCCGGATGAAGTGGCGGCCGCTCTGCTCGATTTCCTCAAGACCAGTTGAAACTCTGCGACCACCCCGTCGTGGGCCGGATCGCGACATTGCGGGCGAGTTGCGCCCGATCGCGTTCGATCGATCAAATAAGAAAGGAAAACTGTCATGACCGCACCTGTCATTCGCGGAGTCAATCATATCGGCATCACGGTGCCTGACATCGAAGCAGCAAAATCGTTCCTGGTGGAAGCTTTCGGCGGCCAGGTGATCTATCAGTCATTCGGACCGCAGGATCCGCCGCGGCAGGGACCCGAATTCGAGCGGGCCACTGGCGCTTCCCCTGGAACGGTCGTGCGTGCGCAGGCGATGGTCAAGATCGGAAACGGACCGGACATCGAACTCTTCGAAATGCACGGCCCCGAACAAGCCCAGCCGGTTCGAGCGAGCGACTTCGGCATTACACACTTCGGTGTCTACACCGACGACATCGACGGATCGGTTGAGCGCTTTGAAAAGGCTGGAGGCACGCCCCTTACTGCGCCACGCGCTATTCCCTACGCAACCGAAAAGGGTCCTGGAAACAAGGTCTGCTACTGCCGCATGCCATGGGGCACGACTGTGGAATTCATCACCACGCCCGACCGCATGGCCTATCATGGCCAGACGGATCTGCGCAGGTGGCAGGACGATGACTGAGGCGGGCGAAAAGGCAGTCTTGAAGTCGCGGCGATGCGGACGTTGTCGGACGGTTCGACCAGTCCGCAGCCGCGACGGCTGTCGTGCCAGATCGAATGGGCCGCCGTCATCCATCCGAGTGAGCGTGACTTTCGTCAGGGCGTGTCTCATGTCGCGATGCGAGCAGCGATGTTCGTACGACGTTAGGTGCGCGTGCGCCATCGAGAGTATCGGGGCGGGCAACGAGAACGATGATGCCCGCCGCGTCATGTCTGAGTTGACGAGCCTGCATGCACGAATGCCCCCGGCCGCACGCAGCAGGCGAATGAAATGCTATCTAAGAGCGATGAGATTCGCTGCTATATTCCTTTTCATGTTTGCGCACGTGCCTGCCGCGCTTGGCGGGCAATCCGGCGGGCATGGCCCGGACGGGTCTGTCGATGTCATTGGCAAACGATTTACCAGGCAAGGCAAAGCTTCTCCGCAAGTCCGGATCGACAGAAACAGCTGTCGGGCATTCGACGGCTGTGCATGCCGATGCCGTCCTGGGGTGGATGTCTCTTGCGGTGGATCCCAGCAAAAATCGACAGGCAGAGCAATAACCCCTCGTTGACAGATTTGTCATGATCGCGTTAAGGGTGCGATATAATATGAGTTATAGAATCAAGTTTTGACACGCTCTTAGTCAAATACGAAACGAACGCTGGGTGAAACAATGAAATTCCATCTGCTGCCCCCGCATAAGTTGATTCCCACCGAGGAGACAGATGCAGGCAGGGTCGATGAAGTTCATGGCCTTATCTCCACGATCGGCCGCTGGACAGTGCCGATCATGGTGGAGAAGGACGCGCTCTTCGTGATGGACGGCCATCACCGTCTGGAAGTGGCGTTCCGGCTTGGGCTGGCCGCCGTGCCAACCTTTCTCCTCGACTACCGGAGCGTACGCGTCGAAGCCTGGCGGGCCGGTGAGACGATCACGCCAGCCGATATTTATGACATGGCCTGCAGCCGGCAAAAATTTCCGATCAAGACCACACGCCACATTTTCCTGGATGATCTGCCAGCGTGCGACGTGAAGCTCGAGGATCTTCGACAGTGGTATGAGCCCCTCGACAATTCGGAGAGGCTTGCCGGATGACGTCCCACATCGACCCGATCACGGGGCCCGAGCTGTCTCCAATTCTCTCTCCTCTTGCTGCCGACATTCTGACCTCGAGCGCGTCCCTGCACAAATGGACCGAAGAATACGGGTCTCCGCTTCACCTCGTGCTTCCGTCGGAACTCAACGCAAACGTCGAAGGCCTGCGCCGCGTTTTCGATGAACGGGGCGTCGGATACGCGATCTACTATGGTGCGAAAGTCAATAAATCCTCGGGCCTGATGCGGGCCGCACTCGAAGCAGGCGCAGGTATCGATGTGTCGAGCGTTTACGAGCTTCGTGATGCCGTAAAGCTCGGAGCTTGGGGCAGTGGCATTGTGGCGACCGGCCCTGCGAAAACCGCGCAATTTCATGACGAACTCGTGCGCATCGGGGCTCTCATCTGCGTGGATAGTCCGGAGGAACTGACCGACGTATCGAAGCGCCTGCCAACCGATGGGGTCGAGCAGCCCGTCCTTTTGCGACTGCAGCCGAAAGGCCACGAGAAAAGCCGTTTTGGCATGGCTGGCGAGACGGTGCGAGCCTGCCTGTCGCGCATCGCCGCCGATGATCGTTTCCGCTTCGACGGCATACATTTCCATCTCAGCGGATATCGCTGGCAAGATCGTGCGGTAGCGTTTGAAGAGGCTGCCAAGCTGATGGAGGAAGCACGCGCAATCGGGCTTTCTCCCAAAATGATCGATATCGGCGGCGGATTGCCGATCCAATATGTGTCTGAGGTGGCATGGGAAGAGCATCTGCTGCGCCAGCGCGCCGATGATTACCGTACGGGGAAGGTTCCGGCTTCCTTTTATCCCTATGGCGGTCCGCAATCTGCGGCGGCGTGGCTTTCCTGCTTCCTGGATGCGCAACTGTCGTCGGGCCTGACGATCGAGGACTATCTCAAGCAGCGCGAACTGACGCTCGCGATGGAGCCGGGGCGGTCCCTTGTCGACCAGGCGGCAATTTCAGCTTTCCGTATTACACGCGTGAAGGATCTCGGCGGTGGAGATGGTGTCATCTTCGTCGAAGGCAGCAGTTTCAGTGCCTGCGAGACCTGGTTTGCGTCTGAATTCATGGTGGATCCGGTCCTGCTGCGTCAGAACGACCGGGCTCGGGCGGATGAGCCATTCCGGGGCTACATAGCGGGACATAGCTGCCTCGATGAAGACGTCCTGAGCAACCGCTGGCTCGGCTTTTCCCAGATTCCGGAGGCCGGAGACCTTCTCGTCTGGGCCAATACCGGCGGCTATCAGATGGATCTCCTCGAAAACGAGTTTCATCGCCACCCGATGCCCAAGCGGTTGTGCGTAACAAAGAGCGCAGCCGGTCAACTGTCGATCTATCCCGATAACTAGGAGAGGACACCATGCTTCCTACGAATGTGACGCAATTGATCGGGCGCACCCCGGTCATGTCAATCGAGATACCGAGCCGAGATACCATCCTCGTGTTGAAGATAGAAAAGAACAATCCCGGCGGTTCCATGAAGGATCGTATGGCGCGCAGCATGGTCGTGGCCGCCTTACAGGACGGCCGGCTTGCTCCGGGAGGAACAATCGTCGAATCCTCCTCGGGAAATACCGGTATCGGCCTGGCGCTGGCGGCGGTCGAGTTCGGGTTGAATTTCATTGCCGTCGTGGACCATCATGCCGCGCCTGATAAAATCCGCATGATGCGGGCGATCGGCGCCGAAATCCGTTATGTCGAAGGGGACTTCAGGGAAGATGAAGTCGCCGTCGTCGCCCGGCAGAGACTGGCAGCGCAGCTCGGCGCGCAATTGCCAGGCGCCATGTTCATGAACCAGTCCGACAATCCTGCCAATCCTGAGGGTTATGCCGAGTATGTTGATGAACTGATGGAGCAGCTTCCCGACGGCATCGATGCATTTGTGGGATGCGTCGGCACCGGCGGGTCGATGACGGGAATTTCGCAGCGGCTGAAGCAGCGCTTGCCCACGATCCGCACGATCGCGGTGGAACCCGCGGGCTCCATCGTGTTCGGACAACCCGGACATCCTTATTATCAGTCCGGAACGGGCACGCCGGCCGGCGACGAAGTCGGCAAGGTCCTCGACTACAGCTGCATTGACGAGGGCGTACAGGTTACCGATCAGCAGGCATTCGAAACGGCCCGTTATATCGCACGCCGTAAGGCACTGCTGGTCGGAGGGTCGACAGGCGGGGCGATCTACAAGGCTCTCGAATTCATCGCTTCCGGCAAGTTGCGGGGGACCGTCGTGACGACCGTAGCCGACGGAGGGGAGAAATATCTCGGTTCGGTCTTCGACGACGAATGGATGGCAAAACGCGGCCTGTTCGACCCGTCGATTGCCGCTGAGCTCGATGCGTGGCTTTCCGGGCAGGCACGCGCGGCATGAAGGTCACGATATGCGGGGCCGGGCGAACCGGCCATCTGAATGCCGTCCTGTTCAAACAGCGCGACGGCGTGGACGTATCCGTTCTGACGTCGTCGGCCGAGCTTGCCGACAAATGGTCGGGCGGAGAACAGGTCTGGCGGGTGAATTTGCCCGAGGGCGGTGCTCTGAAGGGACGGATCGACCATGTTGGCACCGATCCGCGGACGGCACTCGCCGATGCGGATCTGGTCGTCGTGACGCAGCCTGCGCAGGCGCGTCCGGCGCTCCTGCAGCAGATCGCGCCCCATCTGCCTGACAGTAAGCGGGTCTTCGTCGGAGCCATTCCGGGATTTTGCGGGTTCGACTGGCTGGCCGAGACTGCGTTCGGCGAACGCGAGAATATCGTGATCTGGGGGATGAAGGACGTTCCCCATACCGCCTATAATCTCGTTGCGGGCAGCGAAGTGCGCATGGGTGGCGCAAAGGCGCAGCTATATGCGGCGCTTCATCGTCGCGAGGCGGCGGACGCGAAGGAAGAGTTGTCGGATCTGCTCGCCCGGCTCTATGAAGCGCCGGTCGGCATCCTCGACGACTATCTCGAGATCACGCTGACCCCAGGCAATGCATTGATGCATCCGGCTGTCCTCTACGGGCTTGTCGGTCCTGGCGCTCGATGGGAGGCGCTTCCCTTCGAAGAGCCGATCTGCTGGTGGAGCGATTGCCCGCGCACCGGCGCAGAAATGCTGGAAGCGTGCGATGCCGAAAATCAGGCGCTCAAACATGCCGCCGAAAGGCGGCTCAAGGTTGACCTGGGAAGCATAAAGCCGCTTCGTCAGGAGCTGATCGAGGCCTATGGCGACCAGATCGGCGATGACAGCACAATGTATTCCCTGCTGAGAACCAACAGCGCCTACGCAGGAATCCGCGCGCCGCTCGTTGCCAATCCGGATGGACCGGGCCTGGTGATCGATCGGGAAAGTCGCGCCTTTCATGAAGACATTGCCTTCGGTCAGGCGCTCCTCCTGGAAATAGCCAAGCGGCTGGATGTGCCGGTGCCCGCGATCGAAACGACCTACCATTGGGCGCGCGCCTATCACGGCAATCTGCCGCAACCTCCTCTGAATTTTGTTCCCGTGACGTGGGCGGAGGCAATCGGATGAATGAAACTATCGTCCCGTCCTATGCGAGAGATGCGATCGACCCGCAATTCCGCCAACAGGCAAGACATAATGCCCTGGCACGGCTGGTGCGATGCCTGCTCGCCGAGCGCATCCTCAATCCCGACGCCTTGCTTTGGTCCGAAGACGGCAAACAGGCATGGCTTCCGCTATGGTCTGCGAGAAAAGTTCTCCATTTCGAAGACCTGCGGCGGCTGCCGGCGAATACGATGCTGACCCGTGGTGCCATCGAAATCATCGATGACAGCGGCAGGCGACGGCGGCTGGAAGAACCAGCCGACCTGATTGCCGAAGTCTCATCGGACTGGTCGGTCGCACCTGCCGCGGACGGGATTGCGCGCCTGCTCGCCGACATCGACAACAGCATCGAGAACGATGCGCTGATCCGTCGTCACCGGCAGGACTGGATTGGCTCGCTCAGCCGGGAAATAGCGGCCGGTGGCGACACTGGTCTCATTGCCTACCTGCGCCATACGCGTCCCGTGCATCAGGCCGCCATGATGCTCGACCAGTGGGGATCCCTGGAGGGACATCCCTTTTACCCGACCTGGAAATCGAAGCCCGGCCTTTCGGCGCAGGAGGTCGAGGCGCTGTCGCCGGAGTTCGGCGCGCGCGTCAATCTGCGTATCGCCGCCCTGCGGCAGGATTGGGCCTATGTAGAGACGATGCCCCATGTCGACAGCTATAACGGCTGGTTCCGCCACAATTTCCCGGAGCCATGGGATGCCTGGGTCAAGGCGTTAACGGAACGGGGGCAAACGCCTGAGGACTGGCTGCCCCTGCCGATCCATGCCTGGCACCTCGATCACTTTGTCCGCCGGGAATTTGCTGACGAGATCGCTTCCGGCGTGCTTGTGATCGATGGACCGGAGATTGTCACAATCCCCTCCATGTCCTTTCGCACGATGCTGCCGGACCTGGAAGAAGCAAGGCCGTTTGTCAAACTGCCGGTTGCGATCTGGATGACGAGCGAGATGCGGACCCTGCAGGCGAAGTCCATTCACATGGGTCCGAGGCTCAGCACCTTGATGTCCGACATTCTCGCTGCCGATGAAGCCATTGGAGGCAAACTGGAGTTCTTCCGCGAGGAGCTGGGGGCTATCCTCCACCATCCCGAAACGGGCGACGAACATCCGGGCCGTTTCCTCTCCGTCGTCTATCGCGAGGCCGAGGGCATCGCGCGAAAAGACGATCTGATGCCCGTCACCGTGGCCGCGCTACTTGCCGCAAGTCCCGTCGATGGCCGGCCGCTAATCTGCGAACTGATCGCACGCATGGGCGATGATGGTCGAGCGGCCGCTGAGTTCTTCCGCATCTATGCCGGGGTCGTTCTCAGGCCGACGATCGCCATGTACCTGTCGTATGGCATCGCCTTCGAAGCTCACCAGCAGAATAGTACCGTCCTCTTCGATCCATCCGGACGCCCGCGGCGCCTGCTCATTCGCGACTTCGGCGATGGCCGCAGTTTCGCCCCGCTGTTCGAGGCGCGGGGATATTCGCTGAAGCCGTTCAGCCGACCCGGCATCCTGCCGACTACCTTCAACGATGACATCTCCCTTGTTCGCTCGTTCGTTATCGATGCCTGCTTCGTCTGCCATCTTCATGAAGTGGCGCTTTGCCTGGACGAACATTTCGGGCTCAGCGAAGCATGGGCGATCCTGAGGCAGAAGACGGAAGAAGCGTTTGACCGGGTACGACCCCGCATGCTGTCGGAAGAATTCTGGCTGGAAGAGCGGGACGCGTTTCTCGATCGCCCCTGGCCGACCCGTTCCGTCTTGCGCATGCATCTCGAGCGATATCGCGACTATCGTCTGGAGCATCAACTGCCGAACCCGCTCACGAAGACGCCATGACGGGGACTTTTGCGGTTATACGAGGCTTCGGGCCGGTCTTTGCTATTCTCTTCGGCCTGCAGTTCATCTCCATGGGAGCCATGGAGATGAGCGGTCCGTTCTGGCCACTGCGCATCGAGGAACTATCATCGTCAGGGGGAATCTTCGCGCTGGCTGGAATCGGCGTCTATGTGTGCCCGATGATCGGCGTCTCTCTGACAAGCGCGCTATGGGGAAGGATGGGTGATCGGTACGGCAACCGCCTGATGATGGTCAGAGCGCTTGTCGGGCTTGCGATCACCCAGATCCTCGTTTCCTTCGCCCAGGACGTCTGGCTGATCCTGTTCCTGCGGTTTCTGCAGGGATGTTGCGCCGGCTATATCGCGCCGGCCCAGGCCTATGGCATCCAGATTACCGGCGGCCGCAATCGCGGCGTGCTTTTGACCTGGCTTCAGGTGGCGACCAATGTGGGGTCGCTGGGTGGCGCCTTTCTCGGCGGTCTCATCCTCGACGTATCCTCCTTCACGACGATCAACCTGACGGCCGGTCTCATCTGCGGTATCTGTGCCGCCGCCGCCTATGTGATCTTGCCGCGACCCGTGGCAGAGGCGAGCAGAGCCGATCGAGCCCAAGCCCGCCAGAATCAAGCATTCACGGGGCAAGCTACCGCACCCGTCCGGGGCCTTATGGCGCTGACGGGAATGATGCTCGCCAGCCGAATGGTTTTGCAGGTGCCCTTTGCGCTGTACATGGCTGAGGTCTTTCAAGCCCCTCACTGGGTCACGGGTTTCAGCTACGGCCTTCTGGCGCTCGGGTTTGTCGTGGCGGCGCCGCTTTGGGCGCAATTTTTCAACGACCGTCCGGCAAGCTTCATCCTTGGCTGGATAGTCCTGATTGCCGGCGGATGCGCATTGCTGACCGGTCTAGCCGGCCTCACGCGCTCGGTTGAATATTTTGCCCTGATCTATCTGTTCTGGGGCGGACTGCTCGGCGGAACGACCCCCGTCCTCGTGGCCCTCATGTCTGCAGCCACGGCCGATGGACGTCAGGGTTCGGTATTGGGCGCTGCCCAGTCCTGGCAGCAGATCGCATCCGTGGCGGGGATAGCCGTCGGAACGGGCACTGCCCAGATATTCGGGCTTACAAGCGTTTACCCTCTCGTGTCGCTGCTTTATGCGGCATCCCTCCTTACTGCCCTCGGCCTGTGGCTGTCGGCACGCTCGCGCTCACCTGTTGGAGATACCCTGTGACCTGCCTTCGCCTCTACGCGTTTGCGATAATCCTGTTATTGACGCCGCTTACGGCTCTTTCTGCCCGCGCCGAAAATGGCGCGGCCGCGCAAACGACCGTGACTGTCAAGGATATCGCCGGGCGGGACGTGCAGGTTAAGGTGCCCGTCTCCCGGATGCTGCTCGGGGAGGGCAGGCAACTCTATCTGATCGCATCGCTTGACCGAGAGAATCCGCTGGAGCGCATCGTCGCGTGGCGCAACGATCTGATCGAAGCCGATCCCGCGACCTACAACCAGTATCTCGAAAAATTCCCCGAGCTTGCGAAATTGCCGACCTTCAAGGGAAATGAAGGAAGCCTGATCGATATCGAATCGGCGATCGTGAAGAAGCCCGACGTGGTTCTTCTCAACCTCGAAGCCAAACAGGCCAATGAAGACGCTCAATATATCGGGAAACTTGCATCGCTCGACATACCGGTCCTGTACATCGATTTCAGGCACTATCCGCTTCAGAATACCGATCCGACTATCCGGCTGCTCGGCAAGATCATGGGACGCGAGGCGCAGGCAGAAGAGGTGATCGCATTCCGCAGGGAGGCGATGGCTCGGGTCGAGGATGTGCTTGCCAGGGCGAAGCCGGAGCGCCCGAAGGTTTTCATCGAGCGCATCGGCGGATATACGGAAGACTGCTGCCTGTCATTCGGCGCGGAGAATTTCGGCAAATATGTCGATCTGGCCGGCGGACACAATATCGGCAGTGACTTTCTGCCCTCGACATTCGGGCAGCTGAGCCCCGAGCAGGTGGTCGTCTCCAATCCCGATCATGTGATTGTCACCAGCGCCGACTGGCAGGCTTACGTGCCCGGTGGCCGCTGGATTCCTGTCGGCCCGAATGCAGATCTGAATGCCTCGAGGAAGAAGCTGGAATGGTTCACGATGCGGGATGCTTATGCCGGGACGACGGCACAGACAAAACGCAATTTCCACGCCATCTGGCATCAATTCTACAACAGCCCCTATGAATTCATCGCCGTCCAATGGATCGCAAAATGGCTCCATCCCGATCTCTTCGCCGATCTAGACCCGGATAAGACGTTCGCCGAATATCATAGGCGCTTTCTGCCGATCGCCTATCAGCCCGGCTATGCCGTCAGCCTCGATACTCAAGCACAGTGACCGAAACCATGACAACCGTCAGCCACATCAATGCGGTCGGCCGCTATCGCCTCGCGAGCCTCAGAAAATATGTCGTGCTTTGTCTGCTGCTTGCCGCAGCGATCCTCGTGCTTCTCGCCGATATTGCCACCGGTCCGGCCTGGTATGGACTGGATGATGTGCTGAAGACCGTACTTATGCCCGCGGATGCGCAGCCCCAGATGCGCGTCGTCATCTGGTCCATCCGGATGCCGTCAGCCCTCATGGCTGTGGTCGTCGGAATGGCGCTTGCAACCGCCGGTGTCCAGATGCAGACGGTGCTCAATAATCCGCTCGCGAGCCCGTTCACGCTTGGCATTTCATCGGCAGCAAGCTTCGGCGCGGCGCTCGCTCTTGCTTTCGGCCTGTCCTTCATACCGGTCGCTGGCGACTATATCGTTGCCGTCAACGCCTTCATCATGGCGCTCGGATCCGCCCTCGTCATCCATTCCGTGGGATTGCGGCGGGGAAGCTCGGTCCAGACGATCGTCCTGCTTGGTATCGCGCTGGTGTTCAGTTTCAATACCGCATTGGCGATCGTCCAGTATTTTGCAAATGACCAGGCGGTCGCCGCTATCGTCTTCTGGACGATGGGCAGCCTGACCAAGGCAACCTGGCCAAAGCTCGCCGTAACGGTCGCCGTCCTGGTTCTCACCATTCCCATCTTTGTTTATCGGCGCTGGCAATTGACGGCTCTTCGTCTTGGAGAGGCGCGAGCGGCATCCTTCGGAATCCCGGTTCGTCGCCTTCGGCTGGAAACGCTCGTTCTGATATCGCTTCTGTCGGCCATGCCGGTGGCTTTCGTCGGAACGATCGGCTTTGTCGGACTTGTTGCGCCACATATTGCGCGGATGCTCGTCGGCGAGGATCAGCGGCATTTGCTGCCTGCCAGCGCCATGATCGGAGCCCTGATCATGTCATCAAGTTCCACAGCCGCGAAAATTCTCGTGCCGGGCGCGGTCTTGCCGATCGGGGTCATTACCGCCGTCATCGGCCTGCCGGTCTTCTTTTATCTTATCCTGAAGGGAGGCCGCGAAACGTGGTAGTCCTCAGCACTGAAGCGCTCGGAGCGGTCTACGGCGCGCGAACCGTCCTCAGCGACGTATCGTTGCCTCCATGCCACGGAGGAGAAATCATCGCGCTGATCGGATCTAATGCAGCCGGCAAATCAACGCTTCTGCGCCGTATAGCCGGCATCCTTCCGGGTGCTGGAGAATGTCGCCTGACAGGTGTTGACGATCGCGAAACAGCGATCGCCTACATGCCGCAGGATCAGGTGAGCGGAGCGGCGCTGACCGTCTTCGAAGCCGTGCTGTTGGCACGCAAGCAGACGAGTGGCTGGAAGCTTGCCGATGCAGATCTCCATGAGGTCGAGCAGGCACTCGCTGCCCTGCAAATCGCCGATCTTGGGTCCGAATATGTTTCGGAACTGAGCGGCGGTCAGCGCCAGCTCGTAGCACTTGCACAATGCGTCGTCCGCGCTCCGACCGTCCTGCTTCTCGACGAGCCGACGAGTGCCCTTGACCTCCATCGTCAGTTCGATGTCATGAGGCATGTCAGGTCGCTGGCAAAGGAAAAGGGCCTGCTCGTCATCATCGCGGTCCATGACCTGAACCTGGCGATGAAGTTCGCCGACAAGATCGCCATCCTTGCGCATGGAACGCTGCATGCATTCGGCTCCGTTGCCCAAGTGCTGACGCCCGCGAATCTCGAGACGGCATTTCGGGTGAAAAGCCGTCTCGAGAGATGTTCTCAAGGCAAGCTTCACCTGATCGTAGATGATGCAGTGTGAAGCCTGCCTTGGCTGCTGTCGGCCGCCTCAGAAGTCCGTGGTCATCGATACCTTGAAGGTGCGTGGCGCACCCTGGGCGATCGTGCTGAAGCTTGCGACACCGGACCAGTAGTCCTTATCGAACACGTTTTCGACGGAGGCCCGGAATGTGACGGGCCTCGTTTCGATTTCCGTCTTGTAGCGCGCGCCGAGGTCAAGCCGCGTCCAGGAAGGGATCTTCAGCGTGTTCGTCGTGTTGATATATTGTTCGCCGGTTTGAATGACATTGGCCGTCAGCGTCAGGCCTTCCAGGAAAGACGCGTCCCATTCGGCTCCGATATTGGCCTGGATCTTGGGTACGCCGACCGGGCGCTTGTCACGGGTCGAAGCGCTCGACGTATTCGTCAGTTCGCCATCCATCAGCACCAGACCGCCAAGCAAGCGCAGATCATCCGTCACCTCGCCAAAGACGTTGAATTCAACGCCGCGGTTGCGCTGTTCCCCACCAGCGGTGAAGACCTGGCCGCCGCCGCCTGGTTCCAACTGGCCGAAGGGCTTCTCGATCTGGAATGCGCTTACGGTCATGGCGATCTGTCCGAAGTCGATCTTGGTGCCGATCTCGTATTGGGTCGTCTTGTATGGAGCGAGCGTTTCGCCCGCATTGATGGCCGTGGTGGGAGCCGTATCGCCTATGCTCAGGCCCTGAGCGTAATTGGCATAGAAGGAAACCTTTTCCCAGGGGCGGACAACAAGGCCAACGAGCGGCGTGACGGCGTCTTCATCCGAGGACGACGACACGGCACCTGTTACTGCATTGAAATTCTTCGAGTCGATCTGCTGGAAGCGGCCACCAAGCGTGAGCTGTACACGCTCGTCCAGCATCGACAACGTATCCGAAAGGCCGATGCCGGACAGTCTGGCCTCCGAAACCTTCGGCACGGAACGTGGATCGGCTACGAATTGTTCTATGCGACGCACAGGGTCGTACATATTGCTCAGCTGAGCAGTGCCTGAAACGATCGCACGATTAAGGCTCTGGTGGAGATAGCTCGCTTGCAGGGTCATCGTGTGGGAGATCGGCCCTGTGTCGAACTTGGTGCGAATACCCGTTTCTGCCGTCAGTCTGTCGACGTCGAAAATCGCATTCTGTGGCGTGATGCTGACGTCGCCCGCCGAGTTCAGGATGGTGGGCAGGCCAAAAAGGCGATGCACGTGAGAATTGCCGCCGCCTAAAGCGCCAAACCAGGTGATATCGTCGGTCAGGTCATATTCGACCCTGCCCAGGACCGAGCGGTCCGCACTCTTCGACCACTCCCACGGTTCCTGGACATTGAGCGATCCGTCGGGTGCGTCGGGCACGACCAGTCCTGTCGTTTGAAGGAAGGGACGCTGAGGTGCGTCGAGAGTTTCGCGCTGTCCGATCACGTCGAGCGTGGCTCGGAGATTTTCCCCCTGATAATCGAGAGCCAAGGCTCCGATGTAAAAGTCCCGTGTCTGATCATCGATCGGCGTGTCACCCCCATGGACGCTGCCGTTCAAACGAATACCGAATTGCCGTTCATCGCCGAACCGGCGCGACACGTCGACATGGGTACCGCCCTGAAAATCGGAAGCGTAGTCTGTCGTCAGCCGCGTCAAATCCTTATCGAGCGCTCGCTTCGGAACGATATTGATCGTGCCGCCGACAGCGCTGTTGGGAGAAATGCCGTACAGGAAAGCTGTCGGACCCTTCAGCACCTCGACCCGCTCGGCATAGTCGGTGAAAACACGGTAGGTGGGAGCGATACCGTAAATCCCGTCAAATGCGATTTCGCCGGCGTTGCCTTCGCCGACCGGAAAGCCCCGGATGTAGAACGAATCCAACAGGCCGCCAGAGGAGTGCGTGTTTCTGACAGACGGATCGTTGTCCATTAACTCGCCCACGGTCTGGGCACCCTTGTCTTCGATTAACTCGGATGTATAGCCAGTCACGTTAAAGGGGGTTTCCATGAAATCCCGGTTTCCCAGCGCCCCCAATCGTGCCCCCTTCGCGACCTGACCGCCTGCATACTCTTCCGGCAGAGTTCCGATCGTGGACGTGGCGTTTTTTGTCCCGGTAATCACTATTGGCGCCAATTGCGTGGCATCCTGCCCATATGCGGCACCGCTTGCCACAGCGCTCATAGCGACTGTGCAGCCTAACATAAACTTCATGTAAAAATCCCCTAATCAGTCGGCGCCTGATCCCACGAACTGCGGCCATCGGCACAACTACCGCTAAGTAACATGATAAAAAATGTCAAGATTTATAAAGCCACATATGTGTGCTTGAACGGGCGTTCCCTTGATGATCGATGCGTCTACATCTGTCTCCTGGAATCGGACACAGTTTCGCGAAAACGAGCCGCAAAGCATCGCGCTCCGCGCACGAACGGCGTGCCGTCACCGAGATCGACGCCAAGCAGAGCAAAGGGGCCGTGGCAAACGGTGGTCACGAGCTTTCCGGTCGTCCAGGCCCGCACGATCGCCTGCTGGACCTCCGCATTGCGCTGGATGTCGACCGTAGGTCCGAGGCCGCCGGGCACTAGAATGGCATCGTAGTCGCCGGCATCCACCTCGGAGAGTTTGCGGCTACGATTGAACCGGCGAAAGGCCTTGCTCTCGAAGAACGCCTTCTTGGCAGGGTCGTTATCGTCAAACGCGCCGTAGGGGCCATCGGTCGGCGGGCGAGGCGAGTTCAATCGCGAAGCCGGCGTCATCCAGCACGTCGAAAGGATGGGCGATCTCTGCAAAGAAGAAGCCGGTCTTGCGACTTTGGGGATCGATTAGCTGCGTTGGTAACGATGAACAGGACATGCTGGGTCATGATCATCTCCCAAACATGTGGCTCGACTTTATTGTCGCGATCCATGCTGTCAGAATGTGACGACCGCCCGACCGACGATCTTATTGTCCCGCATGAGATCGATATATTCGTTGATATCGTTGAAGGAGATCATCTTGATCGTGTGCTGGATCTTGCCCTCTGCCGCGAGTGCCATGACCTCGATGAGATCAGCATTGTTTCCCCAGAAAGAGCCGTGAAAAGTCTGCTCCCCGTGGACGCGTGGGAACAACGGAATGTTGATCCGGTCGCCGATGAAGCCGACATCGACATAATGCCCGCCGATCGCGAGACGTGAGAAGGCGAGCTGCATCATTTCCGTAGCACCCGCGCAGTCGATGATCGCGTCGAACTTGTCCTGGCCGGTCGCCTTCTTAAGCTCCTTTCCCACATCGTCGGAGGACTTGCCTTCGAGCGCGATGATGTGGTCGGCGCCATATTTCTTCGCGACCTGGAGTTTCTCCTCGTTCCTCGCGACGGCGACGACAGGGCCGCCTGCGCCCAGCAGCTTGGCATATTGGACGGCATAAGCGCCAAGGCCACCGATGCCGAATACGCCGATCACTCGGTCGGGTCCGAGCCCGCCGGCATCGCGGATCTTCTTAAGCCCGCGGTACGGAGTTAGCCCGGCGTCCGTCAGTGGTGCAAGCTGCTCGAACTTGAGATGCTTGGCGACCTTGATCGCATAACGCGCCGGTACGGGGATATACTCGGCAAAGCCGCCATAAGGACCAAAGCCTGGCCAGCGGACATTCGGGCAGATGTGCGTGTTGCCGACTTGGCAATGCTTGCAGACGCCATCGCCCCAGCCGGGGGACACAACCACATGGTCGCCTTCCTCAAGCCCTGCGGCCTTGGCCACGACGCCGCCGATCTTATCGACCGTGCCGGTAATCTCATGGCCAGGAATAACGGGGGGCGGAATATCGCCATAGCCCTGAAAAAAGCCATCGATCAGCAGCACGTCCGAACGGCACATGCCGCAGGCGGCGACCTTCACGAGAATCTCGTCGGGCTGAATGTCCGGAACCTTGATGTCCCCGAGGACGAGGGGCCTCTTGTATTCTAGAATGCGCGCAGCTTTCATCACTGGTCCTTCACGATGTTGGATTCGTAGTGATCGCAGCGACCGCCGCTTCGGCGACCGCGATGTCCTGCTCGATCGAACCGGCGCTGGTCCCGACGGCACCGACGATCTGGTCGTCGATCGTGACGGGCAAACCGCCGCCGAAAATCACGACATGACCGCCATTGCTCTGCTCTATCCCGAACAGCGGCCCTCCGGGCTGTGCCAGTTCAGCGAGAAATTCAGTCGTCTTGTTGAACATTCGTGCCGTCTTCGCCTTACCGATGGCAAGATCGATGCTCCCTTCGAGCGCGCCGTCCTGACGCGCGAATGCGATCAGCGCGCCACCTGCATCGACCACGGCGATGTTGTAGGGAATGCCAAGGTTGGCCGCCTTTGCCTCACCCGCCTCAAGCATCTGCTTGGCGTCCGATAATGTCAGTGTGCTGAGCGTGCGGGGCATGCCCTATGTTCCTCGATTAATCCGGATCCAGGCACAAACAATCATGGCCAACAATGACCACCGGAAGCTCAAACCTGCTGAATAAAGTCGGACCTGCGCAAACCCCGCGGGATTTCCTTCACCTGATCGGCCCGCCACCTTGATATCATCGCGGCACCGACATGGTCGGTTAAAAAAGGTGAATTTGCTGGTATAAGGCTATTAGGCTCGGAATAGCCCGAAATTCATTCGGCGGCCTGTCGTCGTCAGAGCGCGCATCTGCGACGCATTGCGCCCTCGCAATTGCCGCCGCGAAGGGGGGATAGTGGAAGGGGCTGATGCGATCGATGCCACGACCTATTGCTTCGGCAACTGCCGTTTCACGCCCGCTCGGCAATCGCTGCTTTGCGGCGATATTCCGATCCGCCTCGGATCGCGCGCCATGGATTTGCTTCACGCGCTTGTGCGCCGGCCAGGCCAGGTCGTCAACAAGAACGAACTCCTTAACGCGGCGTGGCCCAACCTGTTCGTCGAGGAAAGCAACCTCAAGGTCAACATTGCTGCTCTGCGCCGCGCGCTGCAGGCCAACGGCATTGATGTTCCCTGCATAGCGACCGTCCCGGGGCGGGGGTATCGCTTCATTGCGCCACTGACGGTGCTGGGTCCACGGGAGGCAACGCTTCCCGCGTCGATCAAGGAGATTGACGGGGCGCTTCCGCCGTCAAAGCCGCTGGTCGGACGCGCCGATGCGCTGGCGGGAATTGTCGAGGCGCTGCGCCAAACCCGGCTGCTGACGATCGTCGGCCCTGCCGGCGTCGGCAAGACCAGCATCGCTATCGCAGCCGCAAGAAACATCGGTGACACCGAGGCGCAAGCCGTGTGCTTCGTTGACCTGGCTGCGATCGAGAATGGACAGCTTGTCGTCCTGGCCATCAGCCGCGCGCTCGGCATCGAAAGCCAGCCGATCGATGCGCGGGAAGGTCTCGTTGACGCGTTGCGCGACCAGAACCAGCTTCTGGTCCTCGATAATTGCGAGCACGTCTTAGCGACCGTAGCCGGCATAACCGATCATCTGAACCACGCATTGCACAGGCTGAATATCATCGCGACAAGCCGCGAGCCATTACGATGCAGGTTCGAGACGGTCCATCGGCTTCCCCCTCTGTGTCCGCCCGAGGACGCGTTTCTGGATGCCGGGTCGGCAATGGCCTTTTCGGCGATCGAATTGCTGGTTCGGCGTGCAGAGGCGCATGGCTATCGACTGAAGGACGCGGATGTCCCGGCGCTCGCGAGTTTGAGCCGGCGTCTCGACGGTATTGCGCTGGCGATCGAACTGGCGGCTCCGCAACTCAAGGAAAGCGGTCCCGCAGGGCTGCTGCAAATGCTTGAGCGTGACTTCGAAGCGTTGGCATCACGCGGAAATGGCATGTCCCGACACAAGACGCTGACGGCGACGCTCAGCTGGAGTTACCGGCTGCTTTCGGAGAGCGAGGCGCGGCTACTCCGTCATCTTTCGCTTTTTGGCGGCACCTTTGCGCTCGATGATGCCATCGACGCCTTCGGATATCTGGCGGATGAGCAGGATGTCACCGCGTGGCTGGAAGCCCTCGCGGCCAAATCCATGGTGTCGGTCAACTACACGGGGAGGCGTCGCCGATACCGGTTGCTCGACAATACACGAGCTTTCGCCAACGAACGGCTGATTGCGCAGGGCGAGCAACAGGTCGCGATGATCGCATATGGCCGCTTCATTCTCGCGTTGTTCGAAAGAGCAGAAAAAGAATGGACGTGGCGGCCGCGCGAAGACTGGATGGCGCTCTATGGCGGCTGGAGCGCGGACCTCCGTCGCATGATCGATTGGGCTTATCGCTCGGAAGGACAGGCCGAACTTGGGGTGCGGCTAACCGTTGCCGCTTTGCCGTTCTGGGTAGAATTCTCGACGATGGTGGAAAGCGGGTCACGGGTCGAAAGCGCGCTGTCCGTGCTGGACGACCTGCCCGGTGATCACCTTCTGCTCCGCATGAAGCTGGTCGCGGCCCATGGTTGGAATCTTTGTTATCGCTATCCTTTCGGTGATGAACTCGAGGTAACTTGGACGAGGGGTTTCAAGCTCGCTTTGGAAGCCGGAAGCGTGGAACACTGTCTTCGAACCAAGATGGGCCTGGCAATGGTGCAGACCGCCATGGGCTTTCATCAAAGGGCGTTTGAGACGATTGCCGATCTCCGCCGCTTCATGGCGTCCGTAGGCGATTATTCCGCGGCTCCCAATGCCGATCGGGAGTTGTTTACGTGCGAATTCTATCAAGGGAACATCAGATCCGGGCATGCGGGTCTCGAGCGTCTGGCTCGTGAGCATGCGACTTTCGGCAATGGCGGTCAGACCTCGAGATTCCAGATCGACAGGTTCGTCAATTTCCGAAATCATCTTTCGTTGTCCACTTGGGTGGTCGGCCAGCATCGGCGTGCACTTGAGATTGCGGAGGAAGCATTGAACGCCGCGCTGACTTTGAACCACGACTTGTCTTGCGCGCATTCGCTTGCAGTCGCGGCCACGCCAATAGCCTTGCTGTGCGGGCGAATTGATTTAGCGCAGGAACGAGCATCGCTGCTGGCCGAGCGCCTGAAGTCCCGCCAGATCGACACCTGGCCGCCATTCGCCCGCTTTCATCAGGCGGCGATTGATGCCGCACGCGGAGACGCGGAGGCGGTTCAACGGTTGAGGGATGCAATAGCCGCCATTCGCGAGTGCAATTTTCTCATCCATTTACCCCTACGGTACGTGATGCTCGCTCACGCGGCGCTTTCGCACGATCAAGTCACGGTTGCTCGCCAGAGTATCGATGAGGGCGTGAACTACAGTCGGCAGCGCGGAGACCGATGGTGCGACGCCGAATTACTGCACCTTCAGGGTCTGGTATGCTGGCGGGATGGAGATGCAAACGGCGCGATGCGGCACCTTCGAGATGCGATAGACCTGGGTCGTGAGAGTGGCGCAATCGGATTTGCTCTGCGCGCGGCAACGAGCCGCGTCAAGCTTGCGAAGGAGATCGGCGATCCTGTATTGGCCCTGGCGGAGCTGAAGGACATCTGCGACCGCTGCGACAGCAGCGGCAGCGCGGATATTGCCGCCGCGCATGATGCGCTCGCGTCAACTCATGCTCAAACGACATGAACAATCCGACCACCGGAGACCTTCAACTTTCTGCCGCGGACGCCACCGAAACCGTCGAAACCGGCCGCACGATCAAGAGCAAAGCTGGCACCACGGAGATAATCCCGACCTCAATGATTGCAAATTGGAGTGCGTTGCCCGCGCCAGACATCGTCACAGAATGAAGTTGCTGCGGTTATAGAGATGCACGAATCCCATTTTTGCCAGGTTGGCGTTCGAAATGTTGGCCTTTTCAGGCGAGGGGACCTCGGTTTCGACCACGAAAGTCGACACGCCACGGACCGTGCCTTCTTGTAAGCGAGCGTGAATCAAGGCTTTCTGCGCACCCCGGTTTCGAAAGCTCGGAACCGTCGTTCCCCCGCCGAGCCAGGCAAAAGATCCTGAAACAAACATTGTTCCAGTTCCAACGGGTGTTTCTCCGTCCAACGCGAAGAAGCACGACCATCCGTCTCTTCCAACGATTGCGGCCCATAGCGCGGTGAGGCTTTCGGGAAAACCAAACCCGGCGCACATCATAGCGCCGAATGCCTCGGCTTCATCGCGCAAAACTTTGCGTGTTTTTACAGGTCCTGCCGGTGGAAGAGACATAGCGTGTGCGTTTCGCCCCAGTTTTGCCCACCCAGGACCATGCGGGACCAATCCTTTCGACTGGATCCAATGTCTCAACTCGTCGGACGCAGTGTCGATGTTGACCTGCAAAAATCGATTCCCCTCCTTTTTGCGCATCCAAGTGTATGCTTCGTCGAGGTTTTCCGGCGCCGTGAGACCGAGGATGCGATTGAGGCCGATGGCAGGCGCGCGTGGAAGTGAGATCGTGCATCCGCCATTGATGGAAACGCACTCGAATCGTTCCTCATCCGGCAATCGCCCATGGGAGGCCTGATGCAGATCAATGAACGCCTTGGCCTCAATGGCATCTTCCATCGTAGGGCAGGGGTGATCAGAAGAACAAGGATTCAAGAGAGTGCTCCTAAGCCAGAAACCTCGCTGGGGCGGGATAAGGGGATCATTCGCTTCAGGACGGGAAATAGCAGCTGCAATTTCCTGCACATGGGTCTCAATCGTCAAATGGCAAGTGTCGAGCAATTGCACCCTATGCCATCGGCAGGTCTCTCTTATATCTGATTTGAGAAAGCCATAAATCTCGTTGCGACCCGCATTGCGCGAGTTTGCGACGATCTCTCCGTACGGCTTGCAAATAGGCTAGTGCGGTGTAAAGTCTAGCTTTTTACGGGTATGTGAGGTCGTAGTGACGAATGACGGCAGTGCTTTGCCGAAGCAAACCGCCTATCAGTTCGGCGATTTCCGGTTGCTGCCCGAGGCCCAAGCCCTCCTGCACAAGGGGAAGCCTGTTCCCCTCGGCGGGCGAGGTTTCGATATACTGACGCTGCTCGTAGCGCGGGCTGGCGAGGTGGTCAGCAAAGCCGATCTGTTCGCGCATGTGTGGCCTGACTACATTGTTCACGACCATAACTTGAAGGTCAATGTCGGCAATCTCCGACGTTCGCTGGCTGAACTCGATCCTGTCACGGAGTACATCACAACCATCACAGGGCGGGGGTACAAGTTCGTCGCCGCCTTGGAAATCGACCGCCCGGCGCCAGCACGGCAAGTCGTTTCAAGCACAAGTCACCATATCGCTGCTCCTCGAGCGCGGCAGCTTCTCGGCCGCGAAGACGCGATCCGACAAATCTCCGAGAAGCTGGATCAACCGGGTTATGTCACCATTGTTGGGCCGGGCGGAGCCGGAAAAACGTCTCTTGCGGTCGCGGTTGCTCAGCAATCCGGTGGGGCAGGCGAGGCCGTTGCCTTTGCGGACCTCTCTACACTCAGCGATCCGCGATTTGTGGTGCCGGCGATCGCGTCCGCTTTCGGTGTCTCCCTCGGATTTGACGATCCTATTGCAGGTGTGATCGAAGTCCTTCGCAGTAACAAGTTAATTCTAGTTGTAGACAATTGTGAGCACGTCATTGCGATGGCGGCAACAGTTGTCGAGCGGATATCAGCGGAACTTCCTGCTGCCCGTATCATTGCAACCAGCCGCGAGCCACTACGGACGCGGCACGAGCAGATCCATTTCCTCACCGGACTCGCTTATCCGGACCAGACGACGGCGCTTTCCACCGGCGACGCGCTGCAGTTTCCCGCGATCCAGCTGTTCATTTCAAAGGCGTGCGGTTCAGGCAACCTCGAGCCTTCCGACGATTATGTCCGAAGCGTCGTTTCGATCTGCACACGCCTGGACGGGTTGGCACTAGCCATCGAACTGGCCGCCGGCACCGCCCGTGCCCTTGCACCCTCGGCGCTCGATGACCTCTTCAAGGATGGCTTCGATACCATGAATCGGGGAGCGAGGGATGCACCCTTGCGCCACCAATCTCTGGAGGCGACCCTCGACTGGAGCTATCGGCTTCTTCCTGACCGCGAGGCTGTATTGCTCGGTCTGCTTTCGGTGTTTTCAGGTCGGTTTAGCACTGACGACGTGGAGGCCATGTATTCTGCCGGCGCGCTCGAGCCTATGACCGGGCGGGATGCACTGTCACAGCTTGTGGCCAAATCGCTTGTTTCGGCGGAGTATGATGGTTCCACTATGTACTATAGGCTTGCCGAAAGCACTGGCACCTATGCCGCGCGACGTCTGTTAGGTTCACTCCATAGGGGGAAGGCAAGACGCCAATTCGCCGTTCGAACAAGGGACAAACTGCAGTTTGCTGAACGGGAATGGTCATCGCAGACGTCTCGTGAATGGCTCGGGAAGTATCGGAGGCAGATCGATGACGTGCGTTCTGCGATCGGCTGGGCGTTCGATCCTGCAGGCGACGCCGCATTGGGTGCCGAACTGGTGGTCGCTGCATTGCCGCTTTGGCAAGAGCTTTCCGCTTTCAGAGAGATGCTGGAGGCCATCGATCTTGCAAGCTCGAACAGCACTGCCCTGGTAGGGCTTGCATCGTCGGGGCGAACAAAGCTGTCGACCGCACGGGCCTGGGCCATGACACTTGCGCGCCATATGCACCCGCAAACCGACGACGCTTGGCGCGAGAGCATTTTTCATGCGAACGGGTCGCGCGATGCCGAGTTTCAGGTACGCGCGGTCTGCGGACAGGCCGTCTTTCTGGCCTATTCTGGCCGGCCGCGTACGGCGCTACGCAGCATGAACGATTTTGCAGCGGCAAAGGGTTTGGACTGGGCGACCGCGCCTGACGGGAAGCGACTGTTGGCGCATATCCAGATCTACGCAGGTGAACTGGATTCGGCATCAGCCCATCTGGAGGCGCTGATGAATGATTGGGGGCATGTGAAAGAAGGTTATGGGCTATCCAGGTTCCAGGTCGACCTGCCGGCCGGCATACGCCTATCTCTGGCGCTCGTGTCCTGGTTACGGGGTGACTCTGATCGCGCCTCCGATCTAGCCAGTCTGGCGATCGAACGTGCTGTCGATCTTGACCACATGATTTCCCTTGGCAATGCGATCTCTCTGGCGGGGTTGCCGATTGCTTTCGTGGACGGCAATCTCGAAACCGCTTCGCAGCTCCAGCTGCAGCTGGCCGACGTCAGCCGCCGTGAGAGCGTCGGCATTTACGAGGGGACAGCCACGTTTTTCGCCGGCGCCATCCAGTCGGCTCGAGGTGACAAAGCAGGTTTCACCTTGATGCAGGACAGCATTACTGGATTGCTGCGGGGAAGCTGGCGTGCTCGCGTCCCATTCTACCGCAGCCTGTTGGCTGAGGCCTATATAGCCGCCGGCGAGATGCAACTTGCCGAAAACAGCCTGCGCGCCGTACTTGGCGAAATCGGGATACGTGAGGAACGATGGTGGCATCCTGATCTCTGGCGCGTTGCGGGAATGATTGAGGCCGGAAACGCCCGCCCACACCATGCAGTGCGCTATTTCCAGAAGTCCTTGGATAGTGCCGTTGCCATGGGGGCAGGCGCCGCGACCAGACGCACCCGCCTTGCCATGGCCGCGATGGATGTGCGCTGATCTTGGCGCCTCAATCTTTTGTGCGCACGTCAACTCGCTCGCGAAGCGACGCATTTTCCTGCTCGAGCTGGGTAACCTTGTCGATCAGATATTGTGAGGCCGCGAGAAATTCGGCTTCCGTATATCGTGGCTCGATGTGCTGCGGACAATTCCAGTCGAACGCCTCAAGCTTGAGCTTGAAAATTCGTTCGGCCTTGGCTCGGTAATCACCGTCGGTGATGCTCGCCGTGAACACTGGATCCGCCTCGAGCGCCAGCTTTTCGGTGCGGGCATAAATCTTCAGGCGCGTGCGGGCGGGATAGTCCATCAGGAACAGGCACGTCCGGTCATTTTCCGCGAGATTACCGGTGCTGATATACTGGCGATTGCCACGGTAATCGAGGAAGGCAAGCGTGCGGTCGTCAAGCACTTTGAGAAAGCCTTTAGGCCCGCCGCGGTGCTGGACATAGGGCCAGCCCGTCTCGGAAACCGTGGCCATGTAGAAGCTGTCGCGCTGTGCGATGAATGCGGTTTCCCTTACGGAAAATCGGTCGAATTCGCGGTGTCCCGTGAAGTCGGACCACAGACGATCCGCTCCCATTTCCGCCTGCGCCCTGCGAACTGAAGGAGTGATTGCGATATCCATAAAACCATACGTCATATCAGTGAATCCTCATCGTGTTGTCGGCTCGAAGGGCGTCGGAAGCATACGGTGCTAGATTGCCCCTCTCGCGGCCTGCTGCGCACGTGCAAAGCTTTCGGCCACAGCAGCATAGTTGGGAGCGACGAGTCCATAGAGCTTGCCGAGTTCGGCAGCTTCCGGTCGCGCCCAGGTCCGGTGAAGCTCGGATACCAATGCGTTGGTCGATGTCGGCTTGACACCGCCTTGAACGAAACGGCCAAGGGAAATACGCGATGCCATTTCGCTCGGATCACCCGACGCATCGAGCACCGCATAGACGTCATAGCCAGCGGCGCGCGCGTCGAGCGCCGGGAACATCACGCAGACGCTGGTCCAGACGCCTGCCATGATGAGAGTGTTTCGGCCGGCCGCGCGGACCGTTGCGACGAAATCGTCATTGTCCCATGCGTTCACTTCCCCCTTGCGTGGCACATAGACCGCATGCGGAGCCAGTTCGTGAATTTCGGGTATCAGCGGACCATTGATGCCCGCAGGTTCCGACGCCGTGGTGATGACAGGGATGCTCAGGAGCGTGGCGAGCCTAGAGATCACCTCTACATTCCGGCGCAGGTCGGAGACGCATATGTCCTTGACTGTCTGAAAAAGTCCCAATTGCTGATCGAGCAGCAGGATCAGGGTGTCGGAGGGATCGATCAGGGCCGCGCCGCCACCCGTCGGAAGCACGCTTGGCTTGGATTTGCTATTATACATGATCATTATCCTTCTTTGGGATTGAGCTGCTGGGTCAGGTTTCGGGCGCGATCTCGCGATGCTGATAAAAATCCCGGAAGAGCGGATCATCGTTGAGCGCCTGGAAGCGGCTGACTAATACGGCAGAAACTGCGCCGACGACGTGACGGCGGATGCCGCGGGGGCCGGTGGCCCCGCGCTATGAATTAGCTAGGGATCAGTTGCAAACCTTGCGGTCCAGGAAGTCGCGGATGAGCGGCGCCATCACGTCGAGCTTGTCCTCAAGAGCGAAATGGCCGCTGTCGAGTATGTGCATCTCGGCGTTCGGAAGATCGCGAAGATAGGGATGCGCGCCGGACTCGGGGAAGATCTTGTCGTTCTTGCCCCACACGATCAGCGTCGGCGGCTGATGATCGCGGAAGAAGGCCTGGAACTGGGGATAAAGCGGTACGTTGCTGCCGTAATCGCCCAGGAGATCGAGTTGGATATCCTTGTTGCCAGGTCGATCGAGCAGGGCCTGATCGATGACCCAGTTGTCGGGGCTGATATGTGCCACATCGCCCATACCGTCGGTATACTGGAACTTTGTCGTTTCGAGCGTAACCAGGCCGGCGAGTGCTTCCCGACGTTCCGGCGTCTTTTCGGCCCAGTAGGCCTTGATCGGGTCCCAGAATGCGGCGAGGCCTTCGGTATAGGCATTGCCGTTCTGCACGATCAGGGTTTCGACCCGCTCCGGATGTTTCAGCGCCAGGCGGTATCCGATCGGTGCGCCGTAATCCATGACGTACATGCTGTATCGATCGGCTCCGACCTTTTCGGTCAGCTTGTCGACGATGTTGGTCAGGTTCGCGAATGTGTAGGAAAACTTGGTGTGATCGGGTGCGTCACTCTGGCCATAACCGGGATAGTCCGGTGCGATCACGTGGTAACGGTCCGCGAGCAGTGGAATGAGGTTGCGGAACATATGTGACGAGGTGGGAAATCCGTGCAGGAGAAGGAGGACCGGTGCGTCCTTCGGGCCGGCTTCACGGTAGAAGACCTTCACACCGTCGATGATCGTGTTTTTGTACTGAATGAGGGGAACAGCCTTTGCGGCGATGACAGCGTCGTTCGGCACGCAGCGGGCTTCGGCAGCTACGGGAGAGATGGCCATAAGAAGTGCGACAGTAATGAGAAGATGTTTTTTCATGATGCTTTCCCTCTTCAAGAATGGGTGCCGATCCACATCAGCGCCTCTGGAAAAGGACTAGCATTGCCGGTCGTCGGACCTGGGATAAAAAAAGGTAAAAAGTTGGACGGTGCGCCATGGCTGACCCGTGTCAAAGCGCTGGAAGCGATTGCTCGTCTATCCTTCGTCTTGAGGGCGGATTGCGTGCATCGAAGCCGGTGACCGATGGTTTGAGGAGGAGATCCCGGAAGGGTTTCTGCCGATCGCGGTTTTTGCGCATCGTCCGAGATCGCCTTGCGTTTTGTTCGGCCCCCGCACGGACGATGAGTTCGTTACACTCTTTGAGGATGAGAACGAGGCCTTACCATCGAAGGAAAACCACCATGGCTGAATTCGCGTTGAACCCGGCCGCGTTCGGATCCTCACGCGGGGAGGGCGCGATAGGACCGATCGGTTTCCGATGATCGGCAAGGAGGCTGCGAACGTCGGAGATCGCCATTTCGTTGCCGCCCGCTCGTAGGCTTCATCAATCTCGGAGCTTATATTAGACGCCGAGTTGTCTGTTGGGAACATTTGGGGAGCTTCGGAGTAATTTATTCAAGCGAGACATCTTTTAATCCGGACAAACGCTGAAACAGAACGATTCTGCCCAGCGCGGAATTGGAACCATTGAAAACTGTCCCTCAATTTGACGGAGAGTGCCGTGGCAAAGACTGCAAGAATTCCTGACGTCGTTCCCCATGATGATCATGTCCTCACGGCAAAAGAAGCGCTTGAGATTTCTTTTCTCAAACTGGAGCAGGAGGTAGAAGTCCGCCTCGTCGCCGCGGCTCTACGTGCTGGATGGTCGGCAGACGAGGCATTGGATGCCATCGATCAGCTGCGGGCCGAAGAAAGCGGACATTGAAACCGACGAATGAGGGAAGCGGACGAACGAGGCACGGCCGTCGCGATCGACGTTTAAATCACGTCACCGTGTGACGAAAAATGGGAGCTACTATCGCCGCGCACCATTCTCGTTCTGCTCGGTGCAGCAAATGTGTCCGGCGCGCTTGGATATTTCTCGCGTATGGAAATCTCGGTTCAAAGGGGAGCTTCCCCATGCGGAAGCTCCCTTCCAGTGTTTAATCGCGATGCTCGGGCATTGCCTTCAGCTGATCCTTGGTCCAGGAAGTCACGCCATGGATCTCGCCGCTTTCGTCGCGCATGAAATCGAGATCGGTCCCTCGAACGGACACCGGCTTTGCACCGATACCAAGGAAACCGCCAACGTCGATCACGACGCTGCTGCCGACGCCGGCTCCATGTACGTGGTCAACCGTACCAACCTTGTGGTCATCGGCATCATAGATCGATGCGCCTTCCAGATTGGCTTGTGTGAGTTCTTCTTCGGTCAGTCGTATGTGGTTGCTATGATCCATGACCTATTCCTCCATTGATTTCGGGCGTAATGTCGAGCGATGTGATTGGCGTTTGCGTTCCTGTGCCTTGGTGGACTTGGATTAATCGCCACCGGGCTTGGCCTTTCCTCTTTCGCTCATCATAAGAACGAACGGCCATGCGAAAGCTTTGTTCCGGGCCGCAATTTCGGGGGGATCAATCCCCCACGCGCTGAAGGGCTACAATGAGCAGGTCGTCAGACAATATATCCGTAATCAGGAAAAGGCCGACAAAGCTTCCGACTTTGCCGACCTCTTCAATCGTAGCTACTAAGCGCTAACAATACCGCTTCTAGCGGTTCAAGCGCAGCGTTTCAAACCTCCACCTCTGGTGGAGGTCATGACTAGGTTGAGCTGCGTGGTAGGGCCTGTTCAGCCTGCCCGTCGCATCTGATGGCCTATTCTATGTAGTTCGCTTGCAGAGCTGTTGGTGCGGAAGCCTCGGATAAGATCCAGCAGGTCGCCAGTATCGTTGGCGAGAACTTCTGCCGAAGCGGTGGTTTCTTCCGCCATGGCGGCGTTCTGCTGGGTGGCGGTGTCGAGCTGGTTGAGCGCAGAGGAAATCGAGCGCAGGGTCGAATCCTGCTCCTGAGCGCTGTGCGCGATTTTCGAGACGATATCGTCGGCGGCGGTGATCTGGCTGGAAATCCGCTTCAATGCCTCGCCGGTCTTACCGACCATTTGCACGCCCTGTTCAACCTGCCCGGTGGAGCGGGCGATCTGCTCCTTAATTTCCTTGGCGGCCGCGGCAGAGCGTTGAGCAAGTTCGCGCACCTCCTGGGCGACGACCGCAAAGCCCTTGCCGCTGTCGCCGGCGCGCGCCGCTTCCACGCCCGCATTGAGGGCCAGCAGGTTGGTCTGGAAGGCGATCTCGTCGATGACGCCAATGATCTTGGTGATCTCGGTGGCCGATTGCTCGATACCGCTCATGGCGGCGATCGCCTGCTCGACAATACCGTCACTCTGGCGCGCTTCCTGACTGACGGATGCCACGCGGCTTGCAGCTTCCCTGGCACCTTCCGCCGTCTGGCGAACCGCCACCGTCAGCTCATCGAGAGCTGCCGAGGTCTCCTCCAGATTGGCGGCCTGACGCTCGGTGCGTTGCGCAAGCTCGTTGGAAGCGCGACGGATCTCTTCCTTGGAAACACTGATGTCGGTGCCTTTCAGGTTGACGCGGCTCATGGCCTGTTCGAGGCGGGAAAGGGCGTCGTTGAAGTTGTGGCGCAGGCCCTCGTACTTTGGACCCAGATCGGCGCAGCGAACCGTGAGGTCGCCGACAGAGAGCTGCTCGAGCGAGGCGCCGATGGTGGCGACCACATGCGCTTGCTCTTCGGCTTCCTTGCGCTGAGCATCAAGATTGCGCTGGCGCTCGGCGTCCAGTTCGCGCTGCTGCTCTTCCTGCCGTGCCAGCATAGTGTGGCGCTCGCGCACTTTCTCCTGCAGAGCCTTGGTCGCACGCGCCATCTTGCCCACTTCGTTGCCCATGTCGGTGTGGGGAATGTCCAAGGTGACGTCTTCATCGGCCACGGCATTCAGCGCATCGTGGATGGCATTGAGCGGACGCGAAATACCTCGGATGATGAAATAGGCCGCGGCAATCGCCAGCAGGAACGCAAGCGCGGAGCCACCGACTATCTTGATGGTCGAATTGCGAATATCTTCTTTCAGATCGTCCGTATAAAGCCCGGTAATGATGACGATCTGCCAAGGTTCGAAGACCTTGGCATAACTTGCTTTGGAGTAGCTTCGGTCATTCGGGTCCTTGCCCGGCTTCGGGCCGATGAACTCGACATAGCCGCCGCCGGCCCGGCCCAGCCGAACGAGTTCGTCGCGATAGGCAAAGCCGTTGGCGTCCTTCACGCCTTTGTTGCTTTGGCCGACACTCGGCGAGGTCGGATGAAAGACCAGCACGACATTGTAGTCGTATCCGTAGAAATATCCGTCCGGCTCGAAGGTCATCTTGTTGAGCTGGCCATAAGCCTGCTTCTTGGCTTCATCAAGCGACAATTGGCCTTTCTCGACCCGGCTTTGATAGTCCTTCAATACGGAGATAGCCGTTTCCACTTGCGTGCGCAGCATTTCATAGCGCTCATGGTAGATGGCCGTCGTTGAGGACCGAATCTGGAGAAATGTCAGGCCTGCGAAAGTCGTTATCATGGCTCCAACCAGCAAAAACAGCTGGAGCGAGATTTTCATGTTCTTCATCGATACCCACCGCGCTGAGTTGCTGTCGTGTCCGTCGCGAAGACTGGCGTCACATCGGCAACAATTCCTGCGCTTCCTGCGCATCACCGAACGCTACATGCATCCCAGATGCTAAGATTAGATTCTAAATTTAAACAAAAAAATAACTTGCTTAGATGAACTCACGGTAGAAAAACGGGGTTTTCGTTTTTGAACGGTTGATGGGTAGATTGAGCCGGCCGGCTGAACGGCGGCGGATTTCGTGGCAAAGGCACGTCCGAATTTCTCAACCCATGACCGGATCGTCTGATGCGAAACGATGATCCCGCATGCCGCCATCATGCCCTCAACCATCCGCAGGCTCAGAGGGAATCGGAAAGAGAGCCAGACGGCGTGGACGATAATTTCGGCGGGAAAGCAGTGGCTACGATAGAGCAGAGTACGGTTCGTTATGACCCGTCAGCGCATATCGATGTCCGAGTTTCGTTAAGTTGATGTGGTGGATGGCGCCCTCCGACGGCATCAAGAGAGGAGCCACCCACCATGGACGATATTACGACAATCGGGCTTGATATCGAGTGTTAAATCCGGCTTGTATCGGCTCCAACGAAAATTTCCAATTTGCGTGCTTCCGAAGAGGCGGCGATGGCTATGGTGAGAGGACCATCCACCCGCTCGGAAGGGATTGCGATGCGATCGAGATATATGCCCATGACGTCATCTGCATCGAGCGCAGGAAAGATAAGGACACCGCCTGGGTCAACCGGCGAAATCGTCATACGAACGTGACCCGGCGCGATCGATAGGCCGGAAAGTCGAAGGGGGAGGCTGGTCTCGAGAAAAAGCTTGCCGTTTATCGAGAGCAATAGGCGGCCGTCTGCAATCCGAACGCTCATCGGTCCCGCCGGAGAGACGATCGTGCCCAAGTTTGCATCTCGCTGTCGGTTGCTGATCGCCCAACCATCCCAAGGGTCGACATCGACGACATCGGACATCGCCATGAGCGGCAACAGGCCTGCCCAGATATAGAAGGGATCGGTATCCCCCTGATCCATCGCCTCGCCGGTCTGCGAATTGTAGTTCTCGGCCGCGATCCGCTTCCCTTCCCAGGACTTGAGGAAAAGCTCCTGTGACTGTGCTCTTAGCCTCTGCGCTTGCGGTTCAAGGCCGTAGCGCTTCAGGCCAAGCCAGACGAGATAGTTGACATTCGGCCAGATGCGGCCGCGCCAATAGACATTTTCTGCGTAAGCCGGATCGTTGCGGGTGGCGTTCGGAAGACCGAACTCACCGGCAAAGAGGCTGTCGTCCTGAAGATGAACCATCAGGTGGCGGGCCTGTTCGTCGCTCGCGGCGCCACAGAGCAGCGGATAGAAGCTGGTGGGCGAGAGCGACTTGACGAAGGCGCCGGAACGCTGGCGGTTGGCGAAGATCCTGCGCTTGTCGTCCCAGAGTTCTTCACTGATCCGCCGGCGCAACCCGGCGGCGATAGCCTCGAACTCTTCGACTTCGACAGTCTTGCCGAGAACGGCGGCGAGCTTGGCGAGCATTTCGGCATCGAGTGCGACGACGCAGTTCAGGCCGAGATCAAAGGTTGAGAGGGAGCGCGTATTCGGGTCGTAGACCGCTTCATCATGGGTGGCCGAATTGTCCATGCCGGTTTCGTTGCGGGCTCCGAAGGCGGTGCCCTTGTAGAGTGACTCACCGACATCGGATGTGCCGCAGGAAATCATCCCGCGGCGATCCGGATCACGGTTATCCCACCACCAACGATGAGCGCGGGCGACGACGTCGTAGCTCGCCTCGACGATCGAGCGCTCGCCGCTGCGTTGATAGAGATCCCAGAGAACGAGCGAGCCCAGCGGCGGCTGCGTGCGGTCGACCCATGCGTCATTCGATGTGACGATGCAGGCGACGTTGCCCTGCGGCGTCACGCCGGCAAAGGCGGCCGCGAGGTTTTCGCGGGCGATGTCCATGTCGAACAGGCCGGAGAGAAGCGCGGCATAGGTCTGGTCATTGTACCAGACGGCGAACTTGCCGAGGTTCCAGATGCGGGTGACGGCGGTGTAGGGCCGGTTGTTGGTCTCGTCCCAGATCGTGTTCCAGCCGACGATATCGCGAACCGCAGCGAGGAAGCTGTCTGTCTGATCGGCCGCGGGCGCTGCCTTCCTGGCAAGGGCGGCCCGTGCCTTCTCGATGGCAAGATCGGCGCGGTCGGCAACGGCCGCCGCATAGCTGCCGTCGCGCATCATTTCGAGGTTGAAACGCAGTCCGATGACGGGCGCCGCATTGCTGCGGCTGGCGAGATAGAAATAGCCGTTCGCCTCGAAATCCTGCCTCAGATCGGCAATGCTGTCATGGCCGGTCACCTGCACCGGACTTTCGGCGCTGACCACGGCCACGAAGCGCTGGCCGATCTTGATGAGGGCGGCGCCCGCTGCCGCGTCGTAGGTGACCGTGGCGCCGTCGGCGGAGATCGCCAGCGTCACCCAGAAGCGGAGCCCCCACTCAGCGGAGGCCTGTGCCCTCCAGCCGCCGGTAACCACGAAGGGATCAGGCTTGCTCCAGTGAAAGGAGAGGGTGGTGCCGGTATGCTCGGTCTCAAGCGAGACTTCCGAACCATCGAGCTCGTGCCGCCCGAGGCGAACCGTGTCGTGACGGGGCTCGATCGCGGAGGTCGTCCGGCTACGGCTTGAATAGAGCACCGGCGTCAGGCGCACGCCGAGCGGCAGGAAGACCATCTCGGCCGGCCGGTCGCTCCAGGTATTCCAGGCGCGATTGAGGGGAATGGTCGTGTGCTGAGGCATGTCTTACAGTCCTGAAAAGAAAAGGATGGGAGGCGCGCCGAGCCCTGCGGGATCGTCCTTGCCGCCCTTGAACGGCGTACTGGCATAATAGGCATTTGCCGCCGTGGAGGAGACCGAAATTTCCAGACGATGATCGCCCGGCTCAAGTGGCCCCAGATCGAAGCGGTAGGGGCGCCAGCCGCGTCTTCCCGCCGGGCGGCCATCGATGCTGACGCTGGCGGCGGTATGGACGATGGGCAGCTGCAGCTGGTAGCGCCCGGCATCGCCTGTGGTAATCGTCCGCACATAGATTGCCGTGCCTGACACTGCGTCAAACCCCTGCGCATCCCAGCCGCGATCGACGCGGATATCGATCGGTTCGGAATTTCCCTCGAAGCGCAGCTTCCACTGCTCTGCAAGGGCAACGCCGGCCCGCTCCGTGCGATTGGGTGCCTGCGGCGAGAGGACTAGCTTGCTTGCGGGCTCCTGGCTCGGGACAAGCCGCAAGCAGAGTAGTTCATGGGGTTCAAGGCTGATCGACAGATCAGATGATGTGCCGTGACGTGTTTCCGTGGCGGTGGCGCAATCCCATGATGCGATGTCAAAGCACGTATTCAGCGCGAAGTCTTCCGTTGTGGGCGCGACGCTGTCGTTGAACAGCGCCAGTCGCCAGCCCGCCGTATCCTCGCCGATCCAGCGCCAGAACGTCGGCGCGGGATCCGTCAGCAGGATCGGTCCGCGCGGGGCGAAGGCCGATAGAAGCGCCTCGACGTCATTGCTGGTGGGCAGTCGGGCGAGGCTCCTTGACGAAGGATTGTCGATTGAACATTCGCCGTCAAGCGGCACGAAATGGTCGCTGCCACCGGATGACCAAACGATACCTCCCGCAACGGTGAAACGTTCGAGAACGTGGATGGCCTCCAGGCCGCCAATCGTCGTGATGGCAGGCAAGATGACGGCATCGAAGGTCTGGCCGCTGATCGTGATCAGCGAACCGTCGATCGCGGCCTTACCAACAGCTTCCTCGGAAACGAAGAGGAAATCGATGCGCTTTTCCAGAAGCGCTCTGCACCAGGCGCCGACATGATCCGCATGCTCATGTCTTGGACCTTCCGCCAGCGCAGTGTGGAGCGGATAGAAAATAGCAACGCGCGTCAGCGGGCGCGCGGGCTCGATGAAGGCTGAGAGCCTTGCGGTCTCGTCGGCGAGTAGGTCGTGGAACGACCACCAAGGCTCGAAATTGATGCCGGGCGCAAAGTCGAAACGCGGATTGACGAAAGGGCGCGGCTCGGCGGTTCCGGCCGACAAGTAGAGCCCGTGCCAGATCGACTGGCGCATGCCCATGAAATGCATGCGGATCAGGTGCGCACGCAGGGTTTCGAGCGTCAGCTCCCATTGGCCGGCGGCTCGAAGCGTGGTGCGTTCGGCGGTCGCGTAGGTCTCCAACATGCAGCGGCCGCGCCCGTTTGCGCGCGCAACCGAATCCGCGAGTTTCGGCGAAAGCTGCGGTATGAAATTGTTGGCGTCCGCCGCCGTCAGATGGCGGTAAGCGTCGATGCCGAAAAAATCGACGGCTGGCGCGATGCGCGGGTCGATGCCCTTGAAGGTGCCGTTGAGATCGAAACTGCCGACATGCGGCAGGATTTCGTGGCCGGTCAGCAGCAGGTGCTTTTTCTCCGCCCAGGCGCGCAACGTGCCGAAGAAGGCTTCGTTCATCTGCTGCGACAGGGCCGCATAGGCCTTGGCGCGGATGACCGCTGTCTCCGGGCCGATATCGCCCACCAGCGAAAGCAGTGAAATGGCAAGCGGCCGGCCGGTATGATTGGCGAGCGAGCTGGCAAAGGCAGCCGAAAATGGCAGGCTGTTTTCCAGATTTCCGCTCTTCTGTTTCCAGCTGTAAAAGCCAGCAGCCGGTTGGTCGTAGAAAATCTGATCGACTGGATCGGGCAGGAGACCGTCGAGCGCCGATATCAATGGTTCCACACCATGGGTGATGAAGGCCTCGGCGGCCTCGGGCAGCAGATAATTGATGATGCGCGAGGTGCGGCTGCGGGCGCTGACGAAGACCGTAACCTTGAAACCGGCTGGGACGTCACCTGAGATCCGGAATGCGCAATCGTCGTCACTGGTGCCGGTAATCTCAACGGAACCGGAAAATACCAAGGCTTCGCCCGTGGATGCGACAGCCTCCGAGGGGTGGAGGGCAACAGCCTCGATCTGCCAGTCACACCAGGCGGGACGCCCCTCGTCATATTGCCAATCGAGAATGTCCTGGCCCATTCCCGCTGTCCAGGACGTGACGATGCCGCTGATCTCACCGGTCGCACCTGGCGTCTCGCACCAGAACAGATGCCGTTCGCGAAGCTCGTCACGGCCTTGCACGGTGCGTCCGGCCGCCTGGCCGCTGATCCAGTTATAGTCGTCATAGATGCCGACGCGCAGACCAAGTTCGCTTGCTACCTCCACCGCATCTCGGTAAGCGGCGACGAACGCTCTGGAGAGGTAATCCTCCCTCGGCATTGCCAGTCTGGCCTGAATGTAGATCCGGCCGAAACCCTTGGCGACGAAGTCCGCAAGCTGTTCCCGTGTCACCGCGCCGGAGGGGATCGAATGCCAAAACCAGTAGGCGGCCGGGCGGAATTCCGGGCCGGGCGACTGGAAGCTCTGATCGGTCGATATGTCCTGGCGTGGCGGCATCGGTATTCTCAATGTCCGGAAGCGCGTGCTCTGGCAAGGCTGCCGGTGATATCGGTCCATGCGGGCTCGTCGGGCGCGAAGCGGGCACGTAGGTAGGTGACGAGATCTTCCATGGAGCTGTCGCTCAGCGTCTCCTTGAAGGCAGGCATCGACATCGTTTCCGGCGAATTCCGAGCCTTCATCTCCGCTGGCGCTTCCGCGCCGCCGAGGATGGCCTGGATGATGTTATCGGGAGTCCCTGCGTATAGATTGGAGTTCAGCGCAAGCGAGGTCAGCGCGGTGCTGCTGCTGTGACAGGTGGCACAGGCGCCTTCGAAGATTCGCTGGCCGCGGGGAGATGCGGCAAAGGCCGTCTGTTCGGCAGCGGTGGCTTTGGCGATTGCTTCGGCGGCAGCAGCTGCCGGATCGGCCGGAGTTTCCCGCTTGTTCAGGCTGGCGAGATAGGTTGCCATCGCCCGGATATCCTCATCAGGCAGCGGCTCCAGCGCCTTGACGACATCGCCCATCGGCCCGAGGGCGCTGCCATGGTGGGCGGCATTGCCCTTGCGGAGGTAGTCGTAGAGCGAGGCCTCGGTCCATTGCACCGGCGACTTACCGGAACCATCGAGCGCCGGTGCATGCCAGCCGTCGGCATAACCGCCCGCAAGGTGGAACCTGCCCGACATTTCGGCGCCAAGCGCGTTGCGTGGCGAGTGGCAGGCCGAACAGTGGCCCAGTGTTTCTACGAGATAGGCTCCTCTGTTCCAGACAGCATCCTTGTCCGGCTGAAACTGCGTCCCGCTGCGCTGATGGAAGAGCGCATTCCAGCCCGCCATCAATGGGCGGATGTTGAAGGGGAAGGAGAGTTTTGTCTCCGGTGCCTTCGTCTCCACCGGCGGCTGGCTCATGAGATAGGCATAGAGGGCCTGCAGGTCCGCGTCCTCGGCGCCTGCGAAGGATGTGTAGGGATGCGCCGGATAGAGGCGGTGGCCGTCGCGGCTCACCCCGTTGCGCATTACTCTTTCGAAGGCTGGATAGGACCAGGCGCCGATGCCCGCAGTGACATCGGGGCTGATATTGCTGGCATAGATCGTACCGAACGGCGTTTCCAGCGCCCGACCGCCGCCAAAGGCGCGACCGTCGTTCGAGACGTGGCAGACATTGCAGGCCCCGATCGCCGCGGCAAGCCTCCCGCGCTCGATGGTCGAGGCGGAGAAGACGCCAGCATCCGGACGACTGATCTCTGCGATGCTGGGCTGCCACGGCGACAGCAACTGGAGAAGCCCGCCGGCAACGGCAGCAATGCCTGCCGTGCCGAGCGAGAATTGCCACCATTTGCGGGCCTGCTTGGGAGGATCGGCCTGCTTGGGGGTGACATTGCCCAGTCCTGCGAGGACAGCTTCCGGTGTCAGCGGCAATTCGCGGAAGCGGACGCCCGTGGCGTCATAGACGGCATTGGCAATTGCCGCCGCACTCGGGACCGATGCCGACTCGCCGACGCCGAGCGGTGGATCGTGCGGCCGGTCGAGCATCAGCACATCGATGTCGGGCACCTCGGGGAAGGTGATGATCGGGTAGCCGCCCCATTCCTTGGAGAGCACGGCCGTATCGGAGAACTCGACCCTTTCCTTGAGGACGCGGCTTGTCGACTGGATGACATTGCCATGGATCTGGTGGCGCACGCCATCCGGATTGATCATCAGGCCGGCATCCTGCCCGCAGGTGACCTTGGTAACGGCGATCTCGCCGGTCTTCCTGTTGACCGCCACATCGGCGACCCAGGCGGCCCATGCGGCAGCCGTACCCGGGAATTTCCCGTGGACATAGACGGCATAGGCGAAGCCGCGGCCATAAAGGAGATCGCCTTCGCCCCCTAAGGTGCCCCAGGTCGTGTGCGGTTGCCATTTCGCCCGTTCGGCGACGGCGCGAACGAGTTCGCTGGCGCGCTGATCCGGCAGGTAGCGAAGACGGTATTCGATCGGATCGACCTCAGCGGCGGCGGCCAGTTCGTCGATATAACATTCATGCGCGAAGGTGTTCGGCATCGCCGAGACACCGCGGAACCATGAGGCACGCGCAATCGGCGGCATGTCGTGAACCGTTACGCGGAGGTTGCCATAGGCATAGGGCGGGATTGCGGTTCGATCGCCCATCTGCACGACATCTGCCACCGGAGCGACCTTGCCGGTCAGGATCAGGGCAAGTGTCGGTGAGAGATTGGACGGGTAGCGCGTCTCGAAATCATAGGCTGCCGGTCCGCCTTCGGTATCGAGGCCGCCGCGAACGTCCATGACCTGTGCTGCTCCCTTCGGCTCCCAGGAATGTTCCTGGTCGCGGGTCAGCTGTACGCGAACGGGTGCGCCGACTGCGCGCGAGAGAAGAGCGGCATCCGCCGTCACGTCGTCGGCGCAGTTTCTGCCGTAGCAACCTGCGGCCTCGAGACGCTCGACGATGATCTGTTCTTCCGGGATTTCCATCAGCATCGCGAGATCGCGCCGCATCGGGTAGGGGTTCTGCGTTCCCGACCAGACTGTCAGGTGATCGTCCTCGAAATGCGCGACGGCGCATGACGGGCCGATCGAGCCATGCATCTGGTAGGGCCAGACATAGGTGCGATTCATCGCGGAAGGCATGCCTTCCAGCGCCAGATCGACATTGCCGCGGTCGATCAGCTGGCGGGGCGTGGAGGGGTTGGCGCGCAGCGCGATCTCCGGCCGGTTGAGGTCCGGTCGTCGTTCGGGCACCAGCCATTCGACCTTCAGCGCGTTCATCGCGGCAATCGCGTTTTCTTCCCGGGTCGCAACGACGCCGACGAAATCGCCAACGACGACAACGGCAACGAGACCGTCGATATGGGCGACTGAGGTTTCGTCCACAGAGACGAGGCTCGAACCGACTTGGACGCCATGGTCATAGCCGGCATAGGGCGGCCGGATGACGCGGCCATGTAGCATGCCGGCGACACGGACGTCGTGCACGAAAGTCCAGGCGCCGACCGCTTTCAGCGGGATATCGACGCGGGAACGCGATTTGCCGACCAGCCGGTACTCGGCGATGCTCTTCAGAGCGGCATCGGGATCATGTGTCAGATGCTCGTCGAGGCCGTCGACGAGTTCGGCATAGCTGATCGAGGCGTTCCGTTCGCCGTGACAGGAGATGACGCCGTCCTCGATCGTCAGGTTCTCATCCTCTAGACCGAGAACGGTGCGCGCCCGCGCCAGCAGGAAGCGCCGGGCTGTCGCCGCTGCCTGACGCAGTGGAATGGCGGTGACCTGGATGGTTTCGCTGGCAATCGTAGCGCCCTGATCCAGTCCGCCGACGGTGCTGCCGAGCACCATCTCGACACGCTCGAATGCCACATCCAGTTCTTCGGCAACAATTTGCGCAAGCGAGGTGCGGATCCCGGTGCCGAGGTCGACATGGCCATTGAAGGCAACGACATGGCCATCGTCCTGGACGACCAGAAACAAGGGGCCGGTCTGCGTCTTGAAATGAACGCTAAGCATTCGGCTCTCCTTGATCTGCTTTCCTGTCTGCTGGCTGTTCGCTCTGGCTATCCGGCGAATGTGCGGCTTTCGAGAGCATCAGGGCGCGCTTGGCGGCGGCAAGGATTTCACGGTGCGTGCCGCAGCGGCAGAGGTTGTGTTCAAGCGCATGCTTGATCTCGTCGTCGTTGGCATGTGGCTCGCGCAGTGCGAGCGCGGCAACCGTGATGATCATTCCGTTCAGGCAATAGCCGCATTGGGCAGCATTCTCGTCGATAAAAGCCTGCTGCACCGGATGCGGTGCGTCGCCGTTCCCCAGACCTTCGAGCGTCACGACGCTGCGGCTCTGGACGGCGGCGACCGGCACGACGCAGGAACGGACGGCGCGACCGTCGATCAGCACGGCGCAGGCGCCGCATTCGCCAAGCCCGCAACCGAATTTCGGGCCGTTCAGGGCAAGGTCGTTGCGCAAAACATACAGTAATGGGGTCTTCGGATCACAACAGACAATTTGTTGCGTGTTGTTCACTCGGATCGATATCGACGATGCGCTCACGTGAGGATCACTCCCGCGGCATGCCAATCGGTACACCGGTCGGGGAGGGCGATGGTGGCAAAAACGACTGCCAGATCTGGCATCCCAGTCTCCATAGCGAGCTTTCGCCCGCATGATATTCGCAGCCTTTGCATCGGGATCAACCGATATCGCAAAGGAGCGCGTTCCCTTTTTATTTAATAGCGTATACACTGATTTAAGATGGGTCGGCTGTCAACGGGTCGTCCGCCTTAGTTTCTACGTGTTACGCTGCGCACGTTGATAGCGAAGAACATCGGGTCGCCGAAATCTCGCTTGCAATAAATAGTGTATACGCTTAATCTGCCTGAAACTGATGGCGATGCGATATCAGCCAGAAAAAGGGGACTGCTGCTTATGGGAAAACAGAAGATTGCCATTATCGGTGCCGGCCTTGGCGGCGCTGTCGCAGGGTCCCTGCTCCAGCATTCAGGCTTTGATGTCGATGTCTACGAACAGGCGCCAACCTTCTCGCGTCTCGGTGCTGGGATTCATATGGGCCCGAACGTGCTCAAGATCTTCGAGCGCATCGGCGTTGCCGAAAAGGTCGTGTCGATCAGCAGCGCGCCGAAATTCTGGCTGAGCCGCGACGGCATCTCCGGCGAGTATCTCTCCCGCATCCCGCTGGAAGGTTATGGCCACACCTATTGCACCGTCCACCGCGGTGACCTGCAGGCGCTGCAGTGCGACACGCTGAAGGAAGGCACGCTTCACTTCGGCAAGAGGCTGGCGACGATCGAAGACACCGGCAGCGACGTCTATATGACGTTCGAGGATGGGACTTCGGCGCGCGCCGATATCGTCATCGGTGCGGATGGCATCAATTCGAAGGTTCGCGAGACGTTGCTCGGCTTCGAAAGGCCCAATTATAGCGGATGGGTCGGACATCGCGCGCTGATCAATGCCGAGCGCCTCAAGAAGTACGATCTTGAATTCGAGGACTGTGTGAAGTGGTGGGGGCCGGACCGTCACATGATGGTCTATTTCACTACCGGCCGGAAGGACGAGTATTACTACGTGACCGGCGTTCCCCACGAGGCTTGGGAATTTGAAACGGCATTCGTCGACAGCAGCCGCGAGGAAATGCATGCGGCGTTCCCCGGCTATCACCCCGTCATCGAGGCGCTGATCGACAGCACTGAGACAGTGACCAAGTGGCCGCTTTTCAACCGCAATCCGTTGCCGATCTGGAGCCAGGGCCGGCTTGTTATGCTCGGCGATGCGTGCCATCCGATGAAGCCGCACATGGCGCAGGGTGCGGCGATGGCGATCGAAGATGCCGCGATGCTCACCCGTTGCCTGTTGGAAACAGGGATCTCGGATTACGCGACTGCCTTCAAGCTCTATGAAGTCAACCGGCGCGACCGGGCGACGCGGGTGCAGTCGGTCTCCAACGCCAACACGTTTCTGCTGACGCAGGAGGATCCATCCTGGGTCTATGGTTATGACGTCTACGCCGAACCGCTGCGTACGGAGAATGCAGCATGAGCAGCCGGTTCCTCTATGGCGCGAACGTCTTCGCCAATGGCGTCCGCCAGCACTATCTGCGCTACGGCGGCAAAGGGCCGATGGTCGTGCTGGTTCCCGGCATCACGTCGCCGGCGATCACCTGGGGCTTCGTTGCCGAAATCCTGGCGCTGCGCCACGACGTTTACGTCCTCGACGTTCGCGGCCGTGGTCTCTCCTCGACCGGTCCCGATCTTGATTATGGCCTCGACGCAATGGCTGATGATGTGATCGCTTTCGCCAGCGAGCTTCGACTGACCCAGCCCGCCATCCTCGGTCATTCGATGGGCGCGCGCATCGCGATGCGGGCTTCCAACCGCGCGCCAGGTGCCTTCAGCCGTCTCGCGTTGATCGATCCGCCGGTTTCCGGTCCCGGGCGCCGCCCGTATCCGAGCAAGCTGCCCTGGTATACGGATTCGATCGCAATAGCCGAGAAGGGCATGGATGCCGAGGCGATGAAGGCGTTTTGCCCGACTTGGACGGAAGAGCAGCTGCAGCTGCGCGCCGAATGGCTCCACACGTGCTATGCGCCCGGGATCATCAAGGCGTTCAACGATTTCCACGATATCGACATCCTGCCCGATTTCGCCAGCCTGGCAGTTCCGGCGATGCTGATGATCGCTGGCCGCGGCGGCGTGATCCAGGCTGCCGACGAAGAAGAGATCAAGGGGCTTAATCCCTCGCTACAGATCACCCGTGTCGAGAATGCCGGCCACATGATTCCCTGGGATGACTTTGAAGGCTTCTTCGCCGCGCTCGGCGACTTCCTGATTCAGTGACATTTCCATGACGCGGGCAGCCGCGTCATCGCTCTCTTGAACGCATTGCAAAAGGACAAGCCGTGCAAAAGGTCTATCGTATTGGTCAAATCGTGCCGAGCTCCAACACGACGATGGAGACGGAAATTCCTGCGATGCTGCTCGCAAGGCAGTCGATCCGTCCGGAGCGTTTCACCTTCCACTCCAGCCGCATGCGGATGAAGACGGTCAAGAAGGACGAGCTGGCGGCGATGGACGCAGAATCCGATCGCTGCGCCATCGAGCTGTCCGATGCGCAGGTCGATGTTCTTGGTTACGCCTGCCTGGTCGCGATCATGGCGATGGGGCACGGATATCACCGCGAATCCGAGACGCGTCTTCGGGGACGCACGGTCGAGAACGGCGCCAACACGCCTGTGGTTACCAGCGCCGGTGCTCTCGTCGAAGCGCTGAAAGTGATGAAGGCGAAGCGGATCGCCGTGGTAGCGCCCTACATGAAGCCGCTTACCGAACTGGTCGTCGACTACATCCGAAACGAAGGTTTCGAAGTCGGCGACTGGCGCGCACTCGAAATTCCGGACAATCTGGCCGTTGGCCGCCACGATCCGCAGAACCTGCCTGAAATCGTTGCCGGTCTTGATCTGACCGATGTCGACGTGATCGTGCTTTCGGCCTGCGTGCAGATGCCGTCGCTGGCGGCTATCGCCAAGGTCGAGGCGATGACGGGCAAGCCTGTCGTCACGGCTGCCGTTGCCACCACCTACTTCATGCTAAAGTCGCTAGGTCTTGAACCCGTCGTGCCCGGTGCGGGCGCGCTTCTGTCTGGCGCATACTAGGGAGCTCTGCGATGGAGACGGCCGAAGCGAATTACCAAGGGGTGTGGGGTAACAGGATCGGCTTCGGCCGTTCTCCCGCGCTGCTCGTCATCGACTTTCTGAAAGCCTACACGATCGAGAGCGCACCTCTCTATGCGCCCGGCGTCGTCGATGCTGTGGCACAGACGCCGGAACTCATCGAAGCCGCCCGCAAGGCCGGCATCCCGGTCATCCACACCCGCATCCTCTATCTTGCGGACAATTGCGCCGATGGCGGCATGTGGGTGAAGAAGTCCCCGGTCATGAAGGCCATGGTTGAAGGCAATGTGCTTGCGGAGTTCTGCGACGAGGTTGAGCCCGCCAAGAACGAGCTGGTGATCGTCAAGCAATATGCCAGCGCCTTCTTTGGAACCAGCCTGGCCTCGCATCTCCATGCGCTGGGGATCGACACCGTCATCATGGCGGGCTGCTCGACCAGCGGATGCATTCGCGCCAGTGCAGTGGATGCGGTTCAGCACGGTTTCCGAGCCATCGTCGTTCGCGACTGCGTCGGCGACCGTCATCCCGATCCTCACAATGCGAACCTTTTCGATATCGACAGCAAATATGGCGATGTCGTCGTGAAGGCGGAGGCGATTGCCGAAATCGCCAAGGCCAAAGTCTGACTTCCGTAACGATACGGCGCATAGCAGTCCTCAAGCACTATAAGGGAACAAGCATGGATCAGTTTAGCTTCACGGAAATCTGCCTGCATCAGTTGAAGATGTCAGGCGTTCACGAGGGCGAAAAGCTTATCGTCCTGACCCAGGGTAACGAGCGCCTCGATTATGCCGATGCCTTCATGGCGGCGGGCATGCGTCTCGGCGCAAAGATGTACCACATGCGTTTGCCGCCGGTCCCGCCGGCGGGTGCCTGGGCCGTCGGCCAGACCGGACTGGCGGCGATGCCGGATGCGGTGGAAGCGCTCAAGGCCGCAGACATGGTCATCGATTGCATCTTCCTGCTCTTCAGCCCGGAACAGATGGCGATCCAGGCATCCGGCACGCGCATCCTGACGGCGGTCGAGCCGCCGGAAGTTCTCGCCCGTATGCTGCCGACGAAGGAGCTGCGCGAGCGTGTCGAATTCGCCGGCGAGCTTCTGTCCAAGGCCAAGGTGATGCGCATCACCTCCGAGCATGGCACCGACGTCACCTACAAGCTCAACACCTATCCCGCGATCACCGAGTATGCCTGCACCGATGAACCGGGCCGCTGGGACCACTGGCCGTCGGGCTTCGTCTTCACCGGCGGTGACGATGACGGCGTCGATGGTACGATCGTCGTTGCTCCCGGCGATATCCTGCTGCCGCAGAACATGTATGTCCGCGATCCAATCATCTACACGATCGAAAATGGCTGGATCACCGACATTCGCGGCGGTCTCGATGCTGAACTTGTCAAGTCCTACATGGCCGGTTTCAACGACCCGCGCGGCATGGGCATGAGCCATGTCGGCTGGGGCCTCAACCAGAACGCCAAGTGGCATCGCATGGCGCCGGGCGAATTCCCTGGCGGCATGGGCATGGAAGCGCGCTCCTTCTATGGCAACGTGATGTTCTCTACTGGGCCTAATAACGAGCTCGGCGGCCCGAACGACACCGCCTGCCATCTGGATATTCCCATGCGCAATTGCTCGCTCTTCCTCGACGACGAACCAATGGTTCTCAACGGCGACATCGCGGTCAAGGAAATGCAGGCCAAATTCGGCTGATCGAAGTCGCCGTTTTCGGCAATCCAAATCGTTCTTTGCATTCCGGTCGCATATATCGCAACCGGAATGACTGAGCGCGTGCGCCTCGATCCGCGGCCTCAAGGTGGCGAAGATCACCGTTCTCGATGCAAATCCAATAAAAATCAACGAATGAGGGGTTAAAATGCAAACTTCAATCACAGTGGAAGAAGGCATCCGCGCGGCTGGCGTCGGGCGTTTTCAGAAGCGACTTTTCACTATTTTCGGCCTCGTCTGGGCGGCCGACGCCATGCAGGTGTTGGCCATCGGCTTCACCGCACCATCCATCGCAGGAAGCTTCGGCATCACCGTTCCACAGGCATTGCAGACCGGAACTCTCTTCTTTCTGGGCATGCTCGTTGGGGCCTTTGTCTTCGGGCGTCTTGCGGACCGGATCGGCCGCCGGCCCGTGCTGTTCATCGCAATCATTCTCGATGCGATTTGCGGCGTGGCATCCGCCTTCGCGCCGGATTTGCAATGGCTGCTCGTCGCGCGCTTCCTGACAGGCCTCGGAGTCGGCGGAACTCTCCCGGTGGATTACGCCATGATGGCTGAATTCCTTCCCTCCGACCGCCGCGGCCGTTGGCTGGTGCTGCTCGAAGGTTTCTGGGCCGTTGGCACAGTGGCTTTGGCGCTTCTTGCGCTTGTTGCCGGTTCGCAGGGTGGCGAAGCCTGGCGTACGATCTTCTTCGTGACCGGCCTGCCGGCACTGATCGGTGTCATCCTTCGCTTCTATGTGCCGGAATCTCCGCTCTATCTCAATCAGCAGGGGCGTTCGGAAGAGGCTCGCAAGGTGCTCAAGCGCGTCGCGATCTCAAATGGAAACACGGTAGAGATCCCGCCCCTGAAGCCGCAGAAGTCACAGCACAAGTCGATTGCTGCCCTTCTGTCACCTGAGCTTCGCCGCCGAACCGTTTTCCTCATGCTGGCATGGATGCTGATCTCGGTGTCCTACTACGGTGTCTTCGTATATCTGCCCGTTCGACTGGCCGCCGGAGGCATGGGCTTCATGCGCGGACAGCTGTTTCTGGTCGTTCTCGCAATCGCCCAGCTTCCGGGTTATGCGCTGGCGGCCTACGGCGTCGAGAAATGGGGGCGCAAGCCGACCCTCGTCGGCTTCCTGATCCTGAGCGCCGTCGGCACTCTCGGATACGCGCTTGGCCAATCGGTCGAGATCGTCGTGACCGCGACGCTCTTGCTCAGCTTTGCGCTGCTGGGTACTTGGGGGGCTATCTACGCCTTCACGCCGGAAATTTATCCGACCACGCTGCGTGCCAGCGGCATGGGCCTTTCAGGATCGGTCGCGCGTTTCGGCGGGCTTTTGGCGCCATCCATCGTGGCTCCGATCATGACCTCGAACTTCGGCCTCGCACTCGGCGTCATCTCGGCTCTGCTGTTGCTTGCCGCTGTCTGCGTGGCGTTCATCAATGCAGAATCCAGGAACATGGTTCTAGAATAGGAAAACAACCAACTGCGGCGGGCATCATGCCCGCCGCAATGCATTGCGCGGCAAGAATCGCCTGTCTGCCTCCATTATATTACAATCCATGCGGCTTGCGGTTGGCTGCATTTTGAAGGATTAGAAGCATCAATAGAAGCGAGCGCCAAGAGCATGGCAGACAATAACGACATCACGAAAACAGACACACAGGCTGGCTATCAGGTAACCGAGCAGGTGGGACATCTGCTGCGCAAGGCCTATCAGCGCCACTTGGCAATTTTCCAGGACAACGCCGTTGACCCTTCGCTGACCTCAGTCCAGTTTGTGACGCTCTGCGCGCTCCGCGACAACGGCCCGATTTCGCAGGGCGAACTCGTCAAGGCGACCGCCGTCGATCAGGCGACGATCCGTGGCATCATCGATCGCCTCAAATCGAAGAACATGATCGAGATCTCGCGGGATGCCCATGATGGGCGGAAGGTGATCGTTTCTCTCACGCCGGCGGGCGAGGCGATCCTCGAGCAAATGTATCCGCGCGCCCGTTCCATTACCGAGAAGACCATGGGGCCACTCAATCCGGCCGAGCAGGTTGCTTTGCTCTATCTGTTGCGAAAGATTGCCGATGTCGATCCGGAGACGGGGGAGGCTGCAGATCTCGGCTGAGCTGCCCGCGCTTGACGCGCATTGTGCTGGGCTTTGCCCGCTATTCCACGTCGCAATCAAACGAGCTACCCGGCGCCTGACGGTACCGGGTAGCTTCTTGCATTAGCTGGCGTAGAACGCCTTCACTTCCTGCCACAGATTGTTGAAGCTTTCGCGGCGGTCGTCCGGGAGGGCGGATTGGATCGCCATGGTCTTCAGGTATTCGGGCTTGTGGATCTGGCGGTTCAAGTCGTCGGTCGGCAGCTTTTCCATGGCGGCGCCATTGGCCGAGGCGGGAGCGCCGATCTTGGTTGCCCATTCGACATAGAAGTCCGGGTCGATCATGTAGTTGATGAAGGTTGCCGCGGCTTGTGGATCCGGAGCTGAAGCCGGGATGGAGAGGCTGTCAAGCCAGCCGATGCCGCCTTCCTTCGGAACAACGAAATCGACGGGGAGGTGGCTGTTGCGCTTCGAGCGGACCGTCGCACCGGACCAGTAGACAGACAGGTCGAATTCCTTCGCAGCGAAGGACTTGTTCCACTGGTCTTCGCTCGACCAGAGAAGCTTGACGTTCTGCTTGAAGGCCTTGAGCTTTTCGCCGACGGCGGCGAGATCGGTCGGGTTGTTGATGTCCTGGCCGGAGAGCAGCGCGCCGATGGCGACGGCCGTCACGGCGTCATCGAACAGAGCCACCTTACCCTTATGCTCGGGCGCGCCGAGTGCGGCATAGCTGTCCGGTTTCGGCGAGCCCTCGGCGATCGCGAGTGAGGTGATGCCCCAGACCCAGGCGACGCCGTTGGTCTTGCCGTCGAGCTGCAGGTTGGCATGGTTCTTCAGTTCCGGAGAAAGGCCGGCAGAATTCGGGATCTTCGAAAAATCGAGCGGCGTCAGCAGGCCTTCGCCTGCGGCCTGCTGCGAGCGGGCGCTGTTGATCAGCACCACGTCGTATGCGCCCGGATTGGTGCGCAGCTTCGTCAGCATTTCCGGCTCGGAGCTGAAGTAGTCGTGAACGACTTCAATCCCGGTCTTTTCCTTGAAGGCCTTCAGCGCCCAGGCTTCGTCCGTGCCGTAGCCCTGCCAGTTGAGAACGGTGATCTTGCCGGCGGCGTGCGCCGCGCGCGGCGAAAGTGACAGTCCGGTTGTGGCGGCAACCGCTGCAGTGCCCATTAGGCCGAGGGTTTGTCTGCGGGTGAAGTTCATTTCTGTTACCCCTTGTCGATAGTTTTTTGGATTTTTTGTCTGCGGCTGCGCAAGCGACTGCGGCGATGCCTCCCCGCATCCTTCGAACATCCGCAACGAACTATAACTCACGATATTTCCGCCGCAGCGGTCCTAGGGGCCTCTGCGAAAACGTTCGTGTACAAATAACGTGTTCCTAGTTTTGTTTCTTGTCAAGCGCCGCTTTCTGGCGCCTTCCGCGCTTTTTGCGTCGATATACCGACATCCTCGCATATTCAGCGTATTCAGCGACGAGAGGCTAGCCGCCTGCGCCGTGCTAACTTTGGCTATTTGGCAAGGAAAACAGTGTGTAAGCGCCACGCGAAAAAGTGCGCTTGACAACAAGCGGGACTGCTGAAATCATTTGTACACAAAACAAGAAAGAATAACTCGAGGGTGAGCATATGAAGCAAGCTGGGACAATAATGCGAGCAGCCGCTTAGCGGGTAATGCGTGCCTGTATTGGCGCGAAAGGCCTGTGCTGCGGCATGACGCGGCCGGCAAATGACCTTCAATTTGGATTTGACCGCTGCAGCGACGTAAAGGCCGCTGCGGATCGCGGAGGGACGGCTGGATGGCCACACTTAACGCTCAAGAACCCTCAGCGGCTGCGCTGAACACAACACAATCGCGACGGCTTCCGTCGTGGGTGACGACAGGTGCGCTGCTTTTGCCGACCTATGGCTGGCTGACGCTGGCGGTATTCATTCCGCTGCTGGCGATGTTCACTTTCTCCTTCATGACGGCGACGCCGCTCGGCAACAAGCCGATCATCTTTACGCTGAAGCAGTATCGCGCCTTCATCGATCAGCCCTATCTGGTCGGCGTCGGGATCAGCTCGCTACTGATCGGGTTCTGGACGACGTTCTTTTGCGCCGTGCTCGGCTTCTTTGCTGCTCTCGCACTTGCCCGCGCAACGATCGGCAGGACGAAGGAGGTGCTGCTGATCCTCATCCTTCTGCCGTTCTGGACGAACGGTCTGGTGCGCGTCTTCTCCTGGACCATGGTGCTGCGCGAAGGCGGGTTCCTCGACTACATATTGCACATGATCGCGCCGGAGGCCGGTTCGATCGGCTTCCTCTACACGCGCCCGGCGATCGTGGTCGGTCTGGTGCACGGCTATCTGCCCTATATGATCCTGACCTGTTACATTGCGCTTTCGACCATCGATGACGCGATCATCGAGGCAGCCTTCAGTCTCGGCGCCCGCTGGTGGGTCGTGCTCTACAAGATCCTTCTTCCGATGGCTGCGCCCGGCCTGATCTCCGGTGCCGTCCTCACTTTCGTTCCCGTCATCGGTTCGTTCATGGAGCCCCGCATTCTCGGCGGCCGCGTTGGGGTGACGATGGGAACGGTCATTGAGGACCAGTTCACGCAGGCATTCAACTGGCCGCTCGGAGCCTCACTTTCCTTCACGCTTCTGGCCGTGGTTCTGGCGATCTTCGCCACGTTCTCTGGCGTGTTGAAGCGTGGATCGGTCGCATAGGTGCTGGAATGAAAACACTCGGACGTTTCTATCTCTTTGCGATCCTGGCGTTTCTCTACACGCCGATCATCGTGATGATGGCGATGGGCTTCAATGAATCGCCGCTTTACCAACTGCCCTTCAGCTTCTCGACCCGCTGGTACGTGGCCCTGATGGGCAATACCGGCCTGCTGACCTCGGGCATGAACAGCATCATTATAGCCGTGATCACCGCGGTGGTCGCAACCACGCTCGGAACCGTGGCCTCGGTGGCCCTATCGCGCCGCACCTTTCGCGGACGCAGCCTGCTGCAACTGCTGCTCCTGCCGCCGATCGCCATTCCGTGGCTGATCACCGGCACGGCAATGCTCATCTTCTTCTACTGGAGTGGCATTGGCCGCGGCATGCATGCGCTGATTATCGGCCATGTGGCGCTCGCCATCCCCTATGTGGTGATAGTAGTCGGGACGGGCTTCAAGACCATCCGCGCAGATTTGGAAGAGGCCGCGATGAGCCTTGGATCGACTCCGATCCATGCTTTCTATTCGGTGACGCTGCCGCTGCTCTTCCCGAGCATTCTGGGCGCTGCGCTCTTCGCCTTCGCCGTCTCGCTCGATCAGTTCGTGATTTCGTACTTCCTGGCGACGCCGGGTTACACGACGCTGCCAGTGCAGATCTATTCGGCGATCCGCAAGGGCTTCACCCCGGAGATCAACGCGATCTCAACCATCCTGCTGCTCGGCTCCATGGCCGCAATCCTCATCTTTGCACGCTTCGCAAAACCCGGAGAAAATCGTGACCCACGTTAATGTAAAGTCGGTTGCCAAGAGCTATGGTGCGACGCCTGTCCTGTCCGATATTTCGACGGAATTCGCCGAAGGCTCCTTCACCAGTCTGCTCGGCCCCTCGGGCTCCGGCAAGACGACGCTGCTGCGCATTATCGCCGGCTTCATCACCGCCGATCAGGGCAGTGTGGTGATCGGCGATCGGGATGTCACCAATGTTCCGGTCTGGCACCGCAATATCGGCATGATGTTCCAGTCCTACGCGCTCTTCCCGCATATGACGATCGCGCATAACGTCTCCTTCGGTCTGGAGCGCCGCGGCATCCGTGGCGAGGTCGCCCGCAAGGAAGTCGAGCGTGCGCTTGAAATGGTGCGTCTGCCGGGCTTCGGCGACCGCTATCCGAAGCAACTGTCCGGCGGGCAGCAGCAGCGCGTCGCTCTTGCTCGCGCCATCGTTATCAAGCCGAGCGTGCTTCTGCTGGACGAGCCGCTCTCCGCGCTCGACCGCAGGCTGCGCCAGGAAATGCAGGTCGAGCTCTTGCGCATCCAGCGCGAAAGCGGGCTGACGACGATCTTCGTTACGCATGATCAGGAGGAGGCGCTGACGCTCTCGGACAAGGTGGCGATCCTGGACAAAGGCAAGATCGTTCAGATCGGCGAACCCGCGACCGTCTACGAGCGGCCGCGCACACGGTTTGCGGCTGAGTTCCTTGGTGACTCGAACTTCCTCCCCGGCATCGTCGAAAATGGCGGCGTCCGCCTCGAAGACGGCGGCATGGTCGAGGTCGCCGGCACACTGCCCTCCGCCGGAAAGAAAGTGACGCTCGCGGTGCGTCCCGAAAAGATGTCGCCGTCGGGCGATGGCAAGAACCAGATCTCGGCGCAGATCAAGACGGTGATCTATGCCGGTCCGGTCCTCTCCTATCATTTGGTGACCAATCAGGGCCGAGAACTGAAGCTGTTCTCGCAGAATCGTGACGGCAATCTTCTGCGCGAGGGCGAGAACGTCACGCTGTCTTGGGCACCCGAACACACCGTCGCGCTGGTCGAATAGGATGGAGATCGAGACGATCCTGGATGGCTTCTGTCATGTGGTCATCGACATGCAGCGGCTCTTCGCCGAAACAACCGTGTGGCACGCGCCTGCGATGCAGGACATTCTTGGGAATGTCGTCGCACTCTGCCGGCGCATGCCGTCCGAGACGCTTTATGCCCGCTTCATCGTGCCGGCTTCGGCGGACGAGGCGCCGGGATGCTGGAAGCCTTATTACGAGCGCTGGTCTGTTCTGACGGGCGATCATCACGATCCGGCCCTGCATGAGTTGATGGAACCGCTGAAGGAGATTGCTCCGGCAACACAAGTCTTCGACAAGCCCGGCTATTCGATCTTCTCGAACGAGACGATTCATGCGCGGCTGCAGAGTAAGGGTGTTCGCACCCTGATCTTCTCTGGGGCAGAAACCGATGTCTGCGTCTATTCCAGCGTTCTGCATGCCATAGATCTCAATTATCGCGTCGTGATCGTTACCGATGCTGTGGGAAGCAGCGACAATGCCGCGCATCGTGCCGTGATCGAGCAGCTCGCTCCGCGCATGCCCGAGCAGATATTGTTGTTGTCGACCGAGGCGATCTTGAGTGCCCTGGATAGCGCCGCGGCGAGCGGCGCTCTTACCAAAGGATAATTTGATGCAGAACGGAGATCAGAAGCTGCCGGGTCAGCCGGAGCGCCAGGCGAGCAAAGCTGCTGAAGCGACCTATACCCTTGCCGAGCAGATCGGCTATCTTCTGCGGCAGGCGAACCAGCGGCACGTGGCGATCTTTACCAGTCGGATGAATGAGAAGCTGACCACCACGCAGTGGGCGGCGCTGGTGAAGCTGCGCGATTTGCAGCCCTGCTCGCAGGTCAATCTCGGGCGCGAGACAGCGATGGATGTGGCGACTATTAAGGGCGTTGTCGACCGGTTGGCGAAGCGCAACCTGATCCGCACAGCGCCGGATACGACCGACGCCAGACGCCTTGTCTTGACGCTGACGGAAGAAGGCGAGGCGGCCGTCGCCCGCAATCTTCCCGTTGCGCACGATATTTCGGAAGAGACGCTCTCGACACTGTCGCCAGCCGAACGCGCCATGCTGGCCGAGCTGCTGCGCAAGATTTCCTGAAGCGGGTTAATATCGCCGCCGACATTGCCCGCCTTCTTACCTCAGGAGAGGGCAGGAGCGAAGTTCATCAGAAGAACCATCAAAAGTCCCACGACTGAAACGATCGATTGGATGACCGAGATGGTCCACGTTGCTTCGCTCATGGACATGCCAAAGGACTCCTTGACGAGCCAGAACCCTGCATGATTGGCATAATTGAAGAACAGCGATCCGCATCCGATCGATAACGCCAGTAATGGAACGTTCAGGTTTCCGGCTCCTGCAAGCGGTGCCAAAAGACCGGACGCGCCGACAATCCCAACGGTTGCCGATCCGGTCGAGACTGACAACAGCATTGAAATTATCCAACCGAGAACCAAGGGCGACAGCGAAAATTGCTGACTAAGGTGCATGATTGCATCGCCAACCTTAGCGTCGGTCAGCACGCGCTGAAATGCTCCACCACCAGCGATGATTAGCAGCACGTTCGCGATGGCTTTTACGCTTGCGGACATCGCGTTTCGAAGTTTTTCGGTGTCGCCGCCGCGGGCAAAAATCAAAACGCCGGTGGCGAACAGGACGCCGATCAGCATGGCGATTGCTGGATCGCCAACGAATCCCGTGATCACCTCGAGCGTGGATCCCTTGGGGAAAATGAGCTCTGCGACGGCGTGCAGAAGCATCAGAATGGCGGGAAGCAACGCGGTCAGTAGGCTGATCCCGATGCTCGGAGGATCATCATGGGAGGTTGTCTGGCCTGCCGCAGTGGCCGCAAATTGGTCTATTAGCGCTTCGTCGGGGTGAACTTTGAGCTTCGACGTGATGAACGCGCCATAGACCGGGCCGCCAAGCACGATAGCGGCAATCGCCGCGATAAAGCCATAAAGCATTGTCGCACCGACATTGGTATGCAGCGCAGCTATGGCGGTCAGTGGGCCGGGGTGTGGCGGCACCATACCGTGCATGGCTGCGAGCGCGGCGATGACTGGCACGCCGATATAGACGTAAGGCGACCCCACGATGCTCTTCGAGCCGTCAAGTTTCCGGGCAACGCTGAAAATCAAAGGAAGCAAGATCACGAGGCCGACTTCGAAGAACATGGGTATGCCGATAACGAACGCGGCACCCGCCATCGCCCAAGGAAGATATTTGGTCGAGGTCCGGTTTATAATTATTTCGGCAATGCTATTCGTGATCCCTGAATCAGCGAGAATCTTCCCGAGCATCGCGCCGAGGGCAACGACTATACCTACTGCTCCCAAAGTGTTACCCGCGCCGGTTTCTATCGATTTGACTACCTTTTCGCCTCGCACCCCCGTGATCAGACCAACCGCAATCGACGTTATCATAAGTGCTAGCAGCGGATGAAAACGCAGTTTCGAGACAATAAGGGCGACAAGAAAGATGACGCCTCCGATTGCGGTAAGAAGTAACTGGATGTCGGCGGAACTCATGCTCGGCTCTCAATTTGGTTGTTTTGACGCAAACGATGGTCCGAATCGATCGGGTGCCATCACCCGTGGCATTGACTCTTCTTTCGGAGCCGTCGCCCCCGTCAAGAGATCGGGCTGAAAGATTGACGGGACCGGAAGTGAGGCAGGGATGTCGCGCACCGCCTTTGCGGTGACCTTCAAGGAAAGGGTTGGCCTGTCGCCGATGCACTATCTGACTCGCTGGCGCATAATGCAGGCGGCAGACAGGCTGACCTCGACGCGTCAGTCGCTTGCTGAGATCGGGTTGGCGCTTGGTTATGAGTCCGAAAAGTCCTTCGGCACGGCCTTCGAGCGGGCGATGAATTGTCGCCCAGTGAATATGGGCGCAGGCAAGGCGAGAAACGGATTTCGGCGCTTCGCACCGCTTCCGGCCGTGGTCGTCATCTTCTTCGCCCCCTTCAGATGAAGTGCCGGATCAGTTCGCTGCAGTTCGCGGCTTTACTCAGAGGCCGGACGGGCCGCTGGAACGCCTTCAGGAGCAGAAACGAGTTGCTGCACGTGGCGCCCAGCGCCAGTCCGACATGGCGGGTGAACGGTGAACGCGCTCGTTCTTGCCATCCGGTGCCGGAAGCTGCTGCTCATACAGCTCTGTTCGAACGACTGGATTCTTGATCGTCTTAAAATCCATCTCTCTTTGCTCCGGCTGATCTTGATGAAGGGCGGTCGCCTGGATGCGACTATGGATGCAACGCCATCGCAAATGCCGCTCACGAAACGGCGTCGCCGCCCGGCTCTGTTTTAGGAAGAGCCGGGCGACCTTCAGCTCAGGCGCGGACAATGATCTTGCCGCGGGCGCGGCCCGATGCCTGCCGGGCGAAGCCCGCCGTCGCATCGTTCAGATCGATCACCCGGTCGGTCAGAACCTGCACACCGCCGGCGACCTTATCGATGACGGTGGCAAGGCGGCCAGCATCCGAGGAATGGAAGACGAAGGCTGCCGACACGCCGTGCGCCTTGGCCAGCGCCTCGTCGGGCGGCGAAACCGTGGTGGCGAGGAACCCGCCCGGGCGCAGCACGTCGAACGAACGCGCCTGGGTGTCGCCGCCGATCGTGTCGATCACCACGTCGACGTCGGAAACATGGCGGGTGAAATCCTCGGTCGTGTAGTCGATCACCTGGTCAGCGCCCAGCCGCTCGGCAATGGCGATGCCGTCACCCGAGGCGGTGGTGATAACCCGCGCCCCAGCGGCCCGGGCGAACTGGATGGCGAAGCTGCCAACGCCGCCGGCGCCGGCATGGATGAGCACGGTCTGGCCAGACTTGAGTTTGGCGACTTCGAACAGCGCCTGCCAGGCGGTGCCCGCTGCGGTGGGAACGCCGGCCGCATCTTCGAACGACACGCCTGCGGGAATGCGGACGAGCTGATCGACTGGAACGATCGCATATTCGGCGATCGCGCCACCGGCAGTCGGCGCCGTGCGGGCCACGACCCGCTCACCGATTGTGAAACCGCCATTGCCTTCACCGAAGCTCTCCACCGTGCCGGCGAGGTCGGTGCCGATCGTGTAGGAGAAGCTCAGCGGGAAGAACGCGTCCATGTAGCCCTGCTGGAGCTTGTTATCGAGCGGGTTGATGCTCGCCGACACCACCTTGACCAGCGCTTCGCCGGCCTTAGGCTTGGGAGTGTCCACCGACACGAAAGCGGGGTCGGCACCGTAGCTGTTGATCCGAAACGCCTTCATCGACCTTACTCCTGTCCGGCGCCTATTGCGCCCATTTGGTGCAGCCAGCCGAACCAGTCTTCCATGTGCCAGGTCTTGGTGATACGGCCGTTCTCGACATGATGGAATTCGTGGATCGGCAGCACGAACGCCTTGCCGGTTGGCTTGACGCCAAACCACTCGCCCTTGTGCGTGCCAGTGATCTCGGCACGAACCGCGGCCTTGCCGGCAACGCCGATGAGCTCGTGAATGGTGATACGGGCATCGGGGAAGGCAGCATTGAAGGCGCGGATCATTGGCTTCATCGCCTCACGGCCCGGGTCCTGACCGGGAGCCAGCGGGATGTCCTGCCAATCCTCGGTAACAGCGTTGTCGAGTGCATCGGGGTTGTTGGAAAAAGCGCTGTAGAGCGTTTCGATCGCCTTGCGATCCTGCTCCGACAGCGTGCTTTGGGTGGCTGCTTGCTGGGTCATGGTAAACTCCGTCTCGTTGACGTGAATTCATCTACCCGGTCTGGCTCCATCATTGAAATCGATAATCTGTATGTGGTAGTATCCGTTCTATGGATTTGAATGGCACAGACCTTAATTTGCTCGTGGCCTTCGACGCGTTGATGGCCGAGCGCAGCGTGACGCGCGCTGGCAAGCGGATCGGTCGAACTCAGCCGGCCATGAGCGCGGCTCTCGCGCGCCTACGGGCGCTGTTTCAGGACGACCTCTTCGTCCGAAGCCCGGCGGGACTGCAGCCAACCCAGCGTGCAACCGAACTGGCGGAGCCACTCTCGCGCGCCTTGGCGGAGATCGGACGAGCGCTCGACTATACGCAGACCTTCGATCCCGTCAGCTCATCGCAATCCTTCACCCTCGCACTATCGGATCACCCGGCTTTTGTTCTGCTGCCCCAGCTTGTCGATGTGCTGCGAGAGCGGGCGCCGGGGATTACGCTTCGCATCAATGCCTTTACGCACCGCGACGATGCCATCTCCCTGCTTGACGCAGGCGAAGCTGATCTGACGATCGGCGTGCCGCCCCGTCAGACGCCAGGGGGCCGCATCATCAGTTGTCCTCTGTTCGAGGAACGCTTTGTCTGCGTTCTACGACGCTCGCACCCCATGGCAAGTCGCCCTCTCGACCTACGGACTTTTCTGAGCCTGTCCCATCTGCTGATCTCACCAGAAGGCGAGCGATTTGGACAGGTCGACGCGGCGCTGGCGGCAAGCGGGCAGCGTCGCCGCATCGCCGTGTCTCTCCCGCAGATGTACGCCGCACCGTTGATGGTCGCCCGGTCGGACCTGATTGCGACCATTATGGAAGGCGTGGTCACCCGCTCCGGCTTCAGGAACGAGCTTATGCTGCTGCCTCCGCCATTATCGTTGCCTCCGGTCTCGTTCGTCATGTCTTGGCACCGTCGGAATGAGGTTCACCCGGTGCAGCGCTGGATGCGCGATCTGCTCGTCGAGCTCGCTTCCTCCATTCACCAATCAGATGTATTGATATAACAAGTATCGATTGGGAATATATCGACCGATCCCCTAACTCTGCTTTCAAGCAAGTAAGTGGAGTTCATCATGCAAGTTGCTATTGTAACTGGCGGCTCTCGCGGCATCGGCCGCGCGGCGTCCGTCGCCCTGGCGCGCCGCGGCTTCGCGGTTGTCGTCAACTATGCCCGTTCGGCCGATGATGCGGCAGTGGTCTTATCACAGATTGAGACGATCGGCGGCGAGGCCATCGCCATCAAGGCGGATGTGGCATCAGCCGAGCAGGTCAAGGCGCTGTTCGACGGCGCGCAGCAGCAGTTTGGCGGGATCGATGTCCTGGTCGCCTGCGCGGGCGTGATGACGCCTTCGCCCTTGGCGAACGTGACGGATGAAGATTTCGATCGTCATTTCACCGTCAATGTGCGTGGGACCTTCAACGCCTTTCGCGAGGCCGCCAATCGGGTACGCGATAACGGCCGCCTGATCGGTTTCTCCAGCACGACGCTGGCGCTCAACGCGCCGGGCTACAGTATTTACAATGCCACCAAAGGCGCGGTGGAAGGCATGGTGCGCGTCGTCGCCAAAGAACTGGGCGGGCGGGGCATCACCGTCAACGCCGTTGCGCCGGGTCCTGTCGAGACGGAACTGTTCCTACGCGGCAAACCGCAGGAACTGGTCGACCGCATGGCGTCGATGGCTCCCCTGAACCGGCTCGGTCAGCCCGACGACATTGCGGAAGTGGTCGCTTTCCTCGCGTCGAGGGAAGCGGGATGGGTCAACGGCCAGGTGCTTCGCGCCAATGGCGGCATCGCGTAAGAGAGTGAAATCATGGATAGGCAGATCATTCTTGTCACGGGAGCCGGTTCGGGTATCGGCAACGCCATCGCCGTGGTCCTCGCGCGCGCCGGCCATTGTGTCTATGCGAGCCTGCGGCTCGCGCGTCCTGAAGGCGAGCAGCGCGCCGCTACCATCCGGGAACTTGCAAAGCGAGACGGCCTGGACCTTCATGTGGTCGATCTCGACGTGCTGTCGGAGGCAAGTTGCCGGGCGGCGGTTGACCTGGTGCTGGTCGAACAGGGCCGCATCGACGTGGTCGTCAACAACGCCGGGATGTTGATGACGGGCATAACCGAAGCGTTCGATCCCGATCAGTTGCAGCGGATTTTCGATACTTGCGCCACGTCTTGGTTGCGCATGAACCGTGCCGCCCTTCCTGTCATGCGCCGTCAGGGATACGGCACGCTGGCCTACACCGGCAGCACGACGGCCCATCTCGCCGAACCCTTCCTCGGTCCCTATGCCGCCGCCAAGGCAGCCGGTGAGGCGATCGCCGAAGTGATGGGAATGGAAGCGCGTCCGTTCGGGATCGACACCATCATCCTCGTGCCCGGGGCCTTCACCGCCGGAACCGAGCATTTCGCGCATGCCAACCAGCCCGCTTATCCGTCGATCCAGGCTCAATACGGTGATCTGCCGGCACGCGCCGCAACGCTCGGTGCCAAGCTGGAGGCGCTCGATGCGAAGCATGGCGGATCGCTCGATGTTTCCGCGGTCGGCGAAGCATTGCGCGACGCTCTGGCGATGCCGCACAATGAACGGCCCTATCGCGTCTATGTCGATGGCCAGCATAAGGGCGTCGAGCAGGTGCTGGCCGGGCAGGAGCGGCGTCAAGCCGATCTTCTCGACCAATTCGGCTTGTCCGAACTCATGCCTAAGATCCTGACGGCAGGGTAAGCAAGCCATTCGCGCGGGCGCGCTCAATCGATATTGATGCGGGCCTGCGGATGGAGGGCAGGCTGCGACCGGTCGTGTTCCGGGCCAGTGTTACCGAAATGGTCGTGCCCTATGCCGATCCGACCGCGAACCACTATTGGAAAAGCGCCTTCGATGCCGGGGAATATGGCCTGGGCCGGTTGGCCAATAGCCTTGAGCTCGGCTGCGACTGCCTTGGCCATATTCACTATTTCGACGTACCGGCGGCAGACGATCTCGGCCAGCCCTTCACCATGAAGAACGCCATCTGCATGCATGAGGAAGATTATGGCATTCTCTGGAAGCACTATGAGTTCCGCAACGGCATTTTTGAAGTGCGCCGGTCGCGCCGTCTGGTCATTTCGTTCTTCGCGACCGTCGGCAATTACGACTACGGCTTCTACTGGTATCTTTACCAGGACGGCACGATCCAGCTCGAGGCCAAGCTCACGGGTATCATCCAGACGGCGGCGGTGGCGACCGGCGAGACCTATCCCTGGGGTGGCATGGTCGATGATAATCTCGGCGGCCCGACCCACCAGCATTTCTTCAATGCGCGCCTGCACATGGATATCGATGGCGGCGGCAATACTGTGACGGAGCATGATTTCGTGCCCCGTCCCTGGGGCGAAGACAATCCCTATGGCAATGTGTTCGACACCAGGACGCGTGTGCTGAAGCGTGAACTGGATTCACCCGCGCTCGCCAATGGTGAGACCGGTCGCTATTGGAAAGTTTCCAACCCCAATATTCAAAACAGCGTCGGCAAGGCACCGGGCTACAAGATTGTCGTCATGCCGTCGCCGGTCATGCTTGCCCAGCCGGAGTCCACCGTTGCCCAGCGCGGCGGCTTTGCCAAGAAACACATCTGGGTCACCGCCTTCGATGCCAGGGAGAAATATGCGAGCGGCGATTATCCGAACGTGCATGCCGGCGGCGACGGTCTGCCGAGCTATGTCAAGCAGAACCGCGAAATCGACAATGCGGATGTCGTGCTCTGGCATTCCTTCGGTCATACCCACGTCTGCAAGCCCGAAGATTTTCCGATCATGCCGGTGGAATATGCCGGCTTCACGCTGAAACCGAACGGTTTCTTCGCCTCCAACATAGCCATGGACCTGCCGCCGGAGGCAAACGGGCACAGTGTCGACAATCGGCTGTCGCCCGACAAAATCAAAGACAGTTCCTGCTGCCATACGTGAAGTGTAGCAGCAGACCGTCGGAAGACATGCGGGCCGTTGACTGTGGGATGGCCCGCCCTTCCGAGGTCATCGAATATCATGATCCTTCACTGAAGGAAGAGGAGTCGATCCATCACGATTTCAATTTCGAGCATCGGCATTGGCCGATCCGATTTTTCCAGAAACATGCGGGCCTTGCACACACAGGATACCTCTGCAGTCGTGTAGGCACTTAGCAGCCCCAGCGCAACGCAGCGGTTGAAACGGGCGAATCCCACAGAGAAAACTCGTCGTCGCTCAGGAAAGCGAGCGTGACGGAAAGGCCCTGCATGTCGAGCGACGTGGCATAAGTGCCGACAAGCGAGCGCTCGATCCGCAGGCCGTGCTCGACCATGAAGTTGTGAGCAATATTGTAGGCGAGATAGAGTTCGGCTGGTGGAGTGCCGCCAAGTCCGTTGACGAGCAACAGTCCTTTGTCCGTGGCTTGCCTGATGTCGTCGACGATTGCCTCGCATAGACGTCTGACGATGGCGTCGGCCTTGGCAAAGGGCTGCCTTGAATGGCCCGGCTCCCCGTGAATCCCGACGCCCATTTCTATCTCGTTCGATCCGAGCGTGAACGTCTTGCGCTGCGTGTGCGGCACGGTCACACCGGTCAGGGCAACGCCCATCGACCGAATGCGCGGCGAGAGGCTGTCGCCGATGGCTTTCAGCTGTGCGAGCGATGCACCCTGCTCAGCCGCGGCACCAAGAAGCCTTTCTGTGATAACCGTGCCGGCAACGCCGCGCCGTCCACGGCCGTCGCCGGCTCTCACCGTTTCGATGTCGTCGCAGGCAAGAACCATTTCGATGCTGTGCCGGCCGGCCGCCATCTCTGCCGCCATCTCAAAGTTCATCACGTCGCCGTCATAGTTTTTCACGACCAGCAGGCAACCGGCGCCAGTGTCCGTTTCCTCGATCGCGCTGATGATCTGGCTCGGCGTCGGAGATGTGAAAACATGCCCGACACAGGCGGCATCGAGCATTCCGCGACCGACAAAGCCGATGTGCATTGGCTCGTGGCCCGCCCCGCCGCCGGAGATGATTGCGACCTTGCCGGGAACCAAGCGGCGACGGCGTATGAATTTGCGGTCGGCGCCAAACGCAACGAATTCTTCATGGGCACGCACGAAGCCTTCGATGCTTTCAGCGACCATGGACTCCGCCGTGTTCATGAATTTCTTCATCGAGCCCCTCCCAAGGCGATGATCATCTCAGTCTCTTTGCCCCATGCGCAATCCCCTGTTCACTCGGGCGGTCCGGAAAGCGCGGCGATCTTCAGCACCAGATCTGCGATTGCCTCCTCCAGCAGCCGATTGCGTCGCTCGTCGCCGAAATCAGGGACCATCAGCGAAAGATGCCGCAGCTTTTCCGAGGCGCTAAGCTCCGGCAGTTTGCCAGGATGGGCGGCCTGGTAAGCGTGCAGAAAACGCTCCTGTTCGGCGCCGCTGAAATGGCATACCCGGAAAATCGTCGCGAGATGCCGGGCAGGAAGTGGTGTCGCGTAGGCCGGACTTGTGATCTGCGTGACGAAGCTTCGATGTTTTCCCAGTTCCGTGGCCAGCCGCTGGCGTGTTCCGGATGGTCGGTTGTCGATGATTTGCGCCAGAATGGACTTGTAGGCGATAATGGCGTCTTCGGTATCTTCGCGCGCCATCTTATTCTCCGGCTGCCTTTGTCCCATCGGCATTCAGACCGACGATTGCCGATCTTATCGCGGGAAGTCGAGTGGGCGCCACGGAAAAATGATATATGCCTGCGGCAAGAAGATCTGCAGTGCGGGATGGATCGCCGGCCATGTCGCCGCAGATGCTGACTGGTTTGGCCCTGGCAAGCTTCACGGCCTGCGACAGCAGGCGCAGCACCGCCGGCACGGCGCGGTCTTGATAGACAGCGAAGTCGGCATCCTCGCGTGCCGAAGCGACGAGGTATTGCGCAAGGTCGTTCGTACCGAACGAAAAGAAGTCTGCGCTTTCGAACCGGTCGAGCATGAGCGCCGCAGCCGGAACCTCCACCATCATCCCGATCGGCGGGATCCTGTGCGGCACGCCCCTGCGCGCGAGCTCAGTGGATTCTTCGCGAAAGATTTGTCTGATATCGTCAACGTCAGACGGAAAAGTCACCATCGGCAGCATGACGCGTAAATTGCCGAAGACGGCTGCGCGCAGGAGCGCGCGGGCTTGAACGCTCGCAATTTCCGGCCGGGCAAGGAGAAGGCGGACGCCTCGCAACGAAGACGCTTCGGTGAGGCCGGCGAGCGGCTTGTCGCCGCCGATATCCAACATGCGGATCGTTACCGCTCGGCCATCCGCCCAATCGAGGAGCCGGCGGTAGATCGCGAATTGTTTTTCTTCGTTTGCAGCGTCACCAAGTGACGTCACTGTGAATTCCGAGCGCATCAACCCGATGCCGGCAGTTGTAGCGGCAAGGATCGAGTCGACTTCATCGGGAGCGTTGACGTTGACGGACAATAGTACCTGCGAACCGTCTGCCGTGCGCAGACTGCCATTGTCGGTTGGCGATGGCGTGCTCGTCACGGGATGGTTGACTTGAGCCGGCGTTGCGTTTTCCTGAGCTGCCTGAAGCACGACGACACCTGAATCACCATCAACCCCGATATGCTGTCCCCCTTCTGTCGTGAATTGGCCGGCGCCGATTACCATCGGGATAGACCGGGATCTGGCAAGCAGGGCGACATGGCCGACGGCGCTGCCGGCATAAAGAGCGATGCCGCCACCTGCCGACCAGTCGTGGGCGAGAAAGCGGCTGGGTTCCATGTCCCTTCCGACATAAATGGATCCGGCTGGAAAGTCGTCGAGCTGCGTTCCCGTTAGGACCGACAGGACGCGGTTCTTGATGTCGACGATGTCGACGGCGCGCGCCCGCATTTGTTCCTCTTCCGAGCATTCCAGTTCACGGATGTATCCGTCGAGTGTCCCGACCCATGCGAATGCGACGTTCTCGCCCGCATCGATCCGCGCACCGGCCATCTCCGTCAACGTCGGGTCCTGAAGGACCTCGACCTGAAACTCGATGATATCGCTGCTCTGGGGATCTGTTCCGGCAGCAAGGTTCTGCAGCTCGCGGATAGCCGTCTTGATCGCATCGCCGAGTTCAGCATGTCCGGAAAGGCTTGACGGCGGCGACGCTGCGGCGGCCAGCGGCTCAGCGATATAGGCTGGCCCGGTGGCAACGCCTGGCGAAGCGCTGGTGGCTTTCAATCTAAACGGTGCGGCCATGCCTCTTTTCCTCATCGAAGTTGCGTTCGACGAGCTCCTTCAATGCACGGATCGCTTCTTCAGCGAGGATTCCATCGGCGCGGATCTTGAGGAGCGAACCCTTGCGGATCCTTGCACCCATGATCTTGATGATGCTCTTGCCGTTCAGCCAGATGTCGCTGCCATTGACCGCGACTTCGATCGAGCAAGGGAACGATTTTGCCAGGCGCGTGAATGTGACTGAAGGCCGAGCGTGCAATCCCACACCATGCTTCACCTCGACCTCAGTCTGACAACTGGTCTGCACCTGCCCGGCCTCCCGGCTTCCTATGCGCAATCCGCCACTCATCAAGCCGAAAGCTCCTCTGCCGTTGCAACCACCCTGCTGAGCGGCGCGCCACCGGAGGCCTCGGCCGCTGCGATGACAGCCCCCTCCACAACGGGGGCATTGCAGATCGATACCTTTTCCGATCGTGGCAGACCGAGCATCTCGATAGCCATCTCGCTGTTCGTCTCGGCCCCACCCAGGTCGACGAAGACGGCGACGCCCGCTTCCGACCAGGCTTCCTCGATGGCCTTGAGAATGCCGGCGGCATCCGTACCGAGCTCGCCATCACGGTTGCCGCCGGACCAGGCAAGCGGCACGCTATCGCCGACCATCTGCCGCACCATGTCGGCGGTCCCGCGCGCGACAAGCGGCGAGTGGGAAACGATCACAATCCCAACGTTAGGTGTCTTCCCATTCATGCCGGACGGTACTCCTCAAGGTAACGGCAGATCGCCACGGTCAGAAGCGCACAACTCGAAGCACCCGGATCGACATGGCCGATTGACCTGTCTCCAAGATAGGAGGCGCGCCCGCGCATGGCCTTCATTGCAGCAGTCAGTTCGGCGGAAAGTGCGGCCTGCCGCGCAATATCCGTCAAAGGCACGCGGCGTGCGAGTGCATCCTGGACCGGATAGAGGACATCGAGAAGGGTCTTGTCCCCAGCATGCGAGCGCCCGCGACGCGCGACTGCGTCAATCGCCTGCTTCAGTGCCGAGGGGAAATCCTGTTTGTCGTCGAGTGCGCGGAGCTCGCGGCCTATCTCCATCAGCAGCGTTCCGTAAAGAGGACCTGCCGCTCCTCCTATGTTCATTACGAGCGTCAGGCCAATTTTTTCAAGCGCGTCCGGCAAGGGAAGACGCGATACGGAGGCTTCTTCCGCGCTCACCGCCTCGCAGCCGCGCCGCATGTTCGTCCCGTGATCGCCATCACCGATCGCACGATCGAGCCCGCAGAGATGGTCGCTGTTTGCCGCGATCGTCGCGCGGCAAGCTTCGATCAATCCCATGAGAACAGCCGGTTCTGCCTGCACCCAATATCCTCCCTGCGCGCGCTCATGCCAGCGATGCCACCATTTCGAATACACCTGCCACCGCTACAGCACCTGGATCAGGCACTCCCTCCAGATCCTTCTCGCCGACATAGGAAGCCCGTCCGGCTTTTGCCTTCCGCATCGCCTTTGTCGCCTCCGCACCTGCTGCGGCTGCCCTTGCCGCGGCCGCGAGATCTCCCGATGTCAGAGCGGCCAAAGCCGGAGCCAGCGCGTCGACCATTGTGCGATCGCCGACGCCAGCTCCTCCATAGAACGTCATCCGATTTAGTCCCGCAAGCAGGGCAGCAGCGATATCTTTTTTTTCGGCCATAGCCTTGGATGCGGCGGTGAAGAAGATCGATAGCAGCACGCCGCTGGAGCCGCCCATGCTCGTGCTCAGGATCTCGCCGATCGAGGCCATCGTGGCGGCGGGATCCTTCAGCGGCAGCTTGTCCATGCGGGAAAGAATGCTGCGGGCACCCTGCGCGACCGTAGAGCCGGTATCACCGTCACCGACGCGGCCATCCAGGCGATTGAGCTCTTCCTCGAGGGAAATCAGATGTTCGCAAAGCGTCGTCAGGAGAAGACGGCTCTGCCTGTCATCGCTGGCCACCCTCGCTTCGTTCTGCGCAAGCGCCCTTTGAGGGGCAGGAATGATAGCGATCTCATGCCGTTCGGTCGCGGGCGGCCAGGCGTGCGGAGCGACGGCGGCCTTCAGGGCGGCTTCACGGGTAGCGTCCAGCCGGATCAGCGACAGCGAAAAGCCATTCATGTTGAGCGCGGTCATCATTGGCGCGGGCCCGATGATAAGCCGCACGCAGCGCCTTAGGGGAGACGACAATACGGCATTGGCTATCACGCCCATCTCAAGCGGCGGCACGGCGCCGAGGTTGTTGACCAGCAATGCATGATTCTGCGAACTGTCCAGCTCGGCGGCCAGCCGCTCGGCCATCGTGGCGACAAGGTCGGCAACCGGCTGCAGGGCGATGCGCTCGACCCCTGGCTCGCCGTGGATTCCGAGGCCGAGTTCTCCCTCGTTAGCGCCAAGCCGGTCCTCATGCGTCTGACCCGGTGCACTGCAGGTCGACAGGGACATGCCAAGCGAGACGATGTCGCCCGCTGCGGCGGTTGCCTGCTCCGCCACCGTTTTGAGATCAGCGCCCGCCTCGGCGTGGTAGCCTGCGATCTTGTGCACGAACAGCGTACCGGCAACGCCACGCGGCTGGTTGATGCCAGGGATTGCAATATCGTCGGCGACAATCACCATCTCGACGTCGAAGCCTTCGGCACGCGCCTTCTCGGCGGCAAGGCCGAAGTTCAGGCGGTCACCTGTGTAGTTTTTGACGATGAGCAGCGCACCCTTTGGACCCGTTACGGCACGGATTGCAGTCAGCACCGCATCGACACTCGGCGAGGCAAAGATTTCGCCCGATACCGCTGCTGTGAGCATGCCCCTGCCGACGAAGCCTGCATGCGAGGGCTCGTGCCCGGCGCCGCCGCCGGAGATGATAGCAACCCTGGATCTATCCCAGTCCGCGCGGAGAATCACCTTGATCTCGGGAAAGGTGTCCAGACGGGCCAGACGGGCAGGGTCGCTCGTCAAGAGCAAGCCATCCAGGGCTTCGGTGACGATGGTTTCCCGGCGATTGAAGAAATGTTTCATGGAGTGAGATCCGTCGTTTATGCCACTATGTCAGTTTCGTTCTGCTGTCCATCCAAGCCGCTGGCCGCTGGCATCGAAATAGAGCGGATCGCGCAGCGACAGGCTAATTCGATCACCCGGCCGGATCGCAAGATATGGATCGGCAAGCGTGACGAGCTTGTGGTCGCCCACCCTGATATGCAGGTGGTTCTGATCGCCCAGATGCTCGATCCAGTCTATTTCGGCATTGGCGTTCTGATCGGGGATGATATCGAGATGCTCGGTTCGCGCGCCGATCGTCTTGGTTCCAGGCGGAGGATTGGCGCCACCGAGAAGACCAGGTGGCAAGAGGTTGATGTGCGGTTGGCCGAGACGTGCCGCGACATGAAGACTGGCCGGATTGCCATAAATTTCACGCGGCGTTCCGACCTGCAGCAGCCGTCCTTGTGCAACGATGCCGATCCGATCCGCCATCGTCATGGCTTCGACCTGGTCATGGGTTACATAGAGGAGGGTCGAGCCAAGCTCTTTCTGGATGCGCTTCAGTTCCAGACGAAGCTCCGCACGCAGCTTTGCGTCGAGCGAAGAAAGCGGCTCGTCCATGAGATAGATCGCGGGACGACGCACCAGCGCCCTTCCGATCGCAACACGCTGCATTTCGCCACCCGACAGACGGGTCGCACGATTCTCGAGCTTGTGGTCGATCCTGACCATGCGCGCAATTTCCCGGACCCGGCGGTCGACCTCTTCGCTTGAAAGCTTGCGCGCCGGCGCTCGCAGCGGAAAGGCGAGATTGTCGTAGACCGTCATGTGCGGATAGAGCGAATATTGCTGGAAGACGAACGCGACGTCCCTGTCGGCGGGAGCTTCGCCCGCGACGTTGCGGCCGCCGATTTCGATGCGTCCGCTGTCAGGGCGCTCCAGGCCGGCAATAAGGCGCAGGGTGGTCGTCTTCCCGGCGCCCGTTGGCCCAAGCAGAACGACGAATTCACCGTCACGGATCGAGAGGTCCAAATCAACCAGAGCCTGTGTATCGCCGAAACGCTTGTTAAGATCCTTGAGAACAACGTCAGCCATGTTCAACCTCCGAGTAGAGTGCCGAAGCAACTGCGCGGCCCGATTTGCAGTCGAACAGCGCGAGCTTGGCCGGGTTGAACTCAAGACCAACCGTCTCGCCGATGCGAAAGTTGCGGTTCGCAGGAACGCGCGCTTTGATGACGCCGCTCGATGTCTCGATTGCCACGACCTGATTGGTTCCGAGATATTCGCTGCCGTAGACCGCTCCGCGCAAAGGAGAGGCATCGCTGAAGCGAATATGTTCCGGCCTGACGCCCAGCGCCAATTCGGCTTCGGCCAAGTCCTGGTACACTTCGGGAATGCTGACATCGACGCCGTTAACCGAGACCGATCTCGCCCCGCTATGAAGGCCGGAGGTGAAGCGCATAAAATTCATCGGCGGCGATCCGATGAAGTCAGCGACATACATCGTGGCTGGCTTGCTGTAGATTTCCTGGGGCGTGCCGAATTGCTCGATGACACCATGGTTCATGACCGCGATCTTGTCGGCCATTGCCATGGCTTCGTGCTGATCATGCGTTACGTAGACCGTCGTTGCATGGATGCGGTTATGGAGTTCACGCAGCTCATGGACCATCACTTCGCGGAATTCCGCGTCGAGCGTGCCAAGCGGTTCATCCATCAGGAAGCACTTCGGACGGCGTACGATCGCACGACCGAGAGCCACGCGCTGCCGATCGCCGCCGGCAAGTCCGGAGACGGAGCGGTTCAGGATATGATCGATCTGCAGCAGCCGCGCGGTTTCCTCGACGCGCTTTCGGATCTCGGCCTTCGGCATGCCCTGCGAAAGCAGCGGAAAGCCGATATTCTTGCGCACGTTCATATGCGGATAGAGCGCAAAAAGCTGGAAGACGAAGGCAATATCGCGGGCGCTGGCACGATTGAAAGTGACGTCCTCGCCATCAAGGTAGATCTTGCCGCTGGTCGGCAGTTCAAGTCCGGCGATCATGCGAAGCGTCGTCGTCTTGCCACAGCCGGACGGGCCGAGCAGTGCCAGGAATTCTCCGTCGTGGATGGTGAAGCTTGAATCCTGGACCGCGACGAAGCCGCCGAATTGCTTACGCAGATTTTCTATTCTGATCTCTGCCATGGCTCACTCCGGAAACTTCGAGACGATGATGAACATGGCCGTGCCGGCAAGCAGGGTCACCAGCGAGTAACTGTAAAGTACCAGCAGGAATGGCTGGAATAGCATGAGGAAGCCGATCGCGATCAGCGTGGTCGCGATGTTCTCCATCGGGCCGCGGCGCAGAAAGAGGGGACGCTTCCGCCTGGATGGCGGCGGTGTTTCGATGAGATGCGTCATTTGCGGACCGCTCCAAAGGTGATGCCACGCAAGAGCTGCTTGCGCAGGAGAATCGTGAAGAGGAGGATCGGGATCAGGAAGATCGTCGTTCCTGCCGCGACAGCAGGCCAGTCCTGGCCACCTTCGCCGATGATGGTCGGAATGAATGGCGGTGCCGTCTGGGCCTCGCCCGAGGTCAACAATGCCGCGAAGGCATATTCATTCCAGGCAAAGATCAGGCAGAAGATCGCCGTGGCGGCAATGCCTGTGGTTGCCTGCGGCAAGACGACTTTCCAGAAGGCCTGCAGGCGAGTGTAGCCGTCGATCATTGCGGCTTCCTCATATTCCCGTGGGATCTCGTCGATGAAACCCTTGAGCAGCCAGACCGCGAGCGAGACGTTGACCGCGGTATAAAGCAGGATCATGCCGACTGCCGTGTCGGAAAGACCGAGCTCGCGGTACATCAGATAAATTGGAATTGCGACCGCGATAGGCGGCATCATGCGCGTTGACAGGATGAAGAACAGAAGGTCGTCGGCAAGCGGAACCCTGAAGCGCGAGAAGCCGTAGGCGGCCAACGTTCCCAGCGAAACGGCGAGGAACGTCGAGCCGAAGGCAATCACCAGCGAATTGCCAAAGCGCGGCAGAAAATTCGAGGGCCCTGCAATCACCATGTTCCGCTTGCGGGTGACCTCGTCGCAGGTGCCGGTTGGTGCGGGCAGCGCGGAGATATATTCCGGCGTTTGGCGCGTTCTCGTCGTCAGGAGGTTGCAATAACCCTCCAGCGTCGGAGAGAAGACGATCTTTGGCGGATAGCTGATGGAATCAGGCGGTGATTTGATGCTGGTCAGAAAGATCCAGACCAGGGGTATCATGGTGATCAGGGCATAGAGGATCACGATGGCGCCGGCGATGCGCTTACTGGTCGGGCTCGGCTCGACGACCGAATGGGCTGAGGTGACAGAACTCATCGCTGCTTCACCTTGTTCAGTGCCTTGACGTAAATGTTGGCGAGGCCGAAAACGGCGACGAAGAGGACGATGGCGAAAGCCGATGCCCTTCCCGTCGCCCAGCTCTCGAAGGCGGCGCGTTTCAATGTGATGGAGGCAACCTCCGTCGTCGAACCCGGACCGCCTCCCGTCAACAGCGTGACCATGTCGAACATCTTGAAATTTTCGATGCCGCGGAAAAGCACGGCAAGCATGATGAAGGGCAGCGCCATCGGCACGGTGATCGACCAGAATTGCCGCCACGCGGAGGCGCGGTCGACCTCGGCAGCCTCGTAGATGTAGTCGGGGATGGAACGCAGGCCTGCCAAGCAGATCAGCATGACGTAAGGCGTCCACATCCAGGTATCGACGATGATGATTGCCCAGGGAGCAAGCGAGACGCTACCGAGCATCTGGATATTGGCCGTCGGGATGCCGGTGACGAGGGAAACGGCGTAGGCGAAGAGACCGATCTGCGGTTCATAGAGGAAGCGCCAGAAATTGCCGACGACGGCCGGAGACAGCATCATCGGGATCAGGATCAGCGTCGTCCAGAACGCGTGACCACGAAACTTGCGGTCGATGAGATAAGCGAGCGTAAAGCCGATCACCGTCTGCAGTAGGATCGTCCAGAACACGAAGTGCGCTGTCGTCTGCATAGCCTGCCAGATATCAGGATCGGTCAGGACGCGCTCGTAATTGCTCAATCCGACATTCTGGACCGGCGCATTGGGACGGTTGGCGCGATAATTCGTGAATGAGAGATAGATTGCCCAGATGAGCGGGAAGATGTTGATGGCAAGAAGAAGGATGATGGTTGGGGCGATAAACACCCAGGCAATCGCTCGATCGGATAGGCCGCGGACACGGCGAGCGACCGATGTGGGCGTCGCCCTTGCCGTTGCGTCCGCTGCCTTTTCGACCATGGAGGAAGAGGAAATATTCAAGGTATCACCTGGTCCTTGCGTAAGTGAGACACGTGACGGCCCGGCAGTCTTGGCGATCCGGGCCGCCATTCGGGTAAGGATGCTGTGCGTCCAGGCGGACACTAGATCTTGCCGTCGTCCTTGAAGACCTCGCTCCAATCCTTCACGAGGCCATCGAGCGCCTCTTTAGCGGTGCCGTTGCCGGCCACGACATAGTTATGGACACGCTTCTGCATGTCCTGGAGAAGGGTTGCGTAGCTCGGCTCGGCCCAGAAATCCTTCACGATTGCCATCGAGTCGAGGAACGCCTGGGCATAGGGCTGGCTGGACGCGAAGTCCGGGGCGTTCACGACCGATTTCAGACAGGAGTAGCCGCCGAGTTTCCACCATTTGGCCTGGACGTCAGGCTGGGCGAACCACTTGATGTATTGCAGAGCGGCGTCCCTCTTGTTGGAATAGGAGACAACCGAGATGCCCTGTCCGCCAAGCTGTGCGAAATGCTTCTTTTCAGCTGGATTGGGGAAGAAACCGATCCTGTCGCCGCCGACCTTTTCGTCCTTGTAGAGACCCGGCCAGGTGAAGGCGAAGTTCATCTGCATCGCGACTTGGCCGGATTTGAAGGCATCGGCGGACTCCACCATATAAACGTTGGAGCTGCCGGGCGGCGTGCAGCAATCATAGAGCGACTTGTAAAATTCCAGGCCTTTTACCGCATCCGGAGAATTCACGAAGCCATTCATTTCATAGGGTTTGTCCGGGTTGTCGTATTGGAAGCCCCAGTCATAGAGCACGTTGGTCACGCCCATCGTGATGCCTTCAGAGCCGCGCTCGGTGTAGATCGAAGCGCCGTAGACGGTCTTGCCGTCGATCTGACGCTTTTGGAAGAATTCGGCGATCTGCTTCAGCTCATCGTAAGTCTTCGGGGCTGCGAGATCCCGACCATACTTCTCCTTGAATTCCTTCTGCAGTTCCGGCCGCTCGAACCAGTCTTTGCGGTAAGTCCAGCCAACCACGTCCCCCATGGCAGGCAACGCCCAGTAGTTCGGGGTGTTCTTCGGCCATTCCGAGTAACCGACGACCGTCGCCGGCACGAAGTCATCCATCTTGATGCCTTCCTTGTCGAAGAAGTCGTTGAGTTTGACGTAGTGGCCGTTTTCCGCCGATCCGCCGATCCACTGGCTGTCGCCGATGATCAGATCGCAGAGCTTTCCATGCGAATTCAATTCGTTGAGGAAACGATCCGCATAGCTCGTCCATGGGACAAACTCGAATTTCATTTCCGTTCCGGTCTTGGCGGTGAAGTCTTTCGACAGCTCGACGAGTGCGTTTGCAGGATCCCAGGCGGCCCAGCACAGCGTCAATTGATCGGCTTTTGCAATATTGGGCAGCGCCAGCGACATGGCAAACGCCGAGCCCAGCCCGAGAAGGGCTTTCAATGTCTTCTGCATGAGTTCCTCCCAGAACCAAAGGCCGGCTCCCCGCCGACCACGCAAGTCCACCAATGTCAGAGAATGCCTACATGAATTCCTCAATCCTCATGTTTAGCAATATGTTTAGTGAAATACATTTTTATAAACATTGCAAGTGGCAATCGTTGCTGTCTCGCACATATGGAAAGGACAGTTCGCGAAGTTACGGCAACTAACGATTTCGGTGGCCGGGGAGGGGCATTTCTGCAGGGCAGCAACGGCAAGTGCTGAGGAGGACCTGTCCGACAGCGTAGCGCCCAAACAGGATAACTCGAAGAGCCGGTTCGCCACTCCCAAATCCAATCGGTATTTTTGGACGGTGTGGGGGAATCTCGCGACGGGATTCAACGCCCAAGCAGGATTGCGCCGGCAGCAACAATGATGCAGGCGAGAGTACGCCGAGCGGTCAGGGCTTCACCGAGAAACATCCAGCCAATCAGAACAGCAAATACAACACTCGTTTCCCGCAGCGCCGTGATTGGGCCGGCCGGCCCGAGGCCAAAGGCCGCAACCACGACGCCATAGGCGACCATCGCGACCAGCCCGCCCCCAAGCGCCTTCCATGTGTCGGCTGCACGAAAATCGACCACGAGCCGCCGACGCAGGAAGATAAACGCCATCGGCAGAAATGCTCCATAGAGGACAAGCACCCAAGCCGTGTAGGCCCCGCTTCGTCCGGTTTGCCGCACTCCGATGGAATCGACGGTCGCATAGGCGGCGATGATCGCACCCGTCGCCAGCGCGAATAAAATGGACGAGGTAGAGGCTCGCCCTTTCCCTAGCGCCAAGCTCATAATTCCCGCGGCCACAAGGACGACGCCGGCAATCTGGTAGAGATTGAGCTCGTCGCCAGTGATGATGAAGCCGCCTGATGTCACCAGCAATGGCACGGTTCCTCGCACGATCGGATAGACCTGTCCCAACTCGCCGTTACGATAGGCCGCAACGAGGAAAACGCTGTATCCAACCTGAAGAACCGCCGAAAGAACGATGTAAAGCCAGGCGCCCGGCGCCGGTATAGGGTAGATGAATAGGAACGGGAGCGCGAAAATCGTGCTTGCGAAGCTCATGACCGTCACGGTCCACAGCCGATCGCCGCCGTTGCGCAAGAAGGCGTTCCATGCCGCGTGCAGGATCGCGGCGAACAGGGCAAGGCCGATGACAACCGCGCTCATTGAGCCAGTCCCGCTGACGTTAGAACATCGGCCGCAGCCCTTCGGGCGCTGACGATCGCGGCGTTGCCTTGCCCCATATGGGCGAGCACCGTTGCACCTTCGATCAGCATGAACAGCGTTGTTGCAACGTGCTCGGCGCGATCAGGCGGTAGAGATTGCGCCAGAATGTCTCGGAGCCGCTGTCGCAGATCGTGCTTTTGTCGCGTGACCGCTTCGAACACGACATGGGCTGGCTCCCCGAACTCGGCAAGGGCGTGCTGGAACAGACAACCGTGAAAATCGGAACTATCGAACCAGCGTTCGTGCCAGTCAAAAATCGCCGTGATCTTTTCGTGCGGCGTCATCGCCGCTTCCGACAGCCGGTCGAGCTGCCGCTTGAACCGTTCCGCGCGCCAGTCCAGAACCTCGACGATCAGCCCGTCCTTGCTCGGAAAGTGCCGATACATGGTCATCTTGGCGACCTCGGCCTCGGCGATGATCTTGTCTATGCCGGTGGCATGGAAGCCGTCGCGTTTGAAAAGGCGGTGGGCGGTTTCAACGATGTGTTGGCGCTTTTCGGCAGCGTCGGCGCGGAGCGGCATGGCGAAGCTCTATATGATACAGACCTGTCTCACTCATATACGGCTTGCCGGGTTTGGTCAACGGAGATTGCAAGCGCAAATATCGCGGAAGTTCTGACACCCACTACATCACGTTGACGGAATGAGTTTTGCCAGATTCGGGGATCTGCATCGAAATTAACGCTCGGACCTAGCGGCGCCCCTTGGCTGACTCGCTGCCGGCTGATCTGCAACATCGCGATGCTTGCCAGCACGAAGTCTAATCCCATCCCCATTGATAGAGCTGCTAAAGAGCTGGGCGCACGTCAGTCCGCACGAAATCCTCGCCAACATAAAGCAGCGGACAATCATGCTCTTTTGCGACTTCATAGGAAAAGCAATCGCCATGGTTCAGCGCAGCTGGATGAAAGCCTTTGCCGCATCGACGATAAGCGTCGGCGACCCGGCGAGCGGAGGCTGCTGTCACAGACACGATCTCGAAGCCGAGACCTGAAATCAGCGCGCCGACTTCTTCTCCGACATTGCGCTGCGATGCCACGATACTGCGGCCGCGATGCCGTCAGCGCTTGCCGAATGCGCGCAGGAAGGTCTTCGTTGCCTCCCTTGCCATACGGTCGACTTCTTCCTCTGGCGTCGGGCGGCCGATCTGCTGGTTGATCCGCAGATCTGTTGCGAGCAGCGCCATATACTGACGCGCGGCAAGTGCCGGATCCTCTATGTCCAGATGACCTGCCAGTGCGAGCTGCGCCAGGCGAGCCGCGATGGCGGGATATTTCTTGCCGGGTCCGTATTCCTTCCAGGTCTCAAACAGTTCGGGAAATCTGCTGCCCTCGGTTTCGACGAGCTTGCGCAGCCAGCGGCCATTCGGATCGCAAACCGCTTTGCGCAGGAGAAGCGCTGAAAATTCAGTCAGTTCCTTTTCGAGATCGACAGGTGCGACAGGAAATGTGTCCAACACCCGAAAGAAACCTGCGCTCGATTTCTCGGTGATCTCCGCAACCACAACCTTGAACAGATTATCCTTGTCGCCGAGTTGATTGTACACCGTCTGACGCGACACGCCGGCTCTTGCCGCGATGGCATCGATGCTCGCGGCCGCAAACCCGTCCTCGGCAAAAACGTCGGCGGCCGCGTTGAGGATTGCCTGACGTTTGCTGGTGGCGGGCGGACTCTCTGTCTCGGAAGAAGCCACTGCGGGCGAAGTTTTCATGACACCACCATATAGGACTTGACCAATTGGACAATACTGTCCAAAATATTTTACAGGAATGACGAGCTATGCGTTGGAACCATCTCCGTCTTTCCGCCGTCCCATCTATAATCGCCCACTCAATCCCCGTCACATGCTTTTTGTATGAGACTTTGCTTCGTCCGGGGAATGGTGTGCGGGAAAGGTTTTTTCCGTGCAAAGCAAGGATTCCGTTTCATCCCCTGGAGCCGGCGGCTCCCACCACGCCATCGTCCTTGGCCTTCTTTCAGCCGTGGGTCTCTTTGCCCTCGACATGTATCTACCTGCGTTGCCGACGATCAGTCTGGATCTTCACGCTGACAGCCATGCAGTTCAAGCGAGCCTGATTTCCTTCTTCGCCGCCATGGCCGTGTCGCAGATTGTCTATGGGCCGCTGTCGGACATGTTTGGCCGCAAGCGGCCTCTGTATGTCGGCCTGGCGCTCTACATCCTCGGCGCGATCGGCTGCGCGCTCTCCAGCGATATCAGCTGGCTGGTCGCCTTCCGTTTCATCCAAGGCACCGGCGCCTGTGCCGGCGTCGTGATTGCCCGCGCCATCGTGCGCGACCTGCATACGGGGGCCGCCGCCGCGCAACTGATGTCGCGGCTTATGCTGGTCTTCAGTATCTCACCCATCCTGGCGCCGCTCGCGGGCAGCATCGTGACAGTGTTCGGGAACTGGCGGCTGATCTTTTGGGTCATGGTCTTCGCCGGCGCTGTCGGCTTCGTCGCGGGTCGCTTTTTCCTTGAGGAGACCCGTCCGGTTGCGGCGCGCAGTGAAAGCAGCCTCGGCGGGGCATTGAAAGCCTATGGAACACTCCTTAGGGACCCGTATTATCTCGGTCTGGTGCTGATGGCCTCCTTCGGCATGTCGAGCTACATGATCTATGTCGCCAACTCCTCCTTCGTGCTCATCGGCCATTACGGGCTCTCTCCGAGCTTTTACAGCGTGGTCTTTTCGGTGAACGCCATTGGCTTCATCGGCATGTCGCAGATGAACGGCTGGCTTGCCCGCCGGATTGGTTTGCGCAAGGTAATCCGCGGCGCGGTTTCTGGTTATGCGCTGACGATGGTGGCGCTGGCTGTCCTGATGGCCGGTGGAGTCGATCACCTCGACATCATGGCGGCCTTCCTGTTTGCGGGCTACGCTTTCCTTGGAATGATCGTGCCGAATGCGGCGGTACTGGCGCTTGAACATCATGGTCGCATCGCTGGCACGGCCTCGGCGATGATGGGGACCGTCCAGTTCATGACATCGGCGCTGGTGGTCGGCGTCAGTGGCATGTTCATGGACGGTACGGCGAGACCGATGGTGGTCGTCATCGCTATCTGCGCGGCCATCGTGTTCCTCCTTTCGGTGGCAGTGCTGAAGAGCAGGCACGTGGTGGCGGCTGAATAGATCATGCTGCCACCGATCGCAGCACCTTGTGCAGGCCGCTCGCACTGAGGCCTCTTCAGCGCGAGCGACGTGCGCCTTTCGGAGCGGCTCCGAAATCTTCGGACAGCGGAGCCGCGGACCTACATCTCCTGTTCCCAGAAGCCGCGCGTATTCACGTTAGCGGCGTCAGCAAGGGTTTCCAGTTCTGCAATGTCGTCGCCGGTGAGGGTGATGCCGCTGGCTCGGACCAGGCCATCGACATGATGGGGTTTGGTGACGCCGATGATCGGCGTCGTGCCCTTGGCGATGGCCCATGCCGTCGCGATATCGGGCGCTGCCGCACGCTGCTTCTCTCCGATCGAGGCGAGCTTGTCCGTCAGGGGCTTCAGCTGAGCCAGCATGCCGTTGTAGATCTTCGCGCGGCTACTGCCTTCCGGCAGCGGGGTCTCCAGGCTGTACTTGCCGGTCAGGGCGCCCTGTTCGAGCACCATATAGGCGAAGAACGGGATGCCCTGGTCGCGGCAGTAGTCCAGGATGCCAGTATGCTCACAGCTGCGGTAGAGGAGGCTATAGTGGTTCTGGATGGCTTCGACCCGGAATCCGGCTTCGCCCAGGATCTGGTCGGCGAGCTTGATTTCGCGCAGATTGTGATTCGAGACGCCGACATGTTTGACTTTCCCGCTTTTCAGCAATGGAATCAGATGCGGAGTCCACCGCGGCACATCGGCTGGATTGTGAATCCAGTAGAGGTCGATGTAGTCGGTGCCGAGGTTGGCCAGGCTTCGCTCCAGCATGTCCGCTACGGGATCGTCGCCGGTTGCCGCGATCCGCGGGTTGAATTTCGTGGAGAGCTGGTAGCCGCTGCGGGCGTAGCGCTTCAGTACCTCCCCGAGCACGGTTTCTGAACGGCCCATGCCGTACACGATGGCGGTGTCCCATAGGGTGAACCCGGCCGCATGTGCCCTGTCCGCGACCTCTTCCAGGCCAGCCTGGGTGAGGCTGCTGCCGAAGTAGCCGTTGCCGGTCTCGCCGCTGTCGCCCCAGGCCCAGGTGCCGAGTGCGACGGTTGGGGTCTTCAGATTATCGATTGTCATGTTTGCTCCATACTTGTTCCGCGGCCAGGTATGCTGTGACCCAGACGCCCTGACATTGTGATGCGCGGTGGCGCGGAAACGTTAGCCTGATGCCCCGGAATTACTGCCCAATCCTCCAGAAGCCGCGGTTCGCATTGCCGTCCCGCTGCGCGCGTGCGATGGTCCCATCCATGGAAATACTGACCGAAATCTCGACTATAATTGCCCGACACATCTCGAGGGATGGCTTTCGCGCTACCCCCATCGAACGCGTGACACTTGTTCGATCCTCCACGGTGACGATGCCGATGCCGAATGTTTACCGGCCGCAACTGTGCCTCGTCGCGCAGGGATACAAGGAGGTCACGCTGGGCGACCACGTGTTCCAATATGCACCGGGACGCTATGGAATCGTGACCTACGACCTGCCGGTGATAGGGCATGTGGTCGAGGCGACGCCCGACAACCCCTATCTCTGCCTGTATCTCGATTTCGATCCGGTCATGCTGGGCGAGTTGGCGTCGCGCGTACCGCCGCCGCCGGGAGTGCCATCCCCGCCTATGGGCAAGACGGTGTCCGAAGCTGGCACCGATCTGCTCGACGCGGTCCTACGCCTGCTGCGCCTGCTCGATGATCCGGCCGCGCTGCCTGTGCTCGCGCCGCTTGCCGAGCAGGAAATTCTCTATCGTCTGCTCGCCGGCCCGGACGGCGCCAGGATGCGCAACATCACCTCCAGCCAGGGTCGGGTGGCCCAGGTCGGCCGCGCTATTGCCTGGATCGGGCAGAACTTCCGGGAACGGTTCAGCATCGAGCGGCTTGCCACGGAAGTAGGCATGAGCCCGTCGAGCCTGCACGAGCATTTTCGCGCCGTGACGGCGATGACGCCGCTGCAATTCCAGAAGCAGCTCAGGCTGCAGGACGCGCGCAGCCTGATGCTGGTCCAGGACATCGACGCCACGACCGCCGCCTTCCGCGTAGGTTACGAAAGTCCGTCGCAGTTCACTCGCGAATATCGCCGCCACTTTGGAGAGCCGCCGGCGCGCGACATAGCCCGCTTGCGCGCTTCCCCGGGCTTGGCAGTGGTCGCTTGAGTTCAGCTTATCGGCGAGCGTCGAGGTGCAAGGCACTTCTCCCTTTGTCACCGGCGTCAACGAAACCCGCTGCTTTCAGGCAAGCATGGCCGCCAGAAATGTCTTCAATGAAAAGATCAGGTTTTCGGCGGTGACAGCCGATCGAGCGCTCTCACATCATCTCCCGGGTGAGAATCGACCTGGGCGATGCCCCGTTCATCATCGGAGGCAGTCAGTCCGTAGATGGAAGGCGGGACGTAGCAAAAGAACGGAGCCACAATGCAGGCATGCATATAGGCTTCAAGCGGATCTGCACACGAAACTGCGGCAGCGGCCGGTGACGAGCGGCAAAGTAACCCGCGGACCTTCACAAGGAAGGCTTTCATGGCCTTTCGCGCATTGACTATGCGGCCGGATCCGACACGCGCACATTGTCGAGGCAAGATGGAAGGCCTGCCATAGCGCTTCCAAAGGCGTCGAATTCCACTCGGTAAAACATCAAGCCACCAGTGAGGGTCGCGCTCTTGAACTGCCATCGTCATTCTCCGAACTCTTTCGGATGACTCTATCGACAAAGCCGTTCGATGAATTTAGATATACTCTCACATGATCGCTAAATCCCACCAGGCGCGGTTATCCCTTTCTGAAGCCCTCGCCGACCAGGATCTCGAGAAGTCGACCGCGCGAGCGCACGCCGTGAGGATCGACGTGTCGCAGAACGAACGCGAGGCACCCGAGCATCACCATCGAAAGGGGCAGCTCGTCATGGCGTCGCGGGGAGGAGTGACATGTCGTGTTCCGAGCGGGATGTGGATGGTGCCGCCGCATTGCGGCGTCTGGGTTCCGGCAGGGATGCTGCACAGCAACGTGGCGACCGCCAATGCGCGTCTGTTCTTTCTGTTCATCGAGCCAGGCGCCGCCGATCTGCCGGACCGATGCTGCACGCTTTCGCTTTCTCCGCTTGTCAGAGAGCTCATCATCGAGATGGCTGACGGATCCCCAATCGCGACGGCTAATGCCGATACAATCACGACGCTGCTTCTATCGGCTTTGTCACAGATGCCGGTGGAACATCTGCACTTACCACTGACAGATGAACCTCGCCTCGACCGCATCGCATCGGCGTTGGTCGATAGCCCGTCTGACCGAAGTACGATGGCACAATGGGCAAAGCGAGTGGCAATGAGCGAGAATTCCCTCGCTCGTCTTGTTCAGCGGGAGACTGGCTTGACCTTCGGCCGGTGGCGACAGCAGTTGCAATTGATCATCGCAATCCGAAGCCTTGCAGCCGGGGCGACGGTGCAGCGGGTTTCGGGTGACCTCGGGTATGAATCCGTGTCTGCGTTCATTACTATGTTCAAGAAAGCGCTCGGCGCATCGCCGGCCCAATATTTGAAGAACTTCGAGCGTTAAACGTCAGGGAATGTCCTTACAAAAAACCCCCACAGGAGATGAAGCATGTTCACGCACGTCATGATCGGCAGCAACGACTTGGAGCGCGCCAGACGTTTCTACGACGCCACCTTCGTTGCATTGGGGGGCAAGCCCGGTGAAATGGACGCGAGAGGCCGGCTGATCTACGAGCACGAGGGGGGCCGGCTGATGATCACGACACCGATCGACGGTAAGCCGGCGACCGCTGCCAACGGCGGGACGATCGGGATAGCCGCCGCGACCCCCGACCATGTTCGCGCGTGGCATGCCGCCGGTACTGAGCATGGCGGCACGGCGATCGAGAGCCCGCCTACGGAGCGTCCGAACGGAGCATTCGTTGCGTATCTTCGCGACCCTGACGGAAACAAGCTGACGGCACGAACTCCCCCGACGAAATGAGATAGGCGTGCGTACTGCCATGGGCCTCGTGCCATGATAGCGACGGATAATGCGTCTCCGGAGGTGGAGAAAGAACATTGGGCCTATTCGTTTGCCTTACCGCTAGTTTGACTATTTCCTCCGCGGTAACGGCAGAGTCATGGAGAGAGTCTTGAACATTAATCTCGAGGTCAGGCGTTATCATGGTCGCGGCTGCCATTATCACGACCACGTGCAAGTCCTCGTCCCTCTGCAGGGGGTGATGAAGGTCGCAATGGAGGGGGCATCGGGCATCGTCACAGGGCGGACAGTCGCCGTCATCCCTAAGGGATATTCCCACGATTTCGTACCAAGCGGTGATTGCAACCTGTTAGTCGCTGATGTCGAACTTCGGGAAGACGAAGGGCAAGACGCGCCGGCTCTGCTGAGAGGAGATGGCCCCTTCGTCTCACACGTGCAGCCCTGGCTTTGGCGCATCTTCCGTCAGATCGGTGCTGAAATCGATGCGGATGGGCGTTGTGCGTATGATGCCGCAATGTTGGCATTAAGCGGCTTGCATCTTATCCGTCCGACGCCGGTTCCGAAACCGCAATCGAAGGCGTCGAGCAGGATCGAGTGCATTGCGGCCAATCTCGGTACTCGCAACGGCAAGGCAGTCGTCGGTGCCATGGCGCGCGAGGCAGGCCTTAGCCAGAGCCATTTTCATGCGTTGTTCAAGGCGGCGACCGGTCGTTCTCCCAGACAGTATGAAATAGACCAACGGCTTGATGCAGCGGTGGAGCGGCTGATCTTCACGCGCGATAGCATCTCTGAAATTGCCTATGCCGCCGGTTATGAGAATGTCTCAGCGTTCAGCCGTCTATTCAAGGGACGTTTTGGTATGTCGCCAGGCGCATTCCGCGTCGCCAGCAGTGCGGAGCGTTCCTGATGTGAAAATCAGAGTTTTGGCGTGATCTTTCAGAGTCCCGGCACATCTCTTCTCCGGCATCCATCGCTATCGTAGCGCTACGAAGACCCGCGCGAGAGGATGAACAATATGGATTTGACCCGTTTTAAGGCCCTGTCCTTCGATGTCTATGGAACGCTGATTGACTGGGAGACAGGCATCTGGAACGCCCTGCAGCCATTGTTGAGCACCGGAGGCCGTGAAATCGGGCGCAAGGAGGCACTGGAAACTTATGGGGAGATTGAGACGGCACAGGAAGCCGAGACACCATCCCTAAACTACGCCACGCTCTTGGCGGTGGTTCATGCAAGGCTCGCTCGGCATTGGGGTTTAACTGTACACTCCGATTTGCACGAACGATTCGGCGCCTCGGTGCCAGATTGGCCGGCGTTCCCAGATTCAGCGAAAGCGCTCGCCTATCTAAAACAACACTACTATCTGATTGTGCTTTCCAATGTGGATCTCCAAGGCTTCAGCGCCTCGAGACGTAAGCTCGGTGTTTCCTTTGACGCCGTCTACACGGCCGAAGATATTGGCAGTTACAAGCCGGATCCGAAGAACTTCCGGTTTCTTTTCTCGCGGCTGCAGCAAGATCTAGGTGTTGAAAAAGCCGAGCTCCTGCATGTAGCGCAAAGTTTATACCACGACCATGTACCGGCCACGCAAATGGGCCTGAACAGCGTGTGGATTGATCGGCGATTTGGGATGGAAGGCCAAGGAGCGACTAAACAGGCTGATAATCCTCCGAAAGTTGCCGGTCACTTCCGTTCGCTGTCGGAGTTCGCTGCAGCGCATCGAGCCGCGATGGATAGCGCAGAGGCTCCTGCCCCTCCGACATAATGGCGCCTGATGAAAGGTGGCGGGTCTCTTCCGAAGGCTCAGTCTCCGGATGAGACAGCCGGCAAGTCACCGACGACGATCTCTTTCAGGCTGTGCCGGAGCGTTGCAACCTTGGTGGTACCATTTAGTCGCTCGAATTCTCGCTGCGCATCCTGCCAAAGAGGAGCCGCTCTCTCATGCAAGCGTCGGCCTTCGTCCGTGAGTTCAATGATACGAACTCGACCGTCTGCGGGTGATGGCTTGATCATGACGAAACCGTCGCGCTCCAGGAAGCCAACCATCTTTCCCATCGCCGTCCGCTCGATATCGAGCCGTTCCGCGAGCGCGTTGACAGCGGCACCGCCAGCTTCGTCGAGAGCAGCCAGGGTCAGGAACTGCGTGATACGCAGCCCGACCGGCTCAAGATGGGCATCATAGAACCGCGTGATCTGTCGGCTCGCCTTTCTCATTGCGGAGCAATTGCATTGATCGATTCCAAGCGGTTGGTTCGCCGACAACATGTCGCTTTCCTTTCGAATCCTAACTGTCGTCCGCGGGCCGTATGGCGTAAAGTCCAAGGTCTTCGCATCACATAGCTCGCGGCTTGGCGTTTCTCCACCATCTCAGCGCTTAGAACAATCCTGGCGGCGGCATGATATAGCCGGGTACCTCGGCAGCGAGTGTGCTCTTCAGCAGTACTGTTCCCTGGTCAGCCATGACCTCGCTCTTGCCGGCGGCGAGCGCTTCATAGGTTTGGTGCACCACATCCCCCGGGCTCGCTTTTGGCACATCGATGCCATTGGTCAGGTCGGTATCCACGAAACCCACATGCAGACCGAGAACCTGGATGTTACGATCTTGAAGGTGAAAGCGAAGCTGGTTCGTGAAGCTCCATGCCGCCGCCTTTGATGCAGCATAGGGTGTCAAAACGGGCCGCGGGAGCCACACGATGTCGGATAGCACGTTGATGATGGCAGCACGCGGCTTGGCCGACAGGATCGGCTCGAAAGCCTGCGTGACGCGGACGACGCCATAATAGTTGGTATCAAATAGACGCTGCGACTGCTCTTCGATATCGTTTGCCAGAGGCCCGTCGATAAGGGTAGCGATGCCCGCGTTATTGATCAGCAGATCGGTATCCGTCGCCAGTTCCGCTGCTGCGGCGACCGATGCCTTATCCGTGACATCGATCCGGACGGGGATGATGCTTGGTTCGCCGAAGCCGTTCGTATTGCGCATGCCGGCATAGACCTTCTTTGCTCCGCGACGACGGGCTTCGCGTGCGAAGGCGAGGCCCAGGCCGCGATTAGCTCCGGTGATGAAGACGGTGGCGTTGGTGACATCCATGACAAATTACCTCTCTAAAGCCACGGGTCAGGGCATCCGGTATCGATACCCGCCTGCGGGCGTCTGGTTTAAAGAAAAAGGTCTTCCGGCAACTGGCCGGACAGTGCCTCGCGAAGATTGGCGGCAAGAGACAACACAGCACCAAGCGGGCTCATCCGCACACTGACGCGTGGCACCGAACCATCCGAGTTGCGATCGACGACGACGGTGGCGTTCAGCCTCTCCCCGCTTGTCAGAACCGCCTCGTATTCAAGAAAAAGGCGCGCGCCGACGGTCTCGAGGAACGTGGGGTCCTGCGAAGCGTAGAAGGTCCCGACCGCGTTGACGGCCAGCTTGATCTCGTCGCGTCCGACGACGGGACCTCGCAGCACGGAACTGGTCAGCTCCGCGTCCGCAGTCAGGTCGTCCAGAAACGGATGACGCTCGCCCTGAATATTCGACATTGTTCAAACTCCTTACCTCGACGTTGCTCACGCAAAGGCGGCACGATTGTTGGCGATGAATTGCTGGACCGAGAGTGCTGGCGTTCCGGTGATTTTCTCAACGGCATCGTTCGTGCCCGCAAAGATGCCATCGCGATAGTTCTGGGCGACTTCGACCAGGTGCTGCACGAGGAAAGGCGGAAACTTGTAGAGATTTTCCATCTTGTCCTTGAACACATCGATCGACGTCGGCGCATAGTCGATCTTTGCGCCAAGCACTTCGCTCATGGCGGCGGCGATCTCGGTATGGTTCATCTCGATCGGTCCATGGAGGGGATAAATCTTGCCTTCATGCCCCTGCGGATTTGCCAAAAGATGCGCGATCACCCGCCCTTGGTCATCGGTCGCGATCGGTGCATGGCGCCCATCGGCAAACGGAAACTCGATCTTTTTCCTGGCCCATATCTCCTTTGCAAAATGCGGATAGACGAGCCAGTCGGCAAAGAAGGTCGGGCGGAGATGCGTCGTCGGAACACCGGACCAGTCGAAGACCCGCTCGGAAATCCAATGGTCCTGCGCCGCATGGCTCGTCGATTCACGACGCGCCGAAATCTGCGACATGTTGACGATTCCAGTCACGCCGGCCTCTTTTGCTGCTTGTGCAAAGTAGGCGGCAGCGCCAAGGATGCCCGGTGAGATGGGATGAAGGAAATAGGCTGATCGGACACCTTCCATGGCGGCACGGATGTTGTCTATATGAGTGAAGTCGCCGATGGCGATATCAACCCCCCGCTGCCTAAGGGCCGTCGCCCGCTCATCGTCCGAACGCACATAGGCGCGCACCGACTTGCCCATCTTAAGTAATTCATTGATCGCGGCACCGCCGGTCCGTCCGGTTGCTCCGCTTACAAGTACCTCAGCCTCACTCATAATCTCGCTCCTTCGCTAATGAGAGCATATGCTCTTATATGCATGAAAATAGGAGCATATACTCCTATCGTCAATAGGAAGCGTTTGCATTTTTGAGGGGTTCGTTTTTGGAGCGACCGCGAACCGTCATTGAAGGCGTCGAATGACCCGGTGGTCGCGGGTTCCATTCCGGTCAAGGCCACCGCTTACAGGAGAATTCGGCCCAGGAACAGGTACCGTGAATTGGCATGGCCTTCCGCCATGCCTAGGCAAGCCGCCGTCTCCGGAAGCTCTCCCAGCAATGTCCATCCCAGTGCAACGCCGACGAGCGGTACATAAGCGAAGGTGAAGAAAATTTAGAAGACAGGGCTGGCGGCACGATGACGAAACCCAGTAGGGATGGCAACGAGCGTATCGGGCGGCTCGTTGTCACACCGTATCTTTGCATAAATGGGGTTCTGCGTAAGCCACTGGTCTATCTTGGTCTTTATCTGAAAAATGGATCTGCAGAAAAAGATCGTGCATGCGCTGAACCCGCTTGATCGATTTTGGTTGTGATCCGCTCACGGTAAAGATTTCTTTAGATGCGCAGCGGCGCACTATCAGCGCTTCTTCGAAGCCTTACACCGTCGCAGCGACATAAGCGCGCCATCCGCCATAATGCGTGATATCCGCCGCGTCGGCGACGGCGGCGGCTTCGACCAGAAATCCCTTGGTCGACGTACCATCCGATAAAAAAAGCGTACCGATGCTGAGGGGTGAGGGGATGGCCTCAACGAATTGGCCGAACGCGGCCGGCGTCATTTGCCAGATTTCGACATCGATTTGACCGCCTGTCGCCTGTGGAACACGGATAAGCCCCGGCTTTGCCGGCATCTGCCCCGGCAAGACATAAAGCCGATAGCAATCCGATGTTCGTGCTTTCCGCAGAAAGCGGCTGTCGAGAGCAAGGAGTTGTGCGTTCAGCGGCATGCCGGAGAGATGGGCACCGACGACCGCGATGTCGATCAGCCCGGCTTCGTCAACGCTGATCGTATCGTTCGGCTTCGGCTGCAGCCATCCGGTTGCGCCGAGCGTCAAGCCGCTGCTTGCGTGAATGTCACGGGCAAGCGAAGCCGTGAGGCCGTCGCGTCCTGAAGTTGTCAGCAGGGTCACGCTGGCTGGACGACCATCGCTGCGTATGCCCGCCGGCACGGCGATGCCGCACATGTCGAGCAGATTGACGAAGTTGGTGTAAGTGCCGAGACGCGAATTTTCGCGGATCGGTTCGGCCTCGAGGTCGGCACGTGTGTAATGTGTCGGCGCGGTCGGTACGCAGAAGAGATCAACCGATGCGATCAGTGGAGCAACCTTCTGTTTCAGGGCCTGCAGCGCATAGAGGCCCTTGAAGGCATCCGCGGCCGAAAGCTGTTTGGCGCCGCCATAAATCCCGCGCGTGACGGGATGGAAACTTACCTCCCTGGCGTCGAAGAAATCCTTGACCGCCGCATAGCGCTCCGCCACCCAGGCGCCTTCATAAAGCAGGTTTGCCACCTTGTAGAAATCGCCAAACGGTACTTCCACCAGGCGATGCCCCAGTTTCGTCAACATGCGCAAGGCATCGTCATAGGCCGCTTCCATGACGGCGTCACCGAAGAACAGCCGGTCGGCTTTGGCGGGCACGCCGATGGTCAGGACCGGCGGCGCTTGCCCAAAACCATTGGCCGGAATGGTTTTCGAATAGGCATCCTCGGCATCGTGACATGCGGCAACCTCGAACACCCGCCAGGCGTCGTCGACCGTCAGCGCGAAGATTGAAACGCAATCCAGCGTGCGGCAGGCGGGAATGACACCGCTTGTCGACAATGCGCCGAGGCTGGGTTTCATGCCGACGATATTGTTGAGGCCGGCTGGAATACGACCGGATCCGGCAGTATCCGTGCCGAGCGCGAAGCTGACGATGCCCTGCGCCGTTGCCACGGCTGAACCGGAGCTCGATCCGCCTGGCACCAAATCGGCATCCATGGCATTGCGCGGAACCGGATACGGAGTGCGGACACCGACGAGGCCAGTTGCGAATTGATCGAGATTAGTCTTGCCGATTACCAGAGCGCCGGCCTCTTTTAATAGGCGAACAACGGTGGCATCGGTATCAGGCATATAGGCGTAGTCGGGGCACGAAGCGGTCGTCGGCATGCCGGCCACGTCGATATTGTCCTTTACGGCAAAGGGAATGCCCCAGAGCGGTTTTGTCGTGGGGTCAAAAGTTCCGAGAGCCGCCGCTTGTTCAAACAGGCTCTTTCTGTCGGCAAGGTGCAGGAAGATGCCGGGATCGTCGACGTCGACAATGCGAGCAAAAACGGCCTCTACGATCGCAGCAACGGTGCCGCCGCCTGCGTAGAAGGCATGTAGGGACGAAATGTCGAAGGCGGGACTGATCACGCAGTTTCCTCTTCCAATATTCTGACCGGCCGGTCCCATTGGATGAGCACGACGCAACCGGTGTCACTCCAGACTGAATGTTCGGTGCCGGCAGCATTCACCACATAGCTGCCCCTGCCGTAGTCGCCGGCCTCGTCGGATTGGGTGCCCTCGAGCACCAGGATGGTTTCGAGCCCTTCGTGGCGATGGCGCGGCACCGAAGCTCCGGGCTCGTATTTCAGCAGTGCCACGCCCGGCTGGTCGCCTTCGAAGGGACGGATCCAGTGGATCGTCACGTCAGGTCGGAAGGGGCCGAATTCCAGTTCTTTCCAGCCACCGGCCGTCAACAGTTCGCGCGTCGTTTCAGGCATGGTTGATGGCCTCCAGAATGTCATCGATATGCGTTGTCCAGCCGACGATAGCGCCCTGTGCTCGGATCATCGCGATCGCGGCAGACTTGAATTCGGGGAAATAGCTTTCGGTTGCTTCTTCGGCGAGCAGGCATTCATAGCCGCGGTCGTTGGCCTCGCGCATGGTGGTCTGGACGCAAACCTCCGTGGTGACGCCGGCGAAGACGAGCTGTTTGATGCCTTTGCTCTTCAGGATATCGCCGAGTTCGGTGGCATAAAAGGCGCCCTTGCCAGGCTTTTCGATGACGATCTCGCCATCGATGGGTGTAAGCTCGGGAAGGATCGCGGTACCAGGCTCGCCGGCAATCAGGATGCGGCCCATCGGTCCGAGATCGCCGATCCTGAGCGAGGGATTGCCGCGATCGCGCTTGGCAGGCGGCAGGTCGGAAAGGTCAGGTCTGTGGCATTCCATCGTATGGATCACTGGCAGGCCTGCTGAACGGAAACCGGCAATCAGCCGCTTGACGTCGGGGATGATCTTCGTGATGCGGCTGACATCATTGCCGAGGCTGGCGCCGAAGCCACCGGGCTCGGCAAAATCGCGCTGCATGTCGATGACGATCAATGCCACGACCTCGCGTTGCAGCGGAAAGGGGAACGGTTGAGCCTTGATATCCGTCATCCGTGATGTCCTGCCATATGTGCGCCAATCACCGAGATATCGGCGGTCTGCGCCGGTGTTTCGTAGACGAGCCTGCCTTCGGAGATCACCATGATGCGATCCGACATTTCCAGAAGTTCGTCGAGATCCTCCGAAAAAAGCAGCACAGCCGCCCCGGCGTTACGGGCACGCATGATACGGGCACGGATTTCGGCGACGGCGGAAAAATCGAGGCCGAAGCAGGGATTGGAGACGATCAACAGATCAACGTAACCCGTCAGCTCCCGCGCCAGCACGGCACGCTGAACATTGCCGCCGGAAAGGGCCGCGATCGGCGAGGACGATGATGCCGTCTTCACCTTGAAGTCGGAAATCAGCGATGTCGCGCGCTTCTTCATCCGGCCTTTGTTTAGCCAGATCGCCTCAGTGCCGGTCTCCGTCAGGTCGAAGGTGCGGAAGGCGAGATTCTCACTGACGGTCATGCGTGGCGCACAGGCATTCTGCAGCGGCTCTTCCGGAATGAAGCGGACGTTGTTCTTTCGTGTCTCGGGCCGCGTCGCACCGTAGATCTCGCCGTTGACGCTGATTGCTCCAGCCTCGGTAGGCCGCTGCCCGGCGAGAATTTCCGTGAGTTCTTTCTGGCCATTGCCGGAAATGCCCGCGATGCCGACAATCTCGCCGGAACGCACCGTCAGCTTGTCGATCTCGATCGTCTTCAGGCCGGAGCGGTCGGGCGCCCTGACCTGGTCCACCTGCAATACCGGCTTGGCCGTATCAGTGACAGGAACGCGCGTGTCGAGTTCGGCAAGCTTGATGTCGCCGATCATCATCGCCGCCATATCCGCCGTTGAGAGTTCGCCGACCTTGCCGCCACCGACAAGCTTGCCACGTCGCAGGATCGAGACCGCATCGGCGAATTTCGTCACCTCATGGAATTTGTGGCTGATCATCAAAACGGTTAGCTCGCCGCGTTCGGTCATGCCCCTCACCAGGCCGAGCATCTCATCTGCCTCCGCCGGCGTCAGCACGGAGGTTGGTTCGTCAAGCACGAGGAAGCTGCGGCCAAGATAAAGCTGCTTGACGATTTCGAGCTTCTGCTTTTCGCCGGCGGCAAGCTCGCTGACCCGCCGGTCGAGCGGGATCTTGAAGGGCATCCGCTCCATGAAGGCGGCGAGCGCCTTACGCTCTCTTGCCCAGTTGATAATAGCGGGTACTTCGGCACGGCTGATGACGAGATTTTCCGCACCTGTCAGCGACGGCACCAACGTGAAATGCTGGTAAACCATGCCGAGACCATAAGTAGCTGCATCCTTCGGGGAGGCGACCGCCACCTCGTGGCCGTCCACAGACAGGGAACCTGAGGTCTGGTGATAGAAACCCATGATGCATTTGACGAGCGTCGATTTCCCCGCGCCGTTTTCGCCGAGCAGCGCGTGGAAGCTACCTGCAGGAATACTCACGGATACCTGGTCCAGTGCTGTGAAGCTACCGAAACGCATGGTCATGTCGTGCGTCTCGATGCCGACCGCCTTGCCGGCTTTGGGAAGAGGGGTATCGCGAATTATGCTCACCTCAATGCTCCTTTTCGACAATGATGGCGACGGGACCACCGCCGGGAGGCCCTTGATGTTCGGCGCCGCCGGAGACGTAGAGATCCGTGATGCCGAAGAGGCCGGCGAGCACGCCGCCAACGAAGGCGCGCGCATGGCGCGTGCCTGAGATATCGGAGTCGTCCAGCATCGTGTGGCGCTTGCCACGAATCTTTCCGGTGGGATCCGGTTCGGCCTTGGCGAGAACGGCAGCGAGGCGGCTGTTGGCAGGCAGGCGCTCATATGCCTCGCGCACGGCCGCTACATCGACGGCATCACGCATCACCGCGTGGTCGATCGCCAGCGGCCCCGACCATCGATCGCTCATGCCGAGCACGATGATTTCGTGATCCGTCAATTCAACGCCGGCCGAGGCGGAGGCGCGGCGCGAGAAGAGTTCATGGCTGTGACAGATGTCGGTGTCGCGGAGCACTCCTTCGTCAACCTCGCCCAGCGCGACCGCCACGCCGAGCGCCGATGCGCCGCGCGACAGGCTCATCGATTTCAATGTATCGCGGGTGGCGAGTGTCTTTCCCTCGGCTTCAGCCGCGCTGATGCGGCTGAGCGTGAGGAGCGGGCATTTTATCTGGACGAAATGGACGTCGCTTGGGTCGTCGATGCCTGCATCGCGCATCGCTACGCGCACAGCTTCGGCCACAAGCAGAACCTGTTCGCGCCGCCCGAGATGTTGGGATGGCAGCGAAGGCGTGCGCGCAACCCCGATCGCCAGTGCGCGTTCGGCCGGCGCATCGACCACTTGTCGCGCGAACACCGTCCAGTGCGGCGAGAGCGCCCCCTCCGTCCCCCCGGACATGACGAACGAGACGTCATCGGCACCGTGCTGTCGAAAGAGTGTTTCGAAGCTGCGGGTAGCATAGCCGCGGCTGAAATCGTTAACGCAGCCATTGCCCTCGGTCTTGCCGAGTATAGCCACGACATTCTTGGCCGCCAGACCGTCGGCAAGAAGCGCTTCGACGCCGGAGGTATCGTCCGGTCCTTGCGCGGCGACGCGATAGACGTGGGCGCGTAGTGAAGGCATCAGGGCAATGCCTCGATCAAGGCCTTGGAATTGGAGACCGAGCCGAAAACGCCGCCCTGCATCTTCACCATCTTGATGGCGGCAAGGTGATTGCCGTAATCGGTCGCGCCGCAGCAATCCTCCAGCAGCAGGCATTCGAAGCCCCGGTCATTCGCCTCGCGCATGGTGGTGGAGACGCAGACGTCGGTCGTAATCCCGGTCAGGATGATGTTTTCGATGCGCTTTTGGTTGAGAATCAGCTCAAGGTCGGTCGCGCAGAAAGAGCCTTTGCCCGGCTTGTCGATGATTGCCTCGCCTTCGATCGGATAAAGCTCGGGAATGATGTCCCAGCCGGGTTCTCCACGCACGAGGATACGGCCGCAGGGGCCGCTGTCGCCGATGCCGGCGCCGATGCGTTGCGAGCGCCATCGCTTGTTGGCCGGCAAGTCGGCGAGGTCAGGTCGATGACCCTCTCGCGTGTGGATGATGTGATAGCCCTTTGTACGCATGGCAGACAGGACGGCCTTGATCGGCTCGATCGGCGCCTGGACCAGCGAAAGGTCGTAGCCCATGTGATCGACATAGCCGCCGGGCCCGCAGAAATCCGTCTGCATGTCGATGATGATGAGCGCTGTGTTGTCCGGTCTGAGGGCGCCGTTATAGGGCCAGGGATAGGGATCGGCGTCGATATAAGTCAGTTTCTGCCCGATGGCTGCGGCTGCGAGACTGTTCATGGCTGATCTTCCTATTTGGTAAGCGAAAGCGCGCCGGGAGCGCCGCTAAGCGCACGGGTGGGCGAGGAGGTGATGATCATGATGACGAGCGTCAACACGTACGGAGCGGCGTAGAAAAGATAATATCCCTGCGTCACGCCGACGGATTGCAAAGCTGGGCCAAGCGCGCCGGCGCCGCCGAAGAGAAGTGCGGCGACAAAGCAGCCGATCGGGTTCCAGCGCGCAAAGATCACCAATGCCACGGCCATCAGGCCCTGTCCGGAGGAGATGCGCTCGTTCCAGGAACCTGGATAGTAGAGCGATAGATAGGCGCCGCCGATCGCAGCCAGCGAACCGCCGAGCGCGGTTGCCAGCAGCCGGACACGATCAGGGTCAATGCCCATGGCGCGTGCCGCGTCCGTGCTGTCGCCCACGACGCGCAGCATGAGGCCGATCCTGGTGTTCCTGAATGCCCACCAGAGGACGAGGGCGAGAGCTGCACCGAGAATAAAAAGGATATTGATGTTCAAGGCTGCCTGTACCGGCTGCAGGTTTGACCAGAAACCGAAGGGGATCGCCGGCAGGTGTGGCGCGACAGGCTGGATGAAAGACTTGCCGAGAAAGAAGGCGAGACCGAGGCCGAACTGCATCATGGCGATGCCGATGGCAATGTCGTTGACCTTCGGCCATTTGCAGATCCAGCCGTGCACAGCGCCGAAGATCGCCCCGGTTGCCATCGCGGCGAGCACGCCGAGCCAGGGGGAGCCGCTCATGACGGCGAAGGCATAGGCGGTCATGGCTCCGAAAACGAGCGTACCTTCAAGGCCGAGATTGATGCGGCCGGAACGTTCGGTGATCGTCTCGCCGAGGCTGACGAAGATGAAGGGTGTCGAGACGCGGATCGCGCCGGCGAGGATGGCGAGCGGCACGCCCCAGAGACCGATTGCGGTATCGTCCATCATGCGCTCCTTTTCCAGAGGTCGGGATTGAAGATCTTGAAGCGGCCATAGAAGGTTTCGCCAAAGAGGATGACGATGAAGAGCGTACCCTGCAGAACGAGGACGGTTGCGTCGGGCAGGTCCATGCGGCGCTGGATCAGGCCGCCGGACGCATCGATGCCGCCGAGAAGGATGGCGACCGGGATGATCGCAAGCGGATTGTGACGCGCCAGAAAAGCGACAAGGATGCCGGTGTAACCATACCCGGCGGCAAGCGAAGCATTGGCGCTGCCCTGGACCGCGGCGACCTCGATCATGCCGGCAAGGCCGGCGAAGCTGCCGGCAATTGCCGTGAAACCGGCAATCAGCCGCCCCACGGGCAAGCCCTGGATCTGCGCGGCGCGAACATTGCCGCCAGCGATGCGAGCGGCGAAACCGTAGCTGGTCATCTCGAGCAATATCCACGAGACAACACAGGCGATAATGCCGATGACGAGGCCCCAATGCACGTCCATGCCTGGAATATTGCCGAGCATGTAGTCGTGTGGCAGTGGCTTGGTGGAGGGCTTGTTGAGGCTTGCCGGATCGCGCAGCGGCCCTTCGACGAACTGGTTCATCAAGGCGATGGCTATATAGGCGAGCAGCAGTGAGGAGATGGTTTCGTTGACGCCGCGATAGTGGCGAAGGAAGCCGGCAAGACCGATCCAGATGCCGCCGATTGTCATGGCAGCAAACGCCATGAGGACAAGAACGATGATCGGCGACAACAGGCCGACGACCGGCAGTGCGATTGCCGCGGCCGCCACGCCGCCGAGGACGACGGCGCCTTCACCACCGATGATGACGAGGCCAAGCCTTGCCGGCAGCGCAACGCAAAGCGCCGTGAGTAGCAAGGGGGAGGCGCGGCTCAAGCTGTTCTGGATGGAAAACCAGCTGCCGAAGCCGCCGGCATACATGAAGCGAAAGAGGTCGGCCGGCGATTTGCCGACCGCCAGGATGAAGAGGGAGAACAGTGCGAGGCCGACCAGGATTGCGCCAAGCGTGATCACCACAGGCTCGGCTCGTCGCGCCAGCCATTCGAGGGCCGGGCGTAGCTGCGCCCGCCTCAGCTGAGCGATGGACAATGCGGGCTCGTTGACTTCAACCGTCATGACGGTTCTCCCTCGATAATCAGGCCGTGGAACCGACAACGCCTTCGACGAGATAGTTCATGCTTTCGAGTTCGATTGCGTCCTCGGCGAAGCTCTTGTCCGCGGTGATGACGACATTGCCCTTATTGTCCTTGATCGGGCCTTTGAAGACCGAGAATTTTCCCGCCATCATCTCGGCAAGCGTCGCCTCGAATTTCTTGCGGGGTTCATCGGACACACCAGGGCCGAGCGGGCTCATCTTGACGAAGCCATCCTTCAGGCCGCCGCGAACGAAATTGCCGAGCTTTCCGCCGGCCTGTGCCTTCTTGACGAAGTCGGAGTACACATTCCCCCAGGCCCACTCCGCGCCAGTCAGATACTTCGCCGGAGCAAGGGGGCTCTGGTTGGCGTGATAGCCGCAGACGAAGGCACCGCGGCCGGCGGCGGTTTCGACGACGACCTTCGGGCTGTCAACATGGCAGGTGATGACATCCGCCCCCTGGTCGATCAGCGCGTTGGTGGCCTCGGCCTCCTTGACGGCCAGTGACCATTCGCCCGTGAAGATCACCTGGCAGGTGATGGCCGGATCGACGGAGCGCGCACCGAGCAGAAAGGCGTTGATGTTTTGCAGAACCTGCGGGATCGGCTTGGCTGCAACAAAGCCGATCTTCTTGCTCTTCGTGGTATAACCGGCAGTCACGCCGTTCAGATACTGGCCCTGGAAAATGTAACCGAAATAGGAACCGGTATTGTCCGGGTTCTTACCGGCCTGCCAGAGGCCGCCGCAATGGCGGAACTGGATGTTGGGATATTTCGCGGCCATGGCCAGCATATGCGGATCGAAATAGCCGAATGACGTCGGGAAGATCAGCGTGGCGCCGTCAAGATTGATCATCGATTCCATCGTTTTTTGAACGTCGACGGTCTCGGGGACGTTTTCTTCTTCGACTACCGTGACGCCAGGGAGCGCCTTGACGACGGCAGCGCCTTCGGCATGGGCCTGGTTGTAGCCATAATCATCTTTTGGGCCGACATAGATGAAGCCGACGGTGAGGGCGGTCTGGGCGTAGGCGCGAGATGACAGAAGGCCCGGCGCGACACTGGTGAGTGCGCCTGCAGCCGAAGCCCGGAGAAAGTTGCGGCGATTCATGTGAAGGAGTCTGGTCATGGGAATGCTCCTTGGGGCTGGAGCCCGGTTCGTAGAAAGGATCACATGAAAGTGTATGCAATCACCATGCCAGATGTTAAGCTAATGATATTATTGCGCTAAAATCCAATGGAGATCTCGAGAGCAAAAAGTGTATGCAGATTTTCTTGAAATAATGCCCTAAAATGAGCAATGCACTTTTTTTAGTCTTTAAATTGAAAGGCACGCCGCGACGAGTGATATGATTGAGGTTTTCTGTTGAAAAATATCATTGAAAAACAACAGATTAAATTGACGATTGACTTTGGGTCGTTCGCGCATACATCTGTATGCACGAACTGAGGATTCGCCTATTTCTGTGAAGCAGATCAAGCGTAAGGAAGTTGTGAGGCCAGGAACGACCGTCGAACAGATGGTGCGGGCGATGGCCGATATGATCGTAACGGGAGCGCTCTTGCCTGGCGAGAAGCTTGACGAAATTACACTCGCGGCCCGCTTCGAGGTATCACGAACCCCGGTTCGCGAAGCGTTACGCGAACTTGGCGCGATGGGTCTCGTTGGCCGTGAACCGAACCGTAGCGCTGTTGTGACGAACGTTAGTGGTGCCTATCTGCATTCGATGTTTGAGGCAATGGCGGAGCTCGAAGCCATTTGCGCGCGCTTATCGGCGGAACGAATGACCGTCGATGAACGTCGCACCCTCGAGCGCCAACATCACGCTTCCGCCCGGCTGGTGCGTGCCGGCGCCGAGGAAGATTATGCCACATACAATGTCGAATTTCACAACCAGCTCTATCGCGGCGCGCATAACGACCATATTCTCGAGCTGGTGACGCAAACGCGCGCCCGGCTTGCCCCCTTCCGTCGCGCACAATTCCGCCTTCCCGGACGTCTCGCCAAGTCCTTCGATGAGCACGACATCATCGTCACAGCAATCATGCGCGCAAACGCTCAGGCGGCCAGGCAGGCAGCCTATTCGCATGTCGCCATCGTCAGCGATGCCAGCGTTGCTTTTGTCGAACATCGTTAGCGATTTGGGGTCCAGGTGACCGCCAGCCCATAGGGGTCACAGGACATGACGGCGAAGCCGAAAGTGATGTCGCCCGGCTTCGTGTCTCGACGACACCATGCTCAACGCAGATATCGACGGGCGCAATACAACGCGCCCGCCGGCGATTACCGCAAGATGCCGTCCCTCGACTCAGTGGGATTGAGCGGCTTCTGCAGCTCGATCTTTCGCACTGACCATCCTGCTTAGTCGTTCGAGGTAGAGGTAAACGACCGGTGTCGTGTATAGCGTCATGATCTGGCTGATCACGAGACCGCCTACAATCGAGTATCCCAGCGGTTGACGAAGCTCGGAGCCGGTTCCATGGCCGAGCATCAAGGGAATACCGGCAAGCAAGGCGGCGCTCGTCGTCATAATGATGGGACGGAAGCGCAGAAGACAAGCTTTCCGGATCGCTTCTTCGGGTGATGAGTCGTTGTTTCTTTGGTCTTCCACCGCGAAATCGACGATCATGATGCCGTTCTTCTTCACGATACCGATCAGAAGGATAACCCCGATAAGGGCAATTACGGTGAATCCGAAACCGAAAATCCACAGCATCAACAATGCACCCAAGCCGGCAGACGGCAACGTCGACAGGATGGTAAGAGGGTGGAAGTAGCTCTCGTACAGGACGCCAAGGATAAGATAGATTACGGCGATCGCTGCAAGCACGAGCAACGGCTCGGACGCCAGGGACGACTGGAACGCCTGGGCGTTGCCTTGAAACGAGCCAATCAATGTGGCAGGCGTTCCCATTTGCTTCTCTGCAGCTTGGATGGCAGAGACGGCCTGGCTGAGAGCGATCCCACTCGACAGATTGAACGACAAGGTCACGGATGGAAACTGACTTTGATGGTTGACTGCCAGGACTGCGGTCGGCTCGGTCGTTTGCTTTACAAGGGCATTCAGGGGGACCTGCTCACCAGTCAATGGCGATTTGACATATAGGTCATCAATCGATGATGGCGAGCCACCAAGAGCGGGAGCAATCTCCAAGATGACATGATAGCTGTTCAAATCGGTGAAGTACTGGGTGACTTGTCGCTGTCCGAAAGCGTCATAGAGGATGTTGTCGATAAGCTGCGGAGCGATCCCATAGCGGGAGGCCTTATCGCGATCGATCGCGAGGGTAACCGTCGTGCCGGCGTTCTGCTGGTCTGTGGCGACGTCTGTGATTTCGGGTAGCGACCGGAACTTTGCGAGAAGCTTGCCGGCCCACTCATTGAGTTCGGCGGGATCACCGTCCTGCAGCGTGTATTGAAACTGTGTCGCAGAACTTCTGCCGCCAATATTGATGTCCTGCGCGGACTGCAGGAAGAGCTGAGCGCCCTCAAGTTCTTGCAACCGGGGCCGAAGCCTGTCGATCACCTGCGACGCGGAAGCATCTCGCTGATCGAGAGGCTTCAGGGTGATGAACATCCGGCTCATGTTGACCGTGGAGCCAGAACCTCCACCGACCTGCATGCTGGTGCTCGCGACGGCAGGATCGCTTTGGACGATCTTTCCAGCCTCTACTTGGAGCGCGGACATTTTCGCGAACGAAATGTCCTGTGAGGCTTCAAGCACCCCGGTGATCAGACCCGTGTCCTGGATTGGAAAGAACCCCTTTGGTATCTCTACGAAGACATAGCCTGTCGCGGCAAGGGACAGGAGGAAAAAAGCAAACGTCACACGATGATGACGCAATGCCTTATCGAGCGTGTATTCGTAGCCGGACAGCATACGGTCGAATGCGTCCTCGAAAAGCAGATAGAGCCGCCCATGGCCGTCAGCCTTGTCTGCTTTCAGGAACCGGGAACTCATCATTGGGGTAATTGTCAATGAAACGACTGCCGAGACGGCAATGGTCATTGTTACAGTGATTGCGAATTCACGGAACAGTTCGCCGACGATACCGCCCATCAATAGAAGCGGGATGAACACGGCGACGAGAGAAAGGCTGATGGAAATGATTGTGAAACCAATCTCGGCCGAGCCGTCTAGTGCCGCCTGAAAAGGGCTTTTTCCCATCTCCATGTGCCGGTGAATATTCTCGACCATGACGATTGCGTCGTCGACGACAAAACCGACAGCAATACTCAGTCCCATAAGCGACAGATTGTCGAGACTGAACCCGGCGACGTACATCAGCGCGAGCGTTGCCATCAGCGCGAGGGGAACGGTAACACTGGGTATGACAGTTCCCCAGAAGTTGCGAAGAAAAACAAAGATGACGACAACAACCAGCACAATCGTAATCAGAAGTGTTTTTTCGACATCCAAGACAGACGCGCGAATGGTAACAGTCCGGTCGCTGAGGATCGACACATTCAGCGCCGCCGGAGCGATCGCCTGCAACTGGGGTAGGATTTCCTTGATATGATCGACAGTGTCGATAACGTTCGCGCCGGGCAGTTTGAAAATCGGCAGGATGATCGCCGGTTTTCCGTTGGCCCATGCCGCAAGCTGATTGTTCTCAGCGCCATCGACCGCTTCGCCGATGTCGCGAACTCGTATCGGCCCGCCATTCTTGTAGGCGATGATCGCGTCATTCCAGGGCGCTGCGTCCAATAGCTGGTCGTTGTCGTAGATGGTGTAAGTCCGGTCCGCACCTTGGATGCTACCTTTCGGAGCGTCGGTTGTGATAGTGCTCACCGCGCTTCGGACATCTTCCATGGAGATCCCCAAGGAAGCGATCTTTCCAGGATCGACCTGTATTCGCACCGCCGGCTTTTGCTGACCGAAGACAAGGACCTGCGAGACCCCATTTAGTTGGCTGATGTGCTGGGCAAGCACGTTCTCGGCGAAATCGTCGACCTTGGTGAGCGGAAGCGTGTCTGAGGTAAGGGCCAGAATCATAATCGGCGGATCAGCCGGGTTTACCTTGCGGTAGGTCGGCGGGGAGGGGAGCCCGGATGGGAGTTGTCCCGATGCGGCATTGATCGCTGTCTGAACATCCTGGGCGGCGCTATCGATGTTTCTCGATAGGTCGAACTGAAGCGTTATCGCGCTGCTGCCCAGCGTGCTGCTGGACGTCATCTGGGCGACACCAGGTATCTGCCCGAACTGGCGTTCGAGCGGCTGTGTCACGGACGACGCGATGGTTTTGGGGTCGGCTCCCGGAAGCTGGGTCGATACCTGGATCGTCGGGAAGTCGACTTGCGGAAGCGGGGCGATCGGCAGCAATGGATATGCCACGACCCCCAGGGTAAACAGGCCAACCATCAGCAATGAGGTTGCAATCGGTTTCTTTATGAACCAGGAAGAAATCGACATCGATCAGTTCCCCTTGCCGACGTTGTTTGATAGCTGCGTTGTCACGGCTGCCGAGACAAGAGAGCCGTTCTTCACCCTGTACTGGCCGTCGCTGATGACCCGCTCGGTGCCTGCGAGGCCGGAGACGACGACCGCGCGCCCACCGTTGATGGGCCCCGGTTGCACCTTGCGTTCCTCAGCCTTGTTATCCGCGCCGACAACGTAAACGTAAAAGCCATCAGGGCCGCGTTGCAGCGCAGACGATGGGATGGTGGTTGCGTTCTTAAGGGTATTCTGGAGAACGCGCAGGATGACAAACTGGCCGGGCCACAGCGTTCCGTTGACGTTGGGGAACGTCGACTTGAGCTTCACCGTGCCGTTGTCAGCATCAATCTGATTGTCGATGAGGGCTAGCACTCCGTTATCGAGCACCATCGAGCTGTCGCTCGGGAGTGCGGATACCTGAACGGCGCCCTGGCTCATTGCCGTCAGAACTCCAGGCAAGTCCTGCTCTCGGAGCGTCGAGACAACGGAAATGGGCTGGGTCTGGGTTACCGTGACAATCCCAGTCGCGTCCGAGGCGTGAACCTGATTGCCGGCATCGATGAGCCGGATCCCCGTTCTCCCCGTGATGGGCGAGCGAATTTCCGTGTAGGAAAGGGAGACGTCAGCAGCCTCCTTTGCCGCCTTGTCCTGGGCGAGCTGCGCAAGAAGCTGGTTTACTTGGCTTTGTTGGGTCTCGACCGTTTCGTCGGTTGATACGCCTTGCTTGATGAGCTTTTGGTCTTTGGCGAGCAGATACTGAGCGTTCTCGATATCAGCTTCATCCTGTTGGATTTTCGCGGCGGCTTGGTCCACAGCCGCTTGGAAGGGTCTGGGATCGATCAGAGCGAGGAGATCGCCCTCTTTGACAGTCTGGCCCTCCGTGAAAAAGACCTTCTGCAATTGGCCGTCGATGCGGGTCTTCACCGCGACGGTGTTGAAGGGCTGGACCGTTCCCAGTCCGCTGAGATAAACGGGAAAGTCTTCGATCGTGACCTTCGCAAGTTCGACCGGGACCGCTGAGGTGGAAGACGACGGTTGGTCCGCGGCGTCTGAGATACTGGTGAAAAGCGTGTCCGCGAGAAATGCCCCGGCGACGATGAATGCTGCCAACGCCGCCCCGGCTCTTGCTTGCCGGACCAACCCTGTGAATGCGCCGCGCTTGTCATGTCTTTCGTTTTCCATATTCCTCGTTCTCCGGCTTGATGAGACGCAGCCGTGGGTCTCCCGACATTGGTGCCGGAAGGCCGATCGGCGTTGGTCGACAATCGAAGGCTCAGCTAGTTCATTCGGCCTGGATCGATGCGTCAGCTGGTTCCATATTTGCTCCGGTCCACTGAAACGGGAGCGATGCGACTTGGTAGGCAAACGGTAATGTGAAAGATGTCGTCACGCATCTATACAGTTTGGTAGGTTGGTGTTGATTGCCGCTGGGAACACATGGGCGCGCAAGGACAGGCTCGCGACAAGAATCACACTTACCCTGAGTTGAATCCGCAAATGGGCCGGCTTAGGCAGTGGAAGGTTACGTCGCCGCCCCGCGCATGATGCAAAATGCGAACCGGGATCAAGATAGGTGACGCCAAGCTCAGCCGAAAGTTCTTTCGACCGCTATCAATAACGAGGCGCCGACAGGTATTTCAGCGTAAACGCGCAGCTCCAGCAGATTGCCCCAAGCGCGCGGTTCATCACGGAACAGCTTGGATTAAGGTTTTGGCTGACAATCGCGGGAACGCTCGCATAAGCGAACCTGGCCGCTTTGTCGTCTGGTTCTGTTGCTGTGCTGAAAAATTATTCCCAGACTGCGTTCCCTGTCGGTAAAATCTGCTTTGTCTACTGCTTTCATGGACAATAGCTTCGGGCCAAATCAACTGAGGACATCCATGAGAAAGTATATTGCAGGAATCGTCGCGCTCGCGGCATTGACTTTGGCGGGCAGCGTTAGCGCCGAAACGATCAAGGTGGGCGTCGTCCCAGGGGTTTATGCCGACTCCATCGAGGCACTGGTCCCCGAAGCGAAGGCGAAGGGGCTCGACATCCAGGTCGTCGAATTCACCGACTGGACCACGCCGAACATCGCCCTGCAGTCAGGCGACATCGACGTGAACTATTTCCAGCATCAGCCATTCCTGAACAATGCCATCAAGGAACGAGGATATGATTTCAAGAGCGCCGGCATCGGTGTGCTTGCAAATATCGGCCTCTATTCCCTCAAGCATAAGAGCTTCGACGAGATCCCGGACAAAGGTACCGTCGCGATCGCCAACGATCCCGTGAACCAGGGACGTGGACTTCTTCTCCTGCAGAAGGCGGGCCTCCTTAAGCTCAAGGATGGCGTCGGATTCAAGGGGACGCTTGACGACATCACCGACAATCCGAAGCACCTCACGTTCAAAGAGGTCGAAGGGCCGCAGCTCTCCCGCGTGACCGCAGACGTCGATCTCGCGCAGGGCTACCCGCACTTCATCGTCGCGTCGAAGGCGTTCAATCCGAGCTCGGGATTGCTCTATTCCGGCGTTGACGACAAGCAGTTCGCAATCGTCTTCGCAGTGCAGTCGGCGAAGGTCGATGATGCCGGCATCAAGGAACTGGTTGATCTCTATCAGAAATCGGACGCCGTGAAGGGTGCCATCGACAAGGCGTTCGCCTCGGACCCCAAGCTCTATACACTGCCATGGGTACATTGAACGCAACGGCACGACGCTTTTCAGAAGCGGAAGGCGACAAGCCGGAGGCTCCGGCAATCGCAACAGTCCCGGCGGAGCGAGCTCTTCCGGGACAAAATGTCGGCACCGTCTCGTTTGCTGATGTCGAGAAGCGCTACAAGTCGTCGGCAGGCGAGGTGCACGCGCTTCGCGGCATTTCCATCGACGTGCCTGCCGGATCGATCTACGGCATCATCGGTCGGAGCGGCGCAGGCAAATCGAGCCTTCTTCGCACGATCAACCGTCTGGAACGGCCGACCGGCGGACGCGTGACGGTGGATGGCGTCGATGTCTCGTCGCTCGACGAAAACGGGCTTGTTGGGCTTCGCCGCAGGATCGGAATGATCTTCCAGCACTTCAATCTCCTGTCGTCGAAGTCCGTCTGGGGCAATGTCGCGTTCCCGCTGGTCGTTGCGGGCGTTCCGAAGCGCCAAATCGAGGAGAGGGTCGCGGAGGTTCTGTCGCTCGTCGGGCTTGAGGGCAAGGAAAAGACCTACCCGTCACGGCTGTCGGGCGGACAGAAGCAGCGCGTTGGCATCGCGAGGGCACTGGTTCACCGGCCGGAGATCCTGCTCTGCGACGAGGCCACGTCCGCACTCGATCCGGAAACGACTCTTTCGATACTTGCGCTTCTCAAGGACATCAACCGCCGGCTCAATCTGACGATCATTCTCATCACGCATGAGATGAGCGTCATCCGTGAGATCTGTGACCAGGTTCTGGTTCTCGACGAGGGAAGCGTTGCCGAAGCCGGCCCTGTCTGGCAAGTCTTCGGAAATCCGACCCATCCGGCAACGCGGGCATTGCTTCAACCATTGAACCGCGACATCCCCGAAGATGTCCAAAGTCGACTCCGCGCTCAGCCGGATCGGGAGACGCGGCGGACGATCATGGAACTGTCTTATACCGGACAGGGCGGCTTGGAGCCAGATGTCGCAGCGATCGCCGATGCTCTCGGTGCATCGACGCGGGTCCTGCAGAGTGCGCTCGACCGCATTCAGGGACATGTGAATGGTCGCCTGCTCATTTCCGTCAAGGGGGCGACAACGACGGTGCCGAAGGGTCTGGAAAATCTCGCTCATCAAGTCAGGATATTAGGTTATGTCGGCGATGATGTATGAACGCCTGTGGCGGGCGTTGCTCGACACGATTGTGATGGTCGGTGTCTCCTCGCTGATCGCCTTTGCGGCAGGCATTCCACTTGCCGTGTTTCTGGTGCTTGCCCAGCCCGGCGGGCTGATCGAGGCTCCGAAAACGCAGCGCGTGCTGGCAGCGATCATCAACGGCTTTCGCGCCACGCCGTTCATCGTACTGCTCGTCGCGCTGCTGCCGCTCACCCGGCTGATCACGGGGACGACCATCGGGGTCTGGGCGGCTGCGGTGCCCTTGTCCATCAGTGCCACCCCATTCTTCGCCAGAATTGCCGAGGTCAGTCTTCGCGAAGTCGATCCCGGCCTCATCGAAGCGGCGCAGGCGATCGGGTGCCGGCGGTGGCACATCGTCCGGCATGTGCTGATTCCTGAAGCGCTGCCCAGCATCATCGGCGGTTTTACGATCACGCTCGTCAGCGTCATTGGCGCTTCTGCCATGGCGGGCGCGGTCGGTGCGGGTGGTTTGGGGGACATGGCCATCCGTTATGGCTACCAACGCTTCGATACGACCGTCATGGCGGCCGTGATCGTCGTCCTGATCGCGTTGGTCTGCCTGGTGCAATTTGCCGGTGACAGCGCTGTCCGCTATCTGCGCGCCCGATGATGTGGAAGTTCGATACGATATGACTGACCAGCGTTCGCATGCTCCCGACATAGTCGGACGTCGTCCATCGCCGCCCGCGCGGCCGCATCTCATCAGGGACGATCAGGAGGCCTTGGACGTCGCCGCGCGTTTGGCGGAGCGCTTCGTGGTCGGCGCCTCCGAGCGTGATGCCAAGAGGCTTCTGCCTTGGGCCGAGATCGACGAGTACACGGCGAGCGGCTTGGGTGGGATCACCATCCCGAAGGCGTTCGGCGGGGCCGACGTGTCGAACGTCACACTGGCGAAGGTGTTCGAGATCCTCTGTCGCGCTGATCCTGCCCTCGGCCAGATCCCGCAGAACCAGTTCGGCGTGCTCGCACTGCTGAAGGACGTGGGCTCCGACGCCCAGAAGGCTCGAATCTTTGGCGACGTCCTCAACAAGGGATTCCGCATCGGAAACGCGGGGCCGGAGAAGAAGACGAAGTCGGTCGCCGTCAGCACGACATTGTTGCGGTCGACGCCAGACGGCCTTCGACTGACCGGCCGTCGCTTTTATTCGACAGGGGCGATCTTCGCTCACTGGATACCAACGAGGGCGGTCGACGAAGAAGGACGAGCCGTCCAGGTCTGGGCCTCCTACGATGCGCCCGGAGTGGCCGTCATCGATGACTGGTCGTCGTTCGGGCAGCGCACGACGGCCAGTGGCTCCGTCGAATTCGCCGATGTGCCGATCGACCCGGAACTCGTCTTCCCCGTCTGGTCCTATGCCGATCGTCCTGGGCTTGCCGGACCGATCTCACAGCTCGTACAGGCTTCCATCGATTCGGGAATCGCAGCGGCGGCCGTCGGCGATGCCGTTGCCTTCGTGCGTGATCGCGCAAGACCATGGGTCGACTCCGGCGTCTCCTCGGCGATCGACGATCCGACCATCATTCACGCGGTCGGCAGTCTCTACACGGACCTCCACGCGGCGCAGGCGGTGCTTTACGATGCTGCTGAGACGATCGACCGTATTGCAAGAGACAAAGTCACGGACGCCTCGAGCGCTATGGCGTCCGTCGCGGTCGCCGAGGCCAAGATCCTCACCACAGAGATCGCGCTCGCCGCGACCGAGCAGCTTTTCGACCTCGCGGGTTCGTCCGCGACGCGGGAGGCGCATAATCTTGGTCGTCACTGGCGAAACGCCCGTGTCCATACGCTCCACGATCCCGTCCGATGGAAATACCACCTTATCGGCAAGTACGAGCTGACCGGCGCTTACCCCGCCAGACACCAGTGGAATTGAGGCGCCGATGACGAACGCAGCATCTGTATCTTCCGTAGCGCCCAGCCCACGACGCCCTGCGTCCATTGCCGGCGATGAAGAGGCAATCGAAGTGGCAACCCTGCTTGCTGACGAGTTCGCGGTCGGCGCGTCGGATCGCGACCGCGACCGGTTGCTGCCATGGAACGAGCTGGAGGCGTTCACCGCCAGCGGTCTCTGGGGCATCACCGTGCCCCGGGCTTATGGCGGGCCGGGTGTCAGCAACCGAACCCTCGCACAGGTCATCGCCATCATCGGCGCGGCCGACGGCTCGCTCTCGCAGATCCCGCAGAACCATTACTACGCGCTCGAGGTGCTTCGGGTCGGCGGCAGCGAGGAGCAGAAGCGCTTCTTCTATGACCGTGTTCTTGCAGGAGACCGGTTCGGCAACGCTCTTGCGGAAGTCGGACAGCGTGACTTCACGCGCCGTACAAGGCTGGTAGGTGACGGCAGAGGCGCCGTCGTCGAGGGACACAAGTTCTACTGCACAGGTGCGCTCTATGCGCACTGGATTCCGACTCTGGCCGTTGCGGATGAAGACGGAAAGCGGACGAGTTATCTGGTCTTCATTCCTCGGAACGCCCCCGGCGTCACCATCACCGACGATTGGGACGGCTTCGGCCAGCGCGTCACTGGCAGTGGTTCGGTGGAATTCGAGCATGTGCAGGTCGAACCTGAGTGGATCGTCCCGTTCCAGGCGTCGTTCGACCGACCGACGACGATCGGTCCGCAGGCACAGCTCATGCATGCCGCGATCGATCTTGGGATCGGGCAAGGCGCCTATCGCGAGATGCTCCGGTTCATCAAGGAGCGGTCGCGGCCGTGGATCGACGCCAAGGTCGAGCGTGCCGTCGACGACCCCCTGACGCTCTACGGCGCCGGCGAAGTCAAGTTGCGGCTTCGTGCTGCTGAGGCCCTGCTTGGGCGGGCTGCAGCACTCGTCGACGCCGCACAACGCGATATGACGGAGGAGACTGTCGCAGCAGCATCGATTGCGGTCGCGGAGGCGAAGATCCTGTCGACGAAGGCGGGACTGCTGGCCGGGACCAAGCTGTTCGAACTCTCGGGCACGTCATCTACCCTCTCGGAAGACAACCTCGATCGCTACTGGCGCAACGTGCGAACCCACACCCTGCATGATCCGGTTCGCTGGAAGTATCAGGCGATCGGAAGCTACTATCTGGGCGGAAAGCTACCGCCGCGCCACGGCGCAATCTGAAAACAGACTGAGGCGGAGAGACACCTTGCCTGGGAAAAAGCAAATCCTGCTGAATGCATTCAACATGAACTCTGTCGGCCACATCAATCACGGCCTGTGGGCTCATCCACGCGATCAGTCGCACCGCTACAAGACGCTCGACTACTGGACGTCGCTTGCCCAGACACTGGAACGCGGGCTGTTCGACGGCGTTTTTCTCGCCGATATCATCGGCGTCTACGACATATACCAGGGTTCGACCGATCTGACGGTAAGGGAGTCGATCCAGCTACCGGTGAACGATCCTCTCTTGCTGGTCTCGGCCATGGCCGCCGCGACGAAGAATCTGGGCTTTGGCGTCACCGTAAACGTCAACTCCGACGCGCCCTATCTCTTCGCCAGACGCATGTCGACGCTCGACCATCTGACGGACGGCAGGGTTGGATGGAACATCGTGACCGGCTATCTCGACAGTGCGGCAAGAGCGCTCGGCCAAGACGCACAGGCCGAGCACGACAGTCGCTACGACAGGGCCGACGAGTATCTGGAGGTGCTCTACAAGCTTTGGGAGGGCAGTTGGGACGACAATGCGGTGTTACTCGACAAAGACAACCGCATATTCGCGGATCCCGGCAAGATCCGGCCGATAGCGCATGACGGCGCATTTTATCGATCGCATGGCTACCACCTGAGCGAGCCGTCTCGGCAGAGGACGCCGGTTCTCTACCAGGCAGGCACATCGGGCAGGGGACGCCAGTTCGCAGCCCGACACGCCGAGTGCGTCTTCATCACGGCAACGGACAAGGCTGCCGCCCGAACCGCCGCCAGGGCACTTCGTCAAGAAGCCGTCGACGTCGGGCGACGCCCCGACGATATCAAGATCTTCGTCGGGGCGACTGTCGTTACGGGTGCGACGCAGAGGGAAGCCGAAGACAGGCACGCCGAATATCTTCGGTATGCGAATCCGGAGGCTGGCCTTGCCCATTTCTCGGCGAGCACGGGGATCGACTTTTCTAAATACGATCTCGACGAGCAGATCGTCTACGGGACGTCCAACGCCATTCAGTCGGCGACCCAGCTTGCCAAGCAGCGCGGCTGGACGAAACGTCAGCTTCTCGCCGAACTCGCCATCGGTGGCCGCTATCCGGCGATCGTCGGCGACGGTTCGAAAATCGCCGACGAGCTGGGAGCTTGGATCGAGGAAGGGGAGATCGATGGGTTCAATCTGACCCGGACAGTCGTTCCTGAGAGTTATGAAGACTTTGTCGAACATGTGGTGCCTGCCTTGCAGGATCGAGGCCTCTATAAGACCCATTATGCTGACGGCTCTTTACGACAAAAAATCTTCGGCGAAGGCGACAGGCTACCAAGCCGCCATCCCGCTAACATCTATCGCGCATAACCGTAGCGGCCGATCGGCTTCCTGATGGTGAGACGAAGAGGCCATCGATCCAGCGAATCGATGGCCCGCCGGACGGACTGAGCACGAAAATATCTCGGCTGCGCGGCCGGTCTCTGTGCGGAGAACGTTGCCATCAGCGATTGCGCACCGGCATTGGAAGACCGCAACCTTCACCGGCTCGCTCAGGCTTTCCGGTATAGCTGTTCCACCGGCTAACCAAGGCGTTTGCCGTCAGCGAACGGATGTCGTCAGACGCTCAGTGACAAAACGGACGACCTCTGCCGCCGGCTCCATATCTTCCGGGGACCCCGAAAACCCTCCATGCGGCATCGCCCGGCCGGTCGGCCAAGTCATGTTGGGCTCGATGTGGGTTCCGGCTGCTGCCAATGAGGATATGTCACATAGGCGGTTACGGCACCGCTCTCATGCGAGCGAATGGTCACCTTGTCGCCTTTCTGCATTGCAATGATCTCGCCTGGCCCAGCTGTCAGCGATCGATGCGTGTCTGACACAGTTATACTTCCTTCCAGGACAATCATCGTGTCGTGTACGGCCATGGTTTCTTCGAGAACTTGATTTGGCCGGTAGCGCCCGAACCCGATGGTGACTGGCCCGCCGTGGCGTTGGTCGAGCAGGTTGCCGGTGAAAATGTCACCTTCCTGTCCCGGCGAGCGTTCAAACACCGCATCGGCAATGGCGAATTTGTAAATCGTCATGGATTGTCTCCTGAAGATTGGAACCGGGCGCGAGATGGGTTGATAGAGATTCTTCGAGCTTTGCACATGGGCGTCAAAACGAACTCAGCCGTCATTTGTTCGCTATCGCGCGGTCGCGAAGGGCGCGGGGGGGTGATGCCGTGAACAGCGTGTTCCACTTGCCGCGACACAGCGTGTCAGACTGCTGAAGAAGCAAGACTCGTCGCCGACGGCCTCGTCATCGACAAACTGCGCTCATCCGGAGCGGCAAGGCGGGACTTGATGCCTACCGTCGAACGCTGATCACACAAGGGCCCGAATAATCGTGCGGAAATTCCCATCTGCCGCTGAGAAAACGACAGCGGGTGATGCAGGGATTCCGATCGGTTGGCAGCCTGCAACGTTGCATCTCTGTTTTTCAGCTATCCGAATCTCTTGGTCCGGAGCTTACCGATCCGATCATCCTTTTGGAGTAATGCCGGAAGCGGAAGGCGTAGATTCGGGAGGAATCCGCGCCGGCGCTGCGTTTCATCTACCTCTTTATGATGAGTTTCGAAGCTGCAGATCATACGATGGTAGCATTTAGCGAAATAAATGATCGCATAACTTGCGAATGGCCGGTTTCGCCGAGGTCCGAGAGCCAAAGATGCACAAATAATACCACATATTTCACGTGTATGCGACGGGCTTCGATTCTTGCCGCAGTAGGTATAACGGCTGCTATTATAGTGGGATGGAGGCAGAGGCTGATCCCAATTCGGAGATGACCCCTTCGGATCGCTGGTCAATTATTGGGCACCTGCGGACCACCCCCGTAGCACAATCTTAGCGATATTGCGGCGCACAAAAAACCGTGCAACGATCCATGCATTCTTTCGGGAGGAAGAATATAGCGCATTCATCAAAGGATCTGTGGCTATGTTTTCCTTTCGAAAAAGCAAAGATAGCGGAAATAATGATGCATCGGTAAGATTGGCTTCTTACGCTGTACTTGGTGTCATGGGGACAGTATTTGCCTCATCCGCATTCCCTCCACTCTTCACGTCGACTTCTACTCGCGCTGTGATCAACGCGCCGCTCGTGCCGCTGACAACGCCGATCAGTGGAAAGGTGACCTCGCTCGGCGCGGCCGGCGAAATAACGGTCGAGAACGATCGCGTCGACAATTCGACCTTGATCGGCCTGAAGGTTCAGCTGGCCGCACTGCGCAACGAGATGGAACAGAAGAATTCGATCGTCAGCGACTATGCCCAGCGTATCGGCGATCTTGAAAGCGACCTTTCAGGCCAGCAGGCGGCACTCCTCGTCAGGATCACTGCGGATCTCAAGGCCGCCGAGGCGGCTCTGGAGATGGTGACCTACTCGTCCCGCATCGCGAAAGCCGAGGCGGCGCGCAAGCTCAGGCTCATGGCTCGGGGGATTGCCGCCGGCAGCGAAGCCGAGGTCGCCGATATGGTTCGTCTGGAGGACACCAAGCTCGAAGCCGCCAAGCTCGCCGTTGCCAAGCTTGCCTCGGAACTCGATTTTGCCCGCCAGGGTGTCTATGTCGGCGCCGACCTGCAGTCGCTGCAAAATCTGCAGCAGGAAATCCGCACGCGCAAGGCCGACCTCCTGCAGCTCAAGTTGCAGATTGCGACGATGCGCACGAAGGAGACCGAGCTCGGCTCGCTCGTGGCGACGGAGGCGTTGCGGGTCGACAGACTGGCGCGGGCCGATTTGCACGTTCCATCGACGAGCCAGCTTTACAAGCCGGTGGCTGCTTCCGGACGCGAGGTCACGGCCGGCGACACGCTCGCGGAAACGCTCGATTGCCGTGACGCTTTTGTCGTCGCAATCTTTTCCGAGCGGCAGGCGCAAGCCCTCGCCGTGGGATCGAGGGTTGATGTCAATGCTGAAGGCTGGGCGCAAGCGGCAAGCGGCGTCGTAGAGCGGCTGGTTCCTCGTACGACCGACAGGGTGGATCTCGATTATGCCGTTCCTTTCCCGCCGACGGAGCGTCGCGAACTCTATGCATACATCCGGCTGACAGAGCCTGGCACCGCAGACTTGCGAGACGGCCGGTTCTGCTCCGTGGGCACGTGGGTCGACGTGACGATGCCCCAGGAATGGCTTCAGAAAACGCAGCATTATATACGCGAGGCATCGACCTCGCTCATCGGCATAGCCCGGGCATCCGCCGCGCAATGGCCCTCCGCCGCCGAAACGGATCTAACCGGGCTCGTCCGGCGGTCGGCCGAACGCTTCGGTGCGCTCAATCCGGAGGGGCGCGTTACAAAGGGCCCTCGGGACGTGCGCGTCAGCTGGGGAATCCTCTATCCCCAGCCTCGGCGCGCCGATGCGCATGCCGTCGAGCTCCTCAACGAGCGAATGAGAGCTGCGCCTGTGAAAAGCTGACGCAAGCCGCCGCGGCGCCCGGTAGCCCGTGACGGATCGCATCCAGGCTGAGGTCAGGGAGAAACGGATCGTGTTCTTTAGTTCCGACGACGATTTATTCAGCGTTCTGATCTTCGATCTCGTCATCGCCGCTTGCGCGATGCTGTTCGCAATGCTCGCGAACCCGAAGAGACCGTTCGAGCGGGCGGCATTCAGTCTGCTCATGCTCTTGTCGCTCGGGCTTTACCTCTCTTGGCGCGCCCTGGACACGCTTCCGCCCTTCGAGCTTTCTGCCGAAGTGCTCTGGAACTATGTTTACTTCCTCTTCGAGGCGGTGTCGGTGCTTTACGCCATCGGTTCGATCCTGATCCTTCTGAGAACGACCGACTGGACGAAGGAGGCCGATCGCGGTGAAAAGGAACTGGCGGCCACGGCGGACATCCCTTCCGTCGACGTGTTCATCTGCACCTATAACGAGCCGCTGAATGTCCTGGAAAAATCGGTCATATCCGCCCAGGCGATGAGCTACCGCAGGCTTCGGGTTTTCGTCTGCGACGACACCCGTCGCCCGGAAGTGCGCGACTATTGCGCACGCGTCGGTGTGAATTACCTGACGCGCCCGGATAACAAGCATGCCAAGGCCGGCAATCTGAACAATGCCTTGAACCATACGAACGCACTCGCCGAGATTTCCGATTTCATCATGGTTCTCGATGCGGATTTCGCCCCTCAGGCAAATTTCCTGAATCGCGTCATCGGTCTTTTCAGGGACGGGAAGGTCGCCGTCGTGCAGACGCCGCAATTTTATTTCAACAGCGATCCGATCCAGCACAATCTCGGCATCCGGCGCTCCTTCGTCGATGACCAGCGCGTCTTCTTCGACACCTTCCAGCCGGCCAAGGATGCCGTGGGATGCGCGTTCTGCGTCGGTACCAGCTTCGTCGTGCGCCGTGCCGCCGTCAACGAGATCGGCGGCTTTCCGCATGATGCGTTGTCCGAGGACATGCTGCTCACCTACCGGCTGCTGGAGCGGGGCTATGTGACGCGCTGGCTGAACGAGAAGTTGAGCGTCGGCCTGTCGGCCGAAGGCATTCCCGAATACATTACGCAAAGGACCCGCTGGTGCCTCGGCACAATCCAGATCGGCCTGCTGCGCAACGGGCCGCTCTGGCGCGGCAATTTCACGCTTGTGCAGCGTCTGCATTATCTGCACGGGCTGTTCTGCTGGCTGTCGAAGCCTTTCATCCTCTGCCTTTTGCTGGCGCCGTCCGTCTATTGGCTGACCGGCGTTTCTGCGCTGCAGGCCGATGAACTGCTTTTCATGAAATACGGCCTCAGCTCGCTCTTCCTGTTCTGGACCTATTCGACGTGGATTTCCGAAAGGCGCACGCTGCCGCTCTTCACCGAGGTCACCCATGCCCTGACGGCCGTGCCGATCACGATCACCCTGTTCCAGGCGATCCGCAAACCGTTTGGCCGCCCTTTCAAAGTGACGGAGAAGGGAGGGGACAGGTCCGCGATCCGCGTTCACCGCCCAACGGCGCTGTTTTTCGGCTTCGTAGCGGCCATGTCGGCGCTGTCTGTCGTTAGGGTCGTCTATGGTTGGGATGCGCCCGTCGAATTTTCCGCACGCGAGTGCCTCAATCTCGTCTGGTCGTCAGTGGCGATGATCATTGCGTTCACGAGCCTGCTTTGCTGCATCGAGCTGCCGCGTTTCGGCCAGGAAGAGCCGATCGAAGTCAGGATTGGCGGGAGGCACCGGGCCAACGGACAGATCGGTGACGTGACGATAATGGCCCTGTCCACAGAAGGCGCGACGTTGGCTGAGCATGGCCCGGCCGGTGCAAAGGACGAGGCGGTATTCATCCCGGAAATCGGCTGGATTCCCTCCGCAGCCAGAGCGACGCCATCGTCGACGGCCTTCTGCCTTATGCCGACGCCGGAGCAGCACAATGCCATCCTGCGACTGCTTTTCAGGAGCGCGCCTGACAACGTCGCGGAACGGGGCGACTTGCGCAAATCGATGCAGATGCTCTTGTCGCGCGCCTTCTCTTGAGGGTGCGCAGGGCAATTCGAGAGACCCGGGGTGATATATGCGAATCTCTATCAGGGCCTTTCTGACCGCCGCCGTCCTCGCATACTGGATACACGCGGCCTGGGCCGGCGAGGAACGGCATGTTCAACTCGCCGCCAGGCTTTGCGCCGGTCTCGTTGCGCATATGAGCGGCGAGCCGGCGCAACCTTTCGTCTTCCGCAGCTACGAACCGCCGGACAATGCTTCGCCGCTCCATCCTGCGCTTGAAAATGCCGGCTTCACCTATGACAACGCACTGGCGGTGATGGCGCTATATGCCTGCGGCCGAAAACCGGAAGCGGGCCGCGTCGCCGATGCCCTGGTGCTCGCTCTGAAGGCGGATCGATTTTATCACGATGGACGGCTGCGAAACGCCTATCGCGCCGGCCCGGTTCAGGATAACGGCAGCATGCTGCTTCCGGGCTATTGGAGCTCCGTCAGCAAGTCCTGGATTGAAGACGACTACCAGGTCGGCAGCGCGACGGGCAGCACGGCCTGGGGCGCGCTGGCACTGCTGACCGCCTACGAGCAGACCGGCCGAGCGCCCTACCTGAATGCCGCCCGAACGATCATGAACTGGATCCATCGCAGCACCGCAGATCCGCAGGCGCCTGGCTATTTCGGGGGCTTCTTCGGCCAGGAGCCCTCAGAACGCATAGGCTGGAAATCCACGGAACATAATCTCGATGTCTATGCGGCGGATCGCTGGCTTGCCGCGCTCGATCCCATGGGCGGCTGGACGCGTCACGCCGAGAAAGCGCACGCGTTTCTGGAGGCCATGTGGGATTTCGACGACGGCCGCTTTTTCGTCGGTAGTCTGCCCTACAGCGACGCGCCGAATACGTCAATGTCGGGTCTCGACGCAGAACTGTGGCCGCTCATCGCCGTGCCGGCCTACGCATTCAGGCGCGCGCGGGTCCTGGAATGGACGAAACGCAATCATGGCGTTGATGGTGGTTTCGACTTCAACAATGACCGCGATGGCATCTGGCTTGAGGGCACTGCCCAGGCCGCCCTCGTGTTTCGTCTGAGCGGCAGGGCGGAAGAGGCCGAACCTTTGTTCGAAACGATTTCCAGGCAAATTGCCCCCGACGGGCTGCTCTATGCCACGGTCAACGCTGAGCTGTCGACCGGCCTGAAGGTTGGACCGGACTCCGCATCCGTTGATTTCAAGTATTTCCGCCTTCCCCATGTCGGAGCGACGGCATGGGCCGTGCTTGCCGCGCTGAAGCGCAATCCTTTCATAAGTGCGGCCGGTCAGTCGGCAAGCCCTTAGAGTTTCCCGGAAAACACAGCCAGCAAATTGATTGTCGATGGCGCGAACCACGCCGCCATCGACATGTTGGTAGCGGCTAGCCCTCGAGGAAACCGCCGGCAACAGCTTTGGTGCTGCTCACGCCGACTGCGAGACTGACATTCTTCACGATCACTGCGCCGCCAGCGCGGAGGTCGTCTGCTTCCTTGAGCGCGCCGGAGACAGGTGTCTGCAACGGGGTAATCGTTCCCGCATCGATGTCAGCCACCCATAAACCCTTTTCGTCTGGAAGTCCGATAATAACAATTCGTGCCATAAGTCTGTCTTCCTTTTTGCTTTGGTGTTTCAAAATCCTGCCTTGCGCAGCCCTTCGCGGTACAGGTCTTTCTGCCACTGTTCCTTCAGCACGATCATGGATAGCCATTTGTCCACATCGAAATCGGGAATGGTCGCTCTTACATTGCGAACAAAGGATCGTGCTTTTTTCATATCGCCGAGCATTGCCCAGCAGGCGGCCGACAGCCGATCGGCCAGGCCGCTATCACGCATCATGGCGATATAGGATAATGCCGTCTCGAATTGGTAGAGACAATAGTTGGCGCCGGCGGCCGTCCAGAGATAGGTATCGGGAGCCAATGGATTGAGATCAATTGCATTGGCGATCTTTTTCAGCGCATCGGCCGGCCGTGAGGCATGCACCAGCGTATCGGCATAATCCGCGATGATGTCAGCGTAATGAGGGCTCAGAGTTTCGGCAAGATTCAGCGCGTTGACACTCTCATCGATATCGCCTTGCGCCAACTTTACGATCCCCAGTTCACGGTAGCCGCCCGCAAGGTCCTCACCGGCGGAAATCGCCTTGGTGGAAAACTCCGCAGCCGAGGCCAACAGCTGCTCGTCACCTCGCATCGTCAGCAGCCATTCCTTGGTATAGGTGCGCGCTAAGCCGCTGAGCGCCGGCGCGAAGTGTGGGTTCTTCTGTAACGCGGCGCGGAACTCCCGCCGCGCCCTGCGCAAATTGGGCAGGGTCAGTTCCTTCAGATGGCGCTGTCCCACAAGATAGCTGTGATAGGCATCGGGGCTTGCTTCGTAATAGGCGCGCGACAGACTATCGCGCTCGATGTGAGAGGCAACGATCAACGCAATTCGCTTCGAGAGTTCGCGCCTATGTAGCGTAAGATTCGACGAATCAAGGCTGAAGCGTTCGGCCCAGATGATTTCGTCATTGGCAAAGAAGATCAGCTGCGCGAAGAGCGATACCTCCTGGCCGTAGCTGATGCGGGTATCCAGTATGTAGGAGATACCATGCCGCTCGAAGACCGCCGCCTTGTTTGGATCGCGGGAAAACTGTCCGGCGGTGTGCGGGGCAATCACCCGAACGCTCTTCAGGCTGCAAAAGCCGATGGTGATATCCTCGATCAATGAAGCAGCGACAAGCGTTGCGACGATACTCTCGCTGTCGTTCTGCGGCGGCAGCAATGCCAACCGCGGCGCATCCAGTTTTCGCTCGCCATAGGGCGGGACGACGGGCGGAGGACGTGCCAGAAGCGAATCGCGGGCTTGCGCAAACTGCTTGTTGAACATGCGACTGGCGAGTTGCAGGGAGAGCGATTCCGTCTCGGTATCCGAACGGACAGCACGTGCGTTGGCGGCAAAGGGCAGAGCCGATCCATCCTGTGGGCCATCGTGGACACCCGACTCGAGAAGAAACGCCTGCACCTCCTCGTCGTGCGGATGTAGCCGGAAGACCTGCAGGGCCAGCTTGCGGATCGTCATGTCCGCATCCGCCGCGGATATCGGCGCCAATGCCCGCTTGAAGACGCGCAGAAACTGATGGGAAATGGCTTCGCGCTTCTGTTCCACCCAGACATCGAGCAGCGTATTGACCGGCTCGAAACCTTCTAAAAAGTCGCCCTTCACGGTCTCGGCCAAGCGATACAGTGTCTGCACGGGCTCATTGTTCTCCGCGATGTCGAACAATGACAGATCTGAGGTCAGGGTTTCGACCTCAACGCGGACGGTTGTTGGTGTAAAGGTCAGAAAGTCGACGCCAAGTTCGCGCTGACGGCTTTTGATGCGGGCGATGGTTTGACGCATATTGGCCAGCAGTCCGGCGCGGTCTTCACCGCTCCATAGCAAGGTCGCAATATCGGTTCGGCTGGCCTCGAACTGTTTGGTATCGAGCAGATAGCATATCGCCAACAAGCCTTTGTCTGGAAACGACAGATCGCCAAGATCGTTCGTGAGGTGAAGGCGACCAAATGTGTGAAGATTGAACAAGGATTCCCGTTCCGCCTGTGCATGATGAAAAATGACCCAGGGTCCCACATTGCAACCTGCGCGATCCCAAGTTTGCACAGATTGATATCATGGATGAATCTCATCAAGAGCAAATCGTTCGCTGCTGTCGCAGAAAATTCATCCATTCACCGGGATGATGAGCGGCCAGGGGATGATTTGCTCGAAACGATCAGCGGGCAGGAAACACGGCTTGCAGATAGCCAGCCGAGATCATCGCCCGCATCGTGCGGCTCTATTTCCGTTCTCTTTGAGCCTGCGGAAGTCGAAGACTTGCTGGCGGTCTTTCAGCTGCCGAGCGCGCGTTGGTCGGTGATGTACCTTGCTCGCTTCGCCATCCCAGCCCGTAATCGCTCCGTGGTTTTATGACGGTCGGCGGCGCGACCGAACAAATACCCTTGTGCAAATGAACATCCCAAACGCGCGAGATTGCGTGCTTGTTTTGTAGTCTCTACACCTTCCGCGACTATCCGTACGCCGAGCCCGGTCGCCATATCAAGCAGAGCCTTGATTATGGTTTCGCCACGGTCATCCAATATTCGGTCTACAAAACTTTTATCGATCTTGATCACGTCCACGGGGAACTCGAGGAGGTGGGTCAGAGACGCGTAGCCCGTTCCGAAGTCATCCAAAGCTACAAGTAATCCTGCAGTGCGCAGTTCCTCGATTGCCTGAGCGACGTAGCGGTTCCTTTCATCCATGTAGACCGATTCAGTAACCTCGATCACGATAGATTTAAGGGGGACGTTGTGAGGAGAAAATATGCCTTTGACGCGCGCGCATAGATTTCTTTGGTCGAAATCCGCCATGGAGACATTCACGCTGACAAGTTGAGGCAGAATTGCCTCATCGAGCCAATATCTCACGTCACCGACAACCTGCTCCAGCATCCGCTCCGTCAACAGATATCCCATGGAAATATCCTGCAGCGCGTCCATGAACATACCACCCGAGATAATGTCTCCCTCTCTTGTGCGAACACAGCAAAGAGCTTCCAGGCCTACGATTTCTCGCGTATCCAGTCTGACGATCGGCTGATAGTGCGCCTCAATCCGATCTTCAGCCAATGCGCTTCTCACGGATTGCAGGGTCCGAAACCGCTGCATAAGGGCTGCGGCGAGGTCCTCTGTGTACAGACTGAAGCTTCCGCGCGCCGTCTGCTTGGCATGTTGCAGCGCCAGATTTGCCTGTTGCAGAAAAGTTGGCACGTCGGGGGGGCGGGACGCGTCCGATACCGCACCACCACAGCTCACGGAGATCGGAGTGTCGTGCTCTCCGGCCCAGTCTGATCGCTGCTCCATCGAGCGCAAAATTTCCCCGGAAATCCTCGAGAGCTCTGCATCCGGGTTTTCTTTAATGACGATCGCGAACTCATCCGCATCCACTCTGAAGACGGCCTCGGGCCCACAGATCGCTGCGATCATACGGGCGACCTTAATGATCAACTTGTCTCCAGCCGCATGGCCAAAGGCGTCGTTCAGCCGACCGAGATGATCGATATCCACCAACAGGATTGCTATGGGTCCGGCGGAACGATCCGCCACAGTCTCAAGCGTTCTCAGGAAGTTGGCGCGATTGCCAAGTCCGGTGAGCGGATCGAAATAGGCCAGACGTTGATTTTCGGCCTTTATATGCTCGCGCTCCAATACCAGCGAACAAAGATCGACGCATTCAGCGACAATCATTTGTTCCTCCTGGCTGGGTCCTCGATTCTGCTTATAGTAAAATCCAAAGGCTCCGAGCACGCGGCCATCGCTCTGGAGGATGGGGCTCGACCAACAAGCTCTGACGTCGTGCTCGCTTGCAAGAATATCGGCAAGCGCTCGATAGGGAACCCAAAGCGGATCGGAAAAAATATCCTTGACTGCAATCGGGCGACGCACAAAAGCAGCCGTGCCGCACGAGCCGACGCCTGGTCCGATTTTTATTCCATCGAGAGCGTCGCAGTAGTTCTTGGATATGCTGTTCCCGGCAAGCGGATGCAAAAAGCCGTGGTGGTCAACGGTGACAATCGAACAAAGCACACCGGGAACGAGTCGTTCGGCATGAGCGCAGATGTAGTTTCCGGCCTCCACGACCGAGGCTCCACGCGCCAACATATCCAAAATCTCCCTCTGAAGCTTTCCCGGCATCGTGGTTCCCGTCGATTTATCATCCTCTCCAAAAATCAGCTTTGTGAATGAAATTCAAATAGATCGATGCCTATGGGATCTCTTTCGAGAACTACGGTTTACCAATGCTTCCCAAAGCAGAGCGATGCAGGCCGAGTGTGTGCTATTGCCATTGTGGTGTGACACGGCAACGCTGCTGCGCCTGTAGCCAAGATGCTTTTCTGCGCGACTTTGTTGGAATTAAAAGTCGAGGATCACCAGGTGAAACATGTATTTGGCACCCCGAAGCAACACCAATCGCGCACAAAAAGTGCTCCGCTGCCTTTCGACAGCGGAGCTTGGGATTCGACGTTGAGATGTCAATTCTTGACGGTGTCCTCCAGGAAGAAGCGGCCGAGCGGATTCTGATGGAAGTTATCGATGTTCTTGCGCGCGACGTTGATATAAGGGCTGTAGTAGAGATCGATCCAGTTGACGTCGTCCTTCGCCATCTTCTGCAAGTCGATATACATCTGCTCGCGCTTCTTCGGGTCCAGCTCCTGCCGCGCTTTGGCGACGAGATCCTTTACCGCATCATTCTTATAGTTGGTCATATAGTTGTTGTTGGAATCGTGACCGAGGACGAAGGTCGTCTTCTGGTCTGGGTCGAGGATATCGTTGGTCCAGTAGTTGACCGAGATGTCATAGTCGCCAGCAACGGTCATGTCCCATTCCTGGCTGGGATCCACCTTCTGCAACTTGGCTGTAATGCCGGCCTTGGCGAGCTGCTGCTGCACCAGGACCGCCGTCTGCTCATCCACTTCATCGCCAGCGCGGATGAGGTAATTCAGCGTCAGGTCGGAAACGCCGGCTGCCGAAAGCATCTGCTTGGCCTTTTCCGGATCGTAGGGGCGTTGCGGATTATCCGCATAGTAATACAAGGCGCCCTTTGGAATGTAGGAATTGGCGACCGTACCCTGATGGAAGGTAACGGCATCGACGATCGCCTTCTTGTCGATTGCCATGTCGAGGGCTTGGCGGACTTCCTTCTTGCCGAGGTCGCCATGGGCATGGTTGATCAGCAGATGATCCTCACGCGTGGAAGGATCGATCAGCACGCTGAGGTTTGGATCCTTTTTCAGCTCTTCGACGCGCGAGAACGGTACGAAAATGGCGGCGTCCAGCTGGCCGGCCTGCACGTTCAGCATGCGGGTATTGTCGTCCGGTACCGAGATCCATTCGACGCCGTCGAGCTTGACGCGGTCGGCCTGCCAGAAATTCGGGTTCTTCTTCAGGATGATGCGATCGCCGCGGCGCCACTCCTCGACGGAGAAGGCGCCCGAGCCGATCGGCTTTTCCGCATAGGCATCCGGCCCCATCGATTCCATCCCGGCCTTCGAGATGACCGATGCGTTCGGCAACGCCAGCGTCGACAGGAAAGGCGCCGATGCATGCTTGAGCTTGATCGTCAGCGTGTGCGGATCAGTCGCGACGGCGGTATCGATCACCTTGTATGAGTCGCTCCAGAGCGATGCCTTGTCGTCGCGGATACGCAGCAGGCTGAAAGCTGCATCATCAGCCGTCAGCGGCGAGCCATCGGAAAATTTCGCGTCGCGAATCTTGAAGACATAGGTCAAGCCGTCATCCGAGGTCGTCCAGCTCTCCGCAAGACCCGGCTCCAGCTTCGTGCCCGTCTTGTCGACGCGCACCAGCACGTCGTAAACGTTGGAGAACACCCAGTTGTCGATATTCTGCGCCGTCTTGATCGGATCGAACGTCGTCGAATCCTCACGGCGGCCGATGGTCAGCACGCCGGCGGCTTCGGCATAGCTCGCACTCAGCGTCAGGCCGGCCAGGATGGCGGCAAGCCCGATTGTCTTCCATTTGTTGATCATGAATTCGTTCCCTTCGTTGTTATCGCATGCGTTTGGCTGATTGGGTCTGCCCTGCGGCTGCCGCATCGCGTTCGCCGTGCAAGGGCTTGTCCGGATCGATATCGGGAATGGCTGCAATGAGCGCTGCGGTATAGGCATGCTTCGGGCGAGAGAAGATCTCCTGCGAGCGGCCTTCCTCGACGATCTCGCCGCGATACATAACCACGGTCCGCTCACAGAGATCGCGGACGATCGCGAGGTCATGAGCGATGAAGATCAAGGTCAGGTTCATCCGGCGCGTCAGTTCACGGAAGAGATCGATGATCTGCGCCTGGATGGTGACATCGAGCGCTGCGACGCATTCGTCAGCGATGATGAGCTTCGGATTGACTGCAAGCGCCCTTGCAATGCCGGCGCGCTGGCATTGGCCACCGCTCATGCTGCGCGGCTTTCGATCGGCGAATTCGCGTTCAAGCCCGACGAGATCGAGCAACTCGCCGATGCGTGCGGGAATGTCTGCCTTCGCGACCTTGCCATGGACTTTCAGCACTTCGGCAAGCGTCTGGCCGATCGTCAGCCGAGGGTTCAGCGCGTTGAACGGGTCCTGGAAGACCATGGCGGTTTCGCGCCGGAGCTTTGCGAGGCCAGCGCTCTTCTGCTGAGTGAGGTCGACACCGTCGAAGGTGACATGGCCGGAGGAGATCGGGGTGAGGCCGAGAACGGCGCGGGCAAGCGTGCTCTTGCCGCTGCCGGATTCGCCGACAATGCCGATGGTTTCGCCAGGCTTAACCTGCAGGCTGACGCCGGAAACAGCGCTGACCGTCTTTGCGCCGCTGCCCCTATAGAAACCGCCGCCGACCCTGAAGTCGACACACAGGTCATCGATTTCGAGCAGCGGCTTGGCTGACGTTTTCGGCCTGGCTGGCTCCGATTGCGTTGCAGCTTCGTCGGGCAGGGAAGGATGGCTGTTGATCAGATCGATCGTATAGGGATTTTCAGGCCGGCTGAGGATCGTCCTTTTGGGACCCTGTTCGAGCAACCGGCCGCTGCGCATGACGGCGATCCTGTCGCACGTCTGGGCGACGATGCCGAGATCATGGGTAATGAGGATGATCGAAAGCCCGCGCTTGTCGCGAATGTCGATCAGGAGCCGCAGGATCTGCGCCTGGATGGTGACATCGAGCGCCGTCGTCGGCTCGTCGGCGATCAGGATATTAGGGCTGCAGGAGAGTGCGACACCGATCATGGCACGCTGGCGCATCCCGCCGGAAAACTCGTGCGGATAGCTGTCATACTGTCTTTTGGGATCAGGAAAGCCGACCTGCTCAAGGATCTCGGTCGCGGCTGTGCGCACCTCGCGTGCCTTGAGACCTTGATGGTAGCGGATGCCTTCGGCGATCTGGTCGCCGATGCGCATGACGGGATCGAGATGGCTTGTCGGATTCTGGAAGATCATGCCGATCTCGCCGCCACGCACCCCAAGCATCTCGGCATCGCTGATTTCCGTGAGTTCCCGTCCTTCGAGACGGATGGAACCGCTGTCGATTTTCAGAAGCGATGAGGGCAGCAGCCGCACCAGCGAACGGCACAGGAGGCTCTTGCCCGAGCCGCTCTCGCCGACAAGGCCAAGTATCTCGCCCCTGCCAAGATCGAGCGAGACGCCGTCGATCAGCGTGCGGGCGCCGTTGTCGAGACGGGCCTTGACCACGAGGTCGCGGACGGAGAGGACGGGCTCGCTCATTCATGCACTCCGAGCAGTTCGCCGAGCGCATCGCCCAGCATACTGAAGCCGAAGGCGAGGCACACGATGGAAAGGCCGGGAAACAGCGTGATCCACCAGGCCGTGGTGATGAAGCTTTGGCCTTCCGCCACCATGACGCCCCATTCGGCAAGCGGTGGCTGAACGCCGAGGCCGAGATAGCTGACGGCTGCACCGCTCAGCAGCACCAGCACGGCATCCGACATGGAAAAGACGATCGAGCCTGCAATGGCGTTCGGCAGCAGGTGGCGGAACATGATCCTGGGCCGGCTGAAGCCGAGGCTAACGGCGGCGACGGCATAATCGCTGCCTTTCAGCACCAGCATCTGCGCGCGGATCAGGCGCGCGTAGGAGACCCAGCCGACCAAGGCCATGGCTATATAGAAGCTGCTCAGCCCCGGCCCCAGAATGGCGATGATCGACAGCATCAGCACCAGGAACGGGAAGGCGAGGATGATATCGACGATGCGCATGAAGAGCGCGTCGACAATGCCGCCGAAGAAGCCGGCGATGGTGCCGACCGTAGTGCCGATCAGAAACGGGAAGAGCACGCCGATGACGGCGATCTGCAGATCGATGCGCGTACCCCAGATGACGCGCGAAAGAATGTCTCGTCCGAAATTATCCGTGCCGAACAGATGCAGGAACGACGGCGCCTGCAGGCGCATGTCGGCATTCTGGAAGATCGGGTCATAGGGCGCGACAAGTGGCGCCAAGATTGCCAGAAGAAGGAAAAACAGAAGGATGCCGCCGCCGAGCGTCAGCGTCAGGTGCTTCCCCAAAAACCTGTTCCAGCCAGGGGAGGCCGTCGCTGTCGTGTCGATGCTCATAGCTTCACCCGCGGATCGACGGCGACCGTGACGATATCGGCGAGGAAGTTGACCAGCACCGTGGCGCAGGCAAATACCATCGCAACACCCTCGACGACCATGTAATCGCGCGAGAAGATGGCGCGCACCAGCAATTGGCCCATGCCGGGCAAGGCAAAGACGCTCTCGACGACGACCGTGCCGCCGATCAGCCAGCCGATATTGACGGCGAGCAGGTTGATCGTCGGCACCAGCGAGTTCGGCACGACATGCCGCCAGAAGACGATGCCTTCCGGCATGCCGCGGGCACGGGCCGCCGTCGCCACATCCGATTTCAGCGCTTCGATCATTGCTGCCCGCAGGCTGCGGGTGAGCACGGTCGAAAGCGACAGCGCAACCGTCAGGGCCGGCAGGATGAGATGGGCGATCTTCTCGCCGATGGTGGAGCCATAGCCCGAGACCGGCAGCATCCCGAGTTGGACGCTGAACAGGATGATTAGCATCAGCCCCAGCCAGAAGGGCGGAAAGCCGATGCCGAAAGTCGAGACGACGCGCACGATGTGATCCGGTGCGCGGCCGACATTGCGCGCGGCAATCGCCGACATCGGCACGGCAATCAGGATCGACAGGATGACGCTCGAGACGACCAGCGCGACGGTCGGCTCGATCCGGGTCGAAATCAGCGGCAGCACGTCGATCTTGTAGAGGATCGATTTGCCCATCTCGCCATTGCCGAGATTCTTGATGAAATAGAAATATTGCAGCCACATCGGCTGATCGAGGCCGTATTGCGCGCGAATGCTGGCAAGTGCGACCGGGGTGGCGCGCGTGCCGAGGATATTGCGCGCGGGATCGCCGGGAATGAGGCGGACCAGAACGAAGGTGATGACGCTGATGCCGAAAAGGACAGGCAGGAACTGCAGCGGTCGCGTCAATACGAATTTATAGCGATGCATAGCGGCGATCGCCCCCTTGTCGTCGATGGGATTGGATCACCTTAGCTTGCATCAGCTTGCCCTATGCCGCGACAGGAAGTCGAGAAGTGCCGGATAGTAGTCCTGCGGGTTCTCATAGAAAGGCATGTGGCTGGCGTTGGCGAAGACCTTGAGTTCGGCATCCTTCAAGGCAAGTTTCATCCTGAGCGCACAGGCCGGCGTCAACTCGTCATGTTCGCCCGCGGTGATCAGCACCGGCATCGTAAGCTGCGGAAGGTCCGGAATGCGGTTCCAATCCTTGAGATTGCCGATATAGAGAAATTCGTTCGGCCCTTGCATGGTCTCATAGGGACCCATGTTCCAATCGTCGAGCGAACGGCGGACAGGTGCCGGCCATTCCGGCAGGCGGCAGACATGGCGGTAGTTGAGGATGGTGACGGCGGCGAGATATTCGGGGTGATTATAGGTGCCCTGTGCCTCGTGCTTTTGCATCATGGCGACCGTTTCCGGCCCGAGTGCCGCGCGCAGCCGCTCCAGTTCGGAAATCAGATGCGGCATGTCGGCGACGGTATCTTCGAGGATCAGCGTCTTGAGGTTCTCGGGATAGGTCAGCGCGTAGTCGATTGCCAGCCAGCCGCCCCAGGAGTGACCGAGCATGTGGACTTTACCGAGACCGAGTGCCTTGCGGACGGTTTCAGTCTCCTCCACGTAACGGCCGATGGTCCATAAACCCTTGTCGGCCGGGCGGTCTGAGGCGCCGGTGCCGAGCTGGTCGAAGGCAACGACCCTGTATCCCCTATCGATCAGGCAGGAGTGTGCCTCGCGCAGATAGTCGCAGGGCAGGCCAGGGCCGCCGTTCAGGCAGAAGACCGTTTCCGGTCCGCTGCCAAAGCTGTAGGCGACCACCTTGTAGCCATCGACCTCGACGACATGCCGCGCCTCGGGCTCAATTTCACGCCACATTGACAACTCCGGCGAAAGATTCTGCTTGCTCAATATTTGAGCATGGCTAAATTTTTACCTTAAACCGCGCTCGGCACCAGCTATAAGAAGTGATAGGTTGGGGCGCAGGCACAGACGGGAACCGCTGCATGTTCGATCAAATCGGAACCATCAGGCGCCAATTCACGGCGCATCAGACGCTGGACGGCCGCATCGACCATATCTTCGAGGGCATGAAGGCAATCGGGTTCGAGGCCTTGATCTACGACTATTCGCCGGTGCCCTATGACCTCGACGGCAAGATCATGATCCCTTCGCTTCTGAAGCTCAGGAACATCTCCGACGACATGTATGAATACTGGTTCGATCGCGGCTATTTCCGCATTGATCCCGTGCAGCAGGTGGCGCTACGCACTTCGGCGCCGTTCTTCTGGAATTATGATCCCGATGCCGATACGCTGATCAAGCGTTTCATGAGCGAGGATACGGTTCCCGTTGCGCGCTACCTGAGCGAGCGCGACATGTCGACAGGCGTCACCGTGCCGGTGCACATGCCGCGCGGCGACTATGCGACGGTCACCGGAATTCGCTTCGGTGCCAACAAGGAGTTCGAGCGCGATGCCCTGCGCTACATTGCCGATTTCAACCTGCTGGCGCATGTCTTTCACGAGACGGCCTATTCGCTCTTCGATACCGCAGCGCTGAGCGTCGGCAAGATCCGGCTGACGGAGCGCGAGAGGGAGTGCTTGCGCTATTCCGCCGAGGGCTATTCCGCCAAGGAGATTTCCCGCATCATCGATCGCTCGGTGCCGACGGTCGTCATGCATTTGAACGCCGCGGCAAAGAAGCTGGGCGCCAAGAACCGCACGCAGGCGGTCGTCCGCGCCACGCATTATCGGCTGCTGGAAGCGCAACCATCCTATAACTTCTGATAGCTGCCGCACCCGTTTCGGTCGCGTTATGGTCTGCTCCGTCGAAGCCTGGAGATGGAGAGACACGTGGCCGCAACCCCGACGCAGGAAGCCTTTCTGCCCTTTCGCGAATACCGGACATGGTACCGCATCACCGGATCGCTCGATTCCGGCAGGCTGCCGCTCGTCGTCGCCCATGGCGGGCCGGGCTGCACTCATGACTATGTCGACAGCTTCAAAGGCATTGCCGAAATCGATGGCCGCGCCGTCGTCCACTATGATCAACTCGGCAACGGCAAGTCCACGCGCCTGCTCGACAAGGGTCCCGACTTCTGGACGCCGGCGCTTTTCCTGGATGAGCTGGATACACTGCTGAAGCATCTCGGCATTCAGGATCGCTACGCCTTTCTCGGTCAGTCCTGGGGCGGCATGCTGGGTGCCGAACATGCGGTGCGTCGACCGAAGGGGCTGAAGGCGCTGGTGATCGCCAATTCGCCGGCCAACATGCACACCTGGGTCGCGGAAGCGAACCGTCTTCGCGAGGAGCTGCCGCAGGAGGTGCAGGACACGCTGCTAAGGCACGAACGGGCCGGCACGATCACCGATCCGGAATATATCGCCGCCTCCCGCGTCTTCTACGATCGCCATGTCTGTCGCGTCGTGCCCTGGCCGGAGGAGGTTGCCCGCACATTCGCCACCATGGACGAAGACAATACCGTTTACCGCAACATGAACGGCCCGACGGAGTTTCACGTCATCGGCACGATGAAGGATTGGACGATCGAAGACAGGCTTGCCCTCATCGAGGCGCCGACCTTGCTGATCTCGGGCAAATATGACGAGGCGACGCCGCTGGTGGTCAAGCCCTATGTCGATGGCGTAAGGGGTTGCGAGTGGGTGCTCTTTGAAAATTCAAGCCATATGCCGCATGTCGAAGAGAAGGATCTTTGCCTGAAGACGGTTTCAAGTTTCCTGGAGCGGCATGATTGACGATCCAATCTTCACGGCGGCTCGGACGAATAAGAGCTGCCCATCCCCTGCAACTATCGCGCCAAGCGTTTAGGCCGCAGACAACGTAACAACGCCCCGTGAGGGTCCAAACCTCGCTATGGATTTTGTCATTCAAATGCATTACATTTTTGTTGAATGTGGAGATAACCATGGCTGCAAACGCACTTGTCCAAACACGCATCGATGCTGACGTTCGGGATCGAGCCTCCGCCGTCCTTGAGAGCATGGGGCTAACGGTATCGGACGCGGTGCGCATCCTACTCACCCGGACGGCTAATGAAGGTGCGTTGCCACTTGAACTCTTTTCGGGCAGCGAAGCTCACGACAGTTGGTTTCGCACAAAGGTGCTGGAAGCGCTGAACGACACTCGTCGTGACATTTCGGATGATGAGGTCGAGGCACATTTCGCTGAGCGCCGATCGACCGCGCGTCTCAAAGTGGACGCCCGCAAATCGTGAAGCTGACGCGGTCTGCGTTCGCTCTATTGGATCGCGACGCCATATTCACATATATAGAGGCAGATAATCCTTCAGCCGCTGTCATGATCGACGAAAGGATGATGGCTGCCACTCGCCGCTTGATCGACTTTCCCGCAAGCGGCCGGATTGGAAGAATTGCAGAGACGCGCGAACTGGTGATCAACGGAACGCCCTATATCGCGGCATATGTCATTACGGAGACTGCAGTTCGTGTCCTTCGCGTCCTTCATGGCTCGCAGGAATGGCCGGAGACTTTGCCCAGTGGCTGAGTTTAGACCGAGGCTTGCTGACCTCTACGTCCTCAGCGGATTGCCGGCTTCATCCCAAACTACAACAGTTGGCGCCATCAATGAGATTGCGGCGGGTAAAAGGATTCCACGAAATTAAAAGGATCCGTATGAATTGGTGCGAAACGCGCAATCGGTCCTTTTCAGATGGAAATCAACACAGCGTAATGCCGCAGAGCGAGAGATGGCTTGCTTGAACGTCAAGCGAGACGGCGACCAACCTTCTCGCTTGAACGACTATCGGGGCCTTGAAGACGGCGCTATGCCTTGTTCCTGCGTACAGCGTCTGCGACCGTCACCTTCTTGGGGATGAGCTTGAGTTCGAAAAAGGCGTCAGCGATGGCTTGCTGTTGTGCCACGACGGACTCGTCGAGGCTGCTGATGCCATAGGATTGACGCTCCAGCGCTTTCACGAGGACAGGTTGCGGGATGCCGACCGACGGGGATAGTTCCGCGGCAGCCGCCGCGGTGTCGGACTTGGTCCATGCGTCAATCTCGGAAATAGCCTCGATCAGGACGTCAACGGCCCCGGCGTGATTGTCGACCAGCGCGTTGGTGCCGAGATAGAACTGGTGATTGGGAACGATGCCCTCACCGTTTCTAAGCTCTCGCGCCTCAAGCGCCACTTCCGCCGCTGCTTGAAAGGGATCCCATATGACCCATGCATCGACTGCGCCCCTTTCGAAGGCCGCGCGGCCGTCTGCTGGTGCGAGAAAGGATGGCTCCACGTCCTTATAGGTCAAGCCAGCTTCTTCAAGGGCTTTCACGAGCAGATAGTGCACGTTCGATCCTTTGTTGAGGGCGACTTTCTTACCCTTCAAGTCTGCAACGGACTTTATGGGGCTATCTTTCTGGACAAGAATGGCTTCGCCTCGCGGGGCAGGCGGCTCATGCGCAATGTAGACGAGCGGAGCGTTCGCGGCCTGGGCGAAAATCGGCGGAGTTTCGCCGGTCGATCCGAAATCGACAGCACCCGCATTCAGCGCTTCAAGGAGCTGGGGACCGCCAGGAAACTCTGCCCATTCAACCTTGTAGTTGATCGCTCCGAGTTTCTTTTCCAGCGTTCCTTTGCCCTTGAGAAGCACCAGTGTTCCATATTTTTGATAGCCGATACGCAGGACCTTGTCAGCCGCGTTCGCCATTCGAATATCCACCAGCGGTGCCGCGATTGCACCGGCCACGACCGCAGTGAAAGCTCGTCTTGTGATCTTCATCATGCTCTCCGAAACAAGGTTACGCCAAACTAGAGTATCCTTATCTTTTTTCTAGAAAGTGTGTGCTCCGGCGTGCGCTTCTCTGGGATTCACTTTTCTATTCCGTCGCGATGGTAGGCAAAAGAAATGCGTCTCATGCCGTGCTTGATGACCGCCGGTGGGGCCACTCTCTGTCGCGCAATGCCTAGGGAGTATCGGGACGGCGCTATCTCTTACCAACGGACGCGGTCATCCAAATGCCGGAGAACTTGCGTGGCCAGGCGACGGGAGCCTTCCGTCAGGCGGTCCGAACAGCCCCTAGTTTTCGCCCGATGTGAAATCGCATAACATCTCTCTTCGTTACAGATGGTCAAAGGGAGCATTAGGGATGTCCATGCCGCCGATCTATTATGGGTTCACGAGGGCGGTTGCCTTAGGTGTTATGATTATTGTTCCCGCCGTTTTCTGTGCTTCCTGCTCGACGATCGGCGGAACCGGCGGGCAATCCGGTCGTGCGGCCTTGAGCAAGTCGGCAGATCCCGCCAAAGACAAGGCGGCCGACCGTCGGCGATGGGCAGAGAGAGTCCAGCGGGACAACCAGTTAGCACCAAGCGGGTCGGCAACGGGTTCCTATGGCTCTTCCCGTCCTCTCCTTACCTGGTAAGTGATAGACTGGCGAACTGCTCTGCCTCAGGCCTTATGGAAGGGATTCGGCTTAAGCCGGCTCGGATAGGTGCCTTCTTTCCTTAGGACGAGCGAAATTGGCGTTACGCATCTACGGCAGGCCTCAGGGAAGTCCTTCACTGATGCTGCCTTTTTCTCCCCCGATATCCGCGCCGCCGAGCCGCCGCACGAAGTCAGCGAAGAAGTGCGAGGCACTAGTGGCCCGTTTGCGCACCGCGATTGTCTGGGGAATTCGCGAAAATACCCCATCTACCACCCGGAAGCCTTTCGTCCGCTCCGAGGCATTGAAGAGGAATTCGGTCAGTCCGGCCGCCGCGTCGCATTCTCGGTTGGCGAGAAAATCGAGGGCGGCCGCGGGGCTGTCGACATGCAGTACCGTGGCTCGCTTGAGTATTCGCTCAAGCTGCTTTGTATAGGCTGCGCTACGCGCGGAAGCGATGCGAATTCCCTTGGAATCGAGCTCGTCCGCCGTTCGGCAGGGTGACGCCACTGGAACCAGATAGGTGGCCTCGACCGAGATGTAGGGAGGCGAGAAGCTGAAGCGATCGGTTCTCGATGGGTCAGACGCGATGAAGGCGATGTCCCACTCGTCGCCGTCCGCGGCGGAAAGAATATCTGCGGCCGATCCGTATGGTATCAGCGAAAGCTCGCGATCAAGTTCGTGGGCGATCCTACCCGCAATTTCCGCACTAGGGCCTACTAAGGCGCCTGCGTTTTCATCCCAGCGAATCAAAGCTGCGTTCGACATATTAACCGCAGCTCTAATGGTTCCAGTCGGCGCTATCTCCGACCGAACCTGTTCCAAAGCGAACATGCTATGTCTCCCTAGAGCGTGATGCCGAAAGTGTAGGCGGTTTTCGCACGACATCCGGCTCTAGCGCGAAAACCTGGACGCAAGTGCTTCCGATCCTCTGGCAAGGAGGGCAACATCGACGCCGACTGCCGTGAACAGCGTTCCCTGCGAAATGCAGCGAGCCGCAAACTTCTCGTCAGGCGTCAGGATGCCCGACGGCTTACCGACGGCTTTCAAGCGCTCGATCGCATTCTCGATTGCCGAAACTACCTCGGGATGTCCCGGTTGGCCGGGATAGCCGAGGCTGGCGGCGAGGTCCGCCGGACCGATGAAGATCCCGTCTACTCCGTCGACCCCTGCAATGGCTTCAAGCTGATCGAGCGCCTCTCGTGTCTCGATCTGCAGCAAGAGGCAGATCTCCTGTTCGGCGGTCTGCGCGTAGTTCGGCACGCGCCCGAAACGGGTGGCGCGGGTGAGGGCGGAGACGCCGCGAATGCCTCGCGGTGCGTAGCGCGCGGCGGCCACGGCCGCCTTCGCCTCCTGTTCATTCTGCACATAGGGAATGAGAAGCGTCTGGGCACCGATATCCAGAAAGCGCTTGATCAATACGGGGTCGTTGAAGGCCGGGCGCACCACCGGGGCGACGTCGTATGGCGCGACCGCCTGCAGCTGTGGAAGCACAGTGAGGACATCGCTGGGAGAATGCTCGGTATCGAAAAGCAACCAGTCGAAACCGGATGGTGCGACGATTTCCGCTGCATAGCTGCCCGGGAGGCCACACCACAATCCGATCTGACTTTGACCGGCCAGGAGTTTTCGCTTGAACCTGTTGACGGGGAGTTCCATTAGATCCTCACACGAACGAGACGCCGATTGAGCCGACGGGGCCGTAGTCGGCCTGGATCACGTCGCCTCGGGCTATATCCACCGGGCGGGTGAAGGAGCCGGCCAGCACGATCTGCCCCTTTTTCAAACCGGCGCCCACCGCATGGAGCTTGTTTACCAACCACGCGATCCCGGCTGCCGGATGGCCCATGATCGCTGCAGAAACACCGGATTCCTCGATGATGCCGTTCTTCGAGAGGGTGGCTCCCACCCAGCGGATGTCGATGTCCATCGGTCGAATGATGCGACCTCCTACAATGATCGCCCCAAAAGCGGCATTGTCGGCGATCGTGTCGGTGATCGCCCTCGGAACCTCGGTGCGATAGTCGATGATCTCGAGAGCCGGGACGACGAATTCAGTCGCCCTCATCACGTCGTAGATCCGCGTACCGGGGCCTTCGAGATCCTCGCCCATCACAAAAGCGAGCTCGACTTCGAGGCGGGGCTTGATAAAGAGGTCCGCCTTGATCTGCGCTCCGTCGTTGTAGAGGGCGTCGTCGAGGATGACGCCATAGTCGGGCTCGGTCATCTTGGATGCCATCTGCATCGCGCGCGACGTAAGGCCGATCTTGTGACCGACGACCCGAGCACCCCTAGCAGTCCGAGCCTCCGCCCAGAGCGCTTGAATTTTATAGGCATCTTCAAGCTCCAGACCGGGGTAGGTCTTGCTCGGTTGAACGATTGGCTTGCGCTCGGTTTCCGCCTTCAGAAGGGCGTTGGCCGCCTCTCGGCGTTCCTGTTCTGTGATCATCGGTTCGGCTCTGTCGTTGGTCATTTGATGGGTGGACGCGGCAGCACGGCTTCGCCGGGCTCCATGACGTAAGTGTAGTCGAGTGAGAACCAGGGGCCGTAGACGCCCGGCTCGGACGGATGCGGTTCGTCATGGCGGACGAAGTCGCCAGTCAGGGCTGCCGTCACTCCAAACTGAACGTCGGAATCGATGTGCGGATCGCTTGGATCGAAGACCTGGGAAATCAGCGTCTTGTATCCCTGCTTGAAGATCAGGGCGTGAAGATGCGCTGGTCGGTACGGGTGACGTCCCTGCGCCTTTAGCAATCGGCCGACGACGCCGTCGACCGGGATCGGGTATCCGACCATCTTCACGGTGCTGAACCAGAAGCGGCCGTCGGCATCCGTGGTGAACTTGCCCCGAAGATTCATCTCAGCCTGATCGGGATCCTGATTTTCATAGAGCCCAACGGGAGAAGCATGCCAGACGTCGACCTCCGCACCCGCGATCGGCCTGCCGTCCCGGTCTATTACCCTGGCGCGGACATAGAGTGGCGTGCCCGGCGTGTCGGAGCGGATGATCGTACCGCCGTTTTCGACACGGGGAGAGTTCAGGCGCCAGAACGGGCCGAGAAGAGACTGCGACGTCTCCGTCTGGCCACCGTCGCCGTTGTTCAAAAGGCAAACCAGCGAGGATACGCCGAGAGATCCGGCCATGAGAACAAACTCGTTGTGGCTGTCCGTCTGCAGTTGTCCGATCTCGTTGAGTATCGCCGTAGCTTCGCGGAACTCGACTTCGGACAATCTTACCTCCCGCACGAATGCATGGAGATGCTTTACCATTGCGACGAGGATTTCTCGCAGACGTGGATCCTCGGTTTTGTTCATCGCCGCGAGGACGGCAGGCGTCAACTCGCTTTCGGTTTTTATGGCCATAGGGCTACCTCCCAATGGCTCTGACTATTTAGAATAATCGATTATCTGTCAATGAATGTTACGACGGCTTTTCCCTTCGAATGAGGAGGAATTGGCTGGACATGATATTAAATATCTGAAAATACTTACTTAAATTCACTAAATATACGGATCGCAGCTGCCATAACGGCCCTGATTACGTTTTTCGTTGACACAAATAATCGTTTATCATATCGATCATCGACAGTTGATCGAAATTGCCAGGGAGCAGGGATGAGCTCGAGCGACGACAGCGCCTCTGTGCCACTGACAGACGAGGAGACGGGGTCCGCGGGTTTTGCCGATGATGGCAAGAACACCATCGGAAGCCAATTGGCGTCGCGGCTGCGCGAGGCGATCATCTCTGGCGAGCTGGAGGCCGGCAGCAAGATCAATCTCGACAAGGCGCGCCGTACGTTCAATGTCAGTTTAAGCCCTCTGAGGGAGGGGCTTGCACGCCTGATTTCCGACGGCCTGGTGGAGTTTCAGGACAACCGTGGCTATCGCGTAGCGCCGATCTCGCTGGCGAATCTGGAAGAAATCACGACGCTGCGCGAAGAGCTCGAAGTCTTCGCGCTGCGGGAATCCATGCGCATCGGCGATGTCGAGTGGGAGGGCAATATAATGCGCTCGCTCCATCGCCTGAACCGCACGGAACGAGATGCCTCACGGCCGGAGACGCTAGAGCAATGGGAAACGCTTCACCGGGAATTCCATCTCACGCTCATTTCCGGTTGCGGCAAGCCGCTTCTGTTGCATTTCTGCGGCCTCTTGCTCAACCTGAACGACCGATATCGCCGGGTCTTCCTCATCAGGACTTCCGGCGACCGGAACGTCGGACAGGAGCACAGCGAGATCGCGCAAGGAGCGGTCGCGCGGGATATGGAATACGCCTGCGAGAAACTGCGACAGCACATCCACCGCACGGGGACGAACCTTCGAAACCACCTCGCGACGAAAGGGATCGTGTGATGGTGGCGTCTGGATCAAGATCGGAACAGAAGATTGGCGTTGCGCACTTCTCCGCCATCTCCCTGATGCCGAGCGATTTTGCGAAGGCCGCGGCGGCGGCGGGCTTCTCCAGGATTGGACTGAGGCTGAATCCCGCGTTTCCTGGAGCGCCCTACTACGAGCTGCCGGTCGGCGGTCGCGCTGCGGAAGAGTTGAAAGCCGTATTGCGCGGTGAAGCGCTCGAGGTCTTCGATATCGAGTTCTTTGTCATCGATCCCTCGTTCAACGCCTCGTCTCTGGAACCCATAGTGGCTGTGGCTGCCAACATCGGAGCCAAGCGTCTGAGCGTGTGTGGCGACGATCCGGAACAGAGCAGGCTGCAGTCGAACTTCACCGAATTCTGCGGCCTTGCAAGCGGCTATGGATTGGCTGTTGATATCGAGAACATGGGTTGGCGGACGGTCCGAAGCTTCGCTGACAGCGTCAATCTCCTGAAATCGAGCGGCGCGCCCAATGCCGGCGCACTCGTTGATGGAGTGCATTTCTTCAGGAACGGCGGAACGTTGACGTCGCTGCGCGCCGAGATCGACAGGGTCAAGCACGTCCAGTTGTGCGACGTCGCCGGACCCGCTCCGAGCACCCCCGAGGCCATGATCGCGGAGGCCCGAGGCAAGCGCCTTGCTCCCGGCGAGGGCGAATTGCCGTTGGGTGAACTGGTTGAAATAGCCGACGGGGCCGCATCGATCTCGGTCGAAGTACCTCTTTCAGGCTCGGCAGACGCGGAGGAGCATTTGAAACGCCTGTTCGAAGGAGCCTTACGAGTATTTAAGCCGGATCAGTGATCCCGGCGCCGGCGAGGCGAAAGCCGCGCCGAGTGGAGGAGGCCAATATATGGGTTACAAGTTTGATTTTGGCGCGGTCTTCGACCGCGCCCCGGAATTGTTTTGGGGTTCGCTTGGAACGCTGGGTCTCGCCTTCGCGGGGATGCTGCTCGCTCTCGTGATCGGAATCTTGGGCGTTGCAGCAAGAACCTCGAAGGACGCGTGGGTTCGTGCTCCCGTGATCGCGTTCGTCGAAGTCGTCCGCAACACGCCGTTCCTTGTGCAGATCTTCTTTATCTACTTCGCCCTTCCGCTGATGGGCATCCGCCTGAACCCGACGGTCACCGCGATCATCGCGCTGGGGATCAACGGAGGCGCCTACGCCATCGAGATCATCCGCGGCGGCGTTGAGAGCATCAACAAGGGACAGATCGAAGCTGGTTTTGCGCTCGGGCTGCACAAGGCCGACGTCTTCCGGCTCATCGTTCTCAAGCCGGCACTGCGAGCAATCTACCCGTCTTTGACGAGCCAATTCGTGATGCTGACCTTGACCACGTCGGTGTGCACCTCGATCGCCGCATATGAGCTGACATCCGCGGCGCAACGCATCGAGTCAGATACGTTCCGAAGCTTCGAAGTCTACTTCACCGTGACCGGAATGTACCTGGTGATCTCGAGCCTGATGATGGGAATCTTCGCCCTGATCTCCCGTTCCTATTTCAATTATCCGACTCGATAGGAGGCGCTTATGGGTCCCATCGGCGAAAACGAGCTGTTCTTCATGCTGCAGGGTCTGAAGTGGACCGTATTGCTGGCAATTATCGGTTTCATTGGCGGCGGCGTGTTCGGCATTTTGATTGCGCTTGTGCGCACGTCGAAGCATCGGTTCGCCCGGCTTGCATCATCTGGCTACATCGCGCTCTTCCAAGGCACGCCGCTCCTGATGCAGCTCTTTGTCGTCTATTACGGCGTCGCCCTTCTCGGCATCGACGTCAACGCCTGGGTCGCTGTCGCGATCGCGTTCACTCTTCACGCGAGCGCCTTCCTCGGCGAGATATGGCGTGGCTCGATTGAAGCCGTTCCCAAAGGGCAGACCGAAGCCGCTAACGCTCTTGGCCTGCATTACGTCTCCCGAATGAAGGACGTGGTTCTGCCTCAGGCCTTGAAGATCTCGATGCCTGCGACCATCGGCTTTCTTGTGCAGCTCATCAAGGGGACGTCGCTCGCAGCGATCGTGGGCTTCATCGAGCTGACCCGGGCTGGCCAGATCATATCGAACCAGACCTACCGCCCGCTGCTCGTCTTCGGGATCGTCGGAATAATCTACTTCGTAATTTGCTGGCCTCTTTCCCATGTCGGAAGCGGCCTTGAGAAACGGATGGCAAAAGCCGCCCGCTAAGCCTGCTTCGGGAGAAGTAAACAGCACAAGAGGAGGAAAGTGCAATGAATACCAATCGTAGGAAATTTCTCGGTCTAGCGCTGGCGACCGCTACCTTCGCCGTCGTCGGCGCTGCGACAGCGACCGCGGCATCTGTCGAGGAGATCAAGTCGAAGGGAACGCTGGTCGTCGGCATCCAGGGCGACAACGCGCCTTGGGGCTTTGTGAACTCGAGCGGCAAACAGGACGGCTTTGACGCCGACGTGGCAACGCTGTTTGCCAAGGAACTCGGCGTGAAAGTCCAGTTCCAACCGCTCGCGGTAGCGAACCGTATTCCCGCGCTGACGACCGGCAAGGTCGATATTCTCTTCGCCACGATGGCGATGACGGAAGAGCGCGCCAAGTCGATCCAGTACAGCAAACCTTATGCGGCCAACACGATTTCGCTTTATGCCGCCAAAGCCGACACCGTGAAATCGCCGGCCGACCTGGCTGGTTGGGAAATAGGCGTACCGAAGTCCAGCTCGCAGGACAAGGCCGTAACCGACGCGGTCGGATCGACGGCCACCATTCGCCGCTTCGACGATGACGCGGCCACCATCCAGGCCCTGATCTCCGGACAGGTAAAGGCAGTGGGCGGCAATCAGTTCTATGGGCAGAGGCTCGATGCGGCCAGTGCCGGCACGTATGAACGAAAGATCGACTTCCTGACGACTTACAACGGCGTGGGAACGCGACTCGGCGAGAAGGACTGGAACGAGACCGTCAATGCCTTCCTCGACAAGATCAAAGGCAACGGCGAACTCGCGGCCATCACCAAGAAGTGGATGGCAATCGATCTTCCCAAGTTCCCTGAATCCATCCCCAACATCCCGTTTACGGTCAAGTAAAGCATAAATGGAGGGCGCCGTGCTCAATTCCCCCAACGACCAGTCGACCTTGATATCCCTTGATAAAGTGGAGAAATGGTACGGCGCCTTCCACGCCCTGAAGAACATCAATCTGTCGGTTTGCAAGGGAGAGAAGATCGTCCTTTGCGGACCGTCCGGTTCCGGCAAGTCCACCTTGATCCGTTGCATCAACGCGCTTGAATTGATTCAGGGCGGCAAGATCGTGGTGGAAGGTCAACTGCTGGACGGCACCACCAAGGCGGTCGACGCCATTCGACGCGAAGTCGGAATGGTTTTCCAGAACTTCAATCTCTTCCCGCACATGACCGTGCTGCAAAACTGCGCGCTTGCGCCCATGAGAGTGCGGGGCGCAAGCCGGGCCGACGCAGAGAAGTTGGCGCGAAAGTATCTCGAGCGCGTCCGCATCCTCGATCAGGCGGAAAAATATCCGGCGCAACTCAGCGGCGGACAGCAGCAGCGCGTCGCCATCGCGCGTGCCCTATGCATGGAGCCGAAGGCGATGCTTTTCGACGAGCCCACCTCCGCCTTGGATCCCGAAATGGTCAAGGAGGTTCTCGACACCATGATCGGCCTCGCAAGAGACGGCATGACGATGATCTGCGTGACCCATGAAATGGGCTTCGCCCGGCAAGTCGCTGACAGGGTCATCTTCATGGCTTCCGGAGAGATCATCGAGGAGGCGGAGCCCGAAACCTTCTTCAAGAACCCCAAGCATGACCGGACAAGGGCATTTCTCGGCGAAATCCTTGCGCATCACTGATCGGGCAAAGACATGGACAACAGCAAATTCCTGGTCGGCCTCATCGGCGCCGACATCCAGATGTCAAAGTCGCCGGCGCTCCATGAAACGGAAGGCCGCCACCTGGGGCTTGATTATGAGTACGAACTCGTGGACTTGGCAGTGCGCGGATTGCCTCCTTCCGCGCTGCCGGATCTCCTGAACGAGCTGGAAAGCCGCGGCTTTGCGGGAACCAACATCACCCATCCGTGCAAACAGACCGTGCTGCCTCACCTGACGCGCCTGTCCGAAGATGCCGAGATGCTTGGAGCCGTGAACACGGTCGTGCTTCAGAATGGCGAGCGGATCGGACACAACACCGACTGGTATGGCTTTTACAAGAATTTCGAGCGCGGCTTGCCCGACGTCGCGAAGGCTCATGCTGTTCTGCTTGGCGCCGGTGGCGCTGGGGTGGCCGTCGCGCACGCTGCCGTGAAACTCGGCATAGAAAGCCTCTCGATTTTTGATCAAGACGAGCGCCGGGCCTCTACTCTCGCCGATCAGCTCAACAAGAGGTTTTCAGGAGAGGTCGCAAGGCCGATCAGAGACGTGCGCGCCGCCCTCGCCACCGCAGATGGCCTGATCCACGCCACGCCGACTGGTATGCCAAGCCATCCTGGGCTTCCGATAGATCCAGATTGGATAGGGCATCGTCACTGGGTGGCCGATATCGTCTATATGCCGTTGGTGACCGAGCTCCTTGCGTTGGCAAAGCAGAAGGGGTGCCGGACGCTTCCAGGCGGCGGAATGACCGTGTTTCAAGCGGCCGCAGCTTTCGAGCTTTTCACAGGCCTGTCACCCGACACGGAACGAATGTCGCGCCATTTCGATGAGCTGTGCCGAGTGACAGCGTGATCGGGGGGATTACTCCATGCCGCATATCATCATCGACTACAGCCGAGGCGCAGCGGAACGCGTCGCCATCGACGAACTGACCCGCGCGGTTCATCGCCGGGTCCGCGACGGAGGGCTGGTCAAGCCAACCGTGGTCCGCACCTTCGCCAGAGAAGCCACCATCTCCTGCGTCGGCGACGAGCATCCCGATAACCACTTTGTGCAGATAATCGTACGCATGGCCCCAGGCCGCCCTCCGGAGGTCAAGCGAGAACTGCTGAAATCGGTGCTCGAAGCTGCGCGCGACGTCGCGGCTTCCGCACTGGAAGCCGGCCGGCTTGGCCTTCGCGCAGATCTCTACGAATCCGATCCAAACTTCGCGTTTCAGGACATAGCGTTCGCCTGATCCCGGCAACGCTCAACAAGGACAAATGCAATGAGCCTCATCTACGTTCTCAACGGACCAAACCTCAACCTCCTCGGCAAGCGCCAGCCACATATCTACGGGCACGAGACATTGGCTGACGTCGAGGCGGACTGCCGAAAGTTGGCGTCGGAGCTGGGACACGAGATCCGTTTCCATCAAAGCAACCGCGAATACGAGATCATCGACTGGATTCACCAGGCGCGCGAGGACGGCGCTGGCATTGTCATCAACCCGGCCGCGTTCACTCACACTTCGCTCGCTATCCTCGACGCACTGAATACCTTTGAAGGTCCCGTCATCGAGATCCATATCTCCAACGTCCACAAGCGTGAGAGTTTTCGCCATCACTCCTTCGTGTCCCACCGCGCCGACGGCGTCATCGCTGGTCTCGGCACCGAAGGCTATCAACTCGGCATCCGCAGAGTTGCGACCATGCTCAAGGCTGAGAAAATGGACTGATAGCGATGGCGAACCGGGTCAAGCTGGCAGTCCTTGGGGCGGGGCTGATCGGCAAGCGTCACATCAGGCACGTGCTGGAAGAGCCGGCTGCAGAGCTGACGGCAGTTGTGGATCCCACGCCAGTCGGCCAAGCGATCGCCGGCGAGGCTGGTGTCAGATGGTTCCCCAGTTTTGCCGACATGATGAATTCCGAGCGTCCCGACGGAGTCATCGTCGCGACGCCGAACCAGGTGCATGTTCAAAATGGGTTGGAAGCCGTGGAGGCGGGCGTCCCGGCGCTGATCGAAAAGCCCATCGCGGACGATATCGCGGCAGGCGAGAAGCTTGTGCGAATGGCTGAAGCAAAAGGTGTGGCGCTCCTGACGGGACATCACCGCCGGCATAATCCGATGATGCAGAAAGCAAAAGAGATCATCGACAGCGGGACGCTCGGTCGGATCCTGATCGTGAATGCGATGTTCTGGCTGTTCAAGCCGGACGAGTACTTTGACATTCCCTGGCGGCGAGAGCGCGGGGCAGGGCCGGTCTTCCTCAACCTAATTCACGACATCGACAATCTCCGTTTCCTTTGCGGCGATATACACGCCGTGCAGGCCCGTGAATCCAACGCAGTGCGAAGCAATGCCGTCGAGGAAACCGCTGTTATCCTCATAGAATTCAAAAGTGGTGTTCTCGGTACTGCTTCCGTGTCCGATTCCGTTGTGGCGCCGTGGAGCTGGGAGATGACGACGGGAGAAAATCCCGCTTACCCGAAAACTCAGGAGATTTGCTACATGATCGGCGGAACACACGGATCTCTGGCCGTGCCGTCGCTCGAAATATGGAGCAATGCCGAAAAGCGAAGCTGGACGGAGGCATTTGAGCGCGATAGAGCCGCATTCGAAAACGAGGACCCGCTTGTCCTGCAGATCCGTCAGTTCTGCAGCGTCATTCGGGGCGAGGAAGCTCCTTTAGTCAGCGGCCGCGAAGGCTTGGAGACATTGAAAGTCATTGAGGCCGTCAAGCGGTCGGCCGCGATGGGAGAGCGCGTCGTCCTCTAACCAAGGCTCAAGGCAAGCGGCAAGAGCGATCATCCTCTTCGCCGTCATTCTCGGAGGCATCGGCACGCTCGAAGGCCCGATCATTGGCGTGGCGATCTATTTCCTGCTTCGCGAGACCATGGGCAATATCGGCTCGCTCTATTCCATTGTCCTCAGCCTGCCCGCCATCGGGGTCATGCTATTGGCGCCGGGTGGAAGCCGGGGCTTGCTGAAATCCGTGATCAGGATCGACCTGCTGCCGATCCGCCGCACCATGAGGGAGGTGGGCCACAGGGTGTAAGCCGGTCGAGGCTGGAAGGAAGGCGTAGAAGGAAGGAAGTTGACGGCCGCCGGCCGCCGATGATACGCTTGTTTAAGCGCCCTGTATGGAAGGACGAATCCATTCTCCGGATCGATCCGGTTGCCGATTCGTAATTCCGATCGGGTTCTAGGTTGAAGAACAGAAATGCGAGTCCAGATCTTGTATAAGGGCCTCGGTCCGAGATGTTCGATACCTTGTGTTTCAGGCGATCGGGCCGGTATTCCTATCAGCTCTTCCTCCCCTGTGGTTTTCGTTCCAGCCCACTTTCTATGCGGTATGCAAGCTGGGCTCGGGTCAGTCCAAGCATGCGAGCGGCGGCAGAAAGATTTCCCTGCGCCCGTTCCATAGCCGCCGTGTATAGCGCCTGTTCAAGAGTACTGAGAGAAAATCCTTCGGATTCTAACAATTGATGGGGATCGGCCGGCGTTCCCCCGTGTTCGCGGCTGTCGCTCTCCGAACTGACAGGAAAGCGTGTCAGCTGAGCTTCGATCTGCGCAGCGGAAATCGTTGTGTTGGTGGTCTTTGTGTCAAGCGCGGCGATAAGTACGTTACGCATTTGGCGCAAGTTTCCTGGCCAGCGTTCTGCCTCGATCAATTCCTCGGCTGCCGCTTCGAAACGGAGAGGCTCGATGTTCATTCGAGCCGTAAGCACCGGCAACATCGATCGCGCCAGCGCCACTCGCTCGCCTTCTCTTTCACTCAATGTCGGCATGCGAACGGTTATCGGCGAGAGAACCGAAAAGAGTTCTTTTAGAGAGCCTTGCTCCTCCGTCGCAAAGCGCTGGTCAGCGACCGCGATGATGCGAGGCCCGCCTGTCGCGATGCCTTCCTCGATTGCGCGGGCGAAGTGGCGCTGGACGTCGTGAGGTATAGTTTCGACAGCGTCGATGACGATCATCTCGCGATGGGATGTCTGGCGGCTTGCCTTAATCGGCCGTGCGACCTCGGCGCAAAGCGCAAGGTCAACTTGCATCCCAACTAGGCGCCGTAGATCTGCCGTGGGGGCTCCAGACCTTCGGTGCAGATAGCGCGCGGCACTACCGCGCCCCGTTCCCGGCGCACCAGTTATCAGCACGGGCAGGGTCGTGGCCGCCAGGCGATCGAGCCTGTCGCGGACCGGCAACAGGATGAGGTTGTCGAGGCTGGAGAAGGACGTGTCGGTGGCGCGCGCGGCGTTGCCGCGCGAGGCGGGAGCGCGGCTGATGTCGTCGGCAACATCGATACGCTCGCGGAAAAGCATCACCTCTGGATCGTTGCGGCCCCAGCCATCGGCTGGCTTTCCGACCACCCGGCAATGGCTGTGGCCCTGCGCCGCGCATTCGATCTCCTTGTACACGATCAGCGTATCAAAGAACTCGCTGGCATAACCCGAGGCGTAACCAAGCTGCGTCCAGCAGACGGGTTCGGATGCCAGTCGCGTCTTACTGAACTCCGCGGCTTCGACGCTGTCGCGCCAAAGGAACTCGGCAGAAAATCGCTTCTTGCGGAAGTCGTAGGAGTTGAAGACGGTTTCGACACGCACCACGCCGCTGAAGGTGTGCAGCCGCGTTCCGGCCGTGAAGGCGTCACCTATGTCAAGATTTGGCCAGCCGGCGCGTACGAAGCGTGCGTCCGAGCGGCCGGACATGAAGCCCAGGCGCAAAAGGAAGATGCGTGCCTCCTTCTCGCCGAGCAAGCCCACCAGCTCCCGCCTCAGATCGGAAAGGGCGGACGCGCGCTGCATGACGATGCGCGCGCCATTCAGCTGGATCGTTCCGTCATTCGGATTGAAGACCAGGCTGGAGAGAAGCTGCCGGACGGTCGGATTGCCGCCTCGATCCAGCATCTTAGAAGATTCGATCAATCCCTGCATCAAGACCTCTTCCGCGCAGCACGCGGTTCGGCAATCCTTCACGGATGGCCGTTTGATGATTTCATAAAGCAATTTCATTATTTCAGCAAACAATCGCCCTGGTGGGTCCGCAAGCCGGGGGCAGGCCCCTTAAAAAATATGGTTCTGTTTCAATCTGTTGGAGTTTGCCTGCAGAACTTCTTCTGATTGCCCGTCGGCGGTGTTTGACAGGCAGTCGGGATTTCTCGTCCTAATGAACCAATTCTGCTGCGTCGGGGAGGGCAAGGCAGAATGGAGGAAGTTCGGGCCGAGGCTCGGGCATGCCATCCTCGACGGCACGGGAGGAAAAATGACGAGCTTGCAGGATATGTTCGACGTTCGCCGCAAATCGGTCATCGTGACCGGCGGTGCGAGCGGCATAGGGCGGGCCTATGCGGAAGTGATGGCGGATAACGGTGCTCGTGTCTGCATTTTCGATATGGATGGCGAAAATCTCGACCGTGTCGTGGCGGAAATCGCCCGACATGGAGCTGACGTTTGCGGTCTGGAGATCGATGTCTCGGATCGGCCGGCCATGGCGGCGGCTTTCGACGCGGTAGCAGAGCGTCAGGGACGGATCGACATCGTCTTTGCAAATGCGGGCATCGATGCTGGGCCCGGCTTCCTGTCGACGACAGGTGAGCGGCTCCAAGGCGGCGCCATCGATGTTCTCGACGATCACCACTGGGATCGGGTGATCGAGGTCAATCTCTCTTCGGTCTACACAACCGTCAAGCATGCGGCCCGGCACATGAAAGCGACGGGAGGCGGCCGTATCATCGTCACCTCGTCGATCGCTGCCCAGATCAATGAGGCGATCGTCGGCACGCCCTACATGCCAGCCAAGGCCGGCGTAGACCATTTCGTACGCCAGATGGCGATGGAATTGGGCCAATTCGGCATTCTCATCAATTGCATCTCGCCTGGTCCCTTCATGACCAACATCGCCGGCGGCAGGCTGCGGATACCGGCGGATCGCAAGGCCTTCGAACAGCAATCGCTGATCGGGCGGATTGGCGATCCCGAGGACATCAAGGGGCTTGCTCTCTATCTCGCGTCGCCTTGCTCGTCCTACGTCACGGGCAGCCAGATTGTCATCGACGGAGGTTCGATGCACCGCATCAAATAAATGAACTTCGCCGGATGCGGGAGGAGGAATCGCAGCCGGCGAATGAGCTTCAGAGGGAGGATAAAATAATGGAATCGAAAAGCAGTTTGTCGATGCCTTCTCGCCGCACGGTGCTGAAGGGAATAGGCGCCGGCCTTGCCGCCTCGGCACTCGGTGCGCCGACGATTGCCCGCGCGCAATCGGCTGGAACGATCAAGGTCGGCTTCATCACGCCGGCGACCGGGCCTCTTGCCCTTTTCGGTGAGACCGACGGCTGGGCTCTGGAAAAGGTCAAGGCGCAGCTCAAGAATGGTCTGGAGACGGCGGCCGGCCACTACGATGTCGAATTCCTGATCCGCGACAGCCAGTCGGACCCCAACAAGTCGGCGGAAGTCGCCGGCGATCTCATTCTCAATGAGGGCGTTCACCTGCTGCTGCCGGCGTCGACGACCGATACGGTAAGCCCTGCTGCCGACCAGGCCGAACTCAACGAATGCCCCTGCATTTCGACGGGCGCGCCTTGGCAGGCGGTCATCTTCCCGCGTGGAGGCAAGGACAAGCCGTTCAAATGGACCTATCACTTCTTCTGGGGCCTGGACGAAGCGCTGAACACCTATGTCGGCCTCTGGAACACGCTGGACAGCAACCGCAAGGTCGGCATGCTATTTCCGCAGAACGCCGATGGTGAAACATGGGGCAACATGGATTATGGCCTGCCTGCCCCCACCAAGAACGCCGGCTTCGAGATCGTCGTTCCCGGCTTCTTCCAGCCGCGCACCAACGATTTTTCGGCGCAGATCACGGCTTTCAAGCAAGCCGACTGCGATATCATCGGCGGTATTGCCTATCCGGCCGATCTGAAGACCTTCGTCAACCAGTGCGCCCAGCAGGGCTATAAGCCAAAGGCGATCACGGTCGCGGCTGCATTGCTCTTCGCCTCGGGCGTGGAAGCCATGGGCTCGCTCGGCGAGGGCATGTCTTCGGAAGTCTGGTGGACCCCCGCCTTTCCCTTCAAGTCGACGCTGACCGGTCAGGTGAGCCGCGATCTTGCCGACCAGTGGGAAGCGGAAAAGAAGAAGCAGTGGACGCAGCCGCTCGGCTACAGCCATGCCATCCTCGAAGTGGCGATCGACGTTCTCAAGCGCTCCAAGAACCCGCTCGACCGCATCGCCAATCTCGAGGCGGTTGTCGCCACCAACATGCAAACGTTGATCGGCCCAGTCAATTTCGCCAAGGGACCGCATCAGAACGTGGCGACCTCGCCGATTTTCGGCGGGCAATGGGTCAAGGGCGACAAATGGCCGTATGATCTGAAGATCGTCGACAATACCGTCAACAAGCTCTTCCAGCCGGAGCGCAAGATCGTGCCGCTGCCCTGGCGGACTGCCTGAACAAGGCGTGAAGCCAAGGCAAAGCGAGATACCGCCCCTGCTTGATGCGATCGGGCCGGGGCGGATCGGACGGAGGATCGAAGGGCGCGCTCAAAACGCGCCGCCGGCATTAAAAGGCCGGGGTGGAGGAGCATGGAAAACGACGTACTACTCGAGGCACGCGACCTCAGCAAATCGTTCGGGGCTCTCAAGGTCCTGCACGAGGTGAGTTTTACGGTCGGCGCTGGCGAGGTTCTGGGCATTGTCGGCCCGAATGGTGCCGGCAAGACAACCCTATTCAACCTGATCAGCGGCGACATGCGTGTCGATCGCGGTGAGTTGGTCTTTGACGGCCAGAAACTCGTTGGGCAGCCGCCCTATCGCCGCTGCAAAATCGGCATCGGCCGGACCTACCAGATCCCGCGTCCCTATGTCGGTATGACGACCTTCGAAAACCTCCTCGTCGCCGCCTTTTTCGGCAGCGGCACCAAGGATGCCGAGAGCTATCAGCGCTGCGCAGAGATCCTCAAGGCCTGCGAGTTGTCCGACAAGGCGAACCGTTCGGCCGGCTCGCTGACGCTGCTCGACCGTAAGCGGCTGGAACTGGCGCGTGCTCTTGCCTCATCGCCAAAGCTCCTGTTGCTCGATGAGATTGCCGGCGGGCTCACCGACGACGAGGGCAGGGCGCTCGTCTCGCTTATTCGCCGCATCCGCGACAGTGGGATCACCATCGTCTGGATCGAACATGTGCTGCACGCGCTGCTCGCCGTCGCCGACCGCATGCTGGTGCTCAATTTCGGGGAAAAGATCGCAGAAGGTGTGCCGGCCGAAGTCATCCAAAGTCCGGAGGTGCGAAGGGTCTATATGGGGGTCGAGGCATGAGCGCAGCACTGCTTTCCACACACGGACTGGTCGCCCGCTACGGCGATTTTCAGGCTCTTTACGGTATCGACTTCGAGATTGCCGCGGGCGAGGTCGTCGCCCTGATCGGGGCAAACGGTGCCGGCAAGTCGACGCTTCTGAAATCGATCATGGGCCTTCTGAGCGTTGCGCCGGGCATGGTGCAGCTCGAGGGACGGCCGGTCGGCGGCGCCAAGCCGCACCGGATGGTGGCCGATGGCGTGGCGATCGTGCCCGAGGGCCGTCGCCTCTTTGTCGGCATGTCTGTCATCGACAATCTGCGCGTCGCTATCGACCATGCCGGCAAATCCGCCGCCAATGGCTGGACGCTGGAGCGCCTGTTCGCGCTCTTTCCGGTCCTGAAGGAAAAGCAGGCCGTGCCTGTGCAGTCCCTGTCCGGTGGGCAGCAGCAGATGGTGGCGATCGGCAGGGCGCTGCTCAGCCAGCCGCGCGTACTTCTTTGCGACGAAATCAGCCTGGGCCTCGCGCCGAAGGTGGTGAAGGAAATCTACCAGGCGCTGCCGTCGATCTGTGAAACAGGTACGGCGATCGTGTTGGTGGAGCAGGACGTCGGGCTCGCCCGCTCCTCGTCGAACCGGCTCTACTGCATGCTCGAAGGCCGCGTCAGCCTTACCGGCCGATCAACTGATATCTCGCGCGAAGCGATTGGCGAAGCGTATTTCGGAGGGGCCCATGCTGTGGCTTGACGGCTTTGTCCAGGGCATTCTTCTCGGCGGTCTTTATGCCCAATACGCGCTCGGCATGGCGCTGATGTTCGGCGTCATGCGCGTCGTCAACATCACCCATGGCGACCTGGTGATCCTCCTGGCGCTGATCGGCATCAGCCTGGCTACCACATTCTCGCTCGGCCCGTGGTCGGTGCTGGTGATCCTCGTGGTGCTTGGGGCCATCATCGGCGTCATCCTGCAGCGACTCATCCTCAACCGCGTCGTCGGCGCCGATCCGCTTCCCTCGCTGATCGCCACCTTCGGGCTCTCAATCGCCCTGCAGAACGCCATGCTGCAGATATGGTCGGCCGACACCCGCTCGCTAGGCGGCGGCGACATCGTGCATGCCTCCTTCCAACTCGGGCCGCTCTTCGTCGGCGTCTTGCCAGTGATCGTGCTTCTGACGGCGACCGTGCTGACCGGCGGCCTCGATGTCGCGTTGCGCTCGACACGCTTTGGCCGTGCCCTGCGCGCAGCTTCGGCCGATGTGGAAGCCGCGGCGCTGACAGGTGTCAACCCGAAGACGGTCTATACCGGGGCAACGGCAATCGCTGTCGCGATCCTCGGATTTGCCGCGGTCTTCCAGTCGTTGCGTTCGACCGTGGCGCCTGCCGACGGGGCCTTCCAGCTGATCTACGCCTTCGAGGCTGTCATCATCGGCGGCATGGGCTCGATCTGGGGCGCCTTCCTCGGAGCGATGGCGCTCGGGGTCAGCCAGTCGGTGGGATTCCGCATCGACCCCGGCTTCGGCATCCTCGCCGGCCACCTCGTTTTTCTGATCATCCTCGCCCTACGTCCCCAGGGCTTCCTAGGAAGGGGTTGAAGCCGTGACCAATGCCTTCGCCGCCCGTTTGACCGATGCCGTCCCTCGGCCCGCCGTGCGCGTACAGCGCCAGACGCGCTCGAGCCTGATTGCACTCGTTATCAGCGTCGCGCTGCTCGCGGCTGTCGCTTCGATGCCGCTCTGGGCAAGCCAAGGTCTCATCCGCGATGTCGTTGAACTGTGCTGCTACATCACCGTCGCGCAGATGTGGAACCTGCTCGCTGGTTATGGTGGCCTCGTCTCCGTCGGCCAGCAGGCCTTCGTCGGTACGGCCGCCTATGCAATGTTCATCATGGCGCAGCTTTGGGGCTTAAGCCCCTTCCTCGCCGTGCCTTTGTCGGTCATCGCACCGGCGATACTGGCGGCACTCACCTATGGCCTGCTGCATCGGCTCGATGGCCCATATTTCGCCATCGGCACCTGGGTGGTGGCGGAAGTCATGCGCCTTGCCACGTCGGTCTTCAGCTATGTCAATGCCGGCGCCGGCATGAGCCTGCGTGTCATGTCCGGCTATACGCCTACCGAACGCGCAATCGGCATTTCGGTACTGGCGGCGCTGATGCTGCTTGTCGCCGTCGGCGGCAGCTATCTGCTGTTGCGTTCGCGCTATGGCTTGGCGCTGGTCGCCGTCCGAGACAATCCGATTGCCGCGGCAAGCCAGGGCGTCAATGTCGGCCTCCTGAAATTCCTGATCTGGGTTGCCGCCGCCGTCGGCACTGGCCTTGCCGGTGCCATCTACTTCATGGCGCAGCTGCGCATAACGCCACCGGCCGCCTATAGCCCGACCTGGGCGAATGTGGCGATCTTCATCGTTATGGTCGGCGGCCTCGGCTCGCTCGAAGGGGTGCTGATCGGCGCGCTTGTCTATTTTGTCGCCGACCGCCTGTTCGGACAGTACGGCGCCACCTATCTCGTCGTCCTCGGGCTACTCACCCTCATCATGGCGCTTTTTGCCCGCGGCGGCCTCTGGGGATTGATCCAGAAGGCCACAAACGCCTCCTGGTTCCCGACAAGGCGCACGCTTTTGGAGGGCCCGCGATGAGGGCGGCACTGTTCGAGGCCGTCGGACGACCGCTCGATGTCAAAACGATCGAAACGCCGCAGCCCGGCGTCGATGAGATATTGCTCCGCGTTGCCGCCTGCGGCATTTGCGGCTCCGACCTGCACATGACGGAAGATCCCGAAACCTTCGCGCTCGAAAGAGGCGGCGTCCTCGGCCATGAAATTTCCGGCGAAGTGGTGACCGGTGGCGCTGAGGTCGCGAATTTCAAAACCGGCGACCGGGTTGCCGTCGCACCGATGCGCGGCTGCGGCCACTGCGACAGCTGCTCGCGCGGCGAACCCGCGTGGTGCGCCGAGATGCGGCTGATCGGCGGCGGCTATGCCGAATTTGTCACCGTCGCTGCCCGTCAGTGCCGCCGCTTGCCGGACGATTTGCCGACCGAGGAGGGGGCTCTGGCCGAACCAGTCGCAGTCGGCCTGCATGCGGTCATGCGTTCGGGGCTGAAGCCGGGCAACCGCGTGCTGATTCTCGGTGCAGGCCCCATCGGTCTTCTCGTCGCCTTCTGGGCCAGGCGGCTGGGAGCTGCCCATGTCGTCATCGCCGATCTGAACCGCCACCAGGCAGAGCGTGCCGCCGAAATCGGCGCCACGGGCTTCGCACTCTCCGGGGAGGGTCTGGCGGAGGAGTTTCGCGCATTGACCGGTGGCGCACCGGACATCGTCTTTGAATGCGTCGGCAAACGCGGATTGATCGATGCTGCCTGCCGGCTGGTACGCGTGCATGGCACGGTGGTCGCAGTCGGCCTCTGCGTCGGCGGCGACACATGGGACCCGTTCGCGGCGATTTCCAAGGAAATACAGGTGATCTTCGCCGTGTTCTTCACCATGGCGGAGTTCGACATGGCGCTGCAGGCGCTCGGCCCTGGCCGCCATCGGCCGCAGGCGCTGGTGACTGGTCGGATCGGTCTTGCCGCCGTGCCAGCGGCATTTGAGACGCTCAGGCGACGCACCACGCAATGCAAGGTGCTGATTACGCCCGCGGTCGGCTGAAACGGCATAGGAGGAGGATTGGAATGAATTTCGAAACAGTGCATTACGACATCGAAGGTGTTGCGACCGCTGTACGCGTCATCGGCAAAGGCCCCGCCGCGCTCGCGCTGCACGGCGCCGCCACCATCGAAGGCACGGAATGGGCGCGGGGCCTCGCCGATCGCTTCCGCGTCTACTTGCCCCACCATCCCGGCTTTGGCGACAGCGGCGAGGCGCCGCATATCGCCGGCATGCAGGACATCGTCGTTCACAACCTGCGCCTCGTCGCCGCCCTTGGCCTCGATCGGCCGCATCTCGTCGGCCATTCCATGGGCGGCTGGATGGCTGCCGAAATGGCCGTCGTCGCAGGCGAGCGTTTCGGCAAGCTGGTGCTGAATGCGCCGGCTGGCCTCAACGATCCAGATCATCCTGGCGCCGACCTGTCGGCCATCGCGCCCGAGGCGCTACCCGGCTATCTCGCGCATAATATCGACGTTGCCTTGCGCTATTTTCCGGGCGGAGCCGAATGCCCGCCGCTCGACGCCTTCCTTGCCGCTCGCGAAAAGGAGGCGCGGGCGCTTGGCAACATCGTCAAGGCCCACGGCATGGGCCATCCCAATCTCGGCCGCTGGCTTTCCCGCATCCCGAACGAGACACTGATCGTCTGGGGCGAGAAGGACCGAATGCTGCCCGCGTCGCAGGCGCCGCTCTGGGAAAAACGCATTCCGAACGCCCGCACCCTAATAGTGCCGGAGGTCGGCCATTTCGCCATGCAGGAGGACCCGCGCGTGGTGACCGCCATCGGCGATTTCCTCGCTGGCTGAGACAGCTTGCCGCGAGAACACACCAGATTGTCAGGAGGAACAGATGAACGCACCTTTGAAACATGGCGCCGCATATTGGGGCACCAAAACGAACTTCGCCCACCTTCTCGAGCATATCAGCAAGATCGGGCCCGTGCTTGAAGAAAATGCTGTCGCCACCGAAAAGCTCGGCAAGCTGAACGAACCTACTTTCGAGGCGCTGAAGCCGCTGCGTATGTCGCATATCTTCGCGACTGAAGAACTCGGCGGCGCACAGCTGTCGCCGACGCAGGGCCTGCAGTTGATCGAGGCCATCACCTACCACAGCGGCGCTGCCGGCTGGGTGTCGATGGTGCATGCCTGCATCGGGGCGATGTCAGCCGCCTTCCTGCCCGATACCGCGATCTCGCGCCTTTTCGGCGGTGGCACCGACAACCGCTTTTCGGGCCAGGGCACGCCGACCGGCATGCTGAAGAAGGTCGATGGCGGCTATCTGTTGAACGGCAAATGGTCCTATGCAAGCGGTATTCACCACGCCACATTCACCCATACCGCCGCCCTGCTCGACGACGGCAACGGTCATCCGGCTAAGGATGAGAATGGTAACGTCGTGGTGCTCTGCGCCCATGCGCCGGTCGGCGAGCATGGACTGCTCGGCAATTGGAACGTGCTCGGCCTGCAGGGAACCGGCAGCATCGACTACGACGCCAAGGATGTCTTCATCGCCGACGACATGGTTTTCCCGATCATGACCGCCGAGCCGCAGCGCCAGAAGGAATTCTTCAGCCTCGGCGTCGTCGGGCTGGCTGCCATCGGCCATTCGGGCTGGGCGATCGGCGCATCCCGCCGCATGCTCGATGAAATGGCCAAGTTCGCCGTGACCAAAACCGGTCGCGCCGGCATGCTCGGCGAGAGCGATAAATTCTGGTTCGATTATGGCCGTGCGGAAGCTCGCGCGCGCGCCGCCCGCGCCTTTTTGTTTGAGGTCTGGCGCGACGTGGAGGCCTCGATCGAGGCGGGGAACCGGGTATCTACGCGGCAGATCACCCTCGTGCATCTCGCCAAGTCGGAAGTGCACGAGGCGGGCGTCGATGCCTGCCACTTCGTCTACCGCGCTGCCGGTGGTGCGTCGCTGCGCGACGGCGTGATGCAGCGCACCTACCGCGAGATGCTGGTGGCGGCCAACCATTTCACGATCAACACCAACATTATCGGTGCCGCCGGCCGCGAGATCGGCGGGCTGTGGAGCGATCGCGTCTGGCAGTTCTACGACCTGGTGGAGAAGAAATGATGGCGCAGTCCGGAAAGCAGGAGCGTGAAGCTCCGGCGACGGTCGCTGCCGGCGTGACGGAGGCTTTCACGATGGCCTTCCGCCACCATCCGGCGGGCGTTGCCATCATCACCGCCGATCCGGGTGACGGGCCGGTGGCCCTGACGGTAAGCTCGTTGATCTCGATCAGCGCCTCGCCGCCGATGGTGGCTTTCTCCCTGTCGGATAATTCCTCCAGTGCGCACGCCGTGCGTCGGGCGCAGACGGTGGTCGTGCATTTCGTGCGCCGCAGCGACAAGGAGCTTGCCCGGCTCTGCGCCACCAGCGGCAGGGATCGTTTCGGGCCTGACGTGCGCTGGGCGCGGTTCGAAAGCGGCGAACCTTATTATCCGGATGTCGGCCTCTGGTTCCGGGCAGCGGTTCGCGGACTGTTTCCGCTCCCCGGCGCCTGTCTGGTCTCAGCCGAACTCCTTGAGGCCTCTCCCGGGGCGCATGAGGAGCGCCGGGACGACGCCTTGGTCTATGCTAACCGCGCCTGGCACGGACTGCGCCCGATGGCCGATGCCGGCTTGGCGCCGTTGTTCCTATGGCCGGACGATTCTGCAACATTTTGAAGAACGTCATGAGCCGTCACAGGCTCCAGATCACCGCCTGCTCATGGCGCTTGATCAGGTGCCTGAGGTCTTCGAAGCTCTTGCGAATATGGGCGCAGAAGGCCTCGACTGCCGGGACACGGATTTCCTCGGTGCGCCGTAGGAGACCGAGCGCGCGCTCGGGATGAGGAATATTGACCGGCAGTGCCGTGATCGACTTGTCATTGCGATAGGCGAAAACGACGCTGTGCGGCAGGATGGTGAGCGCATCGCTCGCCTTCAGATAGTTGATTGCGCTCACCAGCGAGCCGCCGGAATAACGGATCTTCGCCTCGGTGGCGCCGAGCGAGAGGACGAGACTGTGCAGATCGGCAAACAGCGGGCTGCCGGTGGGCGGTGCAATCCAGGGATAGTCGAGGAGTTCCGCAGGCGCGAGCTTGCGTCTCAGGAGAAGGGGGTGCGTTACACGGCAGGCGACGACGTTGCGGCCAGGAAGCAGTTCCTGGAAGCGCATGCCGGAGCCCTCGTCCAGCACGTCGATCGGGCAAATGGCGAGGTCGATGCGATCGGCGTCGATCGCCGCCCGCAGATCCGGCAGGTAGCCGTAGCTCTGTTCGATGCGCACGTCCGGTGTGGCATTCTGGAACTCGGCGATCATGCCAGAGATCAGCGCATCCATGAAGAAGGGCGTGCCGCCGACGCGCACCACGCCCGTCCGTCCGTGTCGGAAGCCGTCGACAAGCGACGAGGCCTTGCGCGCAGCCACCAGCATGGCTTGACCGTGGTCGGCGAGCGCCCTGCCGAGTGGGGTCGGCTGCAACGGCCGGCGGCCCTTGACGAACAACGGTTCGCCGAGCCGCTTTTCCAGCATGCCAAGGGTACGCGACACCGCCGGCTGGGTGAGCCCCAGCAGGGCCGCTCCCTCCGTCACTCCACCGGCCTGCACGACGGCGGCAAGCTGTATCAGGTGTCGTTCATCCATCTTCATAGCAATAAGGTATATTAAACTGCAGAAAAATCATCAACTGCTACGTTTGGAGCTGATAACGTACGGTTGAGGAGGTGCCATGGTGATCATGTCTTTTACAGAAGCGGATTCGGCTGCGCTTGTGGCAGAGCGACTGGCGCAGTGCGCCGGCCCGCTGCCGGCCTTCCTCACCGCGCTAGTCGGACATATCCATCAGGCCATCAAGGAAACACGGCCGACCCATGCGGATTGGCGACACGCCATCGAATTTCTGACCGAAGTCGGTCACGTAAGTGACCACAAACGGCAGGAATGGGTGCTGCTCTCCGATCTTCTGGGTGTGACGGCGCTGGTGGAGGAGATCAACACCCGCCGCCCGAAGGGCGCTACGCCCAACACCGTGCGCGGCCCGTTCTATCGAGCCGATGCCCCGCGGCTTGTGTCGGGCGCGGATATATCGCTCGACGGCATTGGCGAGCCGTTGCAGGTCAATGCCCGCGTGACCGATCTCGACGGAAATCCCGTCGTCGGCGCGAAGGTCGAGACATGGCAGGCCAATGCGGAAGGGTTTTACGAGAACCAGCAGCCGGATCTCCAGCCGGAGTTCAATCTGCGTGGTGTTTTCAGCACTGATATAGATGGCGGCTTTTCCTATAGGACGGTTCGACCGGGCGGTTATGCCGTCCCTTGCGACGGACCGGTCGGACGGACGCTGCATGCGATCGGCTATCCGCTGCGCCGCCCGGCGCACCTCCATTTTACGATCACGGCACCCGGCTTCGAGACGATCAGTACCCACGTCTATGATGGGCGCGATCCGCATCTGTCACAGGACGCATTGTTCGGCGTCAAACAGGAACTGGTCGGCACATTCCTGCCGGTTGGCGGCATTGAAGGCCCGACGCCGATCAAAGGCAATTGCTGGTCGCTCGATTTCACCTTCGTAATGGTGCGGGCGCGAGAGGAGCGCAGGTCAGCATGACACTCGATTTTTCCTATCAGCCGCATTCGACACGCGTCGTCTTTGCTTCCGGAGCGAGCGCCGGCGTCGCCCAATGGATCGAGACGCTAGGCTGCCGCCGCGCGCTGGTGCTGACGACACCGCAGCAGGCAGCCGACGGCGAGGCGCTGGCCGCGCGAATTGGCGCGCTTGCAGTCGGCACGTTTGCAGGCGCCACGATGCACACCCCGGTCGATGTCACCGAGAAGGCCTTGGCGCGCGCGGCCGCACTTCAGGCCGATTGCGTCCTGTCGCTTGGCGGCGGCTCGACTACCGGTCTTGGCAAGGCGATGGCCTACCGTACCGACATTCATCAGATCGTCATCCCGACCACCTATGCTGGTTCGGAAGTAACGCCGATCCTCGGTCAGACGGAAGGCGGCATCAAGACGACGGTTCGCAGCCCGAAGATCGTGCCGGAGGTGGTCATCTATGACCCCGACCTGACGCTTGGCCTGCCTGTTACCATGAGCGTCACCAGCGGCCTCAACGCCATCGCGCATGCCGCCGAAGGTCTTTATGCCGATGATCGCAACCCCATTACCACCATGATGGCGATCGAGGGCATGCGCGCATTTGCCGAAGCGCTACCGGTGATCGTCAAGACGCCGCGCGATGCCGAGGCGCGGGAAAAGGCACTCTACGGCGCTTGGCTCTGCGGCACCGTGCTTGGGCAGATTTCCATGTCGCTGCATCACAAGATCTGCCACACGCTGGGCGGCAGTTTCGACACGCCGCATGCGGAGACGCATGCGATCATGCTGCCGCACACGATCGGCTTCAATGCCGTCGCAGTGCCGGAGCTGCTTGCGCCGATAGGGAGCATTTTCGGCGGCACGCCGGGCCAGGGGCTCTACGATTTCGCCAGATCCGTCGGCTCGCCGCTGGCGCTGAAGGATTTCGGCCTCACCGAGAGCGATCTCGACCGCGCCGCCGAAATCGCCACGCGCAACCCTTATGCCAATCCGCGGCCGATCGACCGAGCCTCGATCCGCACGCTGCTTCAGGACGCCTGGGCGGGAGAACGCCCACCACTCTAAAACGCTTGTGTTTACTTTGGGAGGAGGAAACCAAAATGTTTACGAGACGTGACCTGCTGAAAACCGCGGCGGCGACCGGCGCGCTTGCGGCGACATCCAGCCTTGCCATGCCCGCGATCGCCAAGGGAGCGGCGATCAAGCTCGGTTATGTCAGCCCGCAGACCGGGCCGCTTGCCGCTTTCGCCGAGGCCGACAAGTTCATCCTTGACGGCTTCCTGGCCAAGACGAAGGCCGCCGGGCTCAATTACGAAATTGTAGTCAAGGACAGCCAGTCCAACCCGAACCGCGCCGCCGAAGTCGCCAAGGAACTGATCGTCAAGGACGAGGTCAATCTCGTGCTCGTCGCATCGACGCCGGAAACCACCAATCCGGTCGCCACTACCTGCGAGGCGGAAGAGATGCCCTGCATCTCGACGGCCGCTCCCTGGCAGCCCTGGTTCATCGGTCAGCAGGCCAATCCAGGCGACCCCTCATCATGGAAGCCCTTCAACAGCACTTTTCATTTCTTCTGGGGCCTGGAGGATGTGATCGCTGTCTACACCAACATGTGGCAGCAGCTGGAAACCAACAAGAAGGTGGGCGGCCTCTTCCCGAACGACGGGGACGGCAATGCCTGGGGCGATAAAGTGGTCGGTTTCCCGCCGGTTCTCGAAAAAGGCGGCTACACCCTTGCCGATCCCGGCCGCTACCAGAACCTGACCGATGATTTTTCCGCGCAGATCAATGCCTTCAAGTCCGGCAACTGCGAGGTCATCACAGGCGTCATGATCCCGCCTGATTTCACCACCTTCTGGAACCAGGCCAAGCAGCAGGGTTTCCATCCAAAGATCGCCTCCATCGGCAAGGCCATCCTATTCCCGCAAGCTCTTGAGGCTTTGGGCAAGAGTGGTCACAACCTGTCCTGCGAGGTCTGGTGGTCTGCCAGCCACCCGTTCAAATCTTCGCTGACGGGAGAGAGCGCCGCGGAACTTGCCGCAGGCTTCACCAAAGCCACAGGCCGGCCCTGGACGCAGCCGATCGGCTTCGTTCACGCGCTTTTCGAATTGGCGGTCGATGTCATGAAGCGGGCGGACCCGCCGGACAGCGCGGCTGTAGTCAAAGCGATCGCAGCGACCAAGCTGGACACGATCGTTGGCCCGGTCGCCTGGGACGGTGCCAATGTCCCGCCTTTTGCCGCGAAGAACGTGGCCAAGACACCGCTCGTTGGCGGCCAGTGGAGATTGAAGGACGGCGGCGGCTACGATCTCGTCATCACCGACAACAGGACTGCTCCCAATATTCCCACAGGCGGCAAGATGGAGCCGATCGCCTCGGCGTGATGCCTTGACCGGGTTCGGCCCGGAGGCGGTCATGCGCCGGATTCGGCGAAGGACGAAACGGACACCAATCAGGAAGACGATGGTCATACTTGCCCTCGAAAACGTTTCGAAGAGCTTCGGCGCCCTGAAGGTCGCGGATGGAGTGTCGTTTGCGCTGGAGAGCCGAGAGGCGCTCGGCATCATCGGGCCGAACGGTGCGGGAAAATCCTCCCTGTTCAATCTCATCAGCGGCAATCTGCGCGTCGATGAGGGGCGGATTATCTATCGCGACGAAGACGTGACGCGCCAGCCGCCGATGGCGCGATGCCTGGCAGGGATCGGCCGCACATTCCAGATCCCGCAGCCCTTCCAGCAGCTGACCGTCTTCGAAAACCTTCTGGTCGCTGCCGCCTACGGATCGCGAAAGACGGAACGCGAGGTGTCGGAGCGCTGCGCGGATATTTTGGTGAACACCGGCCTGATTGCGCGCGCCAATCAGGCCGCCGGCAGTCTCGGCCTCCTCCAGCGCAAACGCCTCGAACTTGCGCGGGCGTTGGCGACGGAGCCCAAGGTGCTGCTGCTCGATGAGATCGCCGGGGGCCTCACGGAGGGCGAATGTGGCGAGCTGGTGGAGACGATCCGGACGATCCACGGAGCCGGTGTCTCCATCATCTGGGTCGAGCACGTGCTGCATGCCCTCAATTCCGTGGTGAGCCGTCTTCTCGTCCTGAATTTCGGCAAGGTGGTCGGCCTCGGCAGGCCGGCCGAAATCATGGAATCGCAGGCGGTCCGCCAGATCTATCTCGGGATTGACGTCTGATGGCTCTTCTTGAAACACGGGGCCTCACGGCTTTCTACGGCGACTTCCAGGCGCTCTTCGGGGTCGACATCACGCTTGATGCCGGTGAGACTTTGGCGATCATCGGCGCAAACGGCGCTGGCAAATCCACGCTGATGCGCTCGATTTCGGGCATGCTCGCCAACGAGCCCGACCAGATCAGTTTCGATGGCAGGCCGATCGGCGCACTGCCGGCCCCCGAGGTCATGGCGCTCGGTGTCGCCATGGTGCCGGAAGGTCGCAGGCTCTTCCCGTCGCTGACGGTGGAGGAAAATCTGCTGATCGGCAAATATGGGCGCAGCGTCAAAGGGGCGTGGACGCTTGAGACAATATACGAGCTCTTTCCGGTCTTGAAGGAGAGGCGCGGCAATTCCGGCACCGCGCTATCGGGCGGCCAGCAGCAGATGGTTGCGATCGGCCGGGCGCTGATGTCCAATCCGAGGGTGTTGCTCTGTGATGAAATCAGCCTGGGCCTGGCACCGGTGGTGATCCGCGATATCTACGCAGCCTTTCCCAAAATCCGCGCCGAGGGCGCAGCCATCGTGATCGTCGAGCAGGATATCGGCCAGGCACTCAAGGTGGCAGACCGTCTCTATTGCATGATGGAGGGACGCGTGACGCTGACCGGAACACCGGACGCAATTAGCCGCGCCGACATCCATTCTGCCTATTTCGGAGTGCATACGGGATGAACTGGCTCGACACGATCATACAAGGCATTCTGCTTGGCGGTCTGTACGCGCTGTTCGCGGCCGGCCTGAGCCTCGTTTTCGGCATCATGCGGCTGGTCAATCTCGCGCATGGCGATCTTATCGTCCTGGCCGCCTTCCTGCTTCTGGTGCTGGTCAGCGCGCTCGGGCTCAATCCTTTCGTTGCGGCGCTCGTCGCCGTTCCGGTGATGTATGCGGTCGGCTGGGCCCTGCAGTTCCTCGTGCTCAATCGCACCATTGGAGACGACATACTGCCGCCGCTGCTTGTCACCTTCGGCCTTTCGGTCGTTATCCAGAACGCGCTGTTGGAAGGCTTTTCCGCCGATAGCCGCCGCGTTTCGGTGGGCGCGCTGGAAACCGCGTCTCTCAAATTCGGGCCGGTCAGTGTCGGCACTATGCCGCTCCTGACTTTCCTGGCGGCGGTTGCTGTCATCGTTGGGCTCAACCTCGTCTTCTACAAGACGAGCCTCGGCCGCGCCTTCCGCGCCACCTCCGACGATCGCGCCACGGCGGGCCTGATGGGCATCCGCTCCGACCGCATCTTCGCGACCGCGACGGGCCTTGCGATGGTTGTGGTAACGATTGCGGCCCTCTTTCTCGGCATACGCGCCAATTTCGACCCAACGATGGGCCCGGCGCGGCTGATCTACGCCTTCGAGGCGGTCATCATCGGCGGGCTCGGCTCCTTTTGGGGTACGCTCGCCGGCGGCGTGATCATCGGCGTCGCGCAAACGATGGGCGCAGCCGTCAATCCCGAGTGGCAGATCCTTGCGGGCCATGTGGCATTTCTTCTTGTGCTGTTGGTCCGCCCGCGCGGGCTTTTTCCAAGGGCGGTGGACTGACATGGTGCATGAGAGGCTTTCCTCCGATTCCGCTTCGCCCGCGCCGCTGCCCGGCTGGACCGTATCGACGCGCAATCGCGCCTCGTCGTTTGCGGTGATTCTCATCGTTGCAATGGTCGCAGCAGGCGTTGCCGCTCCCTTTCTGGTTCCCCGCGCGGTGCTTCAGAACCTGTTCTTCATCCTGACGATGTTGACGCTCGCGCAATGCTGGAACCTGCTTGCCGGCTATGCCGGGCTCGTTTCGGTCGGCCAGCAGGCCTTCGTCGGCTTCGGGGCCTACGTCATGTCCGCTGCCGTCATCCTCAGCGGGCTCAATCCTGTTGTCGCGATCGTGCTCGGCGGGCTTGCCGCCATGATGCTTTCCGTGCCGACGGCCTTTTTCGTCTTCCGGTTACACGGTGCCTATTTCGCGATCGGTACCTGGGTGATCGCCGAGGTAACGCGGCTGTCCCTGGCGCAGTGGAAGGCGCTCGGCGGCGGCACGGGAACATCGCTGCCTTCCGGTATCACGCGCGATCTGCCGGGTACCCGCTTTGCTGCCGAATGGTTCGGTGTGCGGCCTGCCCAGGCCGCGGATATGGTGTGCTATTGGCTGGCGCTTTTGCTGGCGTTTGCCGCCATCGGCTTTGCCTATCGGCTATTGCGTTCCAAGCAGGGATTGGGGCTTGCCGCCGTGCGTGACAACCGCGAGGCGGCAAGATCGGTCGGTATCGATCCAAACCGCATTAAATTTGCCGTCTATCTCGCCGCCGCCTTCGTCACGGGCCTGACCGGCGCGCTCATCTACCTGCAAAAAGCGCGCATCTCGCCAGATGCCGCCTTCTCGGTCACCGATTGGACCGCCTATGTGATCTTCATCGTCGTCATTGGCGGCATCGGCACGATCGAGGGACCGATCGTCGGCGTCATCGTTTTCTTCATTCTGCAGAAGCTTTTTGCCGAGTACGGCTCTTGGTATCTGCTCGTTCTCGGCCTTCTCGGCATTGCCGTCATGCTGTTTGCCCCGCGGGGACTGTGGGGCCTATTTGCCGAGCGCACCGGACTTCAACTTTTTCCCGTTCGCCGCATCCTTGCCGGTGGACCATTGACCAGGACTATCAAGGGAGGGCCGCATGGCTGACATCAATACCGACGTTTTGATCATAGGGACAGGCCCTGCCGGCTCGGCCTCAGCGGCACTGCTTGCCAGCTACGGCGTCGAGACTATGGTCATCAACCGCTACCGCTGGCTGGCCAACACGCCGCGCGCGCATATCACCAACCAGCGCACGATGGAGGTTTTGCGCGATCTTGGAAGGGATGTCGAGGACGAGGCCTATCTCTTTGCCACCGGGCAGGATTTGATGGGTCAGAACGTCTTTTGCACCTCGCTTGCTGGCGAAGAGATCGGGCGTATGCGCAGTTGGGGAACGCATCCGGTGAGCCGGGCCGAGCATCAGCTGTCGTCCCCCTCGCACATGAACGATCTGCCCCAGACCTTCATGGAGCCGTTGCTCTTCAAGACGGCATGTTCGCGCGGCGCGCAGGCGCGGATGTCGACCGAATATATTCGCCACGAACAGGACGCCGACGGCGTAACGACGACCTGCCGCGACAGGCTCACAGGCGCGGAGCTCACGGTCCGGTCCAAATACCTGATTGGCGCCGATGGCGGCAACTCCAAGGTGGCGGAAGATGCAGGGCTCAGCTTCGAGGGCCGTATGGGCGTCGGCGGATCGATGAACATTCTCTTTAAAGCCGATCTTTCGAAATACGTCGCCCATCGCCCCTCGGTGCTCTACTGGGTCGTCCAGCCGGGCGCCGACGTCGGCGGCATCGGCATGGGCTTGGTGCGCATGGTTCGGCCATGGAATGAATGGCTGATCGTCTGGGGATACGACATCAACCAGCCGGCGCCGGATGTAGACACGGCCTTCGCCACCAAGGTGGTGCGCGACCTCGTCGGGGACCACGAGCTGGCGGTGGAAATCCAGTCGGTTTCGACCTGGACCGTCAATAATCTCTATGCAACGACGATGCAGAACGGCCGGGTCTTCTGCATGGGTGATGCCACCCATCGGCATCCGCCATCGAACGGACTGGGCTCCAATACGTCGATCCAGGATGCTTTCAATCTCGCGTGGAAACTCAGTTATGTGTTGAAAGGCAAGGCTGGTCCCGCTTTGCTCGACAGCTACCAGCATGAGCGCGCCCCGATCGCCAAGCAGATCGTGACCAGAGCCAACAAGTCGATCGAGGAGTTCGGGCCGATCTTCAAGGCGCTTGGCCTGCTCGATTCCATCGACCCCGTGAAAATGCAGCAGAACATGGATGCGCGCTGCGACGATACGCCGGCAGCCGAAACGCAGCGTGCTGCCATCCGTCAGGCGATCGCAGCCAAGGTCTATGAATTCGATGCCCACGGCGTCGAAATGAACCAGCGCTATCGCTCGGATGCCGTTCTCGCCGACGGTGAGCCCGAGCCGGCCTTCGAGAGAGATGCGGAGTTGCACTACCAGCCGACCACCTGGCCGGGTGCGCGGCTGCCGCATGCCTGGATCTTTGCCGATGACGGCGCCAAGGCTTCGACGCTCGATCTTTGCGGCAAGGGCCGTTTTACGGTGCTTACCGGCATTGGCGGCCGCGGTTGGGTCGAGGCAGCGAAGCTGCTCGGCCGTGAGCTTCGCCTCGACATCGAGGCCCATATCATCGGGCCGCGCCAGCATTGGCAGGATCTGACCGGCGACTGGGCCAATCTGCGCGAGGTCCGCGACAGCGGCATCGTTCTGGTGCGACCCGACCAACATGTCTGCTGGCGTCGCGAAACCATCGCGCAGGATCCCGTGGCGGAGCTTCGTCGCGCGCTGTCCTTTGTTCTAGCTTTGTGAGATTTTCGCTATGGAAACGCATGAAAAGGGATTTTTCACGGAGGAGAACTCCGTCGAGGTCGTCACCGGGCGCAATGCCAACGCGCGTGACCCGCGGCTGAAGCAGGTGATCGAGGTCATCACGCGCAAGCTGCACGAGGCGGTCAAGGAAATCGAGCCGACGCAGGATGAATGGTTCAAGGCGATCATGTACCTGACCCAGACCGGTCATCTCTGCAACGAGTGGCGGCAGGAATTCATCCTGCTTTCGGACGTGCTCGGCGTGTCGATGCTTGTCGATGCGATCAACAACCGCAAACCGTCGGGTGCGTCGGAATCGACCGTGCTTGGACCATTCCATGTTGCGGACGCGCCCGAATTGCCGATGGGGGCCAATATCTGCCTCGATCAGAAGGGCGAGGATATGGTCATTCATGGCCGCATTCTCGATATCGACGGCCGACCCGTTGCCAATGCCGTTCTCGACGTCTGGCAGGCCAACGACGAAGGTTTCTACGACGTCCAGCAGAAGGGCATTCAGCCCGACTTCAATCTGCGCGGCGTGTTCCGTACCGGCGCGGACGGCCGCTACTGGTTCCGGGCGGTCAAGCCGAAGTTCTATCCGATCCCCGATGACGGTACGGTCGGCAAGCTCCTGGCGGGACTCGGCCGCCATCCCTATCGCCCGGCTCACCTGCATTTCATCCTCAAGGCCGACGGGTTCGAGACGCTGACGACACATATATTCGACCCCCACGATCCCTATATCAACTCCGACGCCGTCTTCGGCGTCAAGGAAAGCCTGCTGGCCGAATTCAAACGCGTCGACGATGCGGCGCGGGCTCACGAGCTGGAGTTTCCGGGCTGGTTCTGGGAGGTCGAATACGATTTCGTGCTGGCACCCTCGAAACCGGGCTAGGCTTTGCCGGCGACGCGAAAAGGCCGGAGCGCGACAACCTGTGCTTCGGCCTCACGCAGCCGATTGCGGCGACGGCCGCTCGGCCCGGACCCTTTCATTCACGCTCGGCCATGAAAGGGCCGTGGGCCCAGCGGATTTCCTGCTCGTGCTTTTCGACCGACCGGCGCAGCTCGGAGAATTCGCGCCGCAGATGTCCAATAAGCTTGCGGGCGGCCGGATTTGAATAAGGCTTCGTTCTCGTCATGATCCCGAGCGCGCGCTGCGGCTGCGGGATGTCAAGCGGAATGACGCTAATCCTGTTTTCACGCCGGAACGAGTGAGCGACGGAAAGCGGCAGGATTGCCAGGGCGTCCGTTCCGACCAGATAGTTCAAGACGCTCATCAGGGAGCCTCCGGCATAACGGATCGAAACTTCCTCAATTCCCAGCGTGAGCAGAATATTGTGCAGGTCCAGTACCAGCGGCGAGCCGGGCAGAGGAGCGACCCATGGATAATTGAGGATGTCCTCCGTTGCCAGATTGCGTTTGCGCATCAGCGGATGGCCCGCACCGCAGGCCAGCACGTTTCGCGCAGGCAGCAGTGGTTCGAACTGCTGGTCAGCGCGAAGGTCGGTGGAGCCCGTCGGTGTAACCGCGACATCGATCTGGCCGGATTCGAGCTCGCTTACAAGGTCGGAATAGTTGCCGTAGGACTGGTGCACCATGATCCCCGGCTCATCGTGCTGGAACGAGGCGATCATGGGCGAGACAACCGCATCCATGAAGAAAGGAACGCCGCCGATCCGCACGCGGCCGAACGAACCCGACTTGAAGCTGCGGATGATTTCCATCGCCTTGCGCGAGGACGCGAGAATCGCCTTGCCTTGCAGGCCAAGCTGTTCGCCGAGTGGTGTCGGCTGCATCGGCCGGCGGCCGGAAACGAACAGCGGCTCACCTACACGCTTTTCGAGGATGGAGATGGTCCGCGACACGGCTGACTGTGTCATGCCAAGCATGGCGGCGGCTTCCGTCACGCCTCCGGTTTCGATGACGGCGGCAAGCTGAACAAGGTGATGTTCCACAATCTTCATAGCAAAATGCTATAGTATTTATGAACAATCTCATCAACAGTCGTTTTAGATCGGCTATATTTGCAGGTGTTGAGTGGTTGGCAAGCGGCTGAGAGCCTGATTGCCAATCGACGGGGAGAAAGCGGAGGAGGGCCGCGCCCCGGGACGATCGATTGTTTCACGGGAGGAGAACGATGGCACTTGTCAGCGGCTATCATCACTTGACCCTTTGCACCGATGGCGTGCAAGAGGATTACGATTTTTATACCAAAGCGCTTGGCCTTTATTCGGTCAAACGCACCGTGCTGTTCGACGGCACCATCCCCGTCTATCACCTCTATTACGGATCCCGCAGCGGCGAGGCTTCGACGATCATCACGACCTTTCCGTTCCGCAAGCCCGCCGTTTTTGGCCGCCGTGGAACGAACCAGTCGAAGATCATCCAGCAGGCGATCCCTGCCGGCGCGTCCGGCTATTGGGTCGAGCGGCTCAATGCCCGTGGTATCGAGGCTGAGAAAATATCGCGCTTCGGTATCGCGCGCGTGGCCTTCAAACACCCTTGCGGCATTCCGCATGAACTTGTCGAAAGCCCTGCAGACAACCGGCCGCCCATCGTCAACGAGGCGCAAGGGGTCACGGCGGAGCACGGTATCAAGGGCATTTACGGCGCGGCGATTGCCGTGTTCGATCGCACCGCCATGGATGACTTCCTGACAGTTGGCCTGTCGATGAAAAAGGAGGCTGACAGCAATGAGGGACTGATGTTCTCCGTCCCGAACGCAAACGGTCCCAACAGCATGGTCGAAATCCTGCATGAAGCAAATAGCCCGCAGGGCACCTGGACGCTTGCCGGCGGTACCATTCATCATCTGGCGCTGAACACTGGCGACGAACAGAACCAGCTGCAGCTGAAGGCGCATCTGGAGGGTTTGGGGTTCACGGACGTTTCCGACCAGAAGGATCGTAACTATTTCAAGTCCTGCTACGTCCGCTCACCGGGCGGCGCGCTGTTCGAGATCGCCTGGTCGGTCGAGGGCGGCTGGGCGCTTGACGAACCGGCCGACCGGATCGGTACCACGCTGGTCTTCCCGCCGTGGTTCGAGAACCGTCGCGAAGAGCTGATCGCCGGCCTGGAACCGGCCAACTTCTGAGCCGGAGCGATGGCGATGCATCATGAACCTCTCCTGCTCGGCGCTACGCCCGAGGAGGCTCAAGTCCACTGCGTCTTCATTCATGGGCGTACCCAGTCGCCTGAAGACATGCACGAGCAGGTGATTGGTCGGCTTAAGGCGTGGGGCGTGGCTTTTGTGCTGCCGCGTGCTGCCGGCAGAAGCTGGTACGGAGCGCGGGCGACGGAGCGGCTGACGCCGGCGACGCGAGAGGAACTGGAAGGCTCGCTGGCTTATATTCGCGGCATTGCCGACGAATTGACCCGTCGTCGCCACGCGACGCCTTTGTTGATCGGCGGCTTCAGCCAGGGCGCGTGCCTGGCTCTGGAATATGCGATGAAATACGGGCCATGGCGGGGTGCCATGGTCAATCTTACCGGCTGCCGAGTCGGCACCACGGAGTGCGACAGACCCTTTGCTGACCTTGATCGCATGCCGGTTTATCTGACCGGGTCCGACAAGGATCCTTGGATCCCTGTCGACGCTTTCGCCGATGCTGCCGAAAGTCTCGCGCGGGCACGAGCGAGTTTGCGTTGCGACGTCGTGCCCGACCGCGCGCACGAGGTGTCGGCCCAGGAAATTGGTGAGTTTGAAAACATGCTCTCGCAGATTGCCGGCGGTGATCGCGTAATACTTTAGAATGCGATCTTTCGATCTTCGTCAAGCACCCCTCGCTCAGTACTCTGGTTGATGAGATAGCCGCGCTTGGTCCCTTTATATTCCTTGGCGCTCCAATTGATCTTGGAATTGGAACAAGCCCATGCCTTGCGGGCCTTAGGGAAACTACAAGTTTAGGGAAACTCCAAGGGCGAAAAAGCGTTTTGATGCTGTGACCCTCATCGGAAGGAGGTGACATGAAAGAGGCCACCTCCGCCGATAGAACGGATGACTGAGATGCAGGTGATGATCGAGGGACAGTCACACTTCCGGTGTTTCGG
>NZ_JACHZO010000015.1:0-164192 GCF_014193575.1 Rhizobium sp. BK289
GCTCTGAACGCGCGGATGTCCATCTTGGCCATGGGGACTTCCCATGAGACCGTATACGTTGACGCAAACTGATCAGAACACCGTAAAATCCTCTTGCAGACGGGCGGGCCATACGTTTTTGCCTATGGCATCCGGCCAAACCAGCACATTATCTTACGCGAAAAAACCAAGCGTGAGCATTTCGGCGCGATATCGCGCCTATTCATTCACCTCACATTCATTTGAAGCCGTTTGCCCTTGCACGTGGGTTATTTTTTTCATCCCATGAATGGGATTTGCGATTTCTGATATAGCAATCGCGTGCAAGCAGGAGTATACAAACCGCCGTTCAAATAGGCCTTCGCGCCATGACCAGATTTGCGGTTCTGTCCTCGGACCCCACCGCACCATCGAGAGCGATCCCCGACAATGTCGGATCAGATATTCCAGGCCGCCCCCACCAGGCGGGCCGCACCGAATTTTCGTGTAGTAGCGCTTATCGTAGCAAGCGCGATGTTCATGGAACAGCTTGACGCGACCGTGCTCGCGACTGCCCTTCCGACCATGGCAAGAGACTTCGGCGTCAGTGCGCCGGCCATGAGTATCTCGCTGACATCCTACCTCCTCAGCCTCGCGATCTTCATTCCCGCCAGCGGCGCCATTGCAGACCGCTTCGGGTCGCGCACCGTCTTCCGATCCGCCATTGCGGTTTTCGTTGTCGGCTCGCTTCTCTGCGCGCAGGCGCCGAACCTGTTCTTCCTCGTGATCGCGCGGCTGCTGCAGGGCCTCGGCGGCGCTATGATGCTGCCCGTCGGGCGTCTCGTGCTGATGCGCAGCGTCGCCCGCAAGGATATGGTCAACGCCATGTCCTGGCTGCTGATCCCGGCGCTGGTCGGCCCCATTCTCGGGCCGCCCGTCGGCGGCATGTTCGTCACCTATCTCGACTGGCGCTGGATCTTCTACATCAACGTGCCGATCGGCGTCATCGGCTTCATCCTGGTGACCATGTTCATCGAGGAGGTGAAAGGCCCGCGCACCGGCCGTTTCGACCTCTCGGGTTTCATCCTCTCAGGCATCTCTCTCGGCTCTCTGCTCTTCGGCTTCGAAATGTCGAGCCGTGAGGGCGAAGGCTATCTTGCCGTCTTTCTGATCTCCATCGGCCTCTTGTTCGGCATTGCCTATCTGCGCCACGCCCGCAGGCACCCCTCGCCGATCATGGATTTTTCGCTGATGAAGGTGCCGACCTTCCGCACCTCGGTGATCGCCGGTTCGCTGACGCGCATCAGCCAGGGTGCCCATCCCTTCCTGATCCCGCTGATGCTGCAGCTCGGCTTCGGCCTTTCGGCCGCTGCGGCCGGCCAGATCGCCATTGCGACCGCGCTCGGCTCCATGGCCATGAAGCCCTTGCAAGTCCGCATTCTGAGGACGCTCGGTTTCCGCACGGCCCTTATCATCTTCGGCCTGATCGGCACGCTCGGCTACGGCATGTGCGCCATCTTCCAGCCGGATTGGCCGCTGCCCGTCATCTTCGTGATCCTGTTCTTCTGCGGCTTCTTCATGTCGTTCCAGTTCACGGCCTACAACACCATCGCCTATGACGAGATCGAGCGCGATCGCATGAGCATCGCGACGAGTTTCTACTCGACCTTCCAGCAGCTGATGCTGTCTCTCGGCATCTGCGTCGCCGCCCTTGCCCTGCATGGCTCGATGCAACTGCGTGGAGAGACGAAAGCCGAGATGATCGACTTCTCGGTCGCCTTCATCGTCGTGACGGCCATTGCACTACTCGCGGTGATCTGGAACGCCAGCTTCTCGCGCACCGCCGGCTCCGAAATCAGCGGCCATCGCCGCAAATCGCCGGAAGATGGCCTCGGCGAGCATTGAGTTGGCCAGGGCATGATGCCGAAAGTGTAAGCGGCCCCAGGACGAAATAATCATCCGGCGCTCAGCTTGGGAGTGCAAAGTCGCAACGCGCATCGATCATGCATCGGTGCTTCGACCTTGATGGGTTTTGTCCGCCTTGCGGAAACAGGGGTGAATAAAAAAGAGGCCGGACCAACCCGACCTCTTCCTTCATTGCCTAACGATCTATACCATCTCATCCATGGTCCAAGACCGGAAAACAAATGGCTTACATAGCTTCGAGCTGGTCGGCCGACATCTTGCCCGAACGCTTGTCCTTGACAAGCTCGTAGGAGATTTTCTGGCCGTCGCGCAGCGTGCTCATTCCAGCGCGCTCAACGGCTGAAATATGCACGAAAACATCCGTCGCCCCATCATCAGGCTGAATGAAACCGAAACCCTTGGCAGCATTGAACCACTTTACAGTACCTGTGCTCATAACGATGACCTTTCAATCACTCACATAAAGACGTCAACCAGGAAACACTGGTTGGCAGTGGACCGATTTTGAGAGGGAAGTTCGTCGTTGTCGCGCAGAGTGCGTCGAGGCAAAGCGTCGGTCACAAATATCGATGACGCATCTTGTATCGGATAGGTATATTCTCCACAAGCAGAAACATCTAAATTAACTAATGTTGGATAGCGCATCAAAAGATGACATACGTGATGGCGCTGATACAGCTGCTTTTGAATAGAGTCGAAAGACCCTCTCCTTTGGACTCCGCTCGTCTGCTTCTGCAAAGGACTGCGGAATTGTGTCGTTGATGCGGGCATCTTCTGCTACAGCATGATACCATCTCCATTGTGCCTACAGTCGATCAGCTTGGGCTATTTGCGACCAGCGTCAACACGATACAACCCCTGGAGGCTGATGTGACACCACCGAATAAAGAGAACCTATTCGGCTCAAAGAGACAGGCGCCGGCAGATAAAGCCAATCAGCTCGATTCGGCGGTTAAAGAAATTCTCGCCAGCGAGCATGCAATCCGTGAGCGAAAAACGGCCCGTCTGCGCGAGCTCCGGCTTGAAAAGGAAGCTCTGCAACCACAGCCGGAGCCAAAGACAAAGTCCAAACGGAAGACTCCGAAAAAATCGGGGGCGGCTGAAACCTGATCTGACAGCCGATGCAGCGCGATAAAAAGTTGCGTTTTTGTGAACACTGCCTTCTACAGACCGCACATTGCATTGAACAATGGCCCCGGCCTAAATAGCGACCAGAACGAATAACAGTCTGGAGCATCCCATGGTCGCCGGCATCCATCACATCACGCTGATCACCCGAAAGGTCCAGGCGAATGTCGATTTCTACGTCGGCTTCCTCGGCCTGCGCCTCGTCAAGCGCACCGGTGGTTTCGAGGACGCAACGCAGCTTCATCTCATCTATGGCGATGCCACAGGCTCGCCGGGCTCGCTGATCACCTTTCTCGTTTGGGAGGATGGCTCGCCCGGCCGCGCCGGCGTCGGCCAGGTCGGCGAGATCTCGCTTGCGATCGATCCAGCCAGCATCGGCTTCTGGCTGACGCGCGCCCTGAGCGCCGGCCTGAAGCCGGAAGGTCCCTCCGAGGAGTTCGGCGAACCCGTCTTACGGCTAAAGGACCCGGACGGCGTCATCGTCAAACTGGTGGGAACCAATACTCTGCAAGCGGCAGCTCCATGGACAAGCGACACCATTCCGCAAGAGCACGTGATCCGGCGTATCCGCGGCGCGACGCTGTTCAGCGAAACGCCCGAGGAGACCCGGGCCATCCTTGTCGATCACTTCGACTACCAGCCGCTCGCCACCAGCGGGGCGATCGGCCGGCTCATCTCGCTATCGGGCGATATCCTCGACATTCGTGATGCGCGCGGCTTCTGGGCCAGTGCTCCGGGCACGGGCACGGTCGATCATGTCGCCTTTCGCGCTAGCGACGACATCGAATTGCAGTCAATCCGTACCGCCCTGCAGGCGATCGATTCCGGGCCGACAGCGATGCATGACCGCAAGTATTTCCGCTCGCTCTACGTCCGCGAGCCCGGGCGCATCCTGTTCGAACTCGCAACCGACGCGCCCGGCATGCTGGTCGACGAGGACGAGGCAACGCTCGGCACGCGTCTCTTCGCTCCCGGCGACAGTCCGAAGCTTCTGGCCGAGCTGAACGTGGTCCTGCCGCAGTTCTCCATGCCCGGCGAGCCACGCGTCATCTATCGCGATCTGCCCTTCATCCATCGCTTCTTCACGCCTGACAAGCCGAACGGCAATGTCTTCGTTCTGCTGCACGGCTCCGGCGCCAACGAAACGACCATGCTGCCGCTCGGCCACAAGATCGATCCTGCCGCGACATTGCTCAGCGTGCGCGGCCGTGCGCTCGAGGAAGGTGCACCGCGCTGGTTTCGCCGGACCGGCCCGATGTCCCTCGATCAGGCCGATATCGTGAGCGAAGCCGAAGCCTTCGCCGCCTTCATCGATGGCGCGATCCATGTTTACGGACTCGATCCGGATCGCATCGTCTATATCGGCTACTCGAACGGCGCCAATCTGCTGAACGCCATGCTGTCGCTGCACCCGCATCTGATCCGCCGCGCCGTGCTGCTGCGCTCGATGGCCGCCCTCGAAAATCCGCCGGCAGCTGATATGTCGGATGCCGAAGTCCTGGTGATCGCGGGCGAGAAGGATCTGTATGGCCCATACGCCCAGCCTCTCGCGGAACGCCTGCGGGATGGCGGCGCCAAGGTCGAACTCGCGACGGTGCCCGCCGGTCACGAATTTGATGATGCAGACGTGTCGGTCATTCGGGACTGGTTGAAGCGGAACGTGTAAGGCCGATATGCCGACCTCCTTCTCCCCTCGGAGAGAAGGAGGTCGGCTGCAGCTCACCCCTTAAACGTATATTCCGCGATCGATTCCGGCTTCATCTCGATCGAGAACCCCGGAAGGCTCGGCGGCATGTAGGCCGCGTCGCGGATGATGCAGGGGTCGATGAAATGCTCGTGCAGATGATCGACATATTCGATGACGCGGCCGTCCTTGGTGCCTGATATGGCGATGTAGTCGATCATCGACAGGTGCTGCACATATTCGCAGAGGCCGACACCGCCGGCATGCGGCCAGACCGGCAAACCATATTTGGCGGCGATCAGCAGCACAGCCAGCACTTCGTTGAGACCGCCCATGCGGCAGGAATCGATCTGCACGACATCGATGGCGCCCTCGGCGATGAACTGCTTGAACATGATGCGGTTCTGACACATCTCGCCGGTCGCGACCTTCACGGGACCGATGGCTTGGCGGATCTTGCGGTGTCCGGCGACATCGTCCGGGCTTGTGGGTTCTTCGATGAAGAAGGGCTTGGCGAAGGCGAGCTTCTTCACCCAGTCGATCGCCTGATTGACTTCCCAAACCTGGTTGGCATCGATCATCAGATAGCGGTCGGGGCCGATCACTTCGCGGGCAATCGTGAGGCGGCGGATATCGTCTTCGAGATCGCGGCCGACCTTCATCTTCACATGGTTGAAGCCGGCGTCGATCGCCTCCTGGCACAGGCGGCGCAGCTTGGCATCGTCATAACCGAGCCAACCGGCAGAGGTCGTGTAGCAGGCATAGCCCTCGCGCTCGAGCGTTGCGATACGGTCGGCCTTGCCGGCTTCCGCCTTCTTCAGGATAGCGACGGCCTCGTCGCGGGTCAGGACATCTGTCAGGTAACGATAGTCGACGATATCGGCAATCTGCTCGGCATCCATCTCCGAAACCAGCCGCCAGACCGGCTTGCCGGCCTCCTTGGCGAGTAGATCCCAGACGGCATTGACGACCGCGCCGGTGGCAAGGTGCATCGCGCCCTTCTCCGGGCCGATCCAGCGCAACTGGCTGTCGCTGGTCAGATGCCGCCAGTATTTGCCGGGGTTTTCCAGAACCGTCGCAAGCTCGGTACCGACGACCAGATGCCGCATCGCCTCGATCGCCATGCAGCAGATGTCATTGCCGCGGCCGATGGTGAAGGTCAGGCCGTGGCCGGCAAGCCCCGGTCTGTCGGTCTCGAGGATGACATAGGCTGCTGAATAGTCCGGATCCGGATTCATCGCGTCAGACCCGTCGAGGCTTTGCGATGTCGGGAAGCGCAAGTCGAAAACGCGAAGATTGGTGATGCGCGTCATTGGAAAACTCCTTCTATATCCATCGCGGCCTCTCGACCCGTTAACCGAGGCCGAACTCCTCCCAGAGTGCCGCATTATGCTCGCCAACGTGCGGGGCCGCACGCTCGAATTTCGGCCGCTGCCCATCGATGCGGATGGGCGAGCGGGTTGTCTGCAGGCTGACGCCATCTTCGCGCCCGACCGTCTGCAGCATGTCGAGAACGCGAAAACCTTCGCTACCTAGCAGCTCTGGCCAGCTCAGCACTTTTGCGCACCAGATGTCGGCAGGTTCGAGGATCGCCAGCCAGTCGTCAACGTTGCGGCTGGCGATGCGCGCCGCGATCAGCGCCTTGATCTCATCACGTGCCGTAAACCAGCTTTTCTCATGATCGCGATAGGGCGCAAGCTCGTCCATGCCGAGCAGATCGGCAAGCTTGGAAATCGGCGTCATGGCGATAGCGAGATAACCGTCTGCGGCGCGATAGACGCCATAGGGAGCCGAAAGATAGGCGTGGGCACTGCGAACATGGGAGCGCTCCGGCAGCTTGTTGCCGCTGTTCATGTGCACGCTCAGCACCTCGACCTGCAGATCGATCAGGGCTTCCAGCAGGCTGGTCTCCACCAGCCCGCCCTCGCCCGTCACGCCGCGCCGCACCAGCGCCGCAAGAATGCCCTGCGCCGCTGCCGCACCCGCCAGCATATCGCCGACCGCGAGACCAAAGGGCACCGGTCCCTGCCCCTCATCGCCGTTCAGCCACATGACGCCGGAGCGCGATTGCGCCAGAAGATCCTGCCCCGGGCGCGAGACCCACGGCCCCTCTTCGCCGTAGCCGCTGATCGAGCAATAGACGAGACGCGGATTGAGCTTGCTTGCGGCCTCATGATCCAGCCCCAGCCGCTCGAGCACGCCGGGGCGAAAATTCTGTATAAGCACATCGGCCTTGGAGATCAGCTTGCGCAGCGCGCTCATATCGCGCTCGCTCTTCAAGTCGATCGCGAGACTCTCCTTGGAGCGGTTGATAGCATGGAAGATCGTCGAATCGCCGCTCTCACGGTCGCTGAGATAAAGCCTGCGCGAGAGATCGCCCCCACCTGGCCGTTCGATCTTGATGACCCTGGCGCCGAGATCCATCAGCCGCAGCGAACAATAAGGACCTGACAGAAACTGGCTCATGTCGACGACGACAAGTCCGGCCAGAGGCAAGTCCTTCTTCAAGACCATCGATATTCCCACTCCCTGACATCGCCCGGCTCAAGGCGCTCCGCCGCCTTGAGGAATATCCTCGCAGCTGGTTTTCGCATCGGCCCAATTTTCTTATGTGAATAGTATTTTCACATATGGATGAATTTTGCAAATGAAAAGAGGAGGAAAATTCGACCGCGCTCCCCGCCGACACGGCGGAAAAATGCGCTATGTTCCGGCACAGTCAGGATTGCTGAAGGAGATAGAGAATGACGACGGTGAAATTGCTCGATGATGCGGAAGCAGACGCAATCCCGGCGGTCAAGGCTGTGTTCGATGACATTCGCGCGGTGAGGAAATCCGATTTCGTCAATAATTTCTGGCGCGGCTTGGCAAATGATCCCGCCTTGCTGAAACGGACGTGGGAGGGCCTGAAAGCGGTCATGATGGCGGAAGGGGCGCTCGACCCGCTGGTGCGCGAGATGATCTACATCGCCGTCTCCACCGCCAACGGCTGCACCTATTGCGTCCATTCCCATACGGCAGCTGCCAGGGCAAAGGGCATGACCGATGCACAGCATGGGGAGTTGCTCGCTGTCATCGGGCTTGCCGGGCAGACCAATCATCTGGTTACGGCAATGCAGATCCCCGTCGATCCGGAATTCGATGTGAGCGGCCGATGAAATGCAGAAGGCCCGCTGATATAGCCAGCGGGCCTTCCATAAACAATCTTCGCCTATTAGCGATCCGACGTTTCCGCCGCCTGGCTATCTGCCGCAATGGCAGCGACGTTGACGCCGTTGTTCACAGCCAGCAGCCTTTTACGAACAAGAACGCCCATAACGCGGGCAGCCGTCGAAAAAGTCATCGTATCAAGCGGACCCTCGCCCTCCCAGGGCTTGGTCAGCCGCTCGGTCACGGCCGAGACGATGTTGTTGGGCACGATATCAGTGCATTCGCGCATGGCTTCGAACACGACACTGATGGGATGGATACGCCCTTCGAACGTCACGATCGGTTCGGTGACTTCGCTGTCCCATTCCTCGAAGGCGTAGAGCGCTTCGCGGAAGAGCTGCTGCAGAGTGATGGGGGCATGACCCTCATGAAGGGGCGGCAAGGCATTCGACATGTCTGTCTCCTTTCAATTGGAAGTCCGGCGCATATATGTAAAGTTGATGGTCTCTCCTCCGAGACCCAAGCGCTGCTTCTTCAATTTGGCGCGCCTTATTGAGGGGAACGGCGCGGCAAACCATTTCGTGACCGGCGCAACGCGGGATGCACACGAAATGTTCCCACCGGTCATGTAACTTGATCAAGTTTATAGATTAATCCCGACTTGAAAAGCCTTATTGATAACTTTTTGTAATTCCCTTTATTTTTGAATGGCTTCGCGTAGAGTGAAACAACAGCGTTCCCGTGGAGGGCATGCGAATCTCCCTCCAAAGCCGAAAGGACGACCATGTGCGGCGATCATGAGCATGGGCATCAAGACGGGCACGATCACAGCCATCAACCGGTCGACTGGCGTGAACATGGCGTCAAAATCATCCCCGGCAATGCCCTCGACCCGAATACCGCGCAGACACCGGGCATGAACCGCGCAACCGCGATCAACCATGCGCGCGCCGGCGCGGAAAAGATCTGGGCGGGAACCGTGACGATCCACGCCAACGCCAAGACCGGCGCCCATCATCACGGCGATCTCGAAAGCATCATCTATGTCGTCAAAGGCAAGGCGCGGATGCGCTGGGGTGACAATCTGGAATTCGTTGCCGAAGCCGGTCCTGGCGACTTCATCTTCGTGCCGCCTTACGTGCCGCATCAGGAGATCAATGCCAGCCGCGACGAAACGCTGGAATGCGTCCTCGTCCGCTCCGGTCAGGAGCCGGTGGTTGTCAATCTCGACATAGAACCCGTCGAAAAACCGGAGGAAGTCCTCTGGAAGGACCCGATTCACCGGTGATGCGCTCAATTTTTAGGCAAATGCTCATTTTGCCGCATTAATAATCTACAATATTTATGGAAAATTAGTTTGCTCTTTCGCGTTGCACTGAAAAGAGTTTTTCAGAACTGCGCCGCACAACGCATGATCCTGCTTCGCGGACAGAACGCACGTCTGAGATGATCCTGATGTCACCGAGAAAAACGATCTCGATCATCTGGAACAGGATTTCCCATGACTGAAAAGCTTTCTAAAGGTTTCGACGCGCCGCGCCTTTCTCGCCGCGCCGGCCTTGCTGCCCTCCTTGCCTCCGCTGTCGTCGTGTTCGGCTTGACGGCGACCGCTACGCCCTCCTTCGCCGCAGACAAGACGATCAAGGTCGGCATCATGAGTGGTGAGGACGAGGATGTCTGGCGCGTCGTGGTCGCTGAAGCTGCCAAGAAGGGCCTGAAGGTCGAGCCGGTCGTCTTCAACGATTACACCCAGCCGAACGAAGCCCTGGAGCGCGGCGAAGTCGAGGCCAATGCCTTCCAGCATCAGCCCTATCTGGACAACCAGATCAAGCAGCACGGCTATCACATCGTCAACGTCGGCTATACGGGCGTCTGGCCGATCGGGCTCTATACCAAGAAGTACAAGGCTGTCGCCGACCTTCCGAAGGGTGCCACTATCGGCGTGCCGAACGATCCGTCCAATGAAGGCCGCGCCCTGCGTGTTCTGCAGCATGAAGGCGTGATCAAGCTCAAGGACGGCACCGGCATCCTCGCCACCACGGCCGACATTTCTGAAAACCCAAAGAACGTCGAGATCAAGGAACTGGACGCCGGCATCGTCGGCCGCTCGATCGACGACCTGGACGCAGCCGTCGTCAATACCGACTGGGCGCTGAAGAGCGGCTTGACCCCGAAGGATCGCATTGCGCAGGAGCCGATCGACGGCAACCCGTACCGCAACTTCATCGCCGTCAAGAAGGGCAGCGAGAACGAGGCCTGGGTGAAGACGCTGGTTGCAGCTTACCAGAACGACACCGTCAAGGCCGAGTTCGACAAGGTCTACAAGGGTACCGGCCAGAGCGCCTATTGATATCAGTACGGCGCGGGGGACAGCGCTGAGCGGTAAGGCGGCCGGGGTATCTTGCCCGGGCCGCCTTCGATGTTTAAAGCCCATGCTCAACCCGCGCCGAACGTAAAAAAGAAGATTGGGAAGCAGATATGAATTCCTTCATCCCAGGCACATCAATCGACGGACAGGCGCCGCCCGAACGAGCGGCGAGCGACGAAGTCGTCCGCCTGGTTGATGTCCGTCGCCGGTTCGGCGGCACGCCGGCACTGGACGGCATATCTCTGACCGCGCGCCGTGGCGAGATCGTCGGCATCATCGGCCGCAGTGGCGCCGGTAAATCGACGCTGATCCGTTGCCTGAACGGGCTGGAGCGCGTCGATAGCGGCGAGATCCATATCGAAGGCCGCGACATTGCCCGCCTTTCGGAACAAGAACTGCAGCCGCTGCGCCGCCGCATCGGCATGGTCTTCCAGCATTTCAACCTGCTGTCGGCAAAAACCGTCGAAGAGAACATCGCCCTGCCGCTGAAGATCGAGGGCGTGGCCAAGGCCGAACGGCTGCAGCGCGCACGCGAACTGCTCGAACTCGTCGGCCTCGCCGACAAGGCCAAAGCCTATCCAGCCGCCCTTTCCGGCGGCCAGAAGCAGCGCGTCGGCATCGCCCGCGCCCTTGCCGCCCGGCCCGCATTGCTCCTGTCGGACGAGGCGACGTCGGCGCTAGACCCGGAAACCACCCGATCGATCCTGGCGCTGCTGAAGGATATCAACCGCAAACTCGGCCTGACCATCCTGCTCATCACGCACGAGATGGAGGTGGTGCGCTCCATCGCCGATCGCGTCGCCGTCATCGATGCGGGCCGGATCGTCGAGGAGGGTTCGGTCTGGTCGGTCTTCGCCAATCCACAAACGGAAATCACGGCAAGCCTGCTTGGCGGCATCCGGCCGCAATTGCCGGAACATATCGCCGCGCGCCTCTCCCCGACTTCCGGCATCGAGGCCATTCTCAGCGTCGATCTCGCCGGTCCGGCCGCGCAGGGCGCGCTCTTTGCGGAGCTTTCCGCTGCCCTGCCGCGTTCTTTCCGCCTGGTTCACGGCGGCATCGACCACATCCAGAACCAACCCGTTGCCCGTTTCTTCGTCGCCGTCCCGACGCGCGATCCGGACCTGCCGGCGCAGGTCAGCGATTTTCTGAAAGCCCGCTCCGCCCGGTTAGAGGTTTTAGGCTATGACAACTGATGTGATCCTCGGCCTGCTTTGGCGCTCCTTCTGGGAGACGATTTGGATGACGACTGCGTCCGGCCTCCTCTCCCTGGTCATCGGCCTGCCGCTCGGCCTAGCCCTCGTCGTCACTGGTCGCGGCGGCATTGCCGAGCAGCCTGCGATCAACAGCATCCTTGCCGCGCTCGTCAACGGCTTCCGCGCCGTGCCTTTCGTGATCCTGCTGATTGCCCTCATCCCGCTGACGCGGCTGATCGTCGGCACCGCGCTTGGGACAACGGCGGCGATCGTGCCGCTGACCATTGCCGCGATCCCCTATTATGCCCGTATCGCCGAGGTCTCGCTGCGTGAAGTCGATCGCAGCCTGATCGATGCGGTGCGCGCCATGGGAGGTAATCGCTGGACGATCATCCGCGAAGTGCTGGTGCCCGAGGCCATGCCCGGCATCGTCGCCGGCTTCACGGTGACGCTGGTGACGCTGATCGGTGCTTCGGCCATGGCGGGCACGATCGGCGGCGGTGGCCTCGGCGACCTTGCGATCCGCTACGGCTACCAGCGTTTCGAAACCGGTGTCATGATCGCCGTCGTCATCGTACTGATCATTCTGGTCTGCGGCATGCAGTGGCTGGGCGATCGTCTCGCCAACCGGCTCGACCGCCGTTAGTCCCGTCAATGCAAACCCATTCCCGACGCAGAGAGACACCGCCGGGAATGGGGACCTGCTGTCAGTTGCGCGTCACCGGTTTCGAACGCATGCGCGACACCGTTTCCCGCTCGGCGCGCTTGCAGCGCATCGGCGGCAGGCCGCGATCCATCAGATCCATATCCTCCAGTACCATGTCGCCCATCTTCTTGAAGGCGCTGTCGAGAGCGCCGGCGCGATGGGCTGAGCGCAGAAAGCCCTTGAGCCTGCGCACCGGATGATCAAGGCTGAGCGGCTCCTCAGGATAGACGTCGCTCGCCGCCACGATATGGCCGGATGCGACCGCCGCCATCAGCGCCTCGAAATCCACCACATCAGCGCGGCTGAGCAGTATGAAGGCTGCCCCCGTGCGCATTTTCGCAAAAGCTTCGGCACCGAGAAAACCCTTGTTCTCGCTGGTGACCGATGCGACCACGAAGACGAAATCGCTGCTGGACAACACCTCGTCCAGCCCGGCAGGCTGTACGCCATGTTCGCGGAGGATCGATGGCGGCATCCAGGGATCGAATACTTTGATATTGGCGCGGAAGCCGGAGAGAACCCGATTCAGCGCCTTGCCGAGATCACCGAAGCCGACAATGCCGATATCGCTGCCTGAAATCAGCCTGGCGCCGGCATTGCCGTCGCCGCCCCAGAGTTCCCTGCCCTCGCGGAAATCAAAATCGGCATCAGCGATGCCGCGCGCCAGGCTTAGCGCAAACCCAAGGCCGATTTCGGCAACTGGTTCGGCGAAGACGAGACCTGTGGTGACGACATGGATGCCGCGCGCGAAAAGCACTTCATAAGGCATGTTGTTGATGAGATTGCTCTCGACATTCAAAATGCAGCGCAGTTGCGGCATGCGGTCGAGCGTCTCCTTCGACAAGGGCGGCTGGCCAATGATATAGCGCGCCTCGCCGAGCACATCGTCACCCAACCCGCCGATATCATCCGCACCCACTTCGACGATGCGATATTTCGACTGAAGGAGCGACAGTGCGTCCTTGGTGAAGATAAGCTCGAGCGAGCGCGGCTCCGGCGCGCTGATGGCCAAGGGCCTGCTGTCGGTGGTCATTCTATTCCTCCTTGTCTGACGAGGCGATCCAATAGCATTCGACGGATCAGATCAATCAGGTCTCGTCCTCTTCGGCAGGCATTCCGACGGAGAAGGCGCAGATGCGCGAGAGATGGGTGAGTGGCAGACCCGTCTCGGCATGCCAGACATTGAACTGATCCTGGATCAGACGCAGGTCCTTCTTCGTCGGTTTGCTTTCGGAAATCGGCACACCGGAAAGCCGTAAACAGACGAGAACGTCATGGCTCATGACGAAGCTGTCGCGGCTGATCGCCCGCAGGAGATACTGGCCGGTCATGCCGCCGAGCCGGTTCGCCTGCTTGTCCAGGATGGCAAGCAGGCCGATCTGATCCTCCAGCGGCCAATCGGCGAAGAAGCGGCCCGCGCCGCCATGCTGGTCTGCAAGCTTGCGAACGAATTGCGCATTGGCCCGCACCGACATGATTTTGGCGCCATTGCGGATGACACGCGTGTCGGAGGTCAGGTCATGCCAATAATCATCCGGTGTTAGATTGAGAAAAGCCGGATCGAAACCGGAAAAAGCAGTCTCGAATCCCGCCCATTTGGCATCGATCACGTTGCGGACGAAACCCGCATAGAAGATGTAACGCGTCATTTCCGACAGGATGCGGTCATCAGGCAGGGCACGCAGGGCATCATGGTTCGGCACCTTCGGCATCAATGCCTTCAGGCCCTCGGCGCCGCCCTTGCGCTTCTCGGCCCGTTCCTTGATCTCCACAAAACTCGCCATCGCTTTCTCCATGCCTGCGCGGTGCGTCCAAGTCTTTTATGATCTTCCGCCGCCGCGCAAGTAATCTTCATAGAATGATCGCCTGTGAAAACACGGCATCGAAAGATATGACTCGAAAGTTGATCGCGCTTCCGCATGAATTGATTTCCGCGGTGATTGAAACGGCTCCCAGCTGCTCCACATATCGTCTTGAAATTAACTTGAGTTTTCAGGCAGCACAGCGTTAGTTTCGGCGGCATCGGATCGGAGCCTCGTACCATGAATAGTAAAGACTGGAATTATCCCATCATGGTCATCTGCAAGCGGACTGGAAAAGTTTACGCCGTCACCAGCACGAAGGAAGCACTGGACATGTTGCTGAATGCCTGGCCGGTGGCGGAGGGCAAGGCATTCATGATGGCTCTGCAAATCTGCGCCGACGTCGAAAGGGGTCAGGGACAGCCGCTGGAGGCTCGCAGCAGCTTTGTCATAGCGGCGGCGGAGGCCGGCGTCCCGCTCGAAATTCCCGTGACTCAATAGAATTCACCCAATCTTCCACATGCATCCGTGCGCCAAACGGCCGCCTGTCTCTCCATATGATTGCGACATCAATCGGTCTGTGCGCCCTCAAGCCGGCCTTGCTCCGCCCGGCCGTCCGCCCCGCGCCAGGCTGTAAGACAGCCACGATCGATTTTTCGTAAATTGCGAAACTTTTTGTCGCGACAGGAGTTTCGATCACAATGTCGGAGCACCATCGAAAATGACCATGATATTTAATGGGGGCGAGGTCCGCTGGCCCGAGCCCGTTTATCTGCGTATCGGCTATGGCATACCGGAAGCAATTCGAAGTCCGAAAGAAGCCCACGATTACCTCCTTTTCCGTTGGCCGGCTCTCAGGGGCGAGAAATACAAGTCGGCCAGGAGCCTTTGCCTCGCCGCCAACGACGATCCCCTTCTCTGCGACAAGGCCAGGAAAATTTTCATCGAGGCCTGCGTTGAAGCGGACGTATTGGATTAAGGCCATCTAGAGCCCGTCGCCGGCTCGGGAAGCAAGGCGCTCAAGCCAGCCTTAGTTCTCAGCGGCCTCCATTCCGATCCGTTCAGGCTAGCGTCAATAGACGGGACCCTCGACCATGCTGCGGCGGTGGAGGGCTGTCGCGGGGCCTACAAGTATCGCGGCAGGAGCCGGCCGATGCGAAAACCCTCGCCGACAGCCGGCGTTCACGCCGCTCTACGTGGACAAACGAAACCAGCTCGATAAACGCCAGCCGAAAGCTATTCGATCCGGAATGCTTTTTGCAACGTTACCGAAGCAAGTACGTTTCGGAGGTAATGCGTGTTGAAACGAGACACTTTACGACCATTTCCGGCTATCACGCTGGTGATCGGAGAAAACGGCAGGCAGCGCCGCGTCAATTCAGTACATCAGGTCGCTGAACTGCTGCTGGAGCATTGGCCGGTCGAGCATGGCGAGGAGTATGTCGCCGCGGTGCGTATCTGCCTTGAAGCGATGCTTGGCGCCGTCCCGCCCGAGGCCGTGAGGGAGGCCTTGATCAAGGCTGCCCGCGAGGCTGGCATATCCGTATTGCAGTAAAAACGCGCCGCCATCCCGCGTCAGGCGGGATCTCCCTGAGATAATTCACTTTTTATGAAGGAGTGCCGGCGATGTTGCCAATAGAGGCAGGCGATTCGCTCTGCCAATGACGGAGAGAATATGTCGCTTCTACCATTCCCGGCCGACAGGCGTACCAGTGATGTCAGGCGGTGTGCCAAAGCCCTGCAGCAGCTTCACGGAGAGGCGGCAAACCGCTTCTGGCGTTCGGAAATGGCGAGCTTTGCCGCCGTCCTGCGGGAACAGGGAGTGGAAGACGACGAAATCTCGCGGCAGGCCGGCCTCTATATGCACGCAGTCCAGATGGAGCTGCAGCTTGCCTTTGCCGAGGAAGAGCTGAACGCGTCGGCCTGACGGGGATAGAGCCTTCCGCTTTTCCTCGAATCGCGAAAACGCTCTATCCTTTGTTCATGCAATTCCGGACGGAAAACCCCTACGCACTTTTCCTGGAATTGCTCTATTTAGGCAGCCTGCAGAATGCGATCGATTTGTCGCCGCTGGTCGGCGACCTGATCTGCACCGTCCATTCGCCGCCGGGAAAATGAAATCCCTTGGAGGAAGCCACGCCGGCAATCTGCATGCATGCCTTCCTGGCGTCGGCACTCGGCAGATCTATCGTCGCTACGACAGCGTTCTTCCTGCCGGCAACCTGACACGGCGCAGTAAACAAGCCGGTATTGTCGATCATTTTGCAAACCCGGAGCGCGTTGTTCGCGGCTTCATCGGCAGCCATTGCAGAATTGGCGACCACCAATGCAGTGGTCACCGCCAAAAACAGTCTCATTGAAAACCCCGATCCCCTATGGCGGCACGGTGCCAGAGCATGTTTCTTCTTGCAAGACATGTTGCACGGATTTGCGGTGACTGTTTGGAAATACAACATCAATGACGATAACTTGTTCGCCGGAGAATTGGTTTACCGGAGATCTTCCGCCGCAATCGAGGAACGTCAACCTTCAGGAAGCCCTTACTGGCCGCCTCATCGGTCGACCCGTGAAAAGCACGCAATTCACAGCCTGCCGTTAATATCTTCGATATTGGAACATGGCATATTAGCAAAATGTAGAAATGAGGAAGCCAACGCGATGACGGCACTGTCACCCGAAGGTCGAGCATCCCTCCGAAAACGTACGCTTCTCGGCGGCAAGATCATATTCAACGGCGGCCATTCGGTTTTTGATTGCACTGTCAGAAACCTGTCGGATACCGGCGCCATGATCCAAATCGAAAACCCGCTCGCGGTACCAAACACCTTCAGTCTGCGATTTCCGGACGACAGGCTGCTCGCCTGCGAGGTGCGCTGGCGAAAAATCAACAGCATAGGCGTTGAGTTCGTGTGAGACTGTCTCTCACCGCAAGCAGGTGTCGCAGCCGCGGACGATGTCGCCGAACTGCATGCCTTCACAACACACCTGGGCTCCAGTCACGAACTCCTGCCGCCGTTCAGCATCAATTTGCCTGATCGATTTCACTGATGCAGCGAAAGCAGGCCGACCAGGATCATGCAGGTCAGCAGGCCGGCGGACAGAAAGAACATAAGAAGAAGTTTATAGCTCGACATCAGGGCCTCCCTTCGAAGTTGCTCTTGGTGTCGTCATGGAAAGCCGCGCCTCATCCGGAACTCGCGCGGCTCAAGGCGCTCGGTTCCACATGAGGATCGAGTAAAGCTCGTTACCTATCTTTACGCAGGCAGCCACTCTTGGTTCCGACATCATTCGGAAGCGCAGCAAGAATTTTCGATGCCGCCATATCGTCGCGTGGGGAACACCGCGACCTTCGCAACCAGGATACCCCCATCCCTTGGAACTTACCGCAATTTGGCGGAAGCCCACCACCGGAACAAATGTCGCGCTCGGAGCATTCCCGAACATATGGCACTCTGTTCAATTTGTTCGCAAAGGAGATGGCTATGAACCAGGACACGATCGACCGGTTGGACTCGATTAACCAACAGCTTCACACGCGCGCTCTTGCTCTATCCCAATCCCAGGAAGGTCATGACCACGCGCTCATGATGTCGGCATTGAGCGCCATGATAGAGGTCGTGCGATCTTTGGACGAGAACATGACCCGTCTCGATGGCCCGAAGGGAATCGGCTCGGCGGGCTCGTGAGCCCAGTTCTGTCCATCTGGAGCGGGCAGCGCCTCGGGAAATCAATAAGCCATTGATTTAAATTAGAATTTTGGTAGCGGAGGAGGGATTTGAACCCCCGACACAAGGATTATGATTCCTCTGCTCTGACCTACTGAGCTACTCCGCCACGCCACATTTGATGTTGAAATCAAATGCAAAGGTCAAACGAACCGTCGCTCGAAAGCGCTAGCTCGTCGGTTGAGCGGCTTATAAGGTGCGGTTCGGCTTGGTGTCAAGCGGATGATTTGGAAAAATCAGTGCTTTCTCTTGACGCCGATACATCCGCCCTCAAGCAGCCACCGGGCCTGCCAGTAGCGCCTTCAACGAAGCCTCCGCCATCGGCTCGCGTTCCGAGCGTTCGATGAAGCCGCCGCCATAGACGCGGGCGTCGTCGCCCGGTGCCGAATAGAGCGCGCAGGCCTGCCCTGGAGCCACGCCGGCCTCGCCGACGGTAAGATCGACATAGATGCCGCTGGCATCGGCATGCAGCACGGCAGGCGACGGCGCGCGGGTGGAGCGGACCTTGGCGAAACAGGCAAAGCCTTCACCGGAAGCGGCCTGCGAGAGCGGTTCGTCACCCAGCCAGTTGACATCTCGCAGATAGACGCGATGCGTTTCCAGCGCCTCCTTCGGGCCGACGATGACGCGCCGCGAGCGGGCGTCGAGATAGACGACGTAGAGCGGCTCGCCTGTGGCAACACCGATGCCGCGGCGCTGGCCGATCGTGTAATGCAGGATGCCTTCGTGCTGGCCGAGCACACGGCCGTCAAGATGAACGATCTCGCCGGCAAGCGCCGCATTCGGCTTCAGCTTGGCGATGACGTCGGAATATTTGCCCTGCGGCACGAAACAGATGTCCTGGCTGTCGGCCTTCTTGGCAACGACGAGGCCCATCTCTTCAGCAAGCGCACGAGTCTCCGCCTTCGGCATGCCGCCGAGCGGAAAGCGCAGATAGTCGATCTGTTCCTGCGTCGTCGCGAAAAGGAAGTAGCTCTGGTCGCGATCGGCGTCGGCCGGGCGATAGAGCGCGCGACGATGCGGATGTTCAAAAGAGGGATTCGGGCGCGAGCGGATGTAATGGCCGGTCGCCAGCGCATCGGCGCCGAGTTCCTTGGCGGTCAGCAGCAGATCGGCGAACTTGACTGTCTGGTTGCAGGCAACGCAGGGGATCGGCGTTTCGCCGGCGACATAGCTCTCGGCGAAGGGATTGATCACCGTCTCGCGGAAGCGCTTTTCATAGTCGAGCACATAGTGCGGGATGCCGAGCGTTTCGCAGACGCGGCGCGCATCGTCGATATCCTGGCCGGCGCAACAGGAGCCGGCGCGATGCACGGCCGCGCCATGGTCATAGAGCTGCAGCGTGATGCCGAGCACATCATAGCCCTGCCGCTTCAAAATGCCGGCAACGACGGAGCTGTCGACACCGCCCGACATGGCGACGACGACGCGGGTATCTTCCGGCCTCTTGTCAAAATCCAGTGTATTCACGGTCGTTGCCGCCAGTCTTGAACGATCTTCGATGCTGTCCGTAGCGGGATGACCTTCCTTCGAAACGTCGTCACGCTCTCACGATTTCATTTCGCACGATCTGATCCAAAAACCGCTGCACACTTTTCGGGATCATGCTTCCTGCCGCCGGATGCCATGCAAAAGCGGCGAATTTTCATGCGGGCAATGGGCTGCACCATTCGCAACCTGCCTAATTCTGGAGGGATATAGAAAGGATCGCTATCCGGCGCAAGGGGGCGGCAAAAGTGCCGATCAACCCTTTGCCTTCAATTGCCGGATCAGATTGCGGCTGCGCCTCCATACCGTGACCGCCGAACCGATGGCAATGATCCAGAGCGTGATCGTCAAAACCCAGCTGCCGCCGGTCCATAGAGCCTCGACAATCGAAAGCAAAGCCGCCGCCGTAGTGACCGCCATGCGATGCTGCTTGGCCATCGGACCGCCGAAATTGCTGGGATTGCCGGTGGCGCGGCCAAGCTCGCGCGCATAGGCGGTCAACACAGCAAAGGCGCCAGCCGCCCAGCCGAGGCCTGGTATCGCAATGCCATAACCGATACCGGCGAAAATGAGGATATCGGCGATCCGATCCGGAAATTCGTTCCAGAACGGCCCGTCGGCCTCCCCCTTTCCGCCTTCGACTGCCACCATGCCGTCAAGCAGATTGCAGAGCAGACGCAACTGGCAGAACAAGGCGGCAAGGATCAGCAGGACCACTCGCATACCGAGACTATCGGCGGCGCCGGAGAGCCAGAACGAGGCTCCCGCCAGCGCTGCCATGAGCATGCTCGCCTGTGAGATCCGGTTCGGCGTTACCGAAAGCGCCGTCATGCGCCGCGCCAGCATCTGAGCCCACCGCGTATTTCGGCTCGCCAGCGGTCGTCTGTCGCCCATCCCCTCGCCTGTCATCGCCCCTCACCTTCCATGACTTCGCAGCCTTCCGCCCGAGATCGAGTAATTATAGATCGCCGCATAGCTGGAGGAGACCAGCAGAGGCACGGCGATGGTCTTCAGGATCTCCGGCGTGCCGCTCAGCGCATGGATGAGAACCAGGATGGTCGCCGAGCCCAGGCAGGCAATCAGCGGCGGCGCCCAAAGGCGCAGAAGGCCACTGAATCGCCGCGACAAAGCCTCGACCACGGATTTCAGGAACAGTGTCAGGCAGCCGGAAAGCACGCCCTGCACGAGGCCCGCAATCAGTGGCCGCGGCATCGGGTGCATGCGATTGGCGAAGACCGCCCAGCCGCCCATGGCGAGAAAGGCGAAAAGCACATGCACGATGGTGCTGCCGGCAAGCGCTTTCAGCTTCTCGCTCATGACAGCGACCACCAGAAGCGCACGAGGTGGAAGAAGATCGGCGCGGAGAAGACGACCGAGTCCAGCCGGTCGATCAGCCCACCATGCCCTTCGATCAGATGCCCCCAATCCTTGACGCCGCGATCCCGTTTGATCGCCGACATCACGAGACCACCGAAGAAGCCCATGATGGTGATGATGAAGGCGAGCAGCCCGGCCTGCAGCGGCGTGAACGGCGTCACCCACCAGAGCGCCGCGCCGATCAAGGAAGCGCTGATGACACCGCCCACGAAGCCTTCCACCGTCTTCGATGGAGACAGCCGTGGCGCGATCTTCGTTTTCCCGAACAACTTGCCCCAGACATATTGCAGGACGTCGCTGAGCTGCACGACGATCACCAGGAAGGCGATCAGCAGCACGTTGCGGCCCTCGTAGCCGGGAATATGCAGCGTCAGCAGCGCCGGCACATGCGAGGCGCAGAAGACGCAGATCATCAGCGCCCATTGCACTTCGGCGATGCGCACCAGAAACCGCTCGGTATCGCCGCGCAGCACCGCGATAATCGGCATCAAGAGGAAGGCGTAGAGGGGAATGAAGATCGAATAGATGCCGTATTGCTCGGCCCAGAGCAGGTAATATTGCACCGGCAAGGCGACGAAGAAGGCGGCGGCAAGCGCCCAATGATCCGCCCGCTTCGTGTTGATCAGCGTCACGAATTCGCGCAGTGCCGCAAAGGAGCAGAAGGCGAACAGCAGGATGACGCCGGCACGCCCGGCGATGAAGGCAATGCCGATCAGCACCACCATCACCCACCAGGCCTTGATGCGCGCATTCAGGTTTTCGATCGCCGCATTCGATCCGTCGGGCGAAAGGCGCCGTTCCAGTACGTAGCCGATGACGGAGGCGACGATCAGGACGCCGAAAATGCCAAGAACAAGGTGGATCAGATCGGCACTTGCCGCACTCATGTTCTGTCTCCCGCCCGCTTGGGCGCCAGCGCCAGTAGCGCCGCTTCGGCTCTTGCCAGGAACTCCGCCTTCTCCTCGGTGTCGCCGATATGCAGCGCCTCGCCGAAGCTGACGGTGCAGATCAGCGGAATAGGCACGAACTCGCCCTTGGGCATGACGCGATTGAGGTTATCGATCCAGACGGGCACGAGATCGATATCGGGGCGGGCCTGAGCAAGATGGAAAAGCCCGCTCTTGAAAGGCTGCAGCGGCTGATCAGTCAGATTGCGGGTGCCTTCCGGAAAGAGGATCAATGAAGAGCCTGCATCGAGCGCCTGCGTCATCTGCGTGACCGGATCTTCCTTACGTGCCTCGCGATCCCGCTCGATCAGCACGGCATTGAAGACATCCCGGCCGATGAAACTGTTGAGCGGCGATTTCAGCCAATAATCCGCGCCTGCCACCGGGCGGACGCGTCGGCGCAATCGTGGCGGCAGGACAGTCCAGATCAGGATGAAATCGCCATGGCTGGAATGGTTGGCGAAATAGACGCAGCGGCGGGTTTGCATGCCGCTCTCAGGCCAGATGGCCCGGACGGCGGTGATGGCCCGTGCAAAGAGCACGATCGCCACCGAGGCCGGCTTCGCCAGCCACTCGATCGGCGTGCCCATTCCTTCCCCGAGAATGTTCTTCCGCAAAGCCTCCATGACATAGAGATAGGCGCGTTTCCTCGCCCCCGATAGTCTACGCACCGGGCTTATCCACAACCCTCACAACCATAAAGAAAGCCCGGCGCAACTTATGTCGCGCCGAGCTTTCGGATTGGCTCTTGGGAGGAGCGAATTCTATAGCTGCCGCCCCTCTTCAGGGCGGGCAGGCTCAGTCGGCGTTGAACACCAGCGGCTTTGCCTGACGGATCGCCTGATGCGCCGTCAACTTGCCAAGCACCTCATCACTGATCGGACCGTCGACATAGAGAAGCGCGATGGCATCACCGCCCTGCTTGTCGCGGCCGAGCTGGAAGTTGGCGATATTGACGCCGGCGGAGCCGAGCGTCGTGCCGATGAAGCCGATCATGCCGGGAACGTCGGTATTGGCGATATAGACCATGTGATTGCCGACATCGGCATCGAGATTGATACCCTTGATCTGGATGAAGCGCGGCTTGCCGTCCGAGAAGACGGTGCCGGCGACGGAACGCGTCATGCTGTTGGTGGTAACCGTCAGCTTGATGTAACCGTCATAGACGCCGGTCTTGTCGCGCTTGACTTCTGCAAGCACGATACCCTTTTCCTTGATCATGATCGGGGCCGAAACCATGTTGACGTCAGCAACCTGATTGCGGATCAGGCCGGCGAGCAGCGCGCTGGTCAGGGCCTTGGTGTTCATGTTGGCCGTGACGCCATCATAGAGGATCTCGATTTCCTTGATCGGATCTTCCGTGACCTGACCGACAAAGGCGCCGAGAACATCGGCAAGCTTGATGAACGGTTTCAGGATCGGCGCTTCCTCAGCGGTGATCGAGGGCATGTTGATGGCGTTCGAGACGGCGCCCTTGACGAGGTAGTCCGCCATCTGCTCGGCGACCTGAAGAGCGACGTTTTCCTGGGCTTCCGTCGTGGAGGCACCGAGATGCGGCGTGCAGACGACGTTCGGCAGGCCGAAGAGCGGGCTTTCCTTGGCGGGCTCGACTTCGAACACGTCGAAGGCGGCGCCGGCGACATGGCCTGATTTGATGGCGGCAGCAAGAGCCGCTTCATCAACGAGACCGCCGCGAGCGCAATTGATGATGCGCACGCCCCGCTTCATCTTGGCAATCGCGGAGGCGTCGATGATGTTGCGGGTCTTGTCGGTCAGCGGCACATGCAGCGTGATGAAGTCGGCGCCGGCGAAGAGTTCATCGAGCTCGACCTTGGTAACGCCCATTTCCTCGGCGCGCTCCTTCGACAGGAAGGGGTCGTAGGCCAGGACATGCATCTTCAGGCCAAGGGCGCGGGCAATCACGATGGAACCGATGTTGCCGGCGCCGATGATGCCGAGCGTCTTGCCGGTGATTTCGACACCCATGAACTTCGACTTTTCCCACTTGCCGGCCTGGGTCGAGGCATCGGCAGCCGGAAGCTGGCGGGCAACGGCAAACATCAGCGCGATGGCGTGTTCGGCGGTCGTGATCGAATTGCCGAACGGCGTGTTCATGACGATGATACCGCGGCGCGAGGCGGCCGGAATATCGACATTGTCGACGCCGATGCCGGCGCGGCCGACGACCTTGAGGTTCTTCGCCGCTTCGATGATCTTCTCCGTCACCTTGGTGGCAGAACGGATGGCAAGACCATCGTAATTGCCGATGATTTCGAACAGCCGGTCCTTGTCCTTGCCAAGTTGCGGCTGGAAATCGACTTCGACGCCGCGATCGCGGAAGATCTGAACGGCGGTTTCCGACAATTCATCGGATACGAGAACGCGAGGTGCCATGGAGGCCTCCTGAAAAGTCAGCTAAGACGAGCAATCCCACGAAATGCGAACGGTTTTCCGGTCGGAATTGCATGAAAACAATGAGAATTCGGAATGCTGGGCTCCGCCTGTCGGGGCGGAGCCATAAACGCTTCAAACCTCAGGCAGCAGCCTGGGAGAGCGTCGCTTTCTGCGTTTCGAAAGCCCAGGCGAGCCAGGGCATCAGCTTCTGCATGTCGGAAGCCTCAATCGTTGCACCGGCCCAGATGCGCAGGCCCGAGGGCGCGTCGCGGTAATGGCCGACGTCATAGGCGACGCCTTCCTTCTCAAGGAGCGCAACCAGGCCCTTGGCAAAATTCGCCTGACCATCGGCATCGAGAGCGACGACATCCTTGTCGACGATCTTCAGGCAGACGGAGGTGTTGGATGCCGTCTCGGCCTTGACGGCGAGATTGGCGATCCAGTCGTTGGCGGCAACGAAGTCGTGGATGACCTTGGCATTGGCATCGGCGCGACCGATCAGTGCTTTCAAGCCGCCGAGATCCTTAGCCCAGAGGAGAGCGTCGATATAGTCTTCGACGCAGAGCATCGAAGGCGTATTGATCGTCTCGCCGGTGAAGATGCCTTCGATCAGCTTGCCGCCGCTGGTCATGCGGAAGATCTTAGGCAGCGGCCAAGCCGGCTGATAGGTCGTCAGGCGCTCGACAGCGCGCGGCGACAGGATGATGACGCCATGTGCGCCCTCGCCGCCGAGAACCTTCTGCCAGGAGAAGGTGACGACGTCGAGCTTGGCAAAATCGAGGTTCTGGGCAAAGGCCGCCGAGGTGGCGTCGCAGATCGTCAGGCCCTTGCGGTCGGCCGGGATGAAATCGCCGTTCGGAACGCGGACGCCCGAGGTGGTGCCGTTCCAGGTGAAGACCACATCGCGATCGAAATCGACAGCGGAAAGATCGGGCAGCTCGCCGTAGCCGGCTTCGAGCTTGCGGACGTCCTTGAGCTTCAGCTGCTTGACGACGTCGGTAACCCAGCCGGCGCCGAAGCTTTCCCAGGCGAGCATGTCGACACCGCGTTCGCCGAGCAGCGACCAGAGCGCCATCTCGACGGCGCCGGTGTCGGAAGCCGGAACGATGCCGATGCGGTAATCCGCGGGCACTTCCAGAATTTCGCGGGTAAGATCAATGGCCTGCTTCAGCTTTGCCTTGCCGACCTTCGCGCGGTGCGAACGGCCGAGAGCCGCGTCGGAAAGAGCGTTAAGCGTCCAACCGGGACGCTTCGAGCATGGACCAGAAGAAAAATGGGTATTATTCGGACGGATGTCCGGCTTGGCGAGCTTAGTCATGATGCTATCCTCTCAGATAGAAAGCTCCTCGTTGGGGAGGAGTGTCCCGCCGCCGGGTATATTGAAAGCCCAGCGCCGGCGCAATAGTAAAATTTGCGGATGGCGCTCGATCACAAAGTCGTGCGAAAAGTTTGAAGGTGCGTAAGTTACGCACAATGAAATTCAGCCAAATTTGGCCACACAAAAACTGGTTTTTTCGCCGAAGCACAATCATATAGGGTTTGGCGTCCCTGGTCGCGCCGGTAGAAATGACAAATGTGTCCAATGTCTCTAACTGCGCTTATTGAAAGCTCTCCCATACCCGCACAGATCGTGCCGGTCTATCTGATCAATATAGACCGAGCGGCGGAGAGATTGGCGGAGATCCGGCGACAGAGCGATGAATTCGGTTTCCGCTTCGAACGCATCGACGGCATCGACGGCGCCCTCATCCCACGTGACCAATGGGTCGACGTGGATCACGATCGCTTCCAGCGCCGGCACGGCCGGACCATCCTTCCAGGTGAATATGGCTGCTATCGCAGCCATTTGCAGGCACTACGCCAGTTTCTTGCGAGCGATGACTCGATGGCCGTCATCATCGAGGACGATGTCGCGCTGGATGCCGATTTCCTGGCGCGCGCCATGGCCGCCAAGGATGCAGCGCCGACGGCCGACCTCATCAAGCTTGTGAACCACCGCTGGAATGGCTTCTGTGCCATGATGCGCAGCAGGAAGGGAGACATCGTCGGCCGTTGTCTTTTCGGCCCGCAGGGTTCGACGGCTTGCTATCTCGTCACGCGCCACGGTGCCGAAAAAATCGTCAAATCGCTGGCGGTCATGTCACTGCCTTGGGATGTGGCGGTGGAGCGTGGCTGGGACATGCAGATCTCGATCTTCAGCACGCGCACCAATATCGCCGGCTTCAGCCGGTTGCAGCGCACCACCATGATCGGCTGGCGCCGCGATTATCGCGCCGCCAAGGCCTCGGCGTGGCGGCGCATACCCGCCCATATCTTCCGAACCTTGGACTTCTTTCGCCGCATCAACTACGTGTTGACGATGCCATAGGGCAACGCCAGGAAGAGTGCGTAGCGGCTTTCCGTGTGGAATTGCGAGAAAAACTGGAGCGGCTCAGAGCTTCCTTGAAAACCAAACCGCTGCGCCTCGAACCTACCAGGTGGTGATCCTGAGGCCGATGCGGATTTCGTGGCGCGAAAGCACGCCGTCGCGGCCCATGGTGCCGCCGGCACCCGCGACCGAATCGGCGGCGGAATAGCCGAACATGTCTCCGCCGGCGACGTGGGAGAAGCGATAGCCAAGATCGACCTTGATGTTCGGCGCAACCTCATAGGCGACGCCTGCCATCAGCGCATAGGTCATGCGCCAGTCGCTATCGCCCGGATAACGTGTGCTGACCGAAGCTGCGCCACCACAGCCGGAAGCACCATCCACGCAGGAACCGATGCCATTGACGCTGCTCCACGAGACGCGCGTCGCGCCCAGACCCGCGCCGACATAGGGTGTAAAGCCCGCAAGTGTTCCGAGATCGACATAGCCATTGACCATCAGGCTGCCGGCCCTGAAGGAGGAATGTGCCTTTGTGGAGCAACCGGTACCGGCCGATCCGCCGGAACAGGGCGAATTGCTGGAGACGCGGCCGTTGAAATCGCCGCTGAAGAAATCCCCCGTGACATCGGCGCGAAACAGGTCGTTGAATTGATAGCCGACACCCAGGCCGCCGGAAAAGTCGCCGCCGAAGCGGCTGGAATCGAAACGGCTCGAACTGTAATCGCCACCGGCCGGATCATAAGCATGGAACGTCGTGTCGTTGCGGCTGGCATTGACTGCATAGCCGATATCACCGCGGACATACCATCCCTTCGCATCCTTGACGCTGACCTCGGGGACGCTGACTTCAGGCACCTTGATTTCCGGCGGCGTATCGCCCGCAAGAGCAACGCCCGTCGATACGCCTGCCATCGCTGCGGCCAGCGCCAAAGCGTCAAAACGGATCATTACCCCTCGCCTTCCATCCTCGGGCGAATGCCCGCGCGTCGAATCGGTCGGCCTTTGCTTCCCTGCGAGCCCGTCAGAGAAGAAACTCTGCGGAAAAGCCGCCATTCTGATTTCATTAACCATAGGGAATTCATGGTTAATGAAGCTTTAAAGCACGGAAGAATTGCTTAACGGGGAGAGAGAAAAGACAAAAGCCGCCCGGAGGAAACCGGACGGCTTTTCAATGGGTTGCGTGAGCTACGCTTATTTGTAGACCGGCTGGGGCGGAATATCGGCCGGCGGCATGTAGCTTGCCGTCTGGCAGCCGCCGAAGGTATAACGGGCACCGATGCGGGCTTCGTGCAGGTTCAGGCCCTTGTCATAGCCCGGACCGCCATTTTCATTGTAGCCGAACATGTCGCCGCCCTGGACGTGACGGTAGCGGTAACCAACATCGGCCTTGAGATTGCAGCTCAGGTCGATCGACGTACCGGCCATGAGCGCATAGGTGAAGCGCCAGCTGCCGCGGCCATTATGTGTGACCGTGCCATCGCAGGAGTCCGGATTTGCATCCGAGCAGGACGTGTTCTTCAGGTTGCTCCATTTGACGTAGGTACCACCGAGGCCGCCGCCGACATAAGGCGTGAAGATGCCGTAGGTGCCGAGATCGACATAAGCGTTGGCAAGCAAACTGTAGGCCGTCAAGGACGCCAGATCGCGGGACGTTGCGGGAACGGACGAGAAGCCGGGACCGCAGCCGCCGCAATTGCCGCTCGTCGAACCCTTGAAGTCGGACTTAAAGAGATAATCGAGCGTCACGTCCGTGCGCAGATAATTGTTGATCTGATAACCGACACCGCCGCCGATGGTGAAGTTGTCGTCGAGCGATGCCCTATCGAAATCGACCAGGCTGGCGTTGGAGCCCTGGAAATAGTTGGCGCCGCGCAAGTTCGTGAAGGCATAGCCGACATCGCCGCGCAGGTACCAGCCGCTGGATTGGGCGACAGTCACCTCCGGCGCCGGCTGGACCGGCTCCGGTGTATAGAGATCAGCGGAAAAGGCCGACGTGCCGACAAGCAAAGTGGCAAGTGCTCCTATTAGGGATTTCATCATGGCTTTGGCTCCAAATTTCTTGCCTTGGCACAGCAGATGCTTGCCAATCGAAATGACATGACAGGGATAATGATGAAAATGAGTTAAAACCTGATTAACTACGAATATTTACCGTGTTTATTCAGAGACTATACTTTATTTAATATATTAGAGATTGGTGATCTTACAACAAAGAGAAGGGGATGCGGCCGTTTCACCTCCTCCCTTCTTCGCGAGCGCATGCGCCATCGAGTCCTGTGGAAGCCTGGATTTCTAAACGAATTGGCAAGAATAGCGCCCTTACAGTGTCATAGCCGGGAAGCTAAATCAGGAGGAAGTCTTTGACTTGCCATCGAAAAATATGGGCCTGTCTGGGGCTCCTCATCCTCTTCCTGAGCCCTGCTGCATTGGCCGGGGCGATGCCGGTAAAGCCCGTTGCGGCCACCGCATGGAACAAGGGGCGCGAGACGGGACTGCCGATCCCGCGTTATGTTTCGCTGAGAGCCCAAAAAGCGCGGATGCGCGTGGGTCCATCGACGATGTACGCGACCAGATGGATCTACGTGAAACCCGGCCTGCCCCTGGAGATCATCGACGAATATGGCCATTGGCGGCAGGTCCGCGACGACACTGGCGTGACTGGCTGGATGCATAGCGCCCTGCTCTCCGGCACTCGCACTGCACTGATCGCACCTTGGCTGACCAAGAATGCAATGCTGCGCGCAGATCCCAGTCCAGCCGCTCGGGCGGTCGCGGAGCTGCAGCCCCGTGTTCTGGTTTCGCTGCAGTCCTGCACGGGAAGATGGTGCCGCGTCTCCGTAAGGGAGCATTCGGCGAGAGGCTATGTCAGGCAGGACAAGCTCTGGGGCGCCTACCCCGGCGAAATGTTCCAGTAAGCCGTCTCGGCCACACCGGCGCAAACAAAACGGCCGCCTCGACGAGACGGCCGCAATTTTGGATATCCGATATTTCCAGGCTCAGGCTGCCGAGCGGACGCTCGAAATCACGTCGATCAATCCGCCGACGATACGTTCGATCTGGCCGCGATCGTCGCCTTCCGCCATGACCCGGATCAGGGGCTCGGTACCGGAAGGGCGGATGACCAGACGGCCATTGCGGGCAAGTTCGCTTTCCGCATCGGCAATCGCCTGCCGCACCTGAATGTCCTCCAGCGGCTTGCCGCCGGCAATGCGGACATTGCGCAGCAGCTGCGGCACGGGCTCGAAACGCCGACAAACTTCGCTGACCGGCTTGCCGGTGCGTTTCACCGAGGCAAGGATCTGCAGCGCGGCCACCAGCCCATCGCCCGTCGTGCCATAGTCGGACAGCACGATATGACCCGATTGCTCACCGCCGACATTGTAATTGTGCTGACGCATATGCTCGACGACATAGCGGTCGCCGACGGCAGTGCGTGCAAGCGACATGCCGCGCTCTTCGAGGAAACGCTCGAGGCCGAGATTGGACATGACGGTCGCCACGATGCCGTTGCCGCGCAGCGTCTGGCTCTCGGCCCAGCTCTCCGCGATGACAGCCATCAGCTGATCGCCATCGATGATCGTGCCGGTCTCGTCGACGATGATGACGCGGTCGGCATCGCCATCCAGCGCAATGCCGATATCGGCGCGCACTTCGTCCACCTTCTTCTGCAGGGCAACGGGGCTGGTGGAGCCGCAGTTCAGATTGATGTTCGTGCCATTCGGCTCGTTGCCGATGGTCACGACGTCGGCGCCGAGTTCCCATAGAGCAGCCGGGGCAACCTTGTAGGCAGCACCATTGGCGCAATCGATGGCGATGCGCAGGCCTTGCAACGTGACGTCACGCGGTAGCGTGCGCTTGGCATGCTCGATATAGCGGTCGTGCACGCCGTCGATGCGCTTGGCGCGGCCGATATTCTCAGCCTTGGCAAGATGCTCGGTCATGTCCTTGTCGAGCAGATCCTCGATCTTCATTTCAAGATCGTCGGACAGCTTGTAGCCGTCCGGCCCGAAAAGCTTGATGCCGTTGTCTTCGTAAGGGTTGTGCGAAGCGGAAATCATGACGCCGATGTCGGCACGCAGCGAACGCGTCAGCATGGCGACGGCAGGCGTCGGAATGGGGCCGAGAACGAAGGCATCGACGCCGGCCGCAGTGAAGCCCGCCACCATGGCGTTTTCCAGCATATAGCCGGAAAGACGCGTGTCCTTGCCGATGACGACCCGGTGACGATGACTACCACGATGGAAGATCGTGCCGGCGGCGATACCCACGCGCATGGCAAGATCCGGCGTCATCGGATAGATGTTGGATTGACCGCGAATTCCGTCAGTTCCGAAATAGCGACGTTTCATATGCACTCCTGTCGTTGCTGCATTTTCGCGAAACATGCAGCGGCATCGAAAGCACTACTCCGAATCCAGAGACGCTTCGAGCATCGATGCCTGTGGCTCATGCCACAGATTGTAAAACTCGGCACTTAAATTACCGAGACCGCCTATTACAACGCGTTACCATTAATAAGCACTAAAAAACCGCATCCGGTGGAGGCGGACAATATTCCAATTCACAACATAAACTACCCATATTACTTCCCCCGGCTACGACGATTGTGCATCGTCGGGCTACCCTTGCCGCGTCGTCAGCCGGCCAATAGCAACGGCCCGTCCGCCATGATCGCGGATCGCGGGCAAGCAAAGGTTCCGAACGAGCAGAACTCACAACATCGCCGGCCATCCTCTGGAGCATGACGCCGCGGCCTTTGTTCATAGGAATACTGGCAGGCGTGGTTGGCATTGGTTCCGCCGCCTTGAAACCGCAGGTCGCCAAGCAATCGTGGAGCTGAGAAGTCGCTGCCGCGTCCCTTCTCCCCCTCGGGGAGAAGGAGTTTTCATCCGCCCCATGTGCGATAGCCTTGAGGATCACGGTAGCTTCACGCATGGAGATATCCGATCTTCGATAAGGCAACTCCGGTAAAGAGCCCGGCCGAATGTCGTTTTACGAATTGCGGCCACTCTCAGCCCAACTCCGATGTTCGGACCATCATCGGTGCCGACCCTCACTCAGCTTCCGTCCGTCACCTGCGGCCATCAAGAAAAAGGCCAGTTCCCTAGTCAAAGGAGAACTGGCCGCTTCGTCTACATGGTCAATCGGCTCCGTGCGTCAGCGCGGCTGCGGTTCGAAACCGCCTTCCGGCTCGTCGCCCTTGGCACCGAGCGAACCATCCTTCTTGGCACCGGTCTTCGGCACGGCCGAGCCACGGCTCGGCGGCGTGTCATCGCCAAGGTCGCGTGCCGGTTTTTCACCGCGGATGAGCGCCTTGATCTCCTCGCCGGTCAGCGTCTCGTATTCGAGGAGGCCTTCGGCTAGGGCCACGAACTCGTCATGCTTCGAAGTGAGGATATCCTTGGCTTCGCGATAGGCTTCATCGATCAGACGACGCACTTCGTTATCGATCTTCTGCGCCGTTGCTTCCGACACATTTTTCGACTGCGAAACGGAGTGACCGAGGAAGACTTCCTGTTGGTTCTCGCCATAGGCGACCTGGCCGAGTTCATCGGAGAAGCCCCACTGGGTGACCATCGCACGGGCAAGCTTGGTTGCCTGCTCGATGTCGGAAGACGCACCCGAGGTGATGTTTTCCTTGCCAAAGGTCAGCTCTTCCGCGACACGGCCGCCCATCATGATGCAGAGGCGCGAAACCATCCACTTATAGCTCATCGAGTAGCGATCGCCCTCGGGGAGCTGCATGACCATGCCCAAGGCACGGCCGCGCGGAATGATGGTTGCCTTATGCAGCGGATCGGCGACGGCGACGTTGAGTGCGGTAATGGCGTGACCGGCCTCGTGATAGGCGGTGAGCTTCTTTTCCGCCTCGGTCATCGCCGAAGAGCGGCGCTCCGCGCCCATCATGATCTTGTCCTTGGCGTCTTCGAATTCCTGCATGGTGACCAGGCGCTTGTTGCGGCGGGCAGCCATCAGGGCGGCTTCGTTGACGAGGTTCATAAGGTCCGCACCGGAGAAACCGGGCGTACCGCGGGCAAGCGTCTTCAAATCGACGTTCGGAGCCAGCGGCACGTTGCGTGCATGAACCTTGAGGATGCGCTCGCGGCCAACGATATCCGGGTTCGGCACGACGACCTGACGGTCGAAACGGCCCGGACGCAGCAGCGCGGGGTCGAGCACGTCAGGACGGTTGGTAGCGGCGATCAGGATGATGCCTTCATTGGCCTCGAAGCCGTCCATCTCGACCAGCAGCTGGTTGAGCGTCTGTTCGCGTTCGTCGTTACCACCGCCGAGACCGGCGCCGCGATGGCGGCCGACGGCGTCGATTTCGTCGATGAAGATGATGCAGGGTGCATTCTTCTTCGCCTGCTCGAACATGTCGCGGACGCGGCTTGCACCGACACCGACGAACATTTCGACGAAGTCTGAACCGGAAATGGTGAAGAACGGCACATTGGCTTCGCCGGCGATGGCGCGCGCCAGAAGCGTCTTACCGGTACCGGGAGGTCCGACAAGCAGAACGCCGCGCGGAATACGGCCGCCCAGACGCTGGAACTTCTGCGGATCACGCAGGAATTCGACGATTTCTTCAAGATCCTGCTTGGCTTCATCGACACCGGCGACGTCATCGAAGGTGACGCGGCCATGCGCCTCCGTCAGAAGCTTGGCCTTCGACTTGCCGAAGCCCATGGCTCCGCGCGAGCCGCCCTGCATCTGCCGCATGAAGAACAGCCAGACGCCGAGGATCAGGAGCATCGGCAGCAGCGTGCCGAGATAGCTCAGGAAGCTCGAGGAACCATCCGATTCCGGGCGGGCGGCAACAGTAACGTTCTTGGACTGCAGGCGTTCAAGCAGGCTGTCATCTATGACCGGAGCGTAGGTCTGGAAGGCCGTACTGTTTTCGGAATAGCTACCGATGATACGGTTGCCCGTTACGGTCACGTCACGGACGCGGCCGGAATCAACTTCCCGAAGGAACTGCGAATACGGAATTTCCCTGGAGCCTGTTTGTGCCGGCGCGTTCTGAAACATGCTGAACAGAGCAATCAACAGCAAGGCTATGATTGCCCACAGAGCGAAATTACGAAAATTAGGGTTCATCGAACTCCCCAGCACTGAAACTTCCGCCGCTTGAGCGGCGGCATTACTTGACCTCTAACATAGGGTTGCGCCAAGCCCTTGCCAAGGCAAACCGCGCCGCCACATGTTTTTTCCGTCTATAGGACCGAAACCGGCGGCCGCATATAGGCCTCACGTCCAAAAGCGATTGAAAGCCGATCCGCGAATGTGAGGTCGAATCGTGTCAAAAAGCGGTCGAAAGGCGCAAGATAGGGCACGACCGCAACCGACGCCGTCTTTGTCCCCACGTCCGTCGTCATCATCGGCAGCGCTGCCCCGGCGCGCCGCGCGGCTCCTTTCGGCAGATTCGACGGGAAAATCGCCGCATTCTCCGTTCCGGCGGGGCGCACGACGAGGGGCACACGGCCCGAATTGCTTATTTCGAAGCGGCCGTCCCAATTGCCCTTTTTGCCTGGTGCGAGCGACAGTGGGGCGATATTGCGGCTTTCCCGCATGAGGTAGAGCCCATCGCGGCGCAGGTCGAAGACCACGCCACCGGCCGTACGCCGGCCGGGATCCGCGCCGTTCACAAATTCGAGAACACGCTGCATTTGCACGCGCCCCAGCGCATAAGTCCTGCCACCGAAGACGGCGGCAAGGTAAGACAAGGCATAGGCGACAACCGCTTTATCCGCCGAAAGGCCGGATCGATCGATGACGCAAAGCGCATTCGCATGGATGGTGACATGGTCGTCCAGCCATGCGGCCGCCTTCCCGGATAGCGCGGCGCGGCCGGCACCGCCATCGCCCGAAAGCGATCCCGACGCATCCGCTTCAAGTTCCATGCGCGTACGCACGCGCTCATATCTCATATCTGCGTTGCTGGGGTCATCGAGCCAGGATATGCCGCGCATCTTGAGCCAAGCTCTGATATCCATCCGCCGGCAGGCCAGAAACGGCCTGACAATCCAGATGCGCCGGTCAAACAGCATCGCGTCGGCGATGCCGGTACCAAGGCCGTCTACCTCTGCCAGCCGGCGCTTGCCGCGCATGACCATGGTCTCACGCTGATCATCCATGGTGTGCGCGGTGACGATGAGATTGCCCGAAATCTCCTCGGCAAGATCGGCGAGCAATTCATAGCGAGCCTCGCGCGCCGCGGCCATGAGGCCGGTTGCCGGCTTCTCGCCCTCCCAGCGACGGGTAAAATGGGGAATGCCGCGCAAAGCGCAGAGTGCTGCGACCTCTCGCGCTTCGTCTGCCGCGGCAGCGCGCAGCCTATGGTCGATGGTCGCGGCGCTAAGGGTGATATCTCTGCGGGAATGGGATTTCAGCTGCTCGTCAAGGGCAATCAAGAGCCCGATGGAATCGCTGCCGCCGGAAACGGCAACCAGAATATGAGCAGGCGTCGATAGGGATTGCAGGAATACAGTCGCGGCGGCTTCTGGCATGAGGGCTGTGGCACCGCCGGTCACAGCGTCAATGGACATGGCGCTCAGCAGGCAAGCCGCTTCTCTTCGCTGGCGACCTTGCCGGTCACGGCTTTCGAGGCCTTCGGGTAGCGCTTGGTCACTTCGCGAAGCGTGGCACAGGCCGTATCCTTGTTGTCAAGCGCGGCGAGCGACATCCCGAGCTTCAGGAGCATTTCAGGTGCCTTTTCCGAGCCGCTATATTTCTGATGCGCATTGAGGAAGGTCTTGGCGGCGTCGTTGTACTTGCCCTGCGAGTATAGCGCCTCTCCGAGCCAGAAATTCGCATCCGCGGCCCGCGTGCTGCTCGGATAGCTGTCGAGATACTGGCGGAACTCCTGTTCGGCGACACTATAGTCACCCGACAGGACGTGGCCATAAGCGGCCTTGTACTGATCGTTTTCATTGCCAAGCGAGGCGGTCTGTGTCCCGGAGCCGGCGCTCGGCGGCGCGCCCGAGCCATTGTTGGCCCCCGAAATAGAGGAGCCGACCTGCTTGCCGCCCTGGTCGAACTGGATCGAACCAAGCTGGCTCGGCGGCTTGCCCGAGCCGCTTCCCTGTTGGGAAGCGACGTCATTGTTCTGCGAATCGCCGATGACGCCGGCAATATCATCCTGCCGCTGGCCGCCGGAGCCCGATGCCGGAACATCGGCTTCGCTCTTCTTCATCGTGCTGCCTGCAGCCGGCGCGCCACCGCGCTTTTCCAGCTGCTGGAAACGAAATTCATTGTCTTCCTGCGTCTTGCGGATCTGTTCCTGCATCTGCAGCAGCTGATAGCTCATTTCCTCGACACGGCCGTTCAGCTGGCGCATCTGATCTTCCAGCTGCTGCAGTCGGATCTCGGCATCGCTGCTTTGAACATTGACGACCGGTGCCTGGCCGTATTGCGCTTGTCTCTGATACACGTTGCTGGAAGCCGACTGCGTGGAGGCATCACGGCCTCCGAGGTGGATTCCGAACAGCGACAAGGCAGAAGCATCGCGCTCACTACCTGCGAAGGCAGCGAGACAAAGCATGCTCGCCACGACAAGTTTTCTCATATGGATCGTCCTGTCTCATTGATTCTTCGGGCCAAGGGCTCGAACAGGAGATTTTTACAATTGCTCTCAAAAAGCAACGGAGTTCGGCCAAAGTGTGGTCAAAAAAGTAAAGGCGGCTGGGAGGCCGCCTTTATACATTCTCGACTGGCTTTTGACCTATCAGGAACCGGCGCCGTTGAGCACGGTGACGGCGCGGCGGTTCTGCGACCAGCAGGAAATATCGTCGCAGGTCGCGACCGGACGTTCCTTGCCGTAAGAGATCGTCTTCATGCGCTTGGCCGGGACACCGCGTGAAGCGAGATAGTCACGGGTGGCAGCTGCGCGGCGAGCGCCGAGCGCCAGGTTGTATTCGCGCGTGCCGCGCTCATCGGCATGGCCTTCGACGGTGATCGCATAGTTCGGATAGCGGGCGAGCCACTGAGCCTGACGGTCGAGCGTCTGAGCGGCGTCGGAGCGGATCGAGGTGCTGTCGGTATCGAAGAAGATGCGATCGCCGACATTGACCGTGAAGTCTTGCGGCGAACCCGGAGTAGCATTGCCGGCACCGTTCAGGCCGAGACCGTTGGCATCGTTCGGCAGACCCTTCTTGGAAGCGCAGCCAGCCAGAGAAAGGCCGACGAAAAGCGCGATCATGATCGGGTTGCGGGCGAGGTTTTGCATGTGGCCAACGGCCGGGGTTGCGATGCGGCTCATAGCCGGTCTCTCCTTAAGTCTCTATCAGGGTTGCCAGACTGTAACCGGGTTCGGTTAATCCGATTCCAACAAATATGGTTAATGATGTCCTAAAATCGTCCCGAAAAGGTCCACTCACAGGACTTTGCGGCGATAACGTGGCAGGTCCTTCACTACTCGAGAAGCGGCGACCATGCCGGGTCGGAAGCAAAGCCGGGAGTCGGGATCTTCTGTTCGTTATAGCCGGTCAGGTCGATCGAATAGAGCTGCGGGCCGCCTGAACCGGCCGGCTGGCGGAAGAACATGATGACGCGGCCGTTCGGTGCCCAGGTCGGACCTTCGTTGTGGAAGCCCGTGGTCAGCAGTCGCTCGCCCGAACCGTCGGTTTTCATGACGCCGATGGAGAAGCTTCCGCCGGACTGCTTGGTGAAGGCGATGAGATCGCCGCGCGGCGACCAGACCGGCGTGGAGTACGAACCGTCACCGAAGGAAATGCGGCGCTGGTTGGAACCGTCCGCACCCATCACATAGATCTGCGGCTTTCCGCCGCGGTCGCTTTCGAAGGCGATCTGCGAGCCGTCGGGCGAATAGGACGGCGAAGTGTCGATGGCGGCCGTCGAGGTCAGGCGTGTCGTCGTGCGCGAGCGCAGATCCATCGTATAGATATTGGCATTGCCTTCCTGCTGCAGGCTCATGATCACGCGCTGGCCATCCGGCGAGAAGCGCGGCGAGAAGGTCATGCCGGGGAAGTTGCCGACCAGTTCGCGCTGGCCTGTCTGCAGCTGCAGCAGATAGACGCGCGGCTGCTGATTGGCGAAGGACATATAGGTCACCTCCTGCCGGTTCGGCGAGAAGCGCGGCGTCAGCACGAGATCGCTGCCGTCGGTCAGCATGCGGACGTTGGCGCCGTCCTGGTCCATGATGCCCAGCTGCGTCTTGCGGGCCGTCTTCGGGCCGCTTTCGGCAACGAAAACGACACGCGTGTCGAAGTAACCCTTCTCGCCGGTGATCTTCTGGTAGATCGCATCGGCAATGATGTGCGCGACACGGCGCCAGTTGTCCGGCTGGGCGAAGAACTGCTGACCGATCATCTGGCTGTTGCCGAACGTGTCCCACAGGCGGAACTCTGCACGAAGGCGGCCGCCTTCCTGCGTCACGCGGCCGGTGACCAGCGCCTGCGCATTGATCGATGTCCAGTCCTGGAAGCGCGGGGTCGAATCCGGATTGGTGATCTTCTCGATGAAGGCCTGCTTGTTGATCGGCGCGAACAATCCGGAGCGCTGCAGATCGGCTGCGATCACACCCGAGATCTGCGGGCCAAGGCTATCATTCGACAGAAGGTCGGTGATAGCGATCGGCATCGGCTGGACGTTGCCCTTGTTGATGTTGAGCTCGACCACGGCATAGGCCGGAGTGGCAAGGACTGCGGTCAGGCCTGCCAGCACCAGCAGGAGACGAACGAGGGATTTTCTGATCATATGTGCCAAGCCTTTCAGCATTAAAGCGCCATGTGGCCGGGATCGAAGTCCTGTAGGACGTCGACCCGGCTAGTTTCATTATCGAATTGAGCTTGCGGCAGGTTCTTGAAGGATGCCGCCCGAAGGACGGTACGCATCGCATTTGCCACCACGATTTTTTGAGTCTTCCCTGGACCGCCCCGCGGGACGACATCGGATTCTCCCGCGATCCGTCCATTGCTATCAAGCTTCAGGTAGGTCCGAATATGAACGTCCTTCGGGCCGGGAATATCCGGAGTGCCGATGCATGGACAGTGATTCGTCAAAAGCCGCACTTTCCGCATCACATTCCCAGGTCCGCTGCGCTGAAATTGACGACGACTTCCTGCCAGTCCTCATATTTGTCCGCCGGAAGAATCGTCATGAACTCCGATTGCGCGCGAAGGACCGCTCGTATAGCGGCGGACTGCATGGCACTTTGTGTCGAAGCCGGTCCACCGTTCGTCGTCGCTTCCGGCTCACCGACGATCTGCCCGGATTTGTCGAGCTTGAAGTGCACCTTGATTCGCACGTCGCCACCGCCTTCAAGACCAGGTGGGAGGTTCCAGTATTTCTGGATCAGATCACGCAAACCGTCCTGTTGGCTCTGGCTGAGCTTTCCGGCGCCAAGCGACTTCTTGCCGCCAAGCGAAGCGACCTGGGTATCGGCGCCTGCGGAAGCCTGCTGCGACGAGCGTTTCGCGCCACCCTTCGACGAAGTGTTGTTTAGAAGGTCGTTGATCTGATCGGCGAGACCATCGTCAAGGCCCTTGCTGGAGGCCTTCGGGGTCTGACGCTTCTTGTCAGCGTCCTTCTTGCCGTCGTCAGCCGATGTGGTCTTGCTGGTGCTCTGCGTCGTCGTCTTGTCGGTCGGCTTGGCCTCGGCCACCTTCACGTCCGGCTTCGGCGTCGGCTTGACCTCCGGCTTCTGCTCGGCGGTCTTCGGCGGCGTCGGCTGCGGCTTGATATCCGGCACGGGAACATTGTTCGGCAGCTGGATTTCCGCCTGCTCGGTCGGCTGTGGCGTCGGCGGGGTCGGCGTCGCATCGGCTTTTGGCGTCGGCGGCGTGGGGTCCGTCTTCGGTGTCGGAGTGGGCGTTACGTCCGGTTTCTGCTGCGGAATAGCGGCCACTTCCTTCGGGGCGGCTTCCGTTTCCTTCTGCTCGATCGTCTTGACGTCGTTCGGCCTCGGATCGTCCTGCGGTACTGGCGCATCCACCTTCTTCGGCGCCAGGGCCGCCGTGTCGCTCTCCGGCCTTTGCGTCGGCACGACAGGGTTCTTGATGTCGACTTTGTTCTCGCCGGTATTCTGGGCGTTGGCGACCTGATCCTGCTTGGTCGTCGGCTTGCGCGCGGCGTGATCCGTCACCGGCGCCTTCTTCTCGCCCTGCTGCAGTTGATCCGCCGTCACGATATCGACATCCATTGCCGTGCTTTCCGGCGTCTCCAGCGGCGCCGGCGCACTCAGCGACACCATGGCGCCGATCAGCACCAGGACGTGAATGACAGCAGAAGTGGCGAGACTGCGCTTCATGTCGGTTCGTCAGTGGTCCGTTATCTGCTGCGTAACCAGGCCGATATTCTTGTAACCGGCTTCCTGGATACGTGACATGACGTCGGCGATCACACCGTAAGGCGCCTTGCCGTCGCCACGCACGAAAATGCGCTCGTTGTAGCCCGTGGTCGCGATCGCCTGCAGCTTGGCGGCGATTTCAGCGACATCGATCTGCGTTTCTTGCAGGAACACCTGGCCATCAGCCTTGATCGAAATGGTGATCGGCTGGGTCTGGGCGTTCAGTGCGCCTGCCTGGGTCTGTGGCAGGTCGATCGGCACGCCCGATGTCATCATCGGTGCCGCCACCATGAAGATGATCAGCAGCACGAGCATGACGTCAACCAGCGGCGTCACGTTGATATCGGCGATCGGGCCGCCCCGGCCTCCGCCGCGACGACCACCCCGGCGGCCTCCGCCGCCACCCTTGCCTCCAACAGACATTGCCATGTGAAATACTCCGGTTCTGTCCGCTACTTACTGCGCTGCCTGACGCGGCTGCAGCTTCTCATCGATCTGGCGCGAAAGGATGGCGGAGAATTCGTCCGCGAAACCTTCCATGCGGCCCGAGAGCTTGCCGGCATCGCCAGAAAACTTGTTGTAAGCGATAACGGCGGGGATAGCGGCGACCAGGCCGATGGCGGTTGCCAGCAGCGCTTCGGCGATACCAGGCGCAACAACCGCAAGGTTGGTCGACTTCGAACCGGCGATCGCCTGAAACGAGGTCATGATACCGACAACCGTACCGAAAAGACCGATGAACGGACCGGCAGAACCGATGGTCGCGAGCGATCCGAGGCGCGCCGTCAAATGTTCCGATTCACGCGCCAGCGTCACGTCCATGGCGCGGTCGATACGCATCTGCAGGCCGATCGGCGAGCGGGCGCCGCGCTCGAAGGACTTCTTCCATTCGCGCATGGCAGCGACGAAGATGGCGCTGAGGCCCGTATTGTTGCGCTCCGAAAGCGTGCGGTACAGTTCTTCGAGCGACTGGCCAGACCAGAAGACCTGCTCGAAATGATCGAACTGCCGGCGCGCTCGCGCATAGCTCAGATATTTGTCGATGACGATCGCCCAGGTCCATACGGACGCTGCCAGCAGGCCGATCATCACGAGCTTGACTACCAGGCCCGCCTGCATGAAGAGCGACCAGAGGGTGATGTCCGGTGTGGTGGCCGCCGCCAATGCTACTTGTTCCATTGATCCAAAATCCCCGAATCCAAACGCCCGGCGCTAGACCGGGCGGCTAAAAGTGATCTCACAAGAATTGTTTGGCAGCCGCCGCTGAACGCCCTGGTCAAGCCTTCCAAGCTTACAACTGCCTTCTTGCCGTCAAATTTGGTCAAAGGAAGGCGTGCACCGCACAAACTCCGACATGACCAGTAAGACACTATTATGGTTAAAAGAATGTTAGCGTCGAAACATGAAGGATTTAACGGCAGCGAAGGTTATTCTAGCTCCAGGGAGCTCCAGGGAAGAACTGACCGGACGAAACCGGCGGCAAACGCAGACAAAGCTTGCGCGGCGAATTCCTTCACATAAAACTCAAGTTATTGCAAGCAGCCTGTTTTCAACATGCGGTCTTTGCTCCCGCCGCGCGGCGAACGTGAAGACGCCAAATCCTTTGCTAGCCAGCATTCTCCGATGCCGCCAGCATCTGCGCCGCAAGCTTTTCCGGCAGACGGCGCGGGCGTCCTTTCGCGTTGATCACAGCGATGATGACCTTGGCGGCGATCAGCAATGTATCGCCGCGCCGTATCTCCTGGGACAGCACCATCTTGGCGCCGCCGGCCTTTTCCGTGACCGTTCGGATCGTCAGCACGTCATCCATGCGCGCCGGTCCCTTGAAATCGATCTCCATGCGATGGACGACGAAAACCAGCCCCTCTTCATCGGCATTCAGGAGTTCACGCTGTTCCACGCCGAGACAACGCAGATAGTCCGTGCGTCCGCGCTCGAGGAAATGCAGGTAGCGCGCGTGATAGACGAGGCCGGAAAAATCCGTATCCTCATAGTAGACTCGCTGCACCAGCCGGTGGCTTCCGGCTTCCAGTTCCCCAGCAATCAGAAAGGGGCTGTTCATCGTTGCCGCATCTCCTTGAATGTCCGGCATCTCTTTGGCCGAAGTTCTGCCATCAAGCAAGCTTTGAACAATTGTCATAAACTCCGACTATCCGGAATGGTGCCGGCTAGCGGATCGGCGCAGAAGGAAAAATCTCATGAAAATAGCGGTTATGGGCGGTGACGGATTCATCGGTTGGCCAACCTCGCTTCACCTCTCCGACGCCGGTCATGAGATCCACATCCTCGACAATCTTTCCCGCCGATGGATCGATACCGAACTCGGCGTCCAGTCGCTGACGCCGATGGATTCGATTCAGGAACGCACCCGTATATGGCACGCCGAAACCGGCCGCCGCATCCATTTCCACCTGATTGATCTGGCCAAGGACTATGAGCTCCTCAAAAAATGGCTGGCCGAGCATCGCCCCGATGCCATCGTGCATTTCGCCGAGCAGCGCGCCGCGCCCTATTCGATGAAGAGCGACCGCCACAAGAACTACACGGTCAACAACAACGTCAATGCCACGCATAATCTCCTGAACGCGCTCGTCGAACTCAATCTCGACGCGCATCTCGTGCATCTCGGCACGATGGGCGTCTATGGCTATTCCACGGTGGGTGCCGCTATTCCGGAGGGCTATCTGCCCGTCGGCATCGATACGGCCGACGGTCGTACCGTCAGCCAGGAGATCCTTTACCCCGCCAATCCCGGCTCGATCTACCACATGACGAAGTGCCTCGATCAGCTGCTTTTCCAATTCTATGCCAAGAATGACGGGCTGAGGATCACTGACCTGCATCAGGGCATCGTCTGGGGTACCCACACCGAACAGACGCGCCGGCATGAGCAGTTGATCAACCGTTTCGATTACGACGGCGATTATGGCACGGTGCTCAATCGCTTCCTCATCCAGGCCGCCATCGGCTATCCCCTGACCGTACACGGCACCGGCGGCCAGACCCGCGCCTTCATCCATATTCAGGATTCGGTGCGCTGCATCGAACTCGCGCTAAAGAATCCGCCGGCTCGCGGCGCCCGCGTCGAGATCTTCAACCAGATGACGGAAACGCATCGCGTGCGCGATCTCGCCGAGATGATCGCCAAGATGAGCGGCGCGGAAGTCGTCCGTCTGCCCAATCCGCGCAAGGAAGCGCCCGAAAACGACCTGATCGTCAAGAACGAAAAATTCCTCGATCTCGGGCTGGCGCCGATCACGCTTGAAGCCGGCCTTCTCAGCGAAATCGTCGACGTCGCCAGGAAATATGCCTATCGCGTCGATCGCTCGCGCGTGCCGGCCATCTCCGCCTGGACCAGGGATCTCGCCGCGACGGTCAACCATGATCCCGAGGGCAAGAGGCTGAAGTCCGTATCATGATGCTTGGAAGCGAAATGCTGCAAGGCTTGCGGCCTCACAGCCGCCCTCGTGCCGGGCAGGCATTCGTGACGCTCGTCACGAATGCCGATTATGCCATGGGTGCGCTGGCGCTTGCCCGCTCGATCGTGCGCAGCGGCACGAAAGCCGATATCGTCGTGTTGCATACGGAAGGGGTCGGCGAAAACGACCTCGTCCCATTGGCAGCACTCGACTGCCGGCTGGTGGAAGTCGAGCATCTTCCCTTGTCGGATGCCTTCAACGAGCGGCATGCCCGCGGCAATCTTCACGCCGCCGCCCCATTCACCAAGGGCCGCAAGCCCTCCTTCCACACGCCGCTCGACAATTTCTGCAAGCTGCGACTCTGGCAGCTGATCGAATACGGCACCTGCGTCTTCATCGATGCGGACGCGCTCGTGTTGAGAAACGTCGATAGGCTCTTCGACTATCCGGAATTTTCGGCCGCCCCGAACGTCTATGAAAGCCTTGCCGATTTCCACCGGCTGAATTCGGGCGTCTTCGTCGCCAAGCCGTCGCTTGCGACCTTCCGGCATATGCTGGAGAGCCTCGACCGTCCCGACGTCTTCTGGCGGCGCACGGACCAGACCTTTCTCGAGACCTTCTTCCCGGATTGGCACGGCCTGCCGATCTTCATGAACATGCTGCAATATGTCTGGTTCAGCATGCCCGCGCTCTGGGATTGGAACAGTGTCTCGATCCTGCACTACCAGTATGAAAAACCTTGGGAGGAAAACCACCCCAAGGCGGAACAGTTGAAACCACTGATCGAGCTATGGCATAGCTTCCATACCGGCGGAAATATGCCCGACATCGCCGCGCTCGCAAATCCCCGGGCGGCGGCATGAAGGTCCTGATCTCGGGCGGAACAGGCCTCGTCGGCCGATACATCGCCGAAGAGCTGCTATCAGCCGGATACAAGGTTGCGATCGGCGGACGCAATCCGCCTCCATCGGGCCTCTTTTCACAGCCCGTCTCTTTCGTCCCCTTAAGCCTTGACCCGATGGAGAATCAGAGCGGCGCTTTCGACGATGCCTATTTCTTCGTGCACGCCGCCTTCAGCCATGTCGCCGGCAAATATCGCGGCGGCGAAGGGGACGATCCGGAAGGCTTTCGCCGGCTCAATCTCGACGGCTCGGTCAGGCTTTTCGAGACGGCGCGGAAGGCCGGCATTCGTCGCTGCATCTTTCTCTCCTCCCGTGCCGTCTATGGAGACAGGATTTCCGGAGAGGAGCTGACCGAGGCGATCAAGCTGATGCCAAACACGCTCTACGGCGAGGTGAAGCGCGACGCCGAACACGCACTTTTTTCTCTGTCCACGCCTGGCTTTGCGACCACGAGCCTGAGAGCGACAGGCGTCTATGGCGACCTGCGACCGAACAAATGGGGCGCGTTGTTCGACGACTATCTGAGCGGCAAGCCGGTTCCCGCGCGGGCCGGAACCGAGGTTCATGGCCGCGATCTAGGCCGCGCTATCCGTCTTTTGCTGGAGACGGAAGCTGCCCGCATTGACGGCAAAGCCTTCAATCTCTCCGATATACTCACCGACACGCGCGAAATCCTGGGGTATCTTCAAAGCGCAACCGGCTGTCCGCACGCGCTGCCAGCGCCTGCAGCATACGAAACCAATGCCATGAATACGTCGAAGATCCGCGCGCTCGGATGGAAGGGCGGCGGAAAGGCGTTGCTACAGCGGACGATCGAAACGCTGGCGAAGACGATATCGCCTCGAGTCGATCTCAGCGCATCAGCTTCGTTTCGTCCCAACCAAGCGCTGCCAATTCCTCGCCCCTGAAGCGCGCATCGTCGGAAACGATGAACTCATCGAGCTGCGGCGGCGCGACGCTGGTTCCGGCCAGCATGGCATGGGCCTGCCCGCGATGATGCGTCTGATGCTGGAACAGATGGTTCAGCACATCGTCCGCCCTCTCCCGCTGGATGCGGCCGTCGCGTTGGATATCGATGATCCGCATCGCGATCTCCGGCGTCAGCGCCTCGCATAGAGCAACCAGCCGGCGATCGACGTCGGCCTGCTCCTGGCTCAACTCGTCCAGCCGGTCATACGGCTCCTCGATATCAAAAGCTTTGAGGCCCAGAGTGCCGCCTTCAAGTGCGTCGACGTAGAACCAGTCGACCGTCAGGATATGATTGAGGGTTGCCTTGATCGACGGAAAGAAGCTGACGCGCTTGGCCTCGAATTCGCTGGGCCGCAGGGCCGCACAGGCACGATGCAGCCGGACATTCGCCAATGCGTTGTTATAGGCAAGCTTGCGAAAGCTGCGAACCGGATCGAAAGCGGACATAAGCCTCCTCCTCAAGCCTTGTCGAGATCACCATCCCGCCAGACGAGATGGCGAGACGTCAGCGGCAAGGCCTCGATTTCTTCGGCGATGAAATAGGGCGGGATGTCGAGCGCAACCAGCGCATCGCGCGTCGCCCGCACCCATTTGAACTCCAGATCGTTGTCGCCATCTTGAATGCGATGTACGATTTCCTTCGGATCGAAGGGAAAGTCGGCAGGAATCTCCATCAGATAATAGAGGCCGAGCTCATGCCAATCCATCTCTTCGTAATGGAAGAAATTCTCGACCGACCAGAGCAGACGCCCGACCGTAACGTTAACGCCGATCTCCTCCATCATCTCCCGCCGCAACGTCTCTTGCGAGGTCTCGCCGATCTCCGCACGGCCGCCGGGAAAAGTCCAGAAATGCTCGTGCACGGCGCGATGCACCAGGACATGGCCGTCCCGAAATCCAAGGCCCGCAACGCGCATCTGGAAGCGCTGGGGACCGGCATTCAATCTGATGAGTTTGCGTTTCGACATGATCCCCTATCCCACGTCGATCACGACGATTTCAGGCGGAACGCCGAAGCGGACCGGCGCGATGGAGCAACCGAGGCCGCCGGATACGATGATATGGCGCTCCTCCTCGACGATATGGCCATAGACATACCGGTCGCCATAGCGCGAAGGCGAATAGGGCGACCAGCCGAAAATCCTCACCTGCCCGCCATGCGTATGCCCCGACAAAGTGAGCGAGACACGCTGGGGAACGGCGGGAAAGATATCGGGCTCATGGGCGAGAAGGATCACGGGCGCATCATCGCCGACCTGCGCCAGCGTGCCGCCGAGATCGTCCAGTCCCTTGGTGAAGGGACGCTTCCAGCGCAAGCTCCGGCGCAGCGCGAGCTGATCCTCGACGCCGGCAAGCCAGAAGCCTTGTCCGTTCTTCTCCAGGCGTGCCGCGCGGTTGGAATAGACTTCGATGCCAACAGCTTCCAATGCCCGATGGCTGAATGTCGGCCCATGGCCGGTTCTTTGCGCGCTCGAATCATGCCACCAATCATGATTGCCGAGAATGGCATGAACCCCGAGCGGCGCCTGCAGCTTTGCCAGTTCCGCCGCCCAGATACGATGATCGACGCGTGAGGTAATAAGGTCCGTTCCCGACGTATAATCGCCGAGCAGCAAAATAATGTCGCCGCCGAGCTGGTTTGCGCGGTCACAGATCGAAGCGATGCGCTCGGCATTCATCCATGGCTCGCAGGCATGAAAATCGGCAAGCGCCACGATCCTGAGCTTCAGCCCAGGCGCCCATCCCGGCGGGACCAAGGCGTAGCGGGTGACATTGAGACGAACGACCGGCTCATAGCCGAAGGCATATCCCCCGAGTGCCATCAATCCCAATATGCTGCCGCCGAAAAGCTTCAGGAAGGCACGACGGCCGAGCATTCAATCTTCCTCCCGGAACAACCCGAACTGCGCGGCCTCCAGATCCTTGGGCGGCTGCATGCCGAGATGTTTCCAGGCAATCGCGGTCAAAACACGGCCGCGCGGCGTGCGTTGGATAAAGCCCTGCTGGATCATGTAGGGCTCGATAATATCCTCGATCGCATCCCGCGGCTCGGAAAGCCCGGCGGCTATGGTTTCGATGCCGACCGGCCCGCCGCCGAAATTGACCGCGATCATATTGAGGTAGCGCTTGTCGAGCTGGTCGAAGCCGACATTGTCAACGAGAAGCCGTGTCAGCGCCTCGTCGGCAATCTCGCGCGTCACCGCTTCGACCTTGGCGACCTCGGCGAAATCGCGCACGCGGCGCAGCAAGCGGCCGGCGATGCGCGGCGTGCCGCGGGCGCGTCTTGCAATCTCGCGCGCACCCTCGTCGGTCATACCGAGGCCCATCAGCCTCGCACCGCGCCGAACGATCAGCTCCAGCTCTTCGACCGTATAGAAACTCAGACGTACCGGAATGCCGAAACGGTCGCGCAGCGGCGTCGTCAGCAAGCCGAGGCGGGTGGTGGCAGCAACCAGCGTGAACTTGGCGAGATCGATTTTCACCGAACGCGCCGCCGGGCCTTCGCCGATAATGAGATCGAGCTGGAAATCTTCCATCGCAGGATAGAGGATTTCTTCGACGGCCGGATTGAGCCGATGGATCTCGTCGATGAAGAGTACGTCGCGCTCTTCGAGATTGGTGAGCAGCGCCGCCAGATCGCCCGCCTTGGCGATGACCGGACCGGACGTCGAGCGAAAGTTGACGCCGAGTTCCTTGGCCATGATCTGCGCCAAGGTCGTCTTGCCGAGGCCAGGTGGGCCGACGAACAGCACATGATCCAGCGCCTCGCCACGCCCCTTGGCCGCCTCGATGAAGACCTTCAGATTGGCGCGCGCTTCCGCCTGGCCGGTAAACTCGTCCAGCGATTGCGGTCTGAGCGTCGCATCGATGTCTTCGCCCCGCTTTTCCGGCGATATCAGACGTGCGGCTTCACTCATGTCAGAGGTTCCATTTCCGGTATGCGTTTTGCGGCTCCCGCGCCGAAGGCAGCATTTATTCTGCCGCACTCAAAAATAGTCTTTGACGACGGAGCACCCCATGTCGATCTCTCGACTTTGCGACAATAGTAAGGATTGCGGAAGGTGCAAAGCCTCACCGCGACAGTTCCTTCAAGCCGAGGCGGATCAGCTTGGCGCTGTCGGCACCCTCGCCAGCTGCCTTCATTGCCGCGGCGATGGCGTTGGCGGCCTGATCGCGGGAATAGCCGAGGTTGGTCAGCGCCGAGACGGCGTCGGCAACGGGCGCTGCGGCAACACCTTCCCCAAGCTCCTGCTTGAGCCCGATATTGGCAGCATCGCCGGCAAAGGCCGGTGCCTTGTTCTTCAGTTCCGTCACGATACGCATGGCGACCTTCGGGCCAACACCGGGCGCCCGCGAAACGGCAGCACGATCCTGCAAGGCGATAGCATTGGCAAGCTCGGCCGGCGTCAGGGTCGACAGCAGCGCCAGCGCCACTTTCGCACCGACACCCTGAACCGTCTGCACGATGTTGAACCATTCGCGTTCCAGCGCCGTCATGAAGCCGAAAAGGCGGATCTGGTCTTCGCGTACATAGGTCTCGATGAAGAGAATGCAGGCCTCGCCGACCGAACCGAGTTTCGACAGCGTCCGGGCCGAGCAATAGGCGACGTAGCAGACGCCGTGCACGTCCACGAGCACATAGTCCTCGCGGATCTCTTCGATTGTGCCTTTCAGCTTGCCGATCATGGATGATGTCCGTCAGGGATGGGTTTCGGGGGTGATGAGGTCGAGCGAGGGAAAGTAGGAGCGATAGCCCTTGGGATCACGCGTCAATATGGAGTAGCCGCGCACTGCAGCGTGTGCTCCGATCAGAAAGTCTGGAAGAATGCGGTCTCTTCCACCGCCAGCCTGCCGATAAACCCTAAAAGCCGCTGCTGCGGCAAATGCTGCTGGCCAGGGAAGGCTTTCACGGCGAAATTCGCTTTGCGGCAGCAGCTCGTCCACTTGATCCATGCTGCTATAACGCACAGAGAATTCCGCGTAGATAATGGGGTTGATAACCACCGGTCCTCGCTTGAAAGCTGAAAGAACCTGCCCACTGGACCAGCCGTGCCAGGCTGAACCAGATATCGCCAGATCAACCAACACATTCGTGTCGACGATGGTGACCATGCCTACCGGTCACGCGTCATCGACATTAGCGCTTCGGCGTCGATATCCTGATCACCGGTGCCTTCCAGGCGCTTGAGGGTAGCCATGAACCGATCGAGCCGCTGCCGATCCTCAATCTCCCGCTTGCCGTTCTTGGGCGAAACAACCAGCTTTCCATCCTCGATGGAGAATATGACCTCGCTGTTGAGCTCTATGCCAGCCAACTGACGCAAGTCGCGGGGGATAGTCACCTGTCCCTTGGATGTCACACGCATTCTTACTCTCCAATTACAAAGTAAGAATTATCATTACCATAGGAACAAGTCAAGAACAAACTATCCGGCCAGTGCTGCCTGCCGCAGTCTGCTGGTGCCGCGGTTATGGGCATGGCATATGGCGATAGCCAGCGCGTCGGCGGCGTCATTGCCCTTGAACTCGACCTTGGGCATCAGGATCTTCAACATCATGTGGATCTGCTGCTTCTCGCCGTGGCCGACGCCGATGACGGCCTTCTTGACGGCATTCGGCGCATATTCCGACACCGGCAGGCCGGCGCGTGCCGGCACCAGCATGACGACGCCACGCGCCTGGCCGAGCTTCAGCGTCGCCACGGCATCCTTGTTGACGAAGGTCTGTTCGACCGCGGCCTCATCCGGTTTGTAGCTGTGCACGATATCGGCAAGACCATCATGAAGCTGGCAAAGGCGGGATGCGAGATCCATGTCGCCGTCCGACGTCACGGTCCCCGACGCGACGAAACGCAGGGAGTTGCCTAGGGTATCGATGATACCCCAGCCGGTGCGGCGTAAGCCCGGATCGATGCCGATGATGCGAATCGTATTTTGCATGGGTCAAACCTATCTTTCAGGCCCGACATGTGCCAGCAAAATGTGAACAAAACAAAAACAAGGGACAGATTGCGATTGCCGGAGCCGCGCTGAAAACATCGTGACGAAATTGCGGCGACAGGGTTTGGAATAGGCATGCAGCGCTCCTACATGTGCAAGCAACCCCTCCTTTCCACCACGCAGGTTCTTGCCATGGTTCCCTTTTCCATCCTCGATCTTTCGCCCGTTGCCGAAGGCAGCACCATCAGCCAGTCCTTCGAGAGTTCGAAGCGCATGGCGCAGAAGGCGGAAGAGCTGGGCTACAACCGATTCTGGCTTGCCGAGCATCACGGCATGCCGGGTGTCGCCAGCGCCGCGACGTCGGTCGTCATCGGCCATGTCGGCGCGGCAACCTCGCGCATCCGCATCGGTTCGGGCGGCGTCATGCTGCCGAACCACTCACCGCTGGTGATTGCCGAGCAATTCGGCACGCTGGAAGCATTGTTTCCCGGCCGCGTCGATCTCGGCCTTGGGCGCGCGCCGGGCACGGACATGCGCACGGCGCAAGCCCTGCGGCGCAATATCGATGCCGGTGCGCAGAGTTTCCCGCAGGATATCGTCGAACTGCAGCACCTCTTCAGCCCGGCCGACGACAACCAGATCATCCTTGCCGTTCCCGGCCATGGCGCCAACATCCCCATCTGGCTGCTCGGCTCCAGCCTTTACAGCGCCCATCTCGCCGCCATGCTCGGCCTGCCCTATGCCTTCGCCTCGCATTTCGCGCCGGAAGCCCTGATGGATGCCATCGCCATCTACCGTGAGCGCTTCACGCCCTCGGCCACGCTCGATAAGCCCTATGTGATGGTCGGCGCCATGGGCGCTGTGGCCGATACGGACGAAGAAGCGCAGTATCACTTCACCTCCGCACAACAGCAATTCGTCAACCTCCGCCGCAACGTGCGTGGCCCCTTCCCGCGCCCGCGCAGCGACATGGACGATTTCTGGACGCCGATGGAAAAGCTGAATGTGGAAAACACGCTGCGCTATGCCATCGTTGGCTCACCTGAGACGGCCGAAAAGAAGATTTCGCAGTTCATCCGGGATACGGAGGCTGATGAAGTGATCATTTCGATGCCGATCCATGACATCGAGGCGCGGCTGAAGTCGGTGGAACTCTTCGCAACGCTTCCGAGCTTCAAGAAGGTCTCCTGATTCTCGGGGAAAGCAGCTCAACCGGTGAGCAGAAGCCCTTTGTGCGGCTCACCGGACGATCGACGGCTCAAGCCACGAGCCTCGTCTTCCAGTGGCGCCGGATGAGCATGTCGAGCGACAGCTTGCCGGCGCCGGCGACGATCAGCGCAAACATGCCGCCGGCGATCGCCAAATCCTTTTCGAAATGCAGCAGCTCGTTGTGGCTGGCGAAGTTCGTGTGAAAAAGCATCGCCGTCAGCAAGCAGAACAGGCCGAGGCCAAATGCGGCCAACCGGGTCATCAGGCCAAGCGCAATGGCGAGACCCGCGCCAAGCTGCAGCACGATGGTTGCAACCGCGATGGGAGCCGTGACGCCAAGCCTGGCCATGGCATCCAAGGCATTGTCCAAATTGCTGGCAAGTTCGATGCCCTCTTCCAGGAAGAGCAGCGACAGCAGTATGCGACCGAACAGCAATGCCATATCGGTCATGTTCACGAGAACTGCACTCCCCTCTTCGAATTCCATGACCATCTCCTTCCCGTCAGATTCATAGATTTCCGATCCTGTCCGGCGGCATCCCACGACATGATCAAATGGAAGGCCACCGGATCGATTGAAACACAGCGTCAGTTGGTTGCCTTGGCGGAGATCGCCTTGGTCAGATCCTCAAGCTCCTCGCATCCACTAGGGCAAAGCTTGGTCAGCGTTGCCAGCTGCTCGCGGGCTTTGGGCATATCGCCGGTCTCGACATAGAGTTCGCCGAGATATTCATGCGCGCCCTTATGATCCGGCTGCAGTTCCAGGGCCTTGGTGTAGTAGGTCAGCGATGTCTTGAAGTCGCCGGTCTTGCGCAGGGTGAAGCCCATCAGATTGTAGACATCGGCCTGCTGGTGCTCCTCGGCGATATCGCGAAGCTCGGCGAGTGCTCCGGCATAGTCCTTGGCGTCGATCTTGGCACGCACGGAGGTCAGGTCCGGCGCATCGGTCGATTCCATATTATCGACGGCAAAGGCAACGCCTGCCGTTGCGGCCGGAAGGATGGCGACAGCGCACAGGCCGGCGATCCCGAAAATGGCATGTCTGAACATGGTAGTTGCTCCTCTTTCTGGCCACTCAGGCCTGGATGGTGGGGGTAAATCCGTAGGCATTGCCGTCCTTGACGAAGGTGCCGGAGCCCGGGAATGGGAAGTGCGAGCCGCAGATCCTGATCTTGTCGGCAATGACGCGGTCGATCAGCCTGCGGCGGGTGGCGACGGCCATCGGGCCGTCCTGGTCGTAGGCACCCTCCCATTCGGGATGGGGTGCAAGCAGCGCCGGCACATACATGATGTCGGCCGAGACCATCAGCTGTTCGCTACCGCCATCTATGAAGAAGACCGAGTGCCCCGGCGTATGGCCGTAAGCGGCCAGCATGTGAACGCCGAGCGCCACTTCGGCATTGTCATCGACCAGCTTCCAGTTCTTCCATGTCGGAAAGACTGAGGCGATGCGCCGGCCGGCTTCCTTGCGGCCCTCCGCCAGCTTGTCGACACGGCCGGGATCGGTCCACCACTTGTATTCGGTCGCGTTGACGACCAGCTCGGCATTCGGGAAGACGGCCGCGTTCGTTCCCTTTTCCATCAGGCCCCAGACGTGGTCGGGATGGAAATGCGAGATCATGATGGTATCGATCTTCTTGTAGTCGATGCCGGCGGCGGCCATGTTGGCCGGCAGATGCGTGGCGTTGGTCTGCCATTGCCCGACACCGGAGCCGGCATCCATCATGATCTTGCGGCCGCCGATATCAAGGACGACGACGGTCAGCGGAATGGGCATGAAGTCGGTGGTCAGACCGGCCTTTGAAAGCGCTTCCTTGGTGTCTTCGACGGAGGCGTTCTTGATGAAGGCCGGATCGTGCGGCTTGCGCCAGATGCCGTCATAGATGGCCGTGACCTCGATCGAACCGACCTTGTATTTGTAGAAGCCGACCGTCGGCTCCAGCGGCGTGGCGGCAAAGGCTTGCGGTATGAATTCGAGCTTCGACGACAGCCCGAAGGCTGCCGCAGCTGCAGCCGTGCCGAGCACGGCGCGGCGGGTCATATCAAACATCGCAGTATCTCCTCGTGGTTATGGCTTTTCGGGCCAGGCGGAGGTCGCAAGCGATCGCGGCCGTCCACTGAGGAAGAAGATCGATGGTAATGAGCGCTTATTCCCCCCTCGACCGAAGATTTCTTGCAAGCCATTGAAATCCATTTGATTATTTTAGCGGCGAGGGATTGGCGGATGGGATGACGGACATTCCGCATTCCCTCGCCTTTGATTTTTTCATCCGACCGGGAATAAAACCCGCGCAAGCGCGATCTAGCCTCTCAGGCAACATTGCAAGCGCCTTAGCTGAAGCTTACAGTCAGCAGCGGCGTTTTGCGGGGATCACGATGACAGACGCCCGACCTATGAGTTCGATGATACTTGGCGGCCAGCCCCGCCCATGGACATGGCACTCGCCGCAAAACACCGCGATCGGCAGGTTTGCCCGATTTCTGGCTCGCCTGCGTCGTTTCATTGCCGAGGCGAAGCCCGGCAATCACGCCGTCCAGATGGCGGTCGCTCAATCCGCTGCCAGCGCGGAGCCATTGAAGCACGCGACCGCGCTGCCCGACGAGAGCATGCGCCGCTTCCAGCAAACGATCATCCCGCATCTCGACGCCGCTTATAATTTCGCGCGTTTCCTGAGCCGCGATGCCGATGCCGCGCAGGATATCGTGCAGGAGGCCTATCTTCGCGCCTATCGCGGCTTCGGCGGCTTTCGCGATGGCGATGCCCGCGCATGGACCTTCACCATCGTCCGCAACTGCTATCACGCCTGGCTGCAGGAGGGCCGGCGCAAGACCCGCTATGAGCAGCCGATGTCGGACGAACGGGATTCGGATGAAGGCTCGCCTTCCCCTGATCCCGCCTCCGAGGAGGATACGCCCGAGGCGGCCTTCATCCGCAAGTCGGAAACGCAGCGCGTGCGCGAGGTCATCAAAAGGCTGCCTGATGCCATGCGCGAGGTTCTGGTCCTGCGCGAACTCGAGGATCTCTCCTACAAGGAAATCGCCGAGATCATCGATGCGCCGATCGGCACCGTCATGTCGCGGCTCGCCCGTGCCCGCCGCGATTTCGGCGAAGTCTGGCGCAGCCTCGAAGGAAAAGGGGCGGCACGATGAACGGCGGAGACCATAATGATCACGGCGAATGGAACGACCTGCTGCACGGCTTCATCGACGGCGAACTTGACGCAGCCAATGCCGCGCGCTTCGAGGCACATCTGGCCACCTGCCGGGACTGCGCCGGCGAGATGGAGAATGCCCTGATGGTCAAGCGTCTTTCCGCACGCGAGGGTGTGAAATGGCAGGCGCCTGATACCGTCCATGCCCGCGTGCAGGCGGCACTCACGCTGGAGCAATCCATGATGAGGCGCGCAGCCGTGAGCCACATGGACAGCCCGTGGCAGCATGTCTGGCGGCTCGTGCGCGAATGGAGCTTCGTGCCCTCGCTTGCCGTTCTCGCCGCCAGCCTAATGCTGGTGCTGAACGTGCAGCAGCAGAGCCAGACGATCGAGGATCAGCTTCTCGCAAGCCATGTGCGCTCGATGCTCGCCGACCATCTGACCGACGTGCTGACCTCAGACCAGCACACGGTCAAACCATGGTTCAACGGCAAGATCGATTTCTCCCCGCCCGTGGTCGATCTGGCGACACAGGGCTTCCCTCTCGTCGGTGGCAGGGTGGATTATCTCGACGGGCGGGTGGTGGCGGCGCTGATCTATCGCCGGCACGGCCATGTCATCAATCTCTTCATCTGGCCGGGCGCTGCGCGAGCCAAAAACAATGCCGAGAAGGAGGGCTACAATTTCGTCGAATGGCATGCGGATGGACTGGTCTTCTGGGCAGTCTCCGATGTCGCCGCACCGGATCTCTCCACCTTCCGCGACGATTTTATCCGCGCGACAGCCCCATAACGCGAAAAGCCGGCTGCGTTTCTACAGCCGGCTTTTCTTGAATAACTGCAAAGGATCAGGCCGAGAGCTTGGCCAGAACTTCGTCAGAAACTTCGAAGTTCGAATAGACGTTCTGGACGTCGTCATCGTCTTCCAGGTTTTCGATGAGCTTCATCAGCGACTGGGCCTTTTCTTCGTCGACCGGCACGTTGTTCTGCGCGCGCCAGATCGCCTTGACAGTTTCGGCTTCGCCGAGCGTCGCTTCGAGCGCCTTGGCGACTTCGCCGAGGGATTCGAAGGCACAGATGATCACATGGCCTTCTTCGTCGCTTTCGACGTCATCGGCGCCGGCCTCGATCGCCGCTTCCATGACCTTGTCGGCATCACCGGCGGAAGGCTTGTAGGTGATTTCCCCGACGTGATCGAAGGAGAAGGACACCGAACCGGTTTCGCCAAGCGCACCGCCGGCCTTGGTGAAAATCGAACGGACGTTGGACGCCGTGCGGTTGCGATTGTCGGTCAGTGCTTCGACGATGATCGCCGTGCCGCCCGGACCGTAGCCCTCGTAACGGATCGCATCGTAATTCTCGGTGTCGGCACCGGAAGCCTTCTTGATGGCGCGATCGATATTGTCCTTCGGCATCGACTGCGCCTTGGCGTTCTGGATCGCCAGACGCAGGCTTGCGTTCATGGCCGGGTCGGGCAGACCCATCTTGGCAGCGACCGTGATTTCGCGCGCCAGCTTGGAGAACATTTTCGACCGCACCGCGTCCTGACGGCCCTTGCGGTGCATGATGTTTTTAAACTGTGAATGGCCAGCCATGGCACCCCTGTTCACGTCTTTTGTTGGGAATGGCCGCCTTATAAGAGCGAAGCGGCCTTCATTCAAGTGAAAAGCCGGATAATGGTGTCGGTCGGGGCCTTCCGCCACATTCCTATGGCTTGACGACAAGCTTGCCTGCCCGAATATCGCCGACGGTTTCCATGGCCTTGTTCAATCCCTCGAGTGACGCGCGTTCGTCCTTGATTACGGGTCGTAGATCGGGCGACCAGTCATTGATGGCGCCGACGCGCGCCAGAAAAGTACTGCCGCTTCTCATCTGTTGAATGATCCGGCTTGCCGGAACGCAACCATATGTATCGGTAGCTACCGCCGGATGGTTATCAACTCTGATCAATGCAGTCATGCCCGGCGCATCATGTGACAAGAGGCAGACGCGTTGGGGTGTCGGCGAACTGCCGTAGTCAATGAACAAAGCCCCCGACAGGGACGTAATGCTACAATTGCGTTTGTCGGTCATTGCATCGGCTGGGCATGACACGCTCCAACTGCCAGCGGCCAACAGATTTGCGCTCTTGCCAATAGAAACCGTTCCCTGGCTGAATTTTTCGATGCGATAGCCATCGGGCGTCGTGTTGACCGGGTTTGATGAGACGCATTCCGACAACGCCGCAGCTACTAATGCAGTGAAAAGAACCCGATTCATGCGCTTCCCCCAATGGTACAGCACAATCGATCATGCCTAGCAGAAGTTGCATAGATGGACGGGATATATATCTCAACGAAAATCGTCATAGCCCCTTGAGCACATAGATCAGCGGCTTGCGCGGCAGGGTCTTCACCGACACCGTGACGCTCGCGGTCGGCGCATAGCCGACATCGAAGTCGGGACCGAACAGGGCCAGGAACTGATCGACCGGTGGACCCCAGCGATGCATGGGCAGGATGAGCGACGAGCGCAGCCTTTTCACCACGCGGCTCATGCTGTCGGCCCCCATGGTCAAGCCGCCGTCGACCGGCACCATCACGACATCGAGCCGGCCGATTTCGGCATATTGCTGGTCGGTGAGTTCGAAATGCAGATGCCCGAGGTGGCCGATACAGAGGCCCGCCACCTCGAAGATGAAGATCGAATTGCCGTTGGCTTCGATGCCGCCACCCCAGGGACGAATATCGGTGACGACATTGCGGATCAGCGTATCACCGACGGTCATGCGGATCTTTGCCGGCTCTCCGGGCACGTCGCTCCATCCATGCAGCACATATTTGATCGCCGGGTCCGGCGTGAGCGTGTAGTGGCTCGGATGCGCCTTGTTCATCGTCACGACCTCAGGCGTATAGGGCGGTGGATAGGCGCCGCTATAATCCGTGGCGATGGAAACGCCGCCCGGCGTTTCGATGAAAAGCGTGGCATGGTCGAGGAAGGTGATCTTCACATCACCATTAACCGGATCATTGGCGAGCGTCGGACCGGGAGGAGAAAAGCTGACGAATGTCGCCTTGGGCAGGGACTGCGCGATCGCCTGGCATTGGCTGGGTTGCGGACGAACCGGATTCTGCTGGGCGTCCGCGACGTTCCAGCTGAGGATGATCGCCAGGAAAAACACGGCAAGGACAGGAAATCGCTGTAACATGCCATCCCCTCAAGCCAGATAGTGGCCGAAGGATGCGACATGATCGGAAACGGGTCCAGCGGCAATCAGATGGGATTGCTCACAATCGCGTCATCATATGCCGATGATGAATTATAGAGCGGATTCAGATTTTAGGTCGACCTGACCTAAAATCATCCGGCTCTAGTGCAGCGATCAGCGCCAGAAGTCCGGAATGGTTTCCGCAAGACGCGGTCCGAGCCGCAGCGGCGCGATTTTTTCGGCCAATCCCGTCGTGTCGGAAATCTCGACGCCGACGCCACAGATGGTGGCAGGCCCCGAAGCCGCCTCGAAACGTCCCTTCGGCATCTTCGAAATGAAGCGGTTCAACGGTTCCTCTTTGTCCATGCCGAGCGAAGAATCGTAATCGCCGCACATGCCGGCATCCGACATATAGGCGGTGCCGCCATTGAGGATCTGCGCGTCCGCGGTCGGCACATGCGTATGGGTGCCGACGACGAAGCTCGCACGGCCATCGACGAAATGGCCGAAACACTGTTTCTCGCTCGTCGCCTCTGCATGAAAATCGAAGACGATCGCATCGGCCTGTTCCTTCAGCGGGCAGGCGTCAAGAATGGCTTCTGCCGACTTGAAGGGATCGTCCAGCTCAGGATGCATGAAGACGCGGCCCATGATGTTGGCGACGAGGACGCGGGCGCCGTTGCGGGCATAATAGAGGCCGGAGCCGCGGCCGGGCGTGCCGGCCGGATAGTTGGCGGGGCGCAGGAACTGGTCGTGGCGCTCGCAGAATACAACGGCTTCCTTCTGGTCCCAGACATGGTTGCCCGTTGTCACGACATCGGCGCCGGCATTGATCGTCTCAAGGAAGATGTCCTCGGTGATGCCGAATCCGCCGGCGGCGTTTTCGCCATTGACGACGACGAAATCGAGCTTCAGGTCGGATACGAGCCCCGGCAGGCGTTCCCACACCGCGGTTCGTCCCGTCTTGCCGACCATATCTCCCAGAAAAAGCAGCCGCATTCGCTATCCAATCACTTCCGAAACGAAATTGAGTCCGCTCTCGGTCAAAATCGCGTCAAGACGGACATCATGCGGCTCAGCCGGTACTGATCGCACTTCTTGGCAATCGAATGCAATGCCGATCAGCTGGGGATTCAAGCCTTTTTGATGCAAACGCTCGATAGCGCGATCGTAATGGCCCGCCCCATAACCAATACGATGCCCGCTTCTGTCAAAGGCCGAAAGCGGCACGAGCATGACATCGGGATCGAACACCGCCGCATCGGGACCCGGGCCGAAAGTTCCGAATCCGACGGGAACCAGCGGCGCACCCGCAACAAGCTCCCGAAAGACGATCGTGTTGCGGTCGAGGATGACGGGCACGCAAAGCCGTGCACCACGTTCCCGCAGCCGCGCCATCAGCGGCCTTATATCCACTTCGGAGCGGATTGGCAGAAAGCCGGAGACAACCGTCCCCGGTTCGACATCGATGACATCGCCGCCATGGGCAAGCATGGCAAGGCCTTTTTCGATGCGCTCATCGGCCGGAATGGCATCGCGCGCCGCCAGGCATTCGTTACGGTATCGGGCTTTCAGCTCTTTGGGGCTCATCGGATCTTCGCAAGTATCTATGATATCGCGAAAACATAATGAGCCGGGCGCCCGTTGCAAAGCGCGAAAGCGACATCCAGCCGTCGCAGAAGGAAGTCAGCTCTTTCAGTCCTTGCGGGTGATCGACAATTTTCCGTCGCCATCCACATGCGCGCGAACATTCTCATAGTTCTGCAGCGTCGTATGACCGGTCTCGATCGGATGCGAATGCGTGGCGGTGATGACCACCACATCGGCACCGGCCGCTTCGCCCGCCTTGACGCCGGCCAAGACGTCTTCAAACACCAGGCACTCCGATGGGCTGAGGCCGAGGCGCTGCGCGCCGAGAATATAGCCCTGCGGATCAGGCTTGCCGACCTTCACGTCTTCGGCGGTAACCATGAAGCGCGGAACCGGGATCCCGGCCGCGTCCAGCCGCGCCAGCGCCAGCCGATAGGGCGACGAGGTAACGATCGCCCAGCGCTCCGGCGGCAGTGATGCAAGGAAATCGACGGCGCCCGGCAGCGCGATGACACCCTCGACATCGGCGATCTCGGCTTCGGTGATCTTCAGCGCCTCCGCGATCGGATCGACATCAGGCAGATTCAATTGGCCGATGGTATCGACCCCGCGCTTGCCATGCATGGTCGGCATGAACTTCTCGACATCAAGACCCTGAGCGCGTGCCCAATTGCCCCAGACACGCTCTGCAGCAGCAATCGAATTGATGATCGTGCCGTCCATGTCGAACAGGAAACCGGAATAGGTCTTGGTGAAGGCGGAGGACGATGCAGCGGACAAGGATGGACCTTTCTGGATGTGACGGCGAGCGGCGTGAAACCGGCGCTCATGCTATGTATCCTTCCGACTAGCGGCAGCCGCGGCAAGAAGCAAACAAATGCTGCGCCGAGCATCCAGGAAAAGGCATCTGCCTGCGGTAACGGGAAGGAACAGGATGGGACGCGCGGCAAGCAAGCATGCCGCGCGTCATGAATGCTACTCGCCGAGGCGGCTCTTCAGGCCGTTGATGATATGGTTCGCCAGGGCCTCGTAGTCGTCATCGAAATGATGACCGCCATCCATGGCGATGACTTCGGCGCCGGTGCCCTTCAACAGCGGGCATGCGACATCCTCGTCGTCGTCCTTGCCGTAGACGCACTGTACCATCTTCGGATTGACGGACTTGAGGTCGTTGACGGGATCGCCGCCCTTGCCCTGGCTCGAAGCGCCGAGCCAACCCATGACCGAGATCACATAGTCGACCTTCTGTGACAGAGAAAGCAGCGACATCTGGACGATCTTGTTCTTTTCGGCCTGTTTCAGGCGATTATAGCTCGCCGGCAATACATCGGCGCCGAAGGAATAGCCCACCAGCACCACGTGCTTGACCTTGAAGCGCTTGGTGTAGAAATCGATGATGCGGGCAAGATCATCGGCCGTCTGTTGCGGATCCCGCTCCGACCAGAAGTAGTGCAGCGAGTCGACGCCCACGACGGGGATGCCCTGATCCTGCAGATAGCTGCCGACCTCCTTGTCGATATCGCGCCAGCCGCCATCGCCCGAATAGACGATCGCAAGCGTATCTTCGGTCGGCGTCGTTTCCATGACATCGAGGGGAAGGCCAAGCGGCGACTTGGAGCTGTCGATCGATTTCATCAGATCGGCAAGCGAAGCCTCGAGCGTCGCATAGGTATCGCCATTGCCCGAATCCGTCGACTGAACGTCGGGATGTTCCTTCTGGATCTCCTCGACATGGTCGCGTCCATCCTTCGGTGCATTCGGCGTGAAAGTCACGAGGATCGGGTTGGGCAGCGCACCTTCCTGCAGGCCGAAGGACACCATGTCGCCATCGGTCTTCTTCTCGGCCGGCGTGCAGAGCTCCTGCTTCAGACCGATGCCGGCGGTCGGATCGACGGCCAGCGTGCCGGCGATCGTCGCATCCGGCGTCTGGGCGGCAATGGTCAGCGCCATGGCGCCGCCTGCGCCGACGCCGGCAATGATGGGCAGCTGATAGGTACTGTCGGCAAAGGAGCGCTGCACCTGCTGGCTCAGCGATTCCAGATCCGCGACGATGTAGATGCAGCCGTCGTTCTGGCTGACGTCGTATTTGTTGAGCGAAGCCAGAAAGGACGGATAATCGATGCCGATGACCAGCGTGCCGTTGGCAACGAGCTTGTCGGCGACCGCCTTTTCCTTGTCGCTCCAGCCAGCAAGGTCGGAAATCAGAACGACTTCGCTCGTCACCTTACCTTGCGGACGCATGATGTGCGGCGCGGGGATCATGCCCAGATCATATTTGGCATCGTCGGCCTCAGCGCGCGCCGGCCCCGATACCAGAAGGCTCAGCGACACCATGCCGGCGAAAGCCAACGACATTGCGTATTTCAAGATCATTTCCTCACGACCCCCTTAAGTCCGCCTCCGATGAGGAATGTGGCATCCATCAACGCGATCATTGGACTGACACCTCCCGAAACAGCCAGGTAGCGCGGCTGCCATTCAGGATGGAACTTGGATTTGAAGGCACGAAGCCCCTTGAAGTTGTAGAAACGCTCGCCATGCTCGAAGACAGTCCCTCCGACCCTGTCCCAAACCGGCGCCGATTCCCGTCTCGACATGCCCGACAGCGGCGCCATGCCGAGGTTGAAACGCTGAAAGCCCTGCTCCTTGAGATATTCGAGAATCTGCACGAACAGAAAGTCCATCGAACCCTTCGGGGCATCGGGCGAAAAACGCATCAGGTCGACGGATCCCTCTTCCTTGGTCTCCGTCATCAGGATATTCGCAAAAGCGACGATCTTACCATCCTTCTTCAACACGCCGATCGGCTGCGAGCACACATAATCCGGGTCGAACGCGCCAAGCGAAAAGCTCTTTTCCTTGGCATTGTGATCGGCAAGCCATGTGTCCGACACATGGGCAAGCTCATCCATGACTGCAGGTATATCCTGAGGCTCGATAACGGCAAATTCTAGTCCGTCGCGGACCGCGCGGCTCGCGGTTTGCCTGAGGTTGGCCCATTTGCCGCCTTTCAGTTCGAAATTGGCAAGGTTGACCACGGCCAGTTCGCCGAGCTTGAAGGCACGCAAACCGGCATCCGCACAATAGGACAGAAGCGCCGGCGAAATCTGGTAGAATACCGAACGGCATCCTGCGGCTCGCGCAGCCTCGACGAAGCGCCAGATGAGATCGGGCAGCGCCTGGCGCGGACCGACCGGATCGAACAGTGCGATCCAGGAGCGGCCCTGCTTGCCATACATGATGAAGGCATCGCCCTTTTCAGAGAACATGATGCTCTTGTCGCCCATGCGCACCAGATTGGCGTCGGCCACGCCTTGCTTGCGAACGATTTCGACGGCGCGCGTCACCGCGTCGTCGGTTACAGGCTCCAGCCGCTTTGTCGCGGGACGCAGCAGGCTGAAGATCGCGATCGCCGAGGAGAGGATGGAAATGCCGAGCGCTGCGCGAAGGCCGCGAGGCGCCTCGTCGGCAAATTCGAACTGCCACCAGAGCTCGTTGCTGTATCCGACATCGCGATAGACGAAGAACAGCACCACAATGGCGCCGATGCAGATGACGGCAATCGCCGTCAGCCATCCGGCGGTAAGCGTCTGGTTGAGCAACGAAGCGGGCCGGCTGAACAGGCGGCGGCTGACCATGAGGCTGAAAACGAAGAAGGCGAGCAGCCCGGCCTCGACGATGGCGATCGCCTTCAACAGCGAGAAGAACAGCGCCAGCAGCGCCGAAAAGATCGCGACCCACCAGGCGCCGTCGAGACGCTGGCTGAGGCCGCGCGCCGCGACGATGATCGCAAGCCCGAGAAGGCTCGAGAGGAAATGCGCGCTTTCGACGAGCGATAGCGGCAGATAGTCGGAAAGCACGATCAGGTTCTGGTCCGGCGTCGGCGTCACGCTCGAAAAGACCAGCATCATGCCGAGCAGCAGTGCAAAAGCAGACAGCAGCTGCGGCATGAGACGGGCACCGATGCGGCGCATGCTCGACGCGACGGGATGATCGACGAAGCGGCGCAGCTCCGCCACGGAGATCGCGGCAATCGCGATGACGAGCGGTATGACGTTGTAGATGACGCGATAGAGGACCAGTGAACCCAGCACCGCATCTTCGTTCACCGAGCTGCCGAGCCAGGCGATGATGATCGTTTCGAAAATACCGAAGCCGGCCGGGACATGGCTGAGCACGCCAAGTCCGACGGCAATGGCATAGATGGCGAAGAAGCCGGGCCAACCGATCGAGGATTCCGGCAGCAGCACGTAGAGCACGGAGGCCGATGCGGCGATATCGAAAGCGGTGACGAGGAATTGCCGCGACCAGGTCCGCGAATCCGGCAGGCGGACGGCGATCGGCCCGATGCGCACCTCGCGACCGTTGCGGCCGGCATAGACGACGAAAGCAAGTGCAGCGAGGATGGCAATGGCGACCAGCCGCAGCCACAATCCATTGACATTGATCAACGGGCCGATCTCATCGGCGATGACAAGCAACGCGATCGAACCGACGGCGGCCAGTCCGAGACCGAAGGCAAGCGTGACGAAGGCGATGACGCGGGTGATGTCATCTGGCGAGAGGCCGAGCCGGGTATAGGCGCGATAGCGGATCGCACCGGCGCTGAGCGCGCCGAAACCGGCGGTATTGCCGACCGCATAGGCGCTGAAGGAGGTCAGCGCCACATGCGGGAACGGCAGCCGCTTGCCGATATATTCAAGCGCGTTCTGGTCGTAGAAGATCAGGGAAGCGAAACTCAGGCCGGTGAACAGCAGTGCGAGCAGCACCGAAGAGATCTTGGTCGTCGTCAGGGCGTGAACGACGTCGTCATAGCGCACTTCATTGGTCAGATCGTAGATCGCATAGGCGGCGATGCAGAAGACGGCGACGGTGAGAAGGGCGACGATCAGCGCGCGATAGCGGTTCAACAGACCGACGAAACCGCCACGCTCTTCCAATTCCTCATCGGCATTTTCCAGATCGATTGGGCTCGACATCTTCTACCTGTTTATAATGACCTTTGCCGGTCCTGATTATCGGGAACATCCAGTAACACCGGCAGTGTGTCTTCGTGTTGCCGCATACGCTTCTTTCAGCAGGCCCGGTATGACGCGCGCTCCCATCGTTCTGAATTTAGGCAATTTTGGCGCAGGCCCCGTTCCGCCACCAATGAATCTGTTATTATTTAAAGGATTTTGTCATTCACCCGGCTTTTAAGCTTATCCACACACAAAAGTGATCTTCCCACTCCCCCGCATGCTGCTCCCTATCAGGAATCTGCGACGCGGTCACCTGGCGGTACCACCTACTCGGATTGCCTCACCCGGCAGACCGTCCGAGCCGGGTCGCTCGACAAAATTCCCGTCTGCGGCATCAGCCAGGCAAAAATGAAACCGGCCGCCGGCTCGGATTGGTGCTGGCAAGCCGGAAGCATAGCGACCTCATCTTCAAGGCCCTTGCGCATCGTCGCCGGCGCGAAATTCTGGATATGCTCAAGGATGCGCCGCGAACGACGGGCATGCTCTGCGAGGCTTTTACGGATATGGACCGCTGCACCGTAATGCAGCATCTGAAGGTGCTTGAAGATGCAGACCTCGTGATCGCCAAAAAGGAAGGACGCGAGCGTTGGAACCATCTGAACAGCTTGCCGATCAAGCAGATCCACGATCGCTGGATCAGCGCTTATGCCGGCCATGCGCTCACTATCCTCGATCGGCTGAAAAGCGATTTGGAAGGTTGAAAAGCGGAGTAATGGCTGCGCTCGATGGAAGCCGAAGGGTTATGCCATACCAACTCGGCCCAACAGTTGCTCCAGCCTGTCGCTCGATCCATCCTCGTCGAGTGGCGTATAGACTACCAACTTCATATCGGCCCGATCCATGACGGCAAGCGCGGTATATTCGAATGTCATAAGGCCACCTTCGGGATGGCGCAGACGCTTGTGACCGGTCAGCGGCCGCAGCACATCCTGCCTCGGCCACCAAACACGAAATTCCGGGCTTGCCTGCGTCAAGGCGGCGATCAGCCGCTCGAAATCCGGATCGCCGGCATAACGGGCACTGTCGGCACGAAACATCGCCAGCGAATTCGCCGCCACGATCTCCCAATCGACCAATAGCTGCCGATGGGCGGGATCGGTGAAAACCCGATGGATGCTGTTGCGCGCATCGCCCTGCAGCCGGCTGTAATCGCCGAATATTGCAACGGCCGCAGCATTCCAGGCCAGCACATCCCAGCGCCGGCCGAGAACATAGGCAGGCTGACCTTTAAGGCTCGCAAGCATGTGCAACAACGCGGCCGGCACATCCTCGGGTCCGTGCGAGGGAACCTCCGCCGACGGCCGGTCGCTCAGCGTAAAGAGATGCCGCCGTTCGGCGGGATCAAGGCGCAGCGCGTCGGCCAGCGCCGAAAGAACCTCCGCCGAGGCGCGCACGTCGCGGCCCTGCTCCAGCCATGTGTACCAGGTGGCGCCGACGCCGGCGAGCAGCGCCACCTCCTCGCGCCTGAGCCCAGGCGTGCGGCGGCGAAACCCTGCCGGAAGCCCGACACTTGCCGGGGTCAATTTTTCTCGGCGAGAGCGCAGGAAGGCACCGAATTCACGACGCCGGGCCTCGAGGATGGTCTGGTTTTGATTGATGGTCATGCCTCAGCATAGCAGGATTAATACTAGGATAAAGTCGAAACTGTTTGTCGCCTTAGCAAGCTGCCAAAGTATTTGGCGTAAGCTACATGGAGGCTGTTGCGATGGATATGAGCGGTAAGACGATCCTGATCACGGGCTCGACCGATGGCGTCGGTCGGCGGGTTGCCGAAAGATTGGCGGAGACCGGTGCCAAGGTGCTGGTCCACGGCCGCAGCCGGGCGCGGGCGGAAGAAGTGGTCTCCGGCATTCGCGATAAGGGCGGCAATGCAGTCTTCTATGTCGCCGACTTCTCCTCGCTGGACGAGGTCCGCGCGCTTGCCGATGCCGTCGAACGCGACCATGAGCGCCTGGATGTCCTGATCAACAATGCCGGTATCGGCACCAGTGGCGGCGGCGGTGGACGCCAGGAGAGCCGCGATGGACATGAACTGCGCTTTGCCGTGAACTATCTCGCCGGCTTTCTGCTGACGCGCCGGCTCCTGCCGCTCTTGAAGGCAAGCGCTCCCGCCCGCATCGTCAATGTTTCCTCGGTCGGTCAGCAAGCCATAGACTTCTCCGATGTCATGCTGACCCGCGGCTACAGCGGCGTGCGCGCCTATTGCCAGAGCAAGCTGGCGCAGATCATCTTCACCTTCGATCTGGCAGAGGAGCTCGCCGGCTCCGCCGTTTCCGTCAACTGCCTGCATCCGGCAACCTATATGGACACGACCATGGTGCGTCAGGCGGGTGTCGCACCGCTGAGCTCCGTCGATCAGGGTGCCGATGCCATACTCAATCTGGCTGTCGGCAGCGGCTTGGAAGGCCATACGGGCCTCTATTACGACGGACTGCGCCCATCCCGCGCCATTGCCCAGGCCTATGACCCAACCGCGCGCCGGAACCTGCGAACACTCAGCCAAAGCCTTACCCGCACCGCCTGAACCACACCCTTCCATCACTCTCTGTCCTCAAAAGGAGACATGCATGTCGTCTCAACACATCGCTATTATCGGCGGCTCCTCCGGTATCGGCCTTGCGACCGCCACCCATCTTCTCGAAAAAGGCTATCGCGTCACCATTACCGGGCGCGATGCCGCCAAACTCCAGGCAGCTCGGCAAAACCTCAACAACGATATTGCCACCGTCACCATGGATGCGGCCGCCTTTGGCCGCCTTGGCGAGGCCTTCCAGACAATCGGACCGGTCGATCATCTCGTGCTGGCATTGGGTGGCGGCAATGGCGCCGGCCCTTTCGCCACGGTCGACCTTGCCGATGTCAGGAAAGGCTTCGAGCAGAAGACTTTGGCGCATTTCGCCTGCGCTCAGGCCTGCCTGCCCTATCTGTCGAAACAGGGCAGCATCACCTTCGTCTCCGCCGTGTCGGCGCAGGCGGCTATGCCCGGAACCGCCGGGCTCGGAGCCATCAATGCCGCCATCGCCGCTTTGGCGCCGATCCTCGCCGTCGAACTCAAGCCCATCCGGGTGAACTGCGTTTCTCCTGGCGTCGTCGATACCCCCTGGTGGGATTTCCTAAGCGAAGAACAGAAGGAGCCGACCTTTGCCGGCTTCGCTGCGCGCACGCCGGTTGGCCGCGTCGGCAAACCACGGGAGATCGCCGAAGCCATCGCCTTCCTGATCGGCAACGGCTTCACCAGCGGTCACACGCTGATCTGCGACGGCGGTATCCGCTTGGGCCAATGATCCCTCGCGCCATTGCCGGTATCACCAGGCAATGGCGCCCTCAATCATTGTGGACCTCAGCCTGAAGCTGGGTCAGAACCTCGATCAGTCGCGGCGCCATCTCACGGATTTCGACCAGATGGATCGAACTGAGCATTTGGAGAACCTCTTCGGACTTTTCCGTCAAGTGCAGGATCTGCCGGCGCTTGTCCGTGAGATCGGGATGGCGGGTGACATAGCCACCCTCAATCAGGCGCCCAACCAGTTCCGTCGCCGTATGCGGCGCGATCAGCAGCTTTTCCGCGAGCATGCCGATCGTCATCGCTTCGGCGGCGCCATTCCCTTTGATGGCCAGCAGCGCCTGATGCTGCTGCGGCGGCAGACCCGCCTCATGGGCAGCCGAGGTGCTGAAATCCATGAACTTGCGCAGGGTATAGCGCAGCGTCGCCAGCGCCTCGTAATCCGCCTGTGAAAGAGCTTCATCCAAACGTCGCACCATCAAATCGTCCTCATTGCCGCCGCCCGCGGTCCTAAAGCATGTCGCGCAAAATCTTCAGCGGTTTTGCGGCAACACCGTGCTCCAGATCAAGGAACTATAGTGCCGAAAACGAATCTTGCAGATCGCACCGCGCCTCAGTTGATTTATATCGCATTACGATATATTTGCCATCTCAAAGCGGGGAGTGGCTGAAGGACGGCCGCGCGCTTGGAACATTCCGGGAAAAGTACGCAGCGGTTTTCCGTCCGGAATGCGTGAGAACAGGAAAATGCTCTGGAACAGAAGGCGCAAATGCAGGACACTGTAACCTTACAAAGTCACAGTCGCGATTTCTCCGGCGGAGCTTCCCGCAAGGACAATGGCGATTTCACCACGGACAAGCGTGTCCTGGTGCTGATTGCCATGGCGCTTGTCGTCGGCACCGGCGGCGCATTCGCCGCCTGGGGGCTTATCAATCTCATCGCGCTCGTCAGCAACGCCCTCTGGCTGTTCAAGATCAGCACCGCGCCGCTCTCCTTCGCCATGGTGGCACGCTCGCCCTGGATGATCGCCGCTCCCATTCTCGGAGGCATCGTCATCGGCCTCATGGCACGCTACGGTTCCGAAAAGATCCGCGGCCACGGCATTCCCGAAGCCATCGAGGCGATCCTGATCGGCGGCAGCCGCATGTCGCCGAAGGTGGCGGTGCTGAAGCCGCTGTCATCGGCAATCTCGATCGGTTCCGGCGGCCCCTTCGGTGCGGAAGGCCCTATCATCATGACTGGCGGCGCCATCGGCTCGCTCTTCGCGCAGCTCTTTCATATGAGTGCGGCCGAGAGAAAGACCCTGCTGGTTGCCGGCGCGGCCGCCGGCATGACCGCGGTGTTCGGCACGCCGATCGCGGCCGTCATGCTCGCCGTCGAACTGCTGCTGTTCGAATGGAAGCCGCGCAGCTTCATTCCAGTGGCTGTCGCCGCCTGCGTTTCGGTCATCTGGCGTCCATTGTTGCTCAGCAGCGGCCCGCTCTTCCCCGCGCATTTCGAGATGTCGCTCTCCTGGTGGGGCATCGCGCTCGCCGCCGGCCTCGGCATCGTCTCGGGCCTGCAATCCGGCCTGCTGACCACCCTGCTTTATAAGATCGAGGATGCCTTCGAAAAGCTGCCGATCCACTGGATGTGGTGGCCAGCCCTCGGCGGCCTCGTCGTCGGGCTCGGCGGCTTGATCGAACCACGTGCGCTGGGCGTCGGCTACGACATCATCGCCGATCTCTTGCACAGCCATATCGCCGTCGGTGCAGTGCTGGCGATCCTGCTTGTCAAGGCGGGCATCTGGCTGGTGGCGCTCTCCTCGGGCACGTCGGGCGGCGTTCTAGCACCGCTGCTGATCCTCGGCGGCGCGCTCGGCTGGCTCGTCGGCCTTGCCCTGCCCGGCGATCCCGGCTTCTGGGCGATGCTCGGCATGGCGGCCATGATGGGCGGCACCATGCGCGCTCCGCTCACCGGTACATTCTTCGCCGTCGAGCTGACCGGAGACATGGGCGCGCTGGTGCCTTTGCTCGCGGCAACGGTCTCGGCCTATGCCGTCACCGTCCTTCTGCTGAAACGATCGATTCTGACGGAAAAGATCGCACGGCGCGGCCAGCACATCACCCGCGAATACGGCATAGACCCGTTCGAGCTCACCCGCGCCCGCGACATCATGATCGCAAAGGTGGACACCCTGCCTGCCGCCATGCGCCTGTCGGAAGCGCTGCACCGGATGACAGAGCAGTCGGATGCGCACCGCTTCTATCCCGTCGTCGGCGACAATGACCGCCTGGTCGGCATGATCTCGCGCGCCGATGCTCTGCGTTGGCACAGCGAGCCGGACCTCATGGATCAATCGCTCTATGACGTTATCTCGGATACATCGCTCCCGGTCGCCTATGCTGACGATACTGTGGGACGCGTCGCCGATATCATGATCCAGGCCGACACGGGACGCGTTCCCGTCGTCGAGCCGCAGACCGGCCGCCTCGTCGGCCTGATCGCCCGCAAGGACCTGCTGCGGCTGCGCAGCGCGACGAACCGGGCAGAACTGGAGCGTGGCGCCTATCTGCGGTCGAAAAGTTAAGGGGAGGAGGAGTGGCGTCAGCGCGGCAGCAGAACTGCGCGGCGCCTTCCTTTGCAATCAGCTGGGAAAATTGGCCCTGAGCCGGAAAATTGAAGAGCGATCCACGACGACCGATGGATGTTTACGATCCTGGGTGCCTACAAACGTAGGTGGGCACCGTGTGGCCAGGCCCACGGGCCTGGTCAGGGACAGCTCCCTTTGGATCGAGTATGGCCCCAGGGATTGTGGTTCCTGTCGGGAAGCGCAGACCGCCAAAACTATATAGAGCGGATTATGTCGTCGCACCAGAGGGCCGCAGCTGGCATCCGCAGAAATAAACTCAAGCCTGTTCGGCGCCCGGCCGGGCGAGGAGCTTCTCCGTAATGCCGTGAATGCGCGCCGTCACCTCATCGATGACGCTTGCCAGCGTTTCCTCGGCGCGCGCGTTGGCCGCCACGGTCGTATCCCGGCTGCTGGTCAGGGTTTCCAGCTCGGCCTCCAGCGAAGACACACGCCGGGTCAATTCCGATACTTCGTCCATGATCATGATGCCGGCCATGACGGTGACCCGGAGATCGCCGATTTCGCCGAACTGGCTTTTCAAATGCATGACATAGCGATCGAAGCGATTGGCGAGATCCGTCAGATGATCTTCCTGACCTTCTTCGCAGGCCATCCGGTAGGCTTTGCCGTCGATCGTTACCGTTACTTGCGCCATTCGACTTTCCGATCACTGCCGCGCTGCGACGGCTGCCTCCCGAGGGGATCAGCGGTCCAGCACGGCTCTTATGGTTTCCATCGCCGTAACCAGCCGGCGCGACACTTCCCGATTGACCTCCTCGAGCCGGTTCGCACGGAACTCGGCCTGGTCCAATTCCTGGGCAAGGCGGGAACGATCGGCGTGAACCCTGCGGACCTCGCCTTCTATATCGCTTTGCGCCCGTTCCCGCTCGAACCGCCCGTCGACGGCGCTCTCCAAAGTCGAGAGTGCCTGGCGCAATTGAGCGAGCGCCGCGTCCACCGTTTTGCCTGAAGGTGTCATACCCTTCGCTTCTCCGCGCAAGGCCCGAATCAAAACATCCGGCCACTTGTCTGATTTCGCAACAATATTCAACTCGGCAACAGCACGTCAATAAAGGCTGCCATGTGGCAGGCCCCCTATTCTGTGGATGAATGCCGCCTTTTCCGGCTGCACAGGCCTTGTCGCATCATTGTCGTCTTTTGTAAAAGTGAACGGGCAAATGTTAAAAAATTGCCGTTGGAGGGTCGGATTGAGCCCTCGATTTGTTGACTTGCTCGCCCTAACTGCTATGTCTCAGCCGCCTGAGGCGACGTTGGAAATGACGTTCGGAAGAGTGTCGCTTTCATCCGCCTTTCAACCGATGGCCTCCCTCCCAAGCGTGCGGCCATCCCCCGAACCCGGAACACTGCGGAAAAACCCATGAACTCTCGCGAACAACACGACCGGATGGCGAATGCGATCCGTTTCCTTGCCATGGATGCTGTCGAGAAGGCCAATTCCGGTCACCCCGGTTTGCCGATGGGGATGGCTGATGTTGCCACCGTTCTCTTTGGCAAATATCTGCGCTTCGATCCGAAGAACCCGCTTTGGCCTGACCGTGACCGCTTCGTGCTCTCGGCCGGACACGGTTCGATGCTGCTGTATTCGGTCCTCTATCTGACCGGCTATCCCGACATGACGGTCGAAGAGCTCCAGCGCTTCCGCCAGCTCGGCTCCAAGACCGCCGGCCATCCGGAATATGGTCACGCCACCGGCATCGAAACCACCACCGGCCCGCTCGGCCAGGGCATTGCCAATGCGGTCGGCATGGCGATCGCAGAGCGTAAGCTGCGCGAGGAATTCGGCTCGGAACTTCAGGATCACTACACCTATGCCATGTGCGGCGACGGCTGCCTGATGGAAGGCATCAGCCATGAGGCGATCGCGCTGGCCGGCCACCTCAAGCTCAACAAGCTGATCCTGTTCTGGGACAACAACTCCATCACCATCGACGGCGCCGTCTCGCTTTCGGACTCCACCGACCAGGTCGCCCGCTTCAAGGCCGTTCACTGGAACACGATCGAAATCGACGGTCACGACCAGGCTGCCATCAGCGCCGCCATCGAAGCCGCCCACCAGTCCGACCGCCCGACGCTGATCGCCTGCAAGACGATCATCGGCTTCGGCGCTCCGAACAAGCAGGGTACCCATAAGGTCCATGGCTCGCCGCTCGGCGCCGAGGAAATTGCCGCAACCCGCGTCGCGCTCAACTGGCCCTACGAGCCCTTCGTCATCCCGAATGACGTCCTCGGTGAATGGCGCGCTGCCGGCGAACGCTCCATCGGCACCCGCGAAGCCTGGGAAGGCCGCCTTGCCGCAGCCGACCCGGCCAAGAAGGCCGAATTCACCCGCCGCTTCGATCACAAGCTGCCTGCCGGATTCGACGCCGCCATCAGCGACTACAAGAAGAAGCTCGCGGAAACCAAGCCCACGGTCGCAACCCGCAAGGCTTCGGAAGACGCGCTCGAAGTCATCAACGGCTTCATTCCGGAAACGCTCGGCGGTTCGGCCGACCTGACGCCGTCGAACAACACCAAGACCAGCCAGATGAAGTCGATCACCCCGACCGATTTCTCCGGCCGTTACATGCACTGGGGCATCCGCGAACACGGCATGGCCGCTGCCATGAACGGCATCGCCTTGCACGGCGGTCTCATCCCCTATAGCGGCGGCTTCCTGATCTTCTCGGATTATTGCCGTCCGCCGCTCCGCCTCGCTGCCCTGATGGGTATCCGCGCCATCCACGTGCTGACGCATGATTCCATCGGCGTCGGCGAAGACGGCCCGACCCACCAGCCGGTCGAGCAGGTCGCCAGCCTGCGCGCCATCCCGAACTTCCAGCTCTTCCGCCCGGCGGACGCAACTGAAACGGCCGAATGCTGGCAGATCGCTATCAAGACGACGAACCGTCCGTCCGGTCTCGCGCTGACCCGCCAGAACCTGCAGGCCGCCCGTACGGAATATAGCGAGAAGAACCTCTGCGAACTCGGCGCCTACACGCTGGCCGGCAATGCCGACGCCAAGGTGACGATCTTCGCTTCGGGCTCCGAAGTCGAACTCGCCGTTGCCGCCCGCGCCGTGCTCGAAGGCAAGGGCGTGTCCACGCGCGTCGTTTCCGTTCCCTGCACCGAACTCTTCTTCGAGCAGCCGGACGCCTACCGCAAGGACGTCATCGGCACCTCGCCGGTCAAGGTTGCCGTCGAAGCCGGTGTTCGCGAAGGCTGGGATGCCTTCATCGGACCTGAAGGCGCATTTATCGGCATGAAGGGCTTCGGCGCTTCCGCTCCTTACAAGGACGTCTACAAGCACTTCGGCATCACGACGGAGGCCGTTGTCGCCGCCGCTGAGGCAAAGCTTTCCTGAGGGCGCTGACAAGCGCTCTCAAATCCAATAGATAAACACCCTGAGTGAACGGGAGTGACATTCAATGACTGTAAAAGTTGCTATCAACGGCTTTGGCCGCATCGGCCGTAACGTCCTGCGTGCGATCGTCGAATCCGGCCGCACCGACATCGAGATCGTTGCCATCAACGATCTCGGCCCGGTCGAGACCAACGCCCACCTGCTGCGTTACGATTCCATCCACGGCAAGTTCCCCGCCGAAGTGAAGGTCGAAGGCGATACGATCATCGTTGGCGGCGGCAAGCCGATCAAGGTCACGGCGATCAAGGACCCGGCAACCCTGCCGCACCGCGATCTCGGCGTCGACATCGCGATGGAATGCACAGGCATCTTCACCGCCCGCGACAAGGCCGCCGCTCACCTGACGGCCGGCGCCAAGCGCGTCATCGTTTCGGCTCCTGCCGACGGCGCTGACCTGACCGTCGTTTTCGGCGTCAACCATGACCAGCTCACCAAGGAGCACCTGGTCATCTCCAATGCGTCCTGCACCACGAACTGCCTGGTGCCGGTGGTCAAGGTTCTCGATGACGCCGTCGGCATCGACCATGGCTTCATGACGACAATCCACTCCTACACCGGCGACCAGCCGACGCTCGACACCATGCACAAGGACCTGTACCGCGCCCGCGCCGCAGCCCTGTCCATGATCCCGACGTCGACGGGCGCCGCAAAGGCTGTCGGTCTCGTTCTGCCGCACCTCAAGGGCAAGCTCGACGGCACGTCGATTCGCGTTCCCACGCCGAACGTCTCGGTCGTCGACTTCAAGTTCGTGGCCAAGAAGGCAACGACGGTCGGTGAAATCAACGAAGCCATCAAGGCTGCATCGAACGGCAAGCTCAAGGGCATCCTCGGCTACACCGACGAGCCGCTGGTTTCCCGCGACTTCAACCATGACAGCCACTCGTCGATCTTCGCGACCGACCAGACCAAGGTCATGGAAGGCAACTTCGTGCGCGTCCTGTCCTGGTATGACAACGAATGGGGCTTCTCGAGCCGCATGTCCGACACGGCCGTCGCCTTCGCCAAGACGATCTGATCATGGCCTTCCGCCCGCTCCTTCCGACGACAGTCCGCTGGCGTCCCATGGAAGGAGACGGGCTGGAACACCTGACGATCACCCCTCTCGATCATGCCGGCGCCGCGGCCATCCGCGCCGCCGGCATTATCATTGGTGCCCGCGGCGGCACGCCCTACGGCGTTTACTACCGCATCGATTGCTCCACCCATTGGGCGGTTCTTTCCTTCTCCGTCGAAGCCACCGATGGACGCCGTCTCGCGCTGGTCTCCGACGGCAAGGGACATTGGCGTACCGAGGATGGCGTGGCCCTGCCGCAATTCGACGGCTGCATCGATATCGATCTCTACGGCTCGCCCTTCACCAACAGCCTGCCGATTCGCCGGCTGGAGATGACGCCGGAAAGCGGAACCGCCAAGCTTTCCATGCTCTATATCCCATTCGACACGTTCGAGCCGGTGCGCGACGGCCAGCATTATACCTGCATCGTGCCGGAGAAACTTTATCGCTACGCCGCCGAAGACAGGGATTTCAGCGTCGACCTCCCAGTGGACGAGGATGGGCTGGTGATCGATTATCCGATCTATTTCAGGCGCGTGGATGTTTGAGCTGCGCCCATCCTGACAGCTCTTACCCATTCATGTCTTGCATGAAATCATGCTCGCTTGTGCGTGGATCCTCGGGTCAAGCCCGAGGATGACGGGGCTTTGGGGATGGGCCCGGGCAAACGATAGTTTTCTTAGACAAGAATTCACCTGTCACCACGCAGTTAATCAGCGAAATACATCTCCAAAGTCGCGGTGTCTTTGGCCTATTCTCAAGCATCGTCATCCTCGGGCTTGACCCGAGGATCCACGCACAAGCCTTTCGGTAGTCATAAGGCACCGTGAGCACTTCACTCGCCACCTGTGGTCGCTTTCGAAATGCATTCTCGGGGTTTCAGCAACCCCAACCGCAATTGCCCTTCAAAACGCCTCAATCTTTGTTCTCCCTGCCCTGCTATGGTCCAGATTTACCAATAAATTTTGGACAGGACGTCTCCCAGGCATTCCAAGCCGCTTCGCCGTTCTGGCAAAAGCGCATCACACCACGCCGTCGCAACCGTCAGAGTGGGCTTCAGTCGTAAAGCTCTCCTCTGAATGAGGCCATATTTGCCAATATGACCGGCAAGACTGCATGATGGGATGACGAAGGGACTTCCGCATTCCGGGCTTTTGGCCCAGCGGCGCAGGGAAAGGGGAAGACAAGGTGGAGGCATTTTACGTCATCGTGCTGGTCGGCACGGTCCTTGTTCTCATTGCGGCCTTTTCCAGCCTCCTCGCCTTCCGCTTCGGCGCACCCTTGCTGCTGCTTTTCCTGATGATCGGGCTTGCCGCCGGCACCGACGGGCTCGGCATCGAATTCTCCAACAATTATCTCGCCTATATTCTCGGCTCGCTGGCTCTTGCCATCATCCTCTTCGATTCCGGCTACGGCACGCCGATCCAGGCCTTCAAGCTTGCCGCGGCACCGGCGCTGACCATCGCCTCCGTCGGCGTCATCGCGACGGCGGCGCTGTTCGGCCTTGCCGCCACCTGGCTGCTCGGCTTTACCTGGCTGCAGGGGCTGCTGCTCGGCTCTATTGTCGCTTCGACGGACGCCGCGGCCGTCTTCTTCCTGCTCCGCATCGGCGGCATCAATATCCGCGACAAGGTTCGCTCGACACTCGAAGTCGAATCCGGCACCAACGATCCGATGGCGATCTTCCTGACGCTCGCCCTGGTCGAGTTGCTCGCAAGCGGCGAAGGCTATGCCGGCATCAATCTCGCCATGCTCGCCACCTTCATCCAGCAGATGGGGCTTGGCGTCGTCCTTGGCCTGCTCGGCGGCATGATGATCGTGCTCATCGTCAGCCGGCTGGAAACCGATCGCGGCCTGACGCCGATCTTCGTGCTGGCTCTGGCGCTCCTCGTCTTCTCCTTCACCGGCGCTGTCGGCGGCAGCGGTTTCCTGGCCGTCTATGTCGCCGGCATTTACGCCGGCAATCGCAAGATGCCGGCCTCAGCCTCGATCAAGCGCTTCCAGGACGGCATGACCTGGCTGGCGCAGATCATCATGTTCCTCGTTCTCGGCCTGCTCGCCACGCCGTCGCAATTTCCGGCCATTGCCATACCCGCCGCGGCGTTGGCTCTTTTCCTGATCTTCATTGCCCGACCGATCGCCGTGTGGCTCTGCCTGCTGCCCTTCGATTACACCCAGCGCGAGACCGGCTTCGTCGCCTGGGTCGGCTTGCGCGGCGCGGTCTCCATCTTGCTGGCCATCATGCCCATCCTCGGCAACCTGCAATCAGGCCAGACCTATTTCAACGTCGCCTTCATCGTCGTGCTGGTGTCGCTGCTCGTACAGGGCTGGACCATCAAACCCATGGCGCGCCGCCTCGGCCTCATCGTTCCCCCGCGCATGGGAGCGATCGACAAGGTCGAGGTCGACCTGCCCGGCACCGTCAACCACGAACTCCTCTCCTATCGTGTCGTAAAGGACAGCCCGGTCCTGCGCGGCGAACGCATACCGCGCTGGGCCATGCCTTCGCTCGTCGTGCGCGACGGCAAATCCATGCGCTATCAATATGCCGGTCGCCTGCGCGAAAACGATATCGTCTATCTCTTCATCTCGCCCAATTATTCCCGGCTTCTCGACCGCCTCTTTGCCAGCCGCGCCCCGGTCGATCCCGACGATGCCGAGTTCTTCGGCGCCTTCTCGATCTCGCCGCTGCGCCCCGCCGCCGATCTCGATGCCGCCTATGGGCCGGGCCTGCTGAGCGAACAGGAGAAGGGGCTTACCATCGCTGAACTCATGCGCCATCGCCTGGGTGGCAAGGCCGACTATGCGGATCGCGTTCGCCTGGGCGAGATCATTCTGATCGTCCGCGATCTCGACGAGAACGACCACATCCAGTCGGTCGGCATGTCGCTCGAAGCGGTGGAGCCGCCTGTTCTGATGCCGATCTTCATCAATCTCCACGATATTTTTAAGAGCATCCGCGTTCACCTGCAGAGGCGTCGGGAACACCCGGAAGCAAGCGTTTCAAACGATTCAAATGCCGGAAAAAACGACGCCTGAATGGCCTTGCGTCTCCGATCATCCGTAGTATGGTCGGCGCACTTTTCGCCACCAACAACATTGGATCCTCCCATGGCAGCCTTCAAAACTCTCGACGATCTCACCGACATCACCGGCAAGCGCGTGCTCGTGCGCGTCGACCTCAACGTGCCGGTCAAGGATGGCAAGGTCACCGATGCGACCCGCATCGAACGTGTCGCTCCGACGATTCTCGAACTGTCGGAAAAGGGTGCCAAGGTCATTCTGCTTGCCCATTTCGGCCGCCCGAAGGATGGCCCCTCCCCGGATCTGTCCCTCGGACTGATTGTGCCCGCCGTGGAGGAAGTTCTGGACCACGCCGTTCTCTTCGCCTCCGACTGCATCGGCGCTCCGGCCGCCGACGCCGTTGCCAAGATGAACAATGGCGACATCCTGCTGCTGGAAAACACCCGCTTCCACAAGGAAGAGGAAAAGAACGACGCAACCTTCACCAAGGCCCTCGCCGCCAATGGCGATATCTATGTCAACGATGCCTTCTCGGCCGCGCACCGCGCCCACTCTTCCACGGAAGGCCTCGCCCACCTGCTGCCGGCCTATGCGGGCCGCACGATGCAAGCGGAGCTCGAAGCCCTGGAGAAGGGTCTTGGCAATCCGGTCCGCCCGGTTGTCGCCATTGTTGGCGGCGCCAAGGTTTCCACCAAGATCGACCTTCTGACGAACCTGGTGAAGAAGGTCGATGCGCTTGTCATCGGCGGCGGCATGGCCAACACCTTCCTCGCCGCGCGCGGCACCAATGTCGGCAAGTCGCTCTGCGAACACGATCTCGCCGACACCGCCAAGCAGATCATGATCGAAGCCGCCACGGCCGGCTGCGCGATCGTTCTGCCGGAAGACGGCGTCATCGCGCGCGAATTCAAGGCCGGAGCCGATAACGATGTCGTGGCGATCGACGCCATCCCCGCCGATGCCATGGTGCTCGATGTCGGCCCGAAGTCGGTCGAAGCCGTCAATGGCTGGATCGGCCGCGCCACGACGCTGGTCTGGAACGGCCCGCTCGGCGCCTTCGAAATCGCTCCCTTCGATGCCGCCACCGTCGCGGTCGCCAAATATGCTGCCGAGTGCACCAAGGCCGGCAAGCTGACCTCGGTCGCCGGCGGGGGTGACACCGTCTCGGCACTCAACCACGCCGGCGTTGCCGACGACTTCACCTATGTCTCGACGGCCGGCGGCGCCTTCCTCGAATGGATGGAAGGCAAGGTTCTTCCCGGCGTCGCCGTTCTGCAGAACGGCAAGTAAGAAAACCTCTTCGCGATGATTGATCAAAGCCGCGAAAGCTAAAGCTTTCGCGGCTTTTCCATGAGTGCTAGGATAGCGTCTAAAACTTTCAAACGGTTGAAATCATTTCAATCGTTTCAATTAGTTAGCCAGCCATTTCCCTCCTTCTACACTTCTGTTATCGCCGATCTATATTGATCCTGTCGCCGATTGAAATCGCCTTGGAGAAACAAAATGAGCGAACGAATTGAAGACATTGCCGTAAAGATGGTTGCTGGTGGCAAGGGCCTCCTGGCGGCGGACGAATCCACCGCCACGATCAAGAAGCGCTTCGACGCCATCTCTCTCGTATCAACGGAAGAGAGCCGCCGCGACTATCGCGAAATGCTCTTCCGCTCCGACGACGCCATGAAGAAGTACATCTCCGGCGTCATCCTCTATGAGGAAACCCTCTTCCAGAAGGCAGCGGACGGCACCCCCTTCGTCGATATCATCAAGGCTGCAGACAGCATTCCCGGTATCAAGGTCGATGTCGGCGCCAAGCCGCTCGCCGCCTTCCCCGGCGAAACCGTCACCGAAGGCCTCGACGGCCTCGCCGACCGCCTGGCGAAATATTATGAAGCCGGCGCCCGCTTCGCCAAGTGGCGCGGCGTGATCGCCGTTTCCGATACGCTGCCGACCTATGGCGCCATCAAGGCCAACGCCCACGCGCTCGCCCGTTATGCCGCTCTTTGCCAGCAGGCCAAGATCGTCCCGATCGTCGAGCCGGAAGTGCTGATGGATGGCGAACCCGGCACGCAGAGCCTCGACCGCAGCGAGGAAGTCACCCGCTGGACGCTGCAGATCGTCTTCCAGGAGCTCGCAGAAGCCCGCATCAAGCTCGAAGGCATGATCCTGAAGCCGAGCATGGTCATCGACGGCAAGAAGGTCCGCAAGGCCTCCGTCGAGCAGGTCGCCGAACGCACTGTTAAGGTACTGAAGGAAACCGTTCCGTCAGCCGTTCCCGGCATCGCCTTCCTCTCCGGCGGCCAGTCGACGGAAGAGGCAACCGCCCATCTCTCCGCGATCAACTCCGGTTACGATCTGCCCTGGCACGTGACCTTCTCCTACGGCCGCGCCCTGCAGGACAGCGCGCTGAAGGCCTGGGGCGGCAAGGCCGAGAACGTCGCAGCCGGCCAGCGCGCCTTTACCCATCGCGCCGAGATGAACTATCTCGCCGCCAAGGGCAGCTGGACGAAGGATCGCGAACAGGCTGCTTGATATCAGCTGGAGCAATTCCGGGGAAAGTGCACTGCAATTTTCCCGGAATTGCGTGGAAACAATGGGATAGAGCAGTTCGATGACGCTGTGAAAAGCTGAACCGCTTGAGTATTCGAATGAACGAAAAACCCCGATCGCGATGCGATCGGGGTTTTTTGCTTTCGAGGAATATCCAGCCGGACGTTCAGAACAGAGCAAGTCACATCTGTCCCAATGACAAGAATAGGCTTGCCGTGATATCGGAAAACAAACCATGTCAAATGGATGTTACGAAAACGCGGCACTGGTTGTCCCACTTGTAATAAACGGGCCAAATAGAGGGGTTGCCATATGCTTGCTTGGCGTAGCTTTGTTGCTGTTCTTGCTGTAGTATTAGTTGCACAAATAAACATTTCTCGCGCCCAGCAATTTCAGTCGGCTGTTCCCGTCTTCTCACCGACCGGGCCAGACGCAGAGGCCTACGGCGAGAAACTCGGCTATCCCGTCGGTCTGCCGCTGAGCGAACAAAAGAACATGATCGGCAACTTCAGTCACGCCGATCAGCTCGCACCAACGCACACGATCGCAGCCGCCGAGCACCCGTTGCCATTACTTCGAGCCCCTTCCGAACTTTCAATCAAGTTCACCTTCGGCACGGAAGTTGCTTCGTTGTCGAAGTATCTGGACACCAATCCCACCACGGGATTGCTGATTGCACACGACGACACGATCCTGTTCGAACATTATCAATACGGCCGCAACGATCACGACCGCTTCGTTTCGCAATCCCTGGCGAAGACGTTGACAGGCATGATGATCGGGATTGCGATTTCCGAGGGCGCCATTCATTCGATCGACGATACGGTTGAAACCTATGTGCCGGAGCTGAAAGGCACGGAGATGGGCGCCACGCCGATCCGCGCATTGCTGCGCATGGCCTCCGGCATTGCCTTCACCGAGAACTTCGGCAACCCCGACGACAATATTCATCTCAGCAATTCACTACTTGGCCCGGAAAAGCTCGACCCCATTACAGCCATATCCCGCTTCAACAAGCGGGTCGCGCCTCCGGATACGGTCTGGCACTACAGCAATCTCGATACCGAAGGACTGAGCCTCGTCCTCACCCACGCCACTCACATGAGCATGGCGGACTATCTGCAGACCCGCATCTGGCAGCCGATGGGTGCGGAAGCCAGCGCGAACTGGCAGGTCGACAAGACAGGCCAGGAAGTCGGCTACTGCTGTTTCAGCGCGACACTTCGCGACTATGCCCGCTTCGGCATGCTGCTCGCCCATGACGGCACCTTGAACGGCCGGCAGATCATACCCCGCCAGTGGCTGCTCGATGCGACGCAGCCGGTCAAGCAGGGCTCGTTCCTCGCAGTCAATCATGAGACGAACCCATGGGGCTACGGCTATCAAACCTGGCTGATGCCCGGCCCGCGCAGAACGTTCTTTCTGGACGGACGAGCCGGCCAGCGCATTCTCGTCGATCCGACAACACATCTGGTTCTCGTTCACACGGCTGTACGTGCGAAGCCCGGCGATACGGGCAGTGCCGAGCTGGTCGAGCTCTGGTCCAGCGTGCTCAAGCAGTTCCAGAGCAATTAAAGCAATCGCCGTGATGGGGCCTTAAAGCTGATACGGAAGCCAGACCTTCAATGGTGACCGCTGGTGAAGTTGTCACCGGCACAAGTTCGCACTTCCAGCACCAGCCGGCCAGCGGCTAAATCCTCACAGATCTACCGAAGCTCTGGGGGCTGCCATGAACACTGTTGCCTATGTTACCGTCGACGTCTTCACATCGGAGCGTTTCGTCGGCAATCCGCTGGCCGTCATCCCCGATGCCCGTGGTCTCAGCAGCGAGGCCATGCAGAAGATCGCAGCCGAGTTCGGTTATTCAGAAACGACCTTCGTGCTGCCGCCCGAAAAGCCCGATCACACTGCGCGCGTTCGCATCTTCACCCCGACGGCTGAGATTCCCTTTGCCGGCCACCCGAATGTAGGCACCGCCTTCGTTCTCGGCCAGCAGCAGGGGATCTTCGGAAAGCCCACAGGTGACAGGCTGACCTTCGAGGAGGATGCCGGCCTGGTGGAGGTGACGCTCTTGCGCACCGATGGCGCCGTTACAAGCACAAGCATACGCGCGCCGGCGAGCCTGACGATCGGCGAAACGATTGCCGATGACTTGATTGCGCGTTGCGTCCAGATCGATCCGCGATCGATCCGTAAAACCACGCATGCCCCGACCTTCGCCTCCGTTGGGCTGCCCTTTGCCTTTGCCGAACTGGACAGTCTCGAGGCGCTTGGAAAGGCAAGGCCGAACGCGGCTGTTTTTGCCGAAGCGGCCGCGCGGCACAAAGAAGACAAGACCGGCTTCTCGCTCTTTCTCTACCTGCGTTCAGCTGAAAATCCGTGGCAAATCCGCGCCCGCATGTTTGCGCCGCTCGACAATGTGACGGAGGACCCGGCGACTGGCAGCGCCTCCGCCGCCCTCGGCGCCTACCTCACCTCACTGCTGCCGGCCCGGGATGCGGACGTGAAGATCACCATCGAGCAGGGCGTGGAGATGGGAAGACGCAGCCTCATCGGCGTCGAGGTCAAGAAAACTGCCGGCACGGTAAATGAAGTCTTGCTGTCCGGCAGCAGCGTCCGCGTCATGCGCGGCGAGGTCCTGCTTTAGGCTGCCACGAGCGGCCCGCCGAAAGCCCGAATCCAGCCCTGCAGCGCCCTAAAATACTTCATTGATGACCAACGCCACTGTCCAGATGGCAAAGGCGAAGATGGCGATCTTCCAGAAATCAGCCCTGCGCTTCAGTCCCGGCAGCCCCAGGGGCTTGATGATGTGCACCGCCATGGCGAGCAGAAGCAGCACCGCTATGGCTTTTGTCACGCTCTTTTTCCCCATTTTCGCAAGAGTGAGAGCCGCCGCGACCAAAAACCGCTGCATAGCTTTCGCGTTCATGCTGTAATCGCCACAGGACGGACATCTTTCCGCGCCAACAGACTGTTTCTACAGGCCGATAGCGGCAATCCGGGACACAATCAATACTGAAAACAGACAGGGCGGGATCCTGTCTTATCGGTTCCTTAAGCGGAGCCGCACGAAGGTGGGGAGCATGAAAAGAAATATTTTGCCCGTACTCGCTCTGCTGTTCGGCACGCTCTTCCTCTTCACGGGAAACGGCCTGCACAGCCTGCTGCTGCCCGTACGCGGCACCGCCGAAGGCTATGCGACCACGACGCTCGGTCTGCTCGGTACGACCTGGGCCACCGGCTTCGTGCTCGGCTGCCTGACTGCGCCGAAGCTGGTAAGGCGCATCGGCCATGTTCGCGCCTTTTCGGGCTTCATCTCCGTTATCGCCATCATCGCGCTGTTGACCGGCATTATCGTCGACCCGATCTGGTGGGTGGCGCTGCGCGCCGTCACCGGCTTCTGCACCGCCGGCACCTCGATGATCATCGAAAGCTGGCTCAATGAGCGCGCCACCAATGAGAGCCGCGGCGCGATCTTCTCGCTCTATATCGGCATCACCCTCATCGGCGCCGTTGCCGGCCAGATGATGGTGCCCTTTGCCGACATCCACACGCCCATCCTCTTCATGATGTGCGGCATCTGCTATTGCGTCGCCATGCTGCCGACGACGCTGTCGACCGCCGCCTCCCCGCAGCCGCTCAAGGCCGTCAGCCTCGACCTGAAGGCGCTCTACCGCAATTCGCCCGTCGCCTCGATCGGCATCCTCCTCGTCGGCATCGCCAACGGCGCCTATGGTACGCTCGGCGCCGTCTTCGGCGCCAATGCCGGCCTTTCCCAAAGCGATATCGCGCTGATGATGAGCTTGACCATCTTTGCGGGCGCCGTCATGCAGCTGCCGGCAGGTCGCCTTTCCGACCGCATCGACCGACGCTATGTGCTGGCGGGCATGGCCGCCGTTGCCGCACTCGACGGCCTGCTGCTCTTTCTGGTGCAGCCCGGCAGTCCCGCCTTCCTCATCGGCATGGTGGTAATCTATGGCTCGGTGGCCAACACCCTCTATCCGATCGCGGTTGCCCATGCCAACGACTTCGCCGCACCGGAAGATTTCGTCAAGGTTTCCGGTGGCCTGCTGCTGCTTTACGGCATCGGCACCATCATCGGCCCGACGCTCGGCGGACCGGTCATGTCCGCCATCGGCCCCTATGCGCTGTTCTTCGTGACGGCCATCGCTCATGTGCTGATCACGGCCTATTCGATCTTCCGCAGCCGCATGCGCGCCGCCAAGCCCGCGGGCGATCGCGACGCCTATACGACCATGCCTTCAGCCAATGCGCAGATGATCACGCCCGAGAGCATGGCGCTCGCGCGGAGCGAGACTTCAAAAAAGGACGATATAACTGTAAATTACGGCACCTGATCCCCCAAAAGGGAAAGGAGGAGCCGAAATGAGCTTATTCGATGATGATCGTCCGCAACAGCCGTCAGCCCATGAAATCGGCAGCGATCTATCGCTGCTATCGGTGGACGAGCTCAAAAACCGCATAGCATTGCTTGAGGGCGAGATCGCCCGGCTGCAAGAGGAAATCGAAACCAAGGCATCCGGACGAAAGGCGGCGGAGAGCCTCTTCCGTTTCTGAAGCCCTTGTTCCAGGCGCGTGGCGACAGCATGAAATCCGTACGGCCGAGCCCGGAATCAATACATGCTCAACCGAATGTTAAGCTTTACGACATATTACTATGATCATCCAGATTCGCTCTGGACTCAGACAGTTCCTCCACTTGGCGAATTGGTCTGATTTTTCTCCCTGTTTTACCTTGAGAGCCGCTTTTGCGGCTCTTCTTTTTTCATCTTGTAACACCGCTTCCATCGAAACTGTGGAGATTAACCCTTTCTTAAGAATCGCCTTGCGGATTTCAGTTAAAACCAGCATCCTAAAGTCATAAAAGCGGATGCCGAAAGCTCTTAGGGACTTGACCGGCTTTCCTGAACAAAAGTGTTGCGTGAAGCAGGGATTTATTCGATGTCGGAACTTGGGTTGAACACGATCAGCTTTGCTGGCCATGCCGCATCGTCGGCGCAGTTCAGGGCACTTTATTCTGAAGGCATGTCGCTGGTCGAGGAAACCGCAGGCTATCTCGACGGCCAGGGCCGCGCCGCCTCCAAGGTTCTGCCGCGCATGGCTTCCGTGCTCTATGCCGCCGAATCCATGCGGCTGACCACCCGCCTCATGCAGATGGCCTCCTGGCTGCTGCTGCAGCGCGCCGTCAACAATGGCGAAATGTCACGCGACCAGGTGCTGGCCGAAAAGAACAAGGTTCGTCTCGACGGCTTCAATGTCGACCGCAGCGCTCCGGGCTGGAACGATCTGCCGGAAGCTTTCCGCGATCTGGTCGAGCGTTCGCTGCGCCTGCAGAACCGCGTCGCCCTGCTCGACCGCGAGATCTATCGCCCGACCGAGACTGCGATGGTTCCCGATAACCAGAACAGCGTCAAAGCACAGCTGACCCTGCTGCAGACTGCCTTCGGCGGCAACTGAGCTACTCGAACTGTCGGTTATGAGTTTGAACCGGTCGCGCCTGGCGCGGCCGGTTTCGTTTTGGCGGCTATTCCACACCCGGAAAAACTGCACGCAAAGTTAAGCCCAGAGTAGAAACCGGGCAAAGGTTGACGGATTCCGCGAAACATCTGTAAAAAGAAGTGCCAGTCTTTCTCATACGAAAGGCTGGCAAGCCGATATCGATGTGCGTGGAGGACCCAATGCGCCGACTCACTTCTCACGAAAATCAAATCCGAAATTCTGAGAAGATGATGGACTATGCGCACATTGAATCTGGGCATTCTCGCCCATGTAGACGCAGGCAAGACTAGCCTCACGGAGCGACTCCTTTTCGACACCGGCATAATCGACAAACTCGGCAGTGTCGATGCCGGCAATACGCAGACCGACAGTCTCGAACTCGAAAAACAACGCGGCATCACCATTGCCGCGGCGGTGGTTTCCTTTGCCATCGGCGATGTGACGGTGAACCTCATCGACACACCAGGCCATCCGGACTTCATCGCCGAGATCGAACGGATCCTACAATTGCTCGATGCGGCCGTGGTCGTCGTTTCGGCGGTGGAGGGCGTGCAGCCGCAGACGCGCGTGCTCGTCCGCGCATTGCGGCGCCTGGGCATCCCCTTCCTGTTCTTCATCAACAAGATCGATCGCCTCGGCGCGCGTTACGATGACGTTCTCAAGGATCTTGCGACCCAGCTGGCGGTTCGCCCGGTTACGATGTCGGATGTCCGCAATGCCGGCGGCAGGCTCGCTGTCGTGGAAGCCGCAGATATTGGAAGCAATCCTCATTTCTCGCACCTATGTGAAGCGCTTACAGTCAACGACGACGCCATGCTGGCCGATTGCGTGCTTCATCCGGAGCGCCTGACGAGACAAAGGCTGAAGCGCGCCCTCGTCGATCAGGTGGCAAAATCTCTGATTCACCCGGCATTTGCCGGTGCGGCGACACGGGGCCTTGGCATCTCCCCCCTGATCTCGGCAATCGAAACCTTGCTTCCGAGCCGGCGTCCGAATCCTGATGGTCCGGTTTCCGGAACGATCTTCAAGATCGAACGCGGATGGGGCGGCGAGAAGCTCGCCTATCTCTATCTGGCATCGGGCACGATCAACCTTCGAGATGACATCGAAACTTCTCGCGGCCCGGCAAAGATCAGCAGCCTTCAGCTTTTCCGGAGCGGCCGAGCGGACAAGGTCACGCAGATCAGCGCGGGGCAGATCGCCAAGGTTGGCGGGCTCGCGAATGCCCGCATCGGCGATTGGATCGGCACCGAGACGTCACTTGGAGGTCTTCGCCACTTTGCGCCGCCTACTTTGGAAACACGCATCCGCCCGATGCGCCCCTCCGAAACCGCGGCGCTCTGGCTCGCCCTTGGTCAACTCGCGGAACAGGATCCGCTCATCAACCTGCGCTCCAACGAGGAAACCGGCGAAATATACGTTTCGCTCTATGGCGAGGTGCAGAAAGAGGTCATCCAGGCGACGCTCTCGAACGAGTTCAGCCTGGACATCGCCTTCGAGGAAAGCACCGTCATCTATGTCGAAAGGCCGGTCGGAACGGGGAGCGCGGTTGAGCATATATTCAGGGAACCCAATCCGTTTCTCGCAACCGTGGGATTGCGCGTCGAGCCACGGCCGGAAGGCACCGGCAACAGCTTTGCCCTGGAAGTGGACGTCGGCCAGATGCCGGCAAGCTTCTACCGGGCCGTCGAGGAAGCCACGTTCGAAACATTGAAAGAAGGACTTTTCGGATGGCAAGTAATCGATTGCCACGTCGCCATCACGGCGGCGCGTCAAAGCTCGCCGGCCACGACGGCGGTGGACTTCCGCAAGCTGACGCCGCTGGTGCTGGCATCGGCGCTTTCGTCCGCGCGCACGATCCTGTGCGAGCCCATCGAGCACTTTCATATCGAGATACCAGCGACGGCGCTGACCGGCGTGCATAGCTTGCTGGCAAAATCCGGGGCATCGGTGAAAAAATCGTTGATCGACGGTGGGCTGGCACGGCTGGAAGGCATCGTGGCATCATCCATGATCCAAGCCATTCAAAGGCAGTTGCCGGGATTGTCGGCCGGAGCGGGTGTCCTGGATCACGCCTTCGATCATTATGCACCGCTATCGGGTCCGCACCGCGTTCGGGAGCGCGCAGCAGCAAACCCGTTCGACCGCGCAGATTACCTGCGGCGCGTGCGATGAGGGTGCGAGGCTCTGTATCAACGCAAAAAAGCCCGGCAAAACCGGGCTCTTTTCAAACGGCACATCGCAGAGCGATTAGATGCCGAGACCGCCGAAGCGCTTGTTGAACTTCGAAACGCGGCCGGCACGGTCCATCATCTGCTGGTTACCGCCGGTCCAAGCCGGATGGGACTTGCTGTCGATTTCGAGGTTCATGACAGCGCCTTCAGAACCCCAGGTCGAGCGGGTTTCATATTCGGTGCCGTCGGTCATGACTACCTTGATCGTGTGGTAGTCGGGATGAATGTTGGCCTTCATAACAATCTTCCTGTCATGCCAGGGTCCATTTGTCGCAAGGCATTGCGGCAACCGAACCGATTGAATAAATGAAGCCGCAGTCCGTTAAAGGCCACGGCTTCCAATTAAGATGGCGTGCCTATACATGAAGGCAGCGGCGATAACAAGGGGCGAAACGTCGAGTCCCTTGCTGATATGGGGATTGGAGACGACTTGTCAGAGACTGGCCCGGCAGAGGAAAAGAAAAACAGTACAATCCGTCCCCTTGGACGACTGGCGCCATACCTTAGGCGATATCGCGGCATGGCGGCCGGAGCGCTTGTTTCGCTCGTCCTTGCAGCCGTCACCTCGCTCGCTCTGCCGGTCGCCGTGCGCCGCATGATCGACCACGGCTTCGATCAGGCCGATCGTGGACTGATCGACAGCTATTTCATTGCGATCCTGGGCATGGCCCTTGTGCTCGCCGCGGCGAGCGCGCTGCGCTATTATTTCGTCATCTCCATCGGAGAGCGCATCGTCTCCGACATGCGCCGCGAGGTCTTCGACCACGTCACGCGACTGTCGCCCTCCTTCTTCGATGTCAACCAGTCGGGCGAGATCGTCTCGCGCCTGACGGCCGATACGACTCAGATCAAGTCCGCGGTCGGCGCTACCGCCTCCGTGGCGCTACGCAACCTCATCCTCTGTCTCGGCGCCGTGATCATGATGATCGTCACCAGCCCGAAGCTCTCCAGCATCGTCCTGATCGCCATCCCGATCATCGTCCTGCCGCTGGTCAGTTTCGGCCGTTCCGTGCGCAAGCGCTCGCGTGCCGCGCAGGAGACGCTGGCGCAGGCATCCGCCTATGCCAACGAGACCATCGCAGCCAACCGCACCATACAGGCCTATAATGGCGAGATCGCCGCCTCGCGGCGCTATGGCAGCGCGGTCGAGGATGCCTATCAGGCGGCACGCGCGGCGATCAGATCCCGTTCGCTGCTGACGGGCTTCGCCATTGCCATGGTTTTCGGCAGCATCGTCGCCGTTCTCTGGGTCGGGGCGCAGAACGTGCTCGCCGGCACGATGTCGGCGGGTACGCTCGGCCAGTTCCTCCTTTATTCCGTCATCGCTGGTTCCTCGCTGGGCTCGCTGTCGGAGGTCTGGGGCGAGCTGTCCCAGGCCGCAGGTGCTGCCGATCGCCTGGGCGAGCTCCTTGCAGAGGTATCGCCGATCGCAGCTCCGGCCAATCCCCTCCCCTTGCCGCAGCCGCCCCAGGGCCGCGTGGATTTTTCCGACGTCCACTTCTCCTACCCGTCGCGACCGAACAGATCGGCGCTGCATGGGCTCTCCTTCTCCGTGAAGCCGGGAGAGACGGTCGCGATCGTCGGCGCGTCCGGAGCCGGCAAGAGCACGATCTTTTCGCTGCTGCTGCGCTTTTATGATCCGCAGAAGGGCGGTGTTGCCATAGATGGCATCGACGCTCGGGATGTTTTGCCGGACGCCTTGCGCGAGCGCATCGCCATCGTGCCGCAAGAGACGACGATCTTTGCAGCCTCCATCCATGACAACATCGCTTTCGGCCGCCCGGATGCCTCTCGCGAGGAAGTGCGCGCCGCCGCCATCGCCGCACAGGCCGACGAATTCGTCTCGCGTCTGGAACAGGGCTACGACACGCAAGTCGGCGAGCGCGGCGTAACGCTTTCAGGCGGCCAGCGGCAACGCATCGCCATCGCCCGCGCCATCCTGAAGAATGCGCCGATCCTGCTACTCGACGAGGCGACGTCCGCCCTTGATGCGGAAAGCGAAACCCTGGTGCAAAAGGCCCTGGAAGGCCTCATGGAAACACGCACCACCCTCGTCATCGCCCACCGCCTGGCAACCGTGCTGAAGGCCGACCGCATTCTGGTGTTGGATCAGGGCCGTATCGTCGAGGAAGGCACGCATCAGAGCCTGATCCGCCACGGCGGCATCTATGCCAAGCTTGCGCGCCTGCAGTTCGATGCGGGCATAGAGCAACACATGCTTGCCACAGAATAGTGTGTACGGTGCTCCATTGCCGAAAATACAACCATATGGAAATAACTTTGAAGTTGAGCTAGATTTTCCGCGTTATCCCGCGCTGATGCGATTCTAGGAGACGTGCACCATGTATAAATTTGAAGTCTACAAGGACAAGGCCGGCGAGTTTCGCTTCCGCTTCAAAGCCTCGAACGGCGAAACCATGTTCGGTTCCGAAGGCTACAAGGCGAAGGCTTCGGCCCTGCATGCCATCGAATCGATCAAGGCGCATGTCGGCGGCGCCGTCATCGACGACCAGACGACCGCAACCGCCTAAGATTTCGCGTCAGCATCCGTTGTAACGCCATTTCGGCCGACTGCCCTTGGGCATGCCGGCCGTTTTGATTTCGGCTATCAATTTCAAAAAAATCTTTCCGCGAGTGTCGAACTCGGTCGGTCTTGCGGCTCATTATATCGAAGCGGCAGGAAGCCGTTTTGCCAGCGGTGTTGTATATTCCGGCATTCAGCTTTCCGGTGTGCGCCGTCCGGCTATCGTCAAAACTGCAAATGGGAGACTTATCTCATGCAATATGCTTTGATCATCCGTGAATCAGCCGAGGATTTTGGGCGTCGCGCCGATCCGACCTACAAGAACGGCTGGATCGCCTACACACAGGCGCTGATCCAGGCCGGCATCATGACCGGAGGCGCGGGATTGACTGCGCCGGAGACGGCAACGGTCATCCGTCGCCAGGGCGAGGATCATGAGGTAAAGGACGGTCCCTTCCCTGACGGCAAGGAACAGCTTGGCGGCTTCTACCTGATCGATGTGCCGGATCTCGATGCTGCGCTGGAATGGGCGCTACGCGTACCGATCTCCCAGCAAGGTTCGGTCGAGATACGGCCGCGATTGCAGATGTAGCCATCATGGCATCGGATGCCCGACGCGCTGCCGAGCAAGCGGCGCGTCAATCCTACGGCAAGCTGGTTGCTTTTCTCGCCGCGCGCTTCCGTGACGTGCCGGCGGCCGAGGATGCTTTGTCCGATGCGATCGCAGCAGCGCTGAGCACCTGGCCGGAACGCGGCATCCCTGACAATCCGGAAGCCTGGCTGCTGGTTGCAGCCAAGCGTAACCTCCTTCGCGGGGTCAGGCACGAGAACGTCAAGGCCGGAGCGCGCGACAGGATCATGATGGCCTTCGAAGAAGCGGAGGAACGCATGAATGCCGACAATTCCACCTTTCCGGACGAGCGCCTGAAGCTCCTCTTCGTCTGCGCCCATCCGGCTTTGGATCGCTCGGCCCACACGCCGCTGATGCTGCAGTCCGTGCTGGCCGTCGATGCCGCAACCATAGCCAAGGCCTTCCTCGTTTCGCCGCAAGCCATGAGCCAGCGGCTGGTGCGGGCAAAAATCAAGATCCGCGACGCACATATTCCCTTTATCGTTCCGGAACGGTCCGTCTTGCCGGACCGATTGGAAAGCGTGCTCTCGGCGATATATGCCGCCTATGGGCTCGGCTGGGATGGGGTCGACGGAGAGATCGGCAAGCAAAGATCCCTCGCGGAGGAGGTCATCTGGCTCGGCCGCACTTTGCTCGCGACACTGCCCCAGGAGCCGGAGGCGGCGGGCTTGTTGTCGCTGATGCTCTACAGCCAATCCCGACGTGAAGCGCGGCGCGACGCGAATGGACGATATATCCCTCTCGATCAACAGGACATGGCCCTTTGGGATGCCGAAATGATTCTGGAAGCCGACGATCTCTTGCGAAAGGCCGGCGTGTTCGGGCGTTTCGGTCCGTTCCAGTGCCAGGCTGCGATCCAGTCCGTGCATGCCGACCGGCGACGCTCCGGCGCGACCGACTGGGCCGCTCTGGCCAAGCTCTATGAAGCGCTCGTGATCATGACGCCGACGGCTGGCGCGCGCGTCAGCCACGCGGCCGTTACCGGCAAAGTGGAAGGTCCGGCAGCGGGCTTGGCTCTGCTTGACCGGATAGCCGAGCGCGACATTGTCAACTATCAGCCCTATTGGGCCGTGCGCGCCCACCTGCTGACCGAGGCCGAAGATACGGAAAGCGCCTCCCACGCGTATCGCACCGCGATCGGCCTCAGTGACAGCGAAGCCGTGCGGCAGTTCCTGCAGGCACGCCTCGATAAGATCGCGTCGCCCCAGCAATGACCAATTATTTTTCGGTCAGCTTCAGTTCGATACGGCGGTTGGTGGCGCGAGCATCCGGCGTATCGCCCGGTGCGATCGGTTGGAATTCGCCGAAACCGGCCGCAACAAGCCTGTCAGCGGGGACGCCCTGCGAGATCAGGAACTTGACGACAGCGATGGCGCGCGCCGACGACAGAGCCCAGTTGTCCGGATAGCGGCCACTGCCCGAAAGCGGCACATTGTCGGTATGGCCATCGACACGCAGCACCCAATTGATCTCGGGCGGAATTTCCTTGGAAAGGTCGATGAGAGCTGCCGCAAGCTTGGTCATTTCCGTCTGACCGGCCGGATTGAGATCGGCCGAGCCCGATGGGAACAGCACTTCCGACTGGAACACGAAACGGTCGCCGACGATGCGGATGTTATCGCGGTCGGAGAGGATTTCGCGCAGGCGGCCGAAGAAATCCGAACGGTAGCGGTTCAGCTCCTGTACGCGCTGCGCCAGCGCCACATTCAGCCGCCGGCCAAGATCGGCGATCTTCACCTGCGACGACTGATCCTTGGTCTCGGAAGCCTGGAGTGCGGCTTCTACGGCCGCGATCTGGCTGCGCAGTGCGGCAATCTGCTGATTGAGGAGATCGACCTGGGTGAGAGCCCGCGCACTCACCTGCTTCTGCTCGTCGAGCTGCTGCGTCAGCGTACCGGCCCGCTGTTCGGCGGCCTGGCTGCTGCCGGAACCCGCGGCAAGCAGAGACTGCAGACGCGAGCGTTCGCTTTCCGCCGATGACAGCGACGCCTGGAGGTTGGCAACTGTATCCTCCAGATCCTGCTTGCCGTTCTTTTCGAGTGCCAACTGCTCCACAAGATCGTTGATGCGGCTGTTGAGGCGGTTGAGGACCTCGTCACGCCCGGAAATTTCGCGACTGAGGATGAATTGGCCGACGACGAACACCGTCAGCAGGAACATGATGGCCATCAGCAGCGTGGAGAGCGCGTCGACAAAGCCTGGCCAATAGTCGACGCTTCTCTGGTGGCGTCGGTTGCGGGCGAGCGCCATGGCTTACTTGCTCCCGGTCTTCTCGGTGTGGCCGATGCGGTCGGCGAGCCTATCGAGCGTGCGGCGCATCGATTTCGCCTCTTCCTGCTGCGCCTCGATCCAGTCACGCAGCATCTGCTGTTCGTTGCGCATGTTCTTGACCAGGCCCTGAATACCTTCGGCAAGATTGGCCATGGCGGTCACCGAGCGCTGGCCGCCGCCCTCCTCGGCAATCTTGCGCAGATAATCCGACAGCGCCCGCACGTCCTCCGAAGAGGCGCCGGCCGCGCCTTCGATGACCGGGGCGATATCGGAGCCGACATCGGTGACCGACGACAGCCAGTTTTCGAGCTCCGTGTAGAAGCGGTTCTGCGCACGGCCGGCCTGCAGGTCGAGGAAGCCGAGGATCAGCGAGCCGGAAAGGCCGAGCAGCGACGACGAGAAGGCCGTGCCCATGCCTACCAGCGGGCCGGAAAGCCCGGTCTTCAGGGCGCTCAGAATATCGCCGGTGTCGCCGGTGCCGGCATCGAGGCCCTGGATGACGTCGTTGATCGAACCGATGGTGCCGATCAGACCCCAGAAGGTGCCGAGCAGACCCAGAAAGACCAAGAGGCCGATGAGATAGCGCGACGTATCGCGCGATTCGTCGAGGCGCGTGGCGATCGAATCGAGAATGGAGCGCAGCGTCGCGGTGGAGAGCTGCATCGCGCGGCGGTTGCCGAGCAGCGCCCGCATCGGCGCGAGCAGCCGTGGATTGCGGCCGACCTTGTCCGCATTGCCGACGGCACGGAAATGGTTGAACCAGCGAACCTCCGGCCTCAGCATCAGCACGTGATTGAAGACCAGCAGGATGCCGACGGCCAGAACGCCGAGGATCAGGCCGTTGAGCCCGGGATTGTGCAGGAAGGCGACCTGGGCCTGACGGAAAAGAATGGCCACGATGAAGCCGACGATGACCAGAAAAAGAACCATCGTCCAGAAGAAGGCCATCGGGCTTGAGAGCTTGTAGGTGTAATTGCCCGATACGTTGTCGGTCGATCCGAGATCCGACAGATTCACATTTTCCATCACACGCTCCGCCACCGTATCTTCCGCAGGCGGAGACTAGAGCAACATTGTGCCGAATTGAAGAGACGGAAAGCACAAAACAGCCCGTTGGCAACAGACTGTTTTGTCATTCGAAAAAGCGAATGGGGGAATGGCTTACTTCGTCGGGATCGGACGCTTAACCACTTCGGCGAGCGCCTTCTGGATGTGCTCATTGCCGCAGATGATCGAACTCGTGCCGAGCATGTCGTTACCGCCGTGGAAATCCGAGACGAAACCGCCGGCTTCGCGGATCAGCAGAATGCCGGCCGCGATATCCCAGGGTGAAAGACCGGTTTCCCAGAAACCGTCGAAACGACCGGCCGCCACATAGGCGAGATCGAGCGATGCGGAGCCGAGGCGGCGCACACCGGCGACTTCGCCCATGACATGGCGCAGCTCCACCAGGAACTTGCCGTGATTGCCGCGGCCGAGATGCGGAACGCCGCAGCCGATGACGCTGTCCGACAGCACGCGGCGCGAAGCGACACGCAGACGACGGTCATTGAGGAATGCGCCGCCGCCGCGTTCGGTTGTATAGAGTTCATCGGTCGCCGGATTGAAGATGACGCCGGCAACGATCTCGTCATTGCGCTCAAGCGCGATCGAAACGGCGAACATCGGAATACCGTGCAGGAAGTTGGTGGTGCCGTCGAGCGGATCGACGATCCAGCGATGAGCGCCGTCCGTGCCCTTGACCTCTTCGCTTTCCTCGCCGAGGAAACCGTAGGTGGGGCGTGCCTTCATCAGCTCGTCGCGGATGATCTTCTGCGCCTTCAGATCCGCCTGGCTGACGAAATCGCCCGGTCCCTTCACCGAAACCTGCAGGTTCTGCACTTCACCGAAATCGCGGCTGAGCGACTTGCCTGCCTTGAGGGCAGCCTGAACCATGACATTGAGAAGAGCAGAACGGGCCATCGGGTTTCCTTGGATAATGCAGAAAGCGCTGACCGGGCGGCCCGAAAGCAGGCCCCGACGGAGCGGGAGCGTCAGCGGAAATAAAGATTGGCGGCCTCAAGACCATAAAATCGGGAGAATTTCAAGTGGCGAGGCTATGGCACGCGCAAACTGACATCACATCAGGCCCGTCACGCTGGTTTCACCTCCGGCTGCTACCGCGCGCGACGATACTTGTTCGCGGCATCGATGGCCGCCTTCTGCTGATAGTCCTCGATGCCCTGATAGAAATCCTCGAGCTCTGCATCCTTCAGACCGGCGCGGCGGGAAATGACATACCAGGTGGCCGCAGCCACGGGATCCTGCTTCGTGCCGATGGCATTGATGTAAAGATGCGCGAGTTTGTTTTGGGCGACGACGTTGCCGCGATAGGCGGCGACCCGCATCCAATTGAAGCCGTTTTCGAGATCCTGTTTGCCGCCGATGCCGTTGATCAACCAGAGGCCCATGTCGAGCTGCGCGGTGTCGAAGCCTGAATTGGCGGCGCGAGACAGCCACTCCCGCGCGCGGGCCTTTTTCTCGGGCGGCAGGTCGGGAAGGTTGAGATAGAGCTGCGAGACGGCATATTGCGCGTCGGCAATGCCCTGCTCGGCGGATTTCTCATAATAGGGAAGCGCCATTTGCAGGCCCTTCGCGCCGGGATTTTCAGCCGTCAGCATCTGCGCCACGTTGAACTCGGCCGAAGGCTGCCCGGCTTCGGCAGCCTTCTTCATCCATTCATCCGCTTTTTTCTGATCGCGGGGCACATCGCGGCCTTCCATCAGGATCAGCGCGTATTTGAACATGGAGGTGGCATCGCCGCCTTCGGCGGCCTTGCTGTACCAGAAAGCGGCGTCCTTGGTGTCGCGCTTGACACCCAATCCCTGCGACATCAGCTCGGCAATGAGGGTCTGCGCGGCCGGATCGCCGAGCTGCGCCCGCGGCAGAGCCCGCTGGAAGGCGGTCAGATAGTAGCCGCGCTGGAAGGCGCCATAGGCGTCGTCGACCTTGCCCTTGAAGGGTTTTTCCGGCGGCAGGGCAGGCAGATTGGCACCCATGCGCTCGAACACCCCGACGCCTTCCGAGGGCTTCATGTCGCCCTCGGCCTTCGGCTCGCTGCCCGGCTGGATCTTCTCGGTCTTGAAGGTGCCGGCATCGGCACCCAGCGGCCGCGTCACGACGCTTTCGTTGGCTGCCGGTGCATCCGGCACAGAGGAAGCGTCATCGGCCTGAACCTTGTCATCAGGCCGCGCGCCTTTCTCTGCCGGCGCCTTGACGCCCGGCAACGACGTGGCGCCACTATCCGATTGCGCTGCAGCCAGCAGTGGAAATATCGTCAGCCCGGCCGTGAGCGCGACAAGAAAAGGTCTATGGCGGAATCGAGGCTTTGACGACATGAACCGCTATCAATCCTCAAACCGTGGCGCTTTTTCGTCCAGAAGCGCGTTCACTTCGGCAACGATGGACGGAGCCGCCGCAGGATCGGCAAAAACCGCCTTATGCAGTGCGACGAACTCGGCACCCGTCAGGGCTACGTCCAGCGCCGACTTCGGATCGGTGCCGCCCATGACGATGCAGGGAATCTCGATCATGGAGGCCCACCATTCGCCGAGCGCCAGGTTTTTCGGATGCGCCTCCGGCTTGATGTCGCCGTCCAGCTTGCCGAAGAAGATGTAGTCCGGTCTGAGCTCACCAATCTCCAGCGCGTTATGCCTGTCGGCCGCGTTGCCGCCGCCAACGATCAGCTTCGGCACGAATTTTTCGACGGCTTCGGTAAGTTCGGCAATATTGCCGGCAATGTGCAGCCCGTCGGCTTTGGCCCGGCCGGCTACGCGGCTGTCCCCGGCAACGAGCGCCGCCGCACCCGCCGCCTGCACCACCGGCACCAGCCTTTCCGCATGTTTCTGAAACGTGCCGTCATCCAGCCCGTATTGGGGAATGATCACCGAGGCGACATCCCCGCCCCTCAGCGCATCGGCCACGACCTTTACCTGCTGCTCGATATCGGCAATGTCGGGAACGATGAGAACGAGGCGGCAACGATCTTCGGGCACGGTCATGCGAGCTTCCATGGTTTCGGCTTCCATCGTCAGCGATGGCGCACCGGTTCGATAGTCGTGAGTAAATCCGTTAGCTCTCTCTGACAAGGGGCAGCGGCTGAAACGGCGATCTGTGGCGTAAATCCGGGACATTCTCGGCGCAGCCGATAAGCCCGTCGCGCAATATATCATGCAGCGCACAATTAACTTGCCGCCCCTTGGTGTTTGACGTAGCTTTCGGCCATGTCGACCATGGACCCTTTCGCAGCCATCGCGGATCCGAACCGGCGCTATTTGCTGGAGGAATTGCGCCGCGCACCCAAGACGGTCAACGAATTGGCGCAGGGCCTGCCGATCAGCCGCCCGGCGGTGTCGCAGCACTTGAAGGCGCTCCTCGACAGCAATCTCGTTTCCGTCACCAATGAAGGCACGAAGCGCATATACGCCGTCAACAGCCGCGGTTTCGACAAGCTGAATTTATGGCTGGATCAGTTCTGGTCCTGAAATTATCTTCGCTTTCGCGACTTCAAGAAAATTGCGCCAACCTCTACCCTTGACACTATGATGTTGGCGCATCCGTTTTTTTGGCGGAAATGCTCATCGATCCTGGCTGGAAAAATTTCGATCTGCCTCCCTTGCCCCCAAGATCGATGGCTTCTTGAACTTTAGGGCGTTATGTCAGTGAACTGACGAACGCAGACGTTGGATTTCGTCCTTGACGCGCAGCTTCCTGCGTTTGATGTCGGCTATTTCCGTATCATTGCTAGAGGGAGATGACATTGCCGCATGCAGCGCCTCCTCGAGCGCGACATGTTTCTTTTCGAGCGATTCAAGATGAGCTTGAACAGTCATATGACCCTTCCTTCCTCTTTAAGAGCCCTGACCATCCATTCGCCAAGGCTCTAGGTGTCAACCCTCCCACTGTGCCATAATATCAAGCCTTTGTCGAAGGCGAAAACGTGGCCTATAGACGGCAAATTCGTGATGAAGGATAACTTCCAGTTACCGTCATTTGGTGATAGGAGCTTGCGGGATTCACGAGACGGAACGAATACGATTCCGCTATATGCTGGGGAAATGAACATGGCCGATCAGGAACAGGCGGAAATCAGGCTGATCGTGGCGCGGCTGCGCCAGGAGCACGAGGATTATGACGCCGCAATCAATGCCATGATCCAGACGGGCTGCGATGCCCTTCGAATCCAGCGCATGAAGAAGAAGAAGCTCGTCATCAAGGACAAGCTGACCAAGCTGGAAGACCAAATCATCCCCGATATCATAGCCTGAGGAGTGCAAAGCAACGATGATGACCGAAAGACCGCCTGTCGCCATCATCATGGGAAGCCAGTCCGACTGGGAAACCATGAAGAATGCCGCGGATACTTTGGAAGCGCTTGAAATCACCTATGATGCGCGCATCATCTCGGCTCATCGTACGCCCGACCGGCTGGTGAATTTTGCCAAGGGGGCGAAGGATGAAGGCTTCAAGGTCATCATCGCCGGCGCCGGCGGCGCGGCGCATCTGCCGGGTATGGCGGCTTCCATGACGCCGCTCCCAGTCTTCGGTGTGCCGGTGCAATCCCGTGCGCTCTCCGGGCAGGACAGTCTTCTTTCGATCGTGCAGATGCCGGCCGGCATTCCCGTAGGTACGCTGGCGATCGGCAAGGCCGGCGCGGTCAACGCCGCCCTGCTTGCAGCCGCCGTGCTGGCGCTTGGCGATGAAGAGATCGCCGATCGGCTCGACGAATGGCGCGCCCGCCAGAGTGCCGCGGTCGCCGAATATCCGATGGACGACCTATGAACGCGAAGACGATCGGCATCATCGGCGGCGGCCAGCTTGGCCGCATGCTGGCCATGGCGGCCGCACGCCTGAACTTCCGCACTGTCATCCTCGAGCCCCAGGCCGATTGTCCGGCAGCCCATGTTGCCAATGAGCAGATCGCCGCCGCCTACGACGATGCGGCCGCGCTTGCCGAACTGGCGAAGCGCTGCGATGTCGTGACCTATGAGTTCGAAAACGTGCCGGTGACCGCCGCCGAGGATCTTGCCTTGCAGGTAACGGTCTATCCGCCGCCGAAGGCGCTTGAAATGGCACAGGACCGGCTGATCGAGAAGCGCTTCATCAATGGCTGCGGCATTCCGACGGCCCGCTTCCATGCCGTCGACAGCCAGGAAGACCTGGAAAAGGCGCTCGCCGATTTCGGCGGTCAGGGCGTGCTCAAGACGCGCCGCCTCGGTTACGACGGCAAGGGCCAGCGCGTCTATCGCTCCACCGCCGACAGCGCCGAGGGCGGCTATGCGGCCTTGGGCAGCGTGCCGCTGATTCTGGAGAGTTTCGTCTCTTTCGAGCGCGAAATCTCGATCATCGCTGCTCGCGGCAGTGACGGGAAGGTTGCCTGCTACGATCCGGCCGAGAACGTCCATCGCAATGGCATTCTCCACACCTCCACGCTGCCGGCGAGCATTTCGCAGGAGACGGCGAACACCGCGCGCGAAGCTGCGGAAAAGATATTGACGGCGCTCGGCTATGTCGGCGTCATCGGCATCGAGTTCTTCGTGCTGGCCGATGGCAGCCTGATCGCAAATGAAATGGCGCCGCGCGTCCATAATTCCGGCCATTGGACGGAAGCCGCCTGCGTCATCTCGCAGTTCGAGCAGCATATCCGTTCCGTCGCCGGCCTGCCGCTCGGAAATCCTCAGCGTCATTCGGACTGTGTCATGACCAATCTGATCGGCGATGACATCAAGGCATTGCCGGAATGGCTGCGCCTTGACGACACGCTGGTGCATCTCTACGGCAAGACCGAAGCACGGCCAGGCCGCAAGATGGGGCATGTCACACAGCTTCTGCGCTGAGAGCCGTGGGAAAAAGCCCCTGACATGGTTGACAGGCCCGGTATGACAGGGTATTTGCTCCCCACCCTAAAGAGCGCGCCCCGAGCGCGCTTTTGATTGTTAAAAGACCCGGGCGAATGTGACATTCCCCCTCAGAGATCGCGGATCAGAAAAATGAAGATCAAGAATTCGCTCAAGTCGCTCAAGGCGCGTCACCGTGACAACCGTCTGGTTCGCCGCAAGGGCCGTATCTACATCATCAACAAGCTGAACCCGCGCTACAAGGCTCGTCAGGGCTGATATAGCGCGCGGCTCGGATCCTATGGATCCGACGCTCAGTTTTAGTTGATCGCATCAAATTTGGTTTTGATCTTCGACATTGGCGGGCTACTATGCCCGCCATGCGCGTTTTTGCTTTGTCATATCTAGCCCTGCCGATTCTGCTTGCTCTGACGGCCTCCGCTCCCCATCCGGCGTTCGCGGACGAACCGAACATAATGGAGAAGAAGGGTCCCGATGATCCCTCCGGCAGCCTGTCGCCGAAGCAACGGCTCGATAATCTCTTTACGGCGCTGAAGCGCCAGCGCGATCCCGATCAGGCCAGCCTGATCGCAGATCAGATCAATGCCGAACTCAGCGATTCCGGCAGCGCCACGATCAATCTCCTGATGCAATGGGCCGACAAGGCCATCCAAGAGAAGCGCAATGCCGCCGCCATGGACTATCTGGATCAGGTGATCTCGCTGAAACCAGACTATGTTGAAGGCTGGAATCGCCGCGCGACTCTGAATTTCGCGATCGGCGACTATCGCAAGTCGATGGAAGACATCAATCAGGTCCTACGCATAGAGCCGCGCCATTTCGGCGCACTGGCCGGCATGGCGGCGATCCTGACCGAACGTGATAATGATGCGCTCGCCCTCAGGGCCTGGGAGCGCTTTCTGGAAGTGTATCCGGCGAATCGGTCAGCGCAGGAAGAAGCCGGCAAGCTCTCGGAAAAGGTTGCCGGCAGCCGCACCTGATACCGTGGCCGCGAACGCTCATCCCTTGGCTGATTGGAAGGGATGAAAAACCGCAGGAATGCGCTAGATTAGTGTCTTACGATATTTGATCTGTGCCGCAATGTTCGATTCTCTTCTCGCCGCCATTGTCCTGCTTCTTGCCATTGCCGCGGGCTTCTCCGCCTACAAGACGCGCGCCATCGAGCAGACCTATCCGAATATCGGCGAGCTCACCGACATCGGCGGCTATCGCCTCAACGCCGTGCATCTGCCGCGCCCGGCGACGGCGGACCTGCCGGCTCTGGTCTTCATCCATGGCGCCAGCGGCAATCTGCGCGATCAGTTCGAAGCCTTTGCGGCACCTTTGCGCGGCCGGGCCGAGATGCTGTTCGTCGATCGGCCGGGCCACGGCTATTCCGAACGCGGGACTGCTGAAAATGCCCTTCCCTCCGGCCAGGCCGATGCTATCGCAAGGCTGATGGATGGGCGCGGCATCAAGAGCGCCATCATCATCGGTCACTCCTTCGGCGGCGCCATCGCCGCCGCCTTCGGCATGCGCCATCCCGAAAAAACGGCGGGATTGCTCTTCCTCGCCCCGGCAACACATCCCTGGTCCGGCGGCGTCGACTGGTACTACACGCTCGCCGCCATGCCCGTCCTGGGCTGGCTCTTTACCCAGCTCTTCGTCATCCCGATCGGCCTGCGCCGGGTCGATACCGGCACGCTCAACATCTTCCATCCGAATGCCCGGCCGGCGGACTACGTCATGAAGACAGCGCCGGAACTCGTATTGCGGCCGCGGACCTTCCGCAACAACGCAATCGATGTCGTCAATCTCTTTGCCTATGTCTCTACCCATGCGCCGCGCTACAGCGAGATCAAGGCACCTACTGTCATCATTACCGGCGACAGCGATGATATCGTGCTGGAGGAATTGCATTCGCGCGGGCTTGCGCAGGATATCGCCGGTGCCAAACTCATCACCATCCGCAATCTCGGCCACAAGCCGGATTATGTGACGACGGATGTTGCGATCGCGGCCATCGAACATCTGGGGGGCCAGCCGCGCGATCTGGAAATACTGGCAGCCGAGGCCGAAATCCGTATAGCCAACCTGTCGAAAGAACCTTCCAAATCCAGCGCCGGATCTCAGGCGGTGATGACATCATGAGCCGGCGCATCCTCCAATATCCGGCTCTTCGGCACGGTCTCGATGGTCTGCCGCACCGCCTGCAGCATGATCGACGCCAGCCGTTCCGTCGCCGGGCTAGCCTCCGCCTCGGCACGATGCAGCACGAGATCAAGCTTCGGCAAAGCCGGCAGACCCGCTTCATTAGGCGTTAATTGCCGCACCTTCTGCGGCAGGCCGAGCGGCGTGCGCAGTGTCAGACCGAGGCCCGCTGCCGTCGCAGCCCAAAGGCCGCCGAGGCTTGGGCTGACGAAGGATATCCGCCAGCCGATACCAGCCCGATCGAGCGTCTTCGTGGCGATATTACGCAACAGGCATGGCGCTTCCAGCGACGCCAATGGCATGACCTCACCGCTATCGGCACGCCACTGAATCGTGCCATTGGCCGGACCGACCCAGCAGAGCGGTACTTCGGCTATACGGTCCGTATAAGCAGTGCGGAAACCGTCGCTCCAGGCAAGCGCCAAGTCGAGCTTGCCTGAGGTCACCCGCTCAATCAGTTCCGCATTGCGTACGACCCGCGCCTCGATGCGCACCTTTGGATGGGCGCGGGCAAAACGGCCAAGCACTTCGGGCAATAGGGTTTCCCCGAAATCCTCCTGCAGACCCAGGCGCACCCAGCCCTCAAGCTCGGTCCCATGCAGCGCCGTGGCCGCCTCGTCGTTCAGATCCAGCAGCCGCCGGGCATAGCCAAGCATCGTCTCGCCGGCCTCCGTCAGCGCCAGCCCACGCCCCGCCTTGCGGAAGATTGGCGTACCCGCCTGCTCCTCCAGCTTCTTCAGCTGGGCGCTGATGGCGGAGGTCGAACGCCCGAGCCTGTCGGCCGCCTTGGCATAGCTGCCGAGATCCATGCCGGTGACGAAACTGCGCAGTACATCGAGATCGAAGATGACTTTTCGCATGGAGAATCATCCATATTTTTGGGACTATAAATCCAGAATTATCTGATTTTCAGGATGATTATCCGCTGGCATTCAGTGCTCGTCAAGTGAAACGGAAACAGGAGCACCCCATGCCATTCACCCGCATCACCCTTCTGCGCGGCAAGTCGCCGGAATATCTCAAGGCGCTTTCGGATAATTTCCACCGCGCTCTGGTCGAAGCCTTCGACGTGCCGCCGACAGATCGCTTCCAGTCCATTCATCAGCTGGAGCCACATGAGCTCATCTTCGATCGGACCTATTTCGCCAGCAAGCCGCGTTCGGACAACTACATCTTCTTCGACGTCACCATCGGCAAGCCCCGCAGTACCGAGGTCAAGAAGACCTTCTATCGCCGGGTCGCCGAACTTCTTGCCGATTCGCCCGGTATCCGTCCCGAGGACATCATGATCACCATCACGACGGCGACACGCGAGGATTGGTCCTTTTCGGACGGCATCGCGCAAATGATCGAACAGGCTTGAGAGCCATGCCTCAGACCACATCTACCCCGTCGCCCGCCATCCATCGCGCCGGCACGAATATGCGGCCATCGCCCGAGGGCATCGCCACGGCCTCCTTCCTGGTGGAGTCGCTGGTGGAGAATGGCGAGAACGGCGGCCTCACAGCCATGCGCTGCGAACTCGAACCCGGCGTCATGACACGCTGGCATACGCATCCGCACGGACAGATCCTCTATGTCCTGTCCGGCGTCGGGCTTGCCGAACGTTTCGGCGGCCCGGCGGAGGAACTGCGCGCCGGCGACTGTATCAGCTTCGCGCCCAACGAGCGCCATCGGCACGGTGCGGCGCCGGAGAATGCCTTCTCCTATATCAGCATCCAGGCGGCGCAGGATGGCAGCGCCGTGACCTGGCTGGAGGAATGACCGATGATCGCCATGCAATATAACTTCCCCCTCCCCGCGGATTACGACATGACGATCATCGATCGCCGTATCCGCGACAAAGGTCCCCTGCTCGACAACCTTCCGGGCTTGAAATTCAAGGCCTACCTGACGGCGAGAAAGGGCGATGCCGTCACGGGAAGCCAGCAGAATTTCTATTCCCCCTTCTACGTGTGGCAGGAGGGAGAAGGCCTGAGCGACTTCGTCTGCGGCCCCGGCTTCCTCGCCCTGACCGAGAATTTCGGCCGCCCCCAGGTCAACACCTGGATCGCCTGGCACGCCGAGATATCTGCGGGTATCCGCCGCGCCAAATTCGCGACACGCGAGGTGGTCACGATCGATGCCGGAACCTCGCTCGCCGAGCTCCGCGCGAGCGAAACTGAGGCGGCAGCGCAAGCCCTCTCGAACAGCGAAGCACTGGCCTCGGTCGCCGCCTTCGAGCCGACCCACTGGACGTTGGTGCGCTTCCGCCTGCTGGCCGAGCCGCCGAAAGATCCGGCCAGGTCTGGTCTGCAGATCTACGACGTCGGGCATCTCTCGCTGCCCAACCTCGCCTGAAGTGTCACGGAGACAATCTCCTTGTTTCAAAGGGAAGCGGCGCGCTTTATGGAGGGAAAGCCTTTCTAATCAGAAGAGTGATCCGTCCATGGTCGATATCGCAATGATCGAAGCCGCTCGCACTCGCCTCGGCGGTCGGGCGCGGCGCACACCACTTCTCTCCTCGCCTTTTCTCGATGAGATCGCCGGGCGCCGCCTGTTCGTGAAAGCCGAATGCCTGCAGCACTCCGGCTCCTTCAAGTTTCGCGGCGGCTGGTCGGCTGTTTCGGCGCTGGAGCCGGCCGTGCGTTCGAGAGGCGTCATCGCCTTCTCCTCCGGCAATCATGCCCAGGGCGTGGCGTTGGCCGCCAAGCTGCACGGCATTCCCTCTGTCATCATCATGCCGGCGGATGCGCCGAAGCTGAAGATCGCCAATACCCGCGCCTTCGGCGCCGAAGTCGTGCTCTATGATCGCGTGAAGGAAGATCGCGACGAGATCGGCGCCCGTATTTCCAAGGAGCGAGGCCTGACTCTCATCAAGCCCTTCGACGAACCGCAGGTGATTGCCGGCCAGGGAACGACCGGGCTGGAAATCGCCGAACAAGCGGCAGAGGAAGGCATCGAGACAGCCAGCGTCCTGGTTCCTTGTGGCGGTGGCGGGTTGACCTCGGGTATCGCACTCGCGCTCGAATCCCGCGCGCCGGGTTTCAAGGTACGCCCGTGCGAACCGGAAAATTTCGACGACACCGCCCGTTCGCTGGTTTCGGGTAAGATCGAGCGCAATGCCGCGCTGCAAGGCTCGATCTGCGATGCCATCATCAGCCCCCAGCCGGGCGATATCACTTTTCCGATCATGAAGCGCCTCTGCGGCCCCGGCCTAGTCGTCACGGACGAGGAAGCGCAGAAAGCCATGGCGCTCGCCTTCACCCGTTTGAAGATCGTCGTTGAACCGGGCGGCGCCGTCGCACTCGCGGCAGCGCTCTTCCACGGCAGGCACATCGACGGCGATACGGTGATCGCAGTCACGTCGGGCGGCAATGTCGACAGGGAAGTTTTTGAGGCGGCATTGAGCCGTCAATAACCTCAATTCACGGCGCGACGATACAGCGCCAGCGACCCGGCAAGAGCCAGCAGCGCGCCGCCACAGGCGCGCTCCAGCCATTTAGCCCCTTCCGACTTCAGGACGCGGACCGCCTGCGAACCGAAGACCGCGTAGCCGAACATGATCATAAAATCGAGTGCGGCGAAGACGGCGCCCAGCACGACATATTGCTGCAGCTGCGGCCCAGAAGGGTCTATGAACTGCGGCAGGAAGGCCGAGAAGAAGAGATAGCCCTTCGGATTGGTCACGGCGACCATGAAACTCTTCAGGCCGATGGCAAAGGCCGTACCCTTCGCCTGGCTCGCGCTCGCCTGCAACGCACCCTCGATACTTCCCTTCGACCGCAGCATCATGATGCCGAGAAAGGCGAGATAAGCCGCACCCACGCACTTCAGCGCCGAGAACCAGAATTCCGAAGCCGCAAGCAGGGCACCGAGGCCGATAGCGACGGCGCTGATCAGAACGGCATCGGAAAGGACGGCCCCGATCATGCCCGGCAAGGCGCGCCTGACGCCGAAACGCGAACCATTGGTCAGCGCCAGCAGCACAGTCGGCCCCGGCGTCGCGATACCGATGAAGGAAACGGCGGCGAAGGCAAGCAGCGTGGTGAGATGCATGGAGTCCCCTCCTTTTGGAATGAGCAAGGGTTGCATGTGGGAAGGTGGTTAGCAAGGGGGCTTGGCGGAGGCTTTCAGTCTACCGCACCTATGATACCCCCTCTGTCGCTATCGCGACATCTCCCCCACAAGGGGGGAGATTGGTGACCCGCGGCATCGACACGCCTCCAACCAACTTTGTATCCGCAGAGACTGAAGCGCGTTGTATCGTTAAAGGCGCCTGCAAACTCCAAACGATCTCCCCTCTTGTGGCAGGGCTATCGCATATGGAGGCGGACGAGCACCATAAGCTCCTCTCCCCTCGGGGAGAAGGTGGCCCGAAGGGTCGGATGAGGGGGTTATCTATTTGAATTCATGAATTTTAGTGGTCTTGGCGGGCACCCCCCTCATCCGCCTGGCGGCACCTTCTCCCCGCTGGGGAGAAGGGGGACAGCGGCGATCTCCGCTCATATGCGATACCCCTACCCTTGTGGGGGAGATGTCACGCAGTGACAGAGGGGGTATGCACCTCCGCAAACTCGATCAGCTATGGATAAATCTCCCAGCTGCCGAACTACCCCACCAACCCCGCATCTTTCGCCGCCAGCGCGCCAATCGCCGACCAGTCCAGCTCCTCGCCGCCATGCGCCAGCAGGTTGAGGAACCGGTCACGCAGCAGGCTCGCCAATGGCAGCGGCACGTTCAGCGCCTCGCCGGCAGCGAGCGCCAGCCGGATATCCTTCTGGCCGAGCGGTGCGGCGAAACCGGCTGGTTGGAACTTGCGATCCGCGATCAGCCCGCCATAGGTCTTGTAGACAGGCGCGTTGAAGAGCGTCGAGGTCAAGAGATCGAGATAGGCATGCCGGTCGACACCGCCCTTCTCGACCAGCGCCATAGCCTCGCCCAGCGACTCGATGACCGAAGCGATGAGGAAATTGCCGCTGACCTTGACGAGATTGGCTGCCTTCGGCTCCTCGCCGAGGACGAAAGTCCGCTGACCGATCGCGTCGAAGAGCGGCGTAACCGACTGGATGGCGTCTGGCGCACCCGCGGCGGCAACGAAAAGCTTCGCCGCAGCAGCAGCGTCCGGACGGCCGAAGACGGGCGCGGCAACGAAGCGCTGGCCCACCGCGGTGTGCTCTTTGGTGAGCCGCTCGGACATCGCCACGCTGATTGTGCTTGCAGAGATATGGACTGCACCCTTACCAAGGCTTGCCAGAACGCCGCCATCGCCATGGACGACGGCCGATAGCGCATCGTCATGTGCGAGCATGGTGAAGACTGCCTCGCCGGCGCACGCTTCCGCCACGGTCGCCGCAACCTTGGCGCCCTCGCCGGCCAGAGCCTCGGCCTTGTCGCGCGAACGATTGTAGACGGTCACCTCATGCCCGGCCTTGATAAGATTGACGGCCATGGCACTGCCCATCTGGCCCAATCCGATAAATCCGACTTTCATTGGCATATCTCCTTCTTCATCCGCCTACCTGGGATTGCAGGCGCTTCGGCTCAAGAAAAAACCCGCCGTCTTTCGACAGCGGGTTTCGGATGTTTGAGGCGCTGCCGCAATCAGATGTCGGCAATCACACGCCGGACTGACCGTCCGAACCGATATAGGCAATGCGCAGCATGTTGGTGGCACCGGGCGTACCGAGCGGCACGCCGGCCGAAATGATGATGCGGTCACCCGGCTTGCCGAAGCCTTCCTCGGCAACGATACGGCAGGCATTGTTGACCATGTCGTCGAGGTCGGTCGCATCGTGGGTAACAACGCAATGCATGCCCCAGACGACGGACAGGCGACGCGCCGTCTGGATGATCGGCGACAGCGCCAGGATCGGAACCTGCGGACGCTCGCGCGAGGCGCGCAGGCCGGTCGTGCCCGACGAGGTGTAGCAGACGATGGCGGCGAGCTTCAGAGTCTCGGCGATCTGACGGGCGGCGAGCGAGATCGCATCGGCGCCGGTCGCTTCCGGAAGCGCACGCTGTGCATAGATGATGCCCGGATAATGCGGCTCGCGCTCGATCGTGCCGGCGATCGAAGCCATCATGGAAACGGCTTCGACCGGATAGTCGCCGGAGGCGGATTCTGCCGACAGCATGACGGCATCGGCGCCTTCGAAGACGGCGGTCGCGACGTCGGACACTTCAGCGCGGGTCGGGACCGGCGCGGAGATCATCGATTCCAGCATCTGCGTGGCAACGACCACCGGCTTGCCGGAGCGGCGGCAGGCGCGGATCAGCTGCTTCTGAATGCCGGGAACGGCTTCCAGCGGCATTTCCACGCCGAGGTCGCCACGGGCCACCATCAGCGCGTCGGAAAGCTCGATGATTTCCTCGATGCGCTCGACGGCCTGCGGCTTCTCGATCTTCGACATCAGGCCGACGCGGCCATGGGAGATCTTGCGGACTTCCGTCAGGTCTTCCGGACGCTGGATGAAGGAAAGCGCCACCCAGTCGACTTCGTTGGTGGCGAGAACGGCATCGAGATCGGTGCGATCCTTGTCGGTCAGCGCGCCGACGCCAAGCAGCGTGTCGGGCAGGCTGACGCCCTTGCGGTCGGAAATCTTCGTGCCCGAAATGACCGTGGTGACGATGCTCTTGCCGTCGCACTTCTCGGCACGCAGCGCCAGCTTGCCGTCATCGATCAGCAGGCGATGGCCGGGCTGAACCGATTCCAGGATTTCCGGATGCGGCAGGAACACGCGCGTGTTGTCGCCGGGCGTATCCTGATTGTCGAGCGTAAACGTCTGGCCGGGCTTGAGATCGACCTTGCCTTCGGCAAACTTGCCGACACGCAGCTTGGGACCCTGCAAATCGGCGAGAATTCCGATCGGGCGGCCACAGCGGGCTTCGACGGCGCGAATGCGCTGGATCAGCGTGCGCATCAGGTCATGGCTGGCATGGCTCATGTTGATGCGGAACAGATCTGCCCCGGCCTCATGGAGCTTCTGGATCATTTCCTCCGAAGAGGATGCCGGACCGAGCGTTGCGAGGATTTTGACTTTGCGGTTTCGTCTCATCAATTCTGGCTTTCCTGGCTGCCCGAGGTATCGGAGAGCTGAACCATCCAGCTTGCCTGACGCCCCGTGTCGTATTCCTTGAATCCCATCTTTTGGTAGCCACGAGCGTAGCAGTCTTTCACACCTGGGATTTTGAATTCATTTTCCGCCACGCACATTTCGACGTCGCCCGTCCAGCGGCCGCCGCGAGCCGCATCTTCTGCGTAGAGATAATAATAGCGGGATTGAAGCGGCCCCTCGATCAGCGTGGCACAGGTGGTCGCCGGAACCTGCCACCATCCCTCCGTCACCCAGCCATCCTTCGCACGGTAGCCGATCGCGACACCGACGAGATTCTGCGTGCCGTTGCAAACGCGGAAGTCGGCATGAGCCGCATTTGGCATGAAGAAGAACGGCGCTGCCGCGGCGAGAATGAGGAAGGCGATTCGGGCGAGCGGACCTGACCGCTTAACGAAACGTGGCGCGACTTGGCTGGACACGGCTTCCAATTGGCTCCCGGTTATTCGTTGTTGCGTCTTCTTGCGCCGCCATCCCATGAATGTCAACGCAACTCTAATCGATTATATTTTCTTCGCGGGATGGTGACGGCGCCCCGCGCCGTTCCTCATCCGGTCGAAGCTGCAAACCTTGCACCTTCCATCCGCACATGCAATCAAACAAAGAGTTGAAAATTTCGATAACCGACAATCTGCATGACCGACTTCAGACCATTCGAAATCATATCCGGCAATCGTGACAAAGGCATGGTCATTCTTGGCGATCACGCCATGCGGCATCTACCTGAGCGCTATGGCAGCCTCGGCCTGCCGGAAGCCGCCTTCTCCCGCCACATTGCCTACGACATCGGTATCGAAAGCCTGTGCCGTCATCTCTGCGAGAGGTTGGGTGTGCCTGGCGTCCTCGGCGGCTTTTCCCGCCTGCTGATCGATCCGAACCGCGGCGAGGACGATCCGACCCTGATCATGAAGATCTCGGACGGGGCGATCATCCCAGGCAATCACCCGATCACGAATGAAGAGTGGAATTACCGCATCCAAGCCTTCCACCGGCCCTACCATCAAGCCGTCGACGAGACGATTTCAGCGGTGGCCACAACGACGGGCAAGGCACCTCTGATCCTGTCGCTGCACTCCTTCACGCCGGCGTGGAAGGGTGTTCCTCGGCCCTGGCATGCAAGCGTGCTCTGGGATAACGACGATCGCGCCGTCGCGCCGCTCCTTGCAAAGCTCGGCGCCGATACCAATCTCGTCATTGGTGACAATGAGCCGTATGACGGTGCGTTGCGCAACGACACGATGTTCCGCCATTGCATGATGAAGGGCATTCCGCATGCACTGTTGGAAGTCCGGCAGGATCTGATCGGCGACGAGGCCGGCATTGCCGAATGGGCCGATCGCCTGGCACCGATTTTCGCGGAGATAAACGCCGATCCGGCGCTCCATGAATATAAGCAATATCCTTCGCGCACCGGTCCTTACGAGATCTACTAGGCCGGCAAGCGAACAGAGGAGTAACAGATGACCACGCTCACCAAGGAACAAGAGACCGAGCTTGAGGCCGCCGCCTTCCGCCGCCTCGTGGCACACTTGCGCGAACGCAGCGACGTTCAGAACATCGACCTGATGAACTTGGCCGGTTTCTGCCGCAACTGCCTCTCCAACTGGTATCGCGAAGCGGCCGAAGAGGCAGGCCTCCCCGTCAGCAAGGATGAGTCCCGGGAAATGATCTACGGCATGTCCTACGAGGATTGGAAAAACCTGCACCAGAAAGAAGCCTCGCCTGTGCAAAAAGCCGCTTTCGAGCAGAACAAGCCAAAAGATTAACGCTCCCTTCACCAATCCGGCTTGACCTTGCGCGCCATTCGCGGCACGTCAACTGCCCGATCGAATTCGAAATCCCGCGCAAGCCCTGAAGCGATGTGCCCCTATCGGTGACCGACCGATCTCATCTGCGACCGGCTGTAAGCGACCCTTTGAGACCCTTTAGGAGAAGTGCATGGAAGAGAACAGCGTCGAGAACGTGGCCGCGGCGGAACTGCGTCAATTCATCGAGCGCATCGAGCGCCTCGAAGAAGAAAAGGCCGCCATCCAGTCCGATATCAAGGATGTGATGGGCGAAGCCAAGGGCCGCGGCTACGACACCAAGGCGATCCGCACCATCATCCGCCTTCGCAAGAAGGACGCGAACGAACGTCTGGAAGAAGAATCCATCCTGCAGACCTACATGGCCGCACTCGGCATGGAATAATCGAGGCTTCACAAGCCTTGCGAGACGATCGGGAGCCGGTTTGCCGGCTCCTTTCTTTTTAAGCGCATCACTCTGCGAAAAGACGACCGATCAATTCGGCGGCACTCCCCTGCCACAGCTCGCCCCTGCCGGTTCCCGACCAGAGAGACAGGAAATCCGGCAATCCCTTCGCCGTCGACGCAGCACGTATGTCCCGCGTGAATTTGTTCTGCGCCGGAAAGGCAAGGATGGCGTCCGGCTTCCCATCCATCTCGTCCATGAAGCGGTTCTCGATCCCGCGCGCAAAGCGGCCCGAAAAGGCGCGTGTCGTGCGCGTCCTGCGTTCCGATGTTTCGACAAGCTTCTTGCGATAGGGAGCCGACGTTCCGGCCTCCGTGCAGGCAAGGAAGGCCGTGCCCATCTGCACGACCTGCGCACCCGCCTGCAGCGCCGCCCGGATATCGCTCGGGGTCATGATACCGCCGGCTGCAATCAGCGGCACGCGAATGGTGCCGACGCATTGCGCCAGGAGATCGCGCATGCCGATTTCCGGATCCGCTGCCCCGGCATCGAAAATGCCGCGGTGCCCGCCCGCTTCGAAGCCCTGCAGCACGATCGCATCCACGCCGCTGTCTTCCAGTGCCCTCGCCTCCTCAAGCGTCGTCGCCGTGCCGATCAGCGGGATACCAGCCTTTTTCGCCTCGCGGATATGGTCGATGGGGAGCAGACCGAAGACGAAGCTGAAACATGCCGGTTTGACGCGCAACACGGCTTCGAATTGCGCGTCGAAATCCTCCTCATAGGGAGCCGCAAGCTGCGGCGAAGGCAGCTCCAGTTCCTGTCTGTACCGGGCGGTCGCCGCCACTGCGCGCTCAAGCCGATCGGCCGCAACTTCGGGAATCGAATGCGGAATGAAAAGATTGATCGAAAACGGACGATCGGTTCGCTGGCGCACCTGATCCGCAAAGGCCTCGATGGCAGCGGCATTGGAATAGGCGCCCCCCATGGCACCGAGCGCTCCTGCAGCCGACGCAGCCGCCACAAGCTCCACCGATGAGGGACCGCCCGCCATCGGCGCAACGATCAGCGGGTGCTTCAAACCGAGTTGGCGAAAGAGATTGTGGTCCGCAGCAGCCGGCATATCCGTCTTCCTTTCGGCAGTGTCTGTTTCCGTCTCAATGCAACATAGGTGCCGGCACAGCGCTTTCCTAGGATCGGTCGAGGGCCGATGTGCGAGCCTCGATGGCGGCAATCACAGACATCATATCGAGCCGTCCGTTGCCGAGGTCCACGCTTTCTCCATAGAGCGTGCGGCAGAGATCGAGAACTGGCGACGCCATGCCGGCGGCGTGCGCCGCCTGGGCGATCATGTTTGTGCTGTTGAACGCATCGGCGGTTGCGGCCTGCACTGAAAAATCCCTGGCGATGAGCTTCGGAATTTTCACGCGTGTCAGGTCGCTCGCCATGGGACCGGAATCGATCGCGGCCTGGAAGGTGGTGAGATCGAGCCCGTTTCTCTCGGCAAAATGCGCCGCCTCGGCCAACCCCGCCAGCATCGTGCAAAGATAGAGATTGACTGTCAGTTTCATCAGCAGCGCATTGCCGATGGGACCGCAGAGGATCGTTTCGCGGCACATGGGCGCAAGCAGCGGTCGCACTTCGGCGACCGTCTCCGCGTCGCCGCCGAGCATCGCGACGAGCTGCGCCGTCTCTGCAGGCTTGCGCGAGCCCGAAACCGGCGCCTCGACATAGCGCCCGCCGGCGGCGAGAATATCGGCGGCAAGCCCACGCGAATAGCCCGGCGAATTGCTTCCCATCGAAACCACGACATGCCCGATGACCAGCTTGGCAAAGCCCGGCGTCCCGCGCTGCAGGACCTCATCCAGCACCGTTTCGTTGACGAGCATCAGAATGACGACGCGCGTGCGCGCAAACACCTCCTCGGCACTCGCCGCCACCGCGGCATTCGCCTCGCGCAACGGATCGGCCGCTGCCGCAGAGCGGTTCCAGACCACCAGCCTAGTGCCTGATTTTGCAAGATTGAGAGCCATCGGCTGGCCCATGACGCCAAGGCCGACAAAACCGATCTCCTCGCCCGGCTCACCGCCGGAACGTTCGCTGACGCTGGTCATCACAACAACTCCGATGTTTCGGGTGACGATGCGATCTCTGGAGCAATTCCAGGAAAAGTGCGCAGCTGTTTTCCGTCCGGAATTGCGTGAAACAAAGAGATTGAGCGGTTCAGATATTTTACGAAAAGCTGAACCGTTCTTGTGTCAGAGCCGACGGGAGAGCTCATATGCCTTTCCCGCCGGGTATCGGTTCATGGTCCGCTTAGAACAGGCGGTCCAGCCACTCATTCTTATCCGGCGCCCGGCCGAACTGGATATCGGTCAGCGCGGCCTTCAGGCGCTGTGTCGTCACGCCGGCATTGCCATCGCCAATGATGAAGCTATGTTTGCGGCCCTTGACCTTGCCGATCGGCGTCACGACAGCCGCCGTGCCGCAAGCGAAGGATTCGCGCAGGCGCCCGCTCTCGGCATCGGCCTGCCACTGCTCGATCGAATAGGGCTCTTCGCGGACAGTCAGGCCCATGTCGCGCCCGAGCTTGATCAGCGAATCGCGCGTGATGCCCGGCAGGATCGTGCCGGTCAGCGGCGGCGTCTGCAGAGATCCATCATCGAAGACGAAGAAGACGTTCATGCCACCAAGCTCCTCGATCCAGCGCTTTTCGACGGCATCGAGGAAGACGACCTGATCGCAGCCTTCGCGCTGACCTTCGGCCAATGCGGCAAGGCTTGCCGCATAATTGCCGCCGCACTTGGCCGCACCCGTGCCGCCAGGAGCCGCGCGGGTGAAATTCTCCGAGACCCAGAGCGTGACAGCCGATCCACCGCCCTTGAAAAAGGAGGCGACCGGGGAAGCAATGACGCAGTAGATGTATTCTGCCGATGGCTTTGTGCCGAGAGCGACTTCCGTGCCGATCAGGAACGGCCGGAGATAGAGCGACGAACCTTCCGCAGTCGGGATCCATTCGCGATCGATCTTGACCAGCTCGCGAACGGACTCGACGAAGAGCTCTTCCGGCAAGCGCGGCATGGCCAGCCGCTCGGCCGAATTCTGGAAACGCCGTGCGTTGGCGCTCGGACGGAAGAGGGCTGCCCCACCATCGGGCAGGTGGTAGGCCTTCATGCCTTCGAAGATTTCCTGCGCATAATGAAGCGCCACGGTCGCTGGATCGAGAGGCAGCGCCTTGCGCGCCTCAATCTTGGCGCTGTGCCAGCCCCGGTCCTGCGAATAGCGGATGGTCGCCATATGATCGGTGAAGATGCGACCGAAACCCGGATTTTGCAGCAGCGCTTCGCGCTCGCTGGCCGTTGCAGGATTCGGATTTTTCTCGATGGCGAAGGTTAACGTGTCGCCGTTGCTCATGGCTCCTCCAATGCTTCTTTTATCGCGGTTTTCGCCGCCCATCTCCCGAAGGATGGTTTAAATCAAATCGGGTGGTATTTGATTGCGTTTACGCCTGTTCCTGCGCAAGTTTAAGAGTGATTTTCAGAAATTTATGAGGCAAATCGTCATTTCCCTTCCCCAGCCGGCGCGCCCCTCATACCAACCTCCTGTCACAGCGCTTTCGCAACCGCTTCGGCGGCCGCCGCCCCGGTCTCGTAGGCACCATGCGCCGTCGAGTATCGCGCCCTCGAACAGGCTTCCCCGGCAAAGAACAACCGATTATCGCGGGCGGCGGCCAATACCCCGCGAAGATCGGACGCGCCGGGCGTCGCGTAGGAATAGGACCCGCCGACGAAGGGTTCGCCCGCCCAGGCGGACCTGATAAGGGGCGACAATGTTGCGCCGACATCCGAACCGAAGACGCGCTTCAGCTGTTCCACTGAAAAAGCAAACATCGCCTCCATGCCTTGCCGTTCCAGATCAAGCGCAAGATCACCGGCAAAATAGGCTTCGATCACAGGCGCGCCGAACGGCCTCAGCTGGTAGGCACCTGTTCGGCGATTGTGCTGCGATCCCATGACATGCGTATCCTCCGGAAACATATCCGGCTCGGCAATGCGAATGAAAAGCTTGTTGGCCAGGCCGAGCGGCAGACGCGATGCGGCCTCGATCTTCTCCGGCAAATGCGGCCAGAAGGCGATGCGTTCGGCCGCCAGGACATTGGTGGAGACGGTGACGATGACGGTCTTTACCCGCAGCTCGCCCTTGCTCGTGGAAAGCACGATGTGGGCGGCGCCGCTATGGTCGATGTGACCGACCTCGACGCCAAGGACGGTCGGCACGGGCAGGCCATAGGTCGCAACCAGCGTTCCGTAGCCCTGCCGCACCCGCCAATCCGGGCCAGGACCGGGATCATAGCGGCCAAGGTCGATCACCGAGGACTTGTCGAGCTCTCCTCCGGTCATGAACGCGCCGACGGCATGGATCCGTTCACTCCAAGGATCGTCCGGTGCCACCAGGGTCGAAAGATCCGCATCATCTTCGCCTTCATAAGCATAGGCGCGTCCGAAAAATCCGTTCACGGCGGCGCCCGCGGCCTTTACCCCGGGATCGTCTTGCTCGAGCCGATGCCCGCCATCGCTCCAGGGCGCGGGCGTGCGATCGACGGTCAGGCCGACTTCTTCGGCGATTCCGGTCCAGGCATTGGTACGCGCGCCATGCAGCCAGCCGCAGCCGAGGTCGAGCGCGGTTCCACCCACACCGGACGGATGGACCGTGCGCGCGCGACCGCCGACGCGATCGGAGGCTTCCAGCAACAGGATAGAGAGATCCGGACGAAGCCGCTGCAATTGCCGGGCAGCGCCCACACCTGCGGCTCCGGCACCGATCACGGCAACGTCGACCTCGCCGCCTTTCCAGGACTCGATGGGCATTCCAATTCCTTTGCGCGCATGCACCGGAGAGCGATCCGCCGCGCACGATAATAGACGATGGGAGGCCCGCCAATCCGCCAGCGCAGGCCTCATCGCTCATCTGTAGCCGACCTCGACACAGCATGTAAACGGGCACGGTTGCCCATACCAAATTGCCGCATTGAGCTGAAACGGCGAATGTCGTACGTGCTTCATCCAGGCAGACAATGGAGAGAGATCATGCGCAAGCGGGTCTTCGCAACAAGGCAATGGCTGGTGCGCATCCCGTGCGCCGTCGCATTGAAATATCTCGGCTCCCAATCCGCCTGGACGCCTAGTTTTGGAGGCAATGATGCCGACACAGCTCAATAAGACGGCCGCCGGCCGCCGCGCCACGTTCAAGCCTCACCCGCAGACACCGATGTTCACGAAAGAATGGTCCTTTCCGGCCATTCTCACCGTCTTTCTGTTCGGTGTCTGTGGCCTGATCGCCTATTTCACATGGACCCTCATGCCACCGGCCACGCCGATGAGAAACCATGTCGGCAGCCCCATCACGCTCACCGATCACAATGGGCAGACCATTGCGGATCGCGCTCCTGCACCGGAAAAGCAGCCATGACCGGTGCCGCCGTGAATTGGCGACCGCCCGTTATCCGAGGATGCATTTTTTGACGAAATGCATCCAGCTGTCGTTGCGCCGGATGGTCGCTCGCGGCAAACCGAACGGATCGTCGGCCGACCGCGCGCGGCCGCGCCGGGTCGTCGTTGCGGCGCTATAGCCCGCCTCATAGGTCAATACGCGATCGAGCGGCGTTTCGTCACCATAGGGAAAGCAGAAGGACGAGATGCCCTCGTCGAGCAGGTCTTCCAGCAGCTCGCGCGAATGCGTGATCTGGCGCCGTGCCTCTTCCATCGGCAATCGCGGGAGGCGTACATGATCGAGCGTGTGCGATCCTACCTCGTGCCCCAGGCTGTGCCAGTGGCGCAATTGTTCGACCGACATGCAGGGCGCATGCGCCACGCCGATGGGCGTATCCCAGACATTGCTGCCGCCGATCTGGTTCACCACCACGAAATTCGTGGCCGTGAAGCCGAACTCCTGCAACACCGGCAATGCATTCTCGTAAACATTGGCATAGCTGTCGTCGAAGGTGATGGCGGCGACCCTGCCGGATTTTTCTCCCCGGACGTAGGGCATTGCCTCACGCAGCGTCATGCCCTGAATGCCAAGCCTTTTCAGCCACTCCATCTGACGATGGAAGGCTTCGGGATGAACGACCATGCTTCTATACGGCGCCTTGCGCGACGGCGGCACCGCAATCTGATGATAAGCGAGAATTGGAACGGTCACGATATGGCGTCTCAGATGAAGCGGCGCGAACGAAGGGCAATTTTCGCGCGATAGAGTGGCCGCAACACCTCTCGGGAAAGCCGTTCCGCCAACGTCCTGTCGCTTTTGATGGTACTGCCGCCAAGCTGCGGAGAAATCTCGTGTACACCGCCTGGCAGGACCGCCAGCGGAGATACGCGGGTCAACCAGCTCATCTGCACGGTCGTATCCACGGGGCGATCAAAAACCGATGTCGCCTCCAGCAGGCGGATAGCCGCATCGCGGCTGACGAGCTGGGCCACCATGCCGAGACCGATCCGGATCGGCTGGATGACATTGGTCCCGCCCTCGGAGAGAACGCACTTGCCATGCTCCCTGCCCATGCGGAATGGAAAACGAATGAACGAACCGGGCTTCAGGCAAGTTTTGGCTGCGGCAAAGGCAGCCCGGAACGCATCATCGATCTCGACGTCGTCCTCGAAGACGAGGCCAGCATCGATACCCTGCTCGACAATGGCGGCCCATGCTTTGCGATGCGACAGGAAGCAGGCGATTTCCCCCATGCTCATTTCGAAGGGATAATACGGCTTCTGCAGTCGGCGGCGATAGACGCGCTCGACCGCGCTATCCGTCAGAGTGCGCCCATCGACCGCTTCGATGACCTCGCTTGGCACCGGCAGTCTGGCTGCAAGCCGCTCGACCTGGGGCATGCGGTCACGGGCGCGCTCCAGATGAATGATAAAGCCGCGAATGACGGGCTGCTTGGCTTCTTCCAGTCTGGCGTCGGCGGGATTGGGCGCATGATCGAACTCGAATCCCGCATGAGATCTTTCGAGCGGCAGCGCCGAAGACGGGTTGAATTCGTGGGTTTGCATTAAGAGTACCTCGGTCCTTTTCGCGAGGCTCTAGCAACCGTGAATGAAAGCGAACTTAGGCTAACCTGAGCCGAAACTGAAAACGGTTGTTTTCAATCGACTCGACAACTGAAAGAAGGTTAGACGAGCAGGCTGATGCGCCCGCTCGCCATCTTGTCGTCGACCCAGCGGCGCTCGTCCAGCCAGGCATGACGCTTCCATCCTTCCCAGCTGAAGCCGCACAGCTTGACATCCCACTCGTCGGCGGGCAAACGCGACAGGGCATAGCGGATGCCGAAAAAGCCGGTGCTTGGAAAGAGTTGGCGCATCCGGCATTCGCTCACGCCAAGCTCCTCACAGCCTTCGATATAGAATTGTGGCGGCATGATGCGGATCTCCTTGCCGGCAGCGCCGACGAGTTCGATCGTCCGCATCGTCCAGTCGCTTCTCCTGCCTTTCAGGCGCGAAAGGAAGTTGGGCTTGGGGTGATATTTGCCGATGATGACGGGATGGTAGGCAAGCACGACCTCCTTTGCGGCCCTGAAGGTGGCGCTGGCCAGGAAGGCCGGATCCGTCAGCCGGCGTTGCATCGGCTTGCTGGAGGTTGCGAGCATGAGAATATCGGTGCGCGATCCGCTCATGCCGATCGACGCCTTCGGCTCGTTGAAGCGCATTGTAAAATCCGCTCTGTCCACGATCTCCGAGAGATCGCGCGGCAGCTTGCCATTGCCGATGATGATTGCTGTCTTTCGATTCAAACGCGGATATCCAGCCTTGGAAAGACTGCCGCCCTAATCCGGCTGAATGAAACGACGCTGAATGAAGCGTGAGGCCAGGATGAATAAAAGCTGACTTGAACCTGAAAGCGGATGCGGTGTCACCTGTGAGCAACAGCACTGTATCTCAGCTGCACCCGCCATATGCAAAGGGAGCCCAAGCGGCTCCGCGAGGACTGCATAGAATAGGAATCTCAGCCTATTCGACCGAATTGAACTTCTTCACCTGAAGGAAGTTCACGGCGGAACCGCTGAAACGCTCCGGATCGATCGATGCCGTCTGCATCTTGAAGCCATCCGTGTAGACGGCGGTCGGCTGGGCACGCAGCGTCGCGCTGACGAAACGTGGCGCCTTGACGGGGCGATTGACGATCTCGACGCGGGCCTTTGCGATCGCCCACTGCGAAATCATCTTCTCCGTCAGCGTCGGCGCGGTCGTCACGGTAGCGCGGCCAGCATCGGCCTCTACCGCATCCTGTTTACTCGGCCGCGAGCCCTTGGTTGCTATGCCGGCGGCAATCGGACGTTCCTGCGGCGTCACAGTATCGAAGCTGTCGTTGAAGCGACGGCTGCTGGCCTTGACCTCGTTGCGGATCGGCGCGAGCGCCGCCACCTGCATCGGCATCTGCTGCGCAGGTCGCTGCTGCGGCAGGACCGACGCGATAGCCTGAGCGGCACCGTTCCCGCCCGCTGCCCCGTCACTGACCGGCGCAATCTGATCTTTCGAGGCAACATCATTAAGCGGCGGGGTAACCGCAGCAGTCGCATCGGACCGATCGGGACGGCTCTGCTCGAGGGCGGCGACGACCGAAGGCGAAAGGGCGGCGACATCGGCCTGATCGTCGAGCGCTTCCTGATCCGCGTCAGTGGACGCCAAAAGGTTTTCAGCAAGTTCGGGGCGTTGTGCCGGCACCGGTACGGAAGCGACCTGGCCCTTCATATCAGCCTCGGCCGAGGCCAGCTCGGCATCGCCAGGCGCACGCCGATCGAGCAAGGCCGGAACGGGCACGTGATAGGAGCGAAGATCGGCATATTGCGGCTGATCGTCCGTGTTCGGCATTGCCGCCGCAAGCGCGTCCTGCGCGGCGTTACGCGACGGCGAGACAAGGGCGGACGCAACATCGCTGCCGGCAGGCTGATTGCCAAAGGCCGGACGAACCTGCGGAACGGGAGCGTTTACGCTCGCAACCTGAACCTGAGCGGGAGTTTGGACCGGAGCGGCGCTATCGTCACCATCATCGCTCGCAACCGGAGCCGGCTGACCCTTACGCGTTGCCGAAGCCACGGCCACCGGCGCTGCCGCCGTGCCACTTTCCGCATTGTCCTCTTCCTCATCCGCACCGCCGCCGCCAAACAGGCGGGCAAAGAAGCCGCGGCGCGGCGACGAGGAGCTAGCGATCTGAATATCGTCGGACGACATGCGGCGCTTATAGTCGGCAACTGCCTGCTGATAGCCCGGCAGCGGCCGGCCATCCGCCGGAATATGCATGGTCTTGCCGTCCGGGAACAGGCGGACAAGATCCTGGCGATCCATGCGCGGCCAGGCGCGCACACCGCCGACATCCATATGGACGAAGGGGGAGCCGGAGGTCGGATAATAGCCGACGCCGCCCACCTGAAGCTTCATGCCAAGCTCGCGCAGCTTGGTGAGCTTGACATCTGGAATATAGAAATCCATCGCATTGCCGAGCATGTGCTGGCTCTTCTTGGCAACGCCTGTATGGGCGGAGCGCGTGCGCAGCATCTCATTGGTGCCGGGCGAACGGAAGCCGCAGATCACGTAGATGAATTCATGCGAACCGCTTTCGCGGTAGACTTCCCAGATCAGATCGAACAGGCGCGGATTCATCTTGGTCGGCTGATTCTTGCGCCAGTCGCGCAGGATGCGGTTCAGCTTCTCCAGGCCGTCCGGATCGAACTTGCCATTACGCTTATAGGTGATGACGGCCTTTTCGCCGGTGTGGACGTAATAGATCTTGAGGCTGCGGGTTTCACCGCCGGCCTGCGAAGGGGTGCCGACGAAAACAGGGGTGGAAACGGCCAAGGCAAGGAGGCCAACGGCTGCAACCTTGGCCACCTTGCGAAATAAGTCAGAGCACGCAGAATGCCAGCTCAAGCTTTTAGGCTTGGTATTTCCACTCAAATTCGGCAATTCGATCCCCGTCCGACAGACAATGTCGCATCGTGTTCCAAATGGCTGTCAATTGCGGTGACACGATGGCAAAAATGCCACACATGGTCGCCCTCTTCATACATGGTGAACGATGCACTAACAAGTGCTTTACGACGGGTAACAAAATATGCTTGCCTAAACGTTAAATCACCACTCATGCGGCGTTTTTTTGCGGGTCATCCGGGTCTATGCCGTAGTCCTTCAACTTTCGGTAGAGAGTTGAGCGGCCGATCCCGAGCTTTCTCGCCACTTGACTCATCTGTCCGCGATAGAATTTCAAGGCAAATCGGATGAGTTCTTCCTCGACATCCGCCAGTTTTCTGACATCGCCCGATGTATTGGTGCTGACGATGACATTGTCGGAAGCGCTCTCGGAAGCATCGCCGCCCGGAAGAGAAGAGGTTGCAGCCGCAGCCTGAAGAAGGGGGCGTGCGGCCCGTTCCGCTCTCTCCGTTGCAATGTTATCCGCCGCGTGCGCCTGCGAATTATCCACAACTAACGTCGGGTGCTCGGCGGCGAAGTAGCCGGGCAACTGCGCGGCGATCTGCGGGAAATCCGTATCGCGCAGTTCGGGCCCTTCAGACAGAACGACGGCGCGGAAGATCGCGTTTTCGAGCTGGCGGATATTGCCCGGCCAATCATAGGCCGTCAGCAGCGCAAGAGCGTCGTTGCTGATTCCGAGCGGATGGTCGAGCTTCTGCTCGAGCGCGAATCGGTCAGCGAAGGCGCGTGCCAGATGGGGAATATCTTCCTTGCGGCGTCGCAATGCCGGCATGGTGATCGGGAAGACGTTGAGGCGATAATAGAGATCCTCGCGGAACCGCCCTGCCTTGACCTCTTCGATCAGATCCTTGTTGGTCGCCGAGATCAGCCGGACATTGACCTTCTGCGCGACGCGCGCGCCGACGGTCTCGATTTCGCCCTGCTGAACGGCGCGCAGCAGCTTGACCTGGACATCAAGCGGCAGATCGCCGATCTCGTCGAGGAATAGCGTGCCGCCATCGGCCTCCATGAACTTGCCGACATGGCGCTCCGCAGCACCCGTAAAGGCGCCCTTCTCATGACCGAAAAGGATGCTTTCGACCAGATTGTGCGGAATGGCGCCGCAGTTGACCGTCACGAACGGCTTGCCGGCACGGTCGCTGGCTGCCTGGATGGCGCGCGCGACCAGTTCCTTGCCGACGCCGGATTCGCCTTCCAGTACCACGGGAATATTCGATTGCGCCGCGCGATGGGCAAGGTCGATCACACGCATCATCGCCGGGCTTGCCGAGACGATATCGTCGAAAGTGATGCTGCTCGAGCGCGACTTGCGCCCGGCGCGGGCCTTGGCCTCGCGCTGGTCCAGCTTCAGCGCATTGGCGATCGACGCCGCGATACGCTCCGGCGATACCGGCTTGACGACGAAATCGAAGGCGCCGGCCCGCATGGCCTGCACCACGGTATCGATGCCGCCCTGCCCCGTCTGAACGATCACGGGCAGATCGATGCCCATATCGTTCAGGGCGCCCAGGAACTCGATGCCGTTCATTTCCGGCATCATGAGATCGAGCACGATCACATTGATCTGATCGCTGCTGCGCTTCAAAACTTCGAGGCCGAGACGGCCATTCTCTGCCAAATGAGCGACGTGTCCGTGCCGCTCGATGGCATTCTTCAGCAGACGGCGTTGAATCGGATCATCCTCAACAACGAGAATCTGCGCGCCCCCCTTGGCGCTATTGTAAACGGTCATTGGTGCCTCACTTCATGCGAAACCTGAAGCGAACACTCGCAGAAAGGCTTGAACATGAAGTTTTGCCAAATCATCGCATTTTAATCATTATGACGAATGTAATATCGCTTATGTTTCAAGCGCCAATGCAAGGAAATCAGGCCTTGCAGCATGCTTTTCGGCCGATTAGACACGAACGGACCGGACGTTCCGAAAAATAAAAGCAGAGGAAATATCGCCCATGAGCCCGACCTCGCTCCATCGATCCCTTAACTTTTCCGCAAGCCAGGCCGTCGGACAAGCGCTTGGCGACCTGCCAGCCTGGAAACTCAGCGACCTCTATCCGTCCGCGACCTCGCCGGCCTTCCTCAATGACATGGAAAGGGCGGGCAAGATGGCCGTCGCCTTCGAGGAAAAGTGGAAGGGAAAGCTTACCGATGCCGCCGCCAAATCGGGCGATGCCGGTATCGGCGCGGCCCTCAAGGAGTATGAAGCGCTTGACGACATCATGGGCCGCCTCGGCTCGTATGCCGGGCTCACCTATTTCTCCAATACGGCCGATCCGGCCAACGGCAAGCTCTATGGCGATGTCCAGGCTAAGCTGACGGACTACTCCTCGCATCTCCTGTTCTTCGCGCTGGAACTCAACCGTATCGACGATGCGGTGATGGACGCCTGCATGGCGAACGACCCCGCCGCCGGCCACTATCGCCCGTGGATCGTCGACCTGCGCAAGGACAAGCCCCATCAGCTCGACGACAAGCTGGAACAGCTGTTCCTGGAAAAATCCATGACGAGTGCCGCCGCCTTCAACCGCCTGTTCGACGAAACGATGGCGGAACTGCGCTTCGAGATCGACGGCGAGAAGCAGCCACTGGAAGTCGCCTTGAATATGCTGCAGGAGCAGGATCCGGAGATACGCCGCAAGGCCGCCATGGCGCTTGCCGAAACCTTCAAGGCCAATTTGCGCACTTTCACGCTCATCACTAATACGCTCGCCAAGGACAAGGAAATCGCCGATCGCTGGCGCGGCTTCGAGGATATCGCCGACAGCAGGCATCTGGCCAACCGCGTCGAGCGCGAGGTGGTGGATGCGCTGGCGGCGGCCGTGCGCGAGGCCTATCCGCGCCTCTCGCATCGCTATTACAAGATGAAAGCCAAGTGGCTCGGCATGGACCAGATGAACTTCTGGGACCGCAATGCACCGCTGCCGGAGACGCCCAACGCCCTGATCCCCTGGACCGAAGCGAAAGACACGGTTCTTTCCGCCTATGGCAGTTTCGCGCCGGAAATGGCCGCCATTGCCAAGCGCTTCTTCGACGAGGAATGGATCGACGCGCCGGTGCGCCCGGGCAAGGCGCCGGGCGCTTTTGCCCATCCGACGGTCCCTTCGGCCCACCCTTATGTTCTTGTCAACTATATGGGCAAGCCGCGCGATGTCATGACGCTGGCGCACGAGCTTGGCCATGGCGTGCACCAGGTGCTGGCCGGCGGCCAGGGCGCGCTGATGTGCCAGACGCCGCTGACGCTCGCGGAAACCGCCTCGGTCTTCGGCGAGATGCTGACCTTCCGCGCGCTCCTTGACAGGACCACCGACAAGCGCGAACGCAAGGCCATGCTCGCCCAGAAGGTCGAGGACATGATCAATACGGTCGTCCGCCAGATCGCCTTCTACGAATTCGAGCGCAAGGTTCATACTGCCCGCAAGAATGGCGAGCTGACATCGGACAATATCGGCGAGCTGTGGCTCTCGGTACAGGCAGAGAGCTTAGGCCCGGCGATCAAGATTTCCGAGGGCTACGAGACCTACTGGGCCTATATCCCCCATTTCATCCACTCGCCCTTCTACGTCTACGCCTATGCCTTTGGCGATTGCCTGGTGAACTCGCTCTATGCCGTCTACCAAAACGCCGAAAAGGGTTTCCAGGACAAGTATTTCGAGCTCCTGAAGGCCGGCGGCACCAAGCACCACTCCGAACTGCTGAAGCCCTTCGGCCTCGACGCGACCGATCCGTCGTTCTGGAGCAAGGGACTGTCGATGATCGAAGGGCTGATCGACGAGCTGGAAGCGCTAGATAAGAACTGAAATCCCGTCTGCTCTAAGGAAAAGCAGGCCAGGCATCTTCGCTGTTGCCGAAGCTTTGCGCTTGGCCCCTCACCCCGCCGATGCGGGGAGAGAGTTGGGGTGAGAGGCCAAGCGTAACGGCATATGCAATCATGCCTCGGGATCACTGAACAAAGACTGGATCGAAATCCGCGCATGGCCGATGCCATACCCTACGTCCTCTTCAGGGACGACAGCACAGGACAGGTGATGATCTTCGCCGAACCGGCCGAGGTCATCATGGCCCATACGCGCGTGCAGTTTTTCGATGCGCTGGATCGCATGGAAAGGGCCAGGCAAGAGGGAAAATGGCTGGCCGGCTACATGGCCTACGAGGCCGGGCATCTCTTCGAGGAAAAACTCGCATCCTTCGCCGAGGAAAACAGGGAAACACCGCTGCTATGTTTCGGCGTTTTCGATGCGCCGGCCGCCGACGGCCATCCACTCGGTCAGCCGGCGCAGCGCCCGGAAAACCAGGAGTTTCTCACAGAGCCGAAGGCCGGCTGGAATTTCGAGATATATAAGGAGCGCTTCGACAGGCTGCATTGGCATCTGCGTCAGGGCGATTGCTATCAGGCAAACCTCACCATGCCGATCCGTGCCCGCTGGAACGGCGATCCGCGCGCTGCCTTTTGGTCGCTGATCGAACGGCAGCCGGTGAAATACGGCGCGCTCGTCGATCTCGGCGGGCCGATCATCCTGTCGCGCTCGCCGGAGCTTTTCTTCCGCACGGACGAGGATGGCTGGATCGAGACGCATCCGATGAAGGGCACGGCCAAGCGCGGCAAGGATGCCGCCGATGACGACGAGATCATCGCCGCCATGCTCGCCGACGAGAAGACGCAGGCCGAAAACCGCATGATCGTCGACTTGCTTCGCAACGATATCTCGCGCATCACCGAAGTCGGCACGCTGGACGTTCCCAAGCTTTTCGAAATCGAGACCTATCCCACGCTGCACCAGATGGTCAGCCATGTGCAGGCGAAGCTGCTTCCCGGCATCACCATTCGCGATATCCTCGCAGCACTTTTTCCCTGCGGCTCGATCACCGGCGCGCCGAAAATGCGGGCGATGGAAATCCTGCACGACCTCGAAGGCAGCCCGCGCGACGCCTATTGCGGCGCGATCGGCATGATCTCGCCTGGTGGTGCCATGCGTTTTTCGGTGGCGATCCGCACGATCACGCTTTTCGAAGACGGCCGCGCGGTGTTCAATGTCGGCGGAGGCATCGTCTTCGATTCGACGGCGGAAGCGGAATATGAGGAATGCCTCCTCAAGGCGCGCTTTGCCGTGGGGGACCGATGGATCGACCGGTAGAGGATTTTTCCCTGATCGAGACGCTGCGCTACGAGCCGGAAACCGGCTTCGTTCGCCTGCGCCTGCATCTCGCCCGCCTGCAGCGCTCCGCCCGCCGCCTCGGCTTTTCAGCTCCGAAGAACGTGCTCGGAAAACTGGAACAGGCGATTGCCGGTACCGCTGTGCCTTTGAGGGTTCGGTTGACGCTGGATCGTGAAGGCCAGACGGCAGTGACGACGGCCCCCTTTGTCCCGCTGCCACCCGACACCGTCTGGCGGGTCCGCATTGCCGCAACCCGGCTCGATTCCGCCGACAAGCTGCTGCGCGTCAAAACCACGCGCCGCGCAGTTTATGAGGCAGCGCGCGCGGAATATCGGCCTGACGAAGCAGACGAGGTGCTGCTGCTCAATGAGAAGGGCGAGTTGTGCGAGGGCACGATCACCTCGGTCTTCATCGAGGATGGTCCGGACGCGCTGCGCACTCCGCCGATTTCCGCCGGACTGCTTGCCGGCGTCTTGCGCACGGAACTCATCTGCCAGCGCAAGGCCCGCGTCGGCCGCATCCGCGTCGACGACCTTAAAGACCATACCCTTTACGTCGGAAACTCCCTGCGCGGCCTGATCCGCGCGCAACTCCTATGGAATGATTGAATGTTCATCCTCTCACTCACCTATCTCAAGGGCAATGACGAAGCTGACAGGTATATGGAGCCGCACATGGCCTGGGTGAAGGAAGGCTATGCCAAGGGATGGTTTTTGGCCTCCGGCCGCAAGGTGCCGCGCACCGGCGGCGTCATCTTCGCCCGCGGCGAGCGTACCGAACTGGAGGCCTATGCTGCAGCCGACCCCTTCACCATTCATGGCATCGCCGTCTATGAGATCCAGGAAATCGCGCTGACCACCGTTACCGATGACCTGGAAGCCTTGAAAGGCTGAGCGCGGCCGGCGCTGCATTTCCCATAGGTCAGTAAAAACAAACCTTGAAGGCAACAAACTCGTCGCATATGGCGTGTATGTTGGCCTTCTTGACTTTGCCCGGCTAACCCTGAACAGCTCTTTATTGTGACATCAAATTATGATTAGAGCCGCTCATCTCGCGTTTTCGCGCCAACTCTGATTGAATTTCGCAAACCGAACGGCGTCCTGCCTTTCGAAGGAGAAAAGAATGACGGAAGAGAACTATCCGGTATATGCCGAAATTACCGGTCCGATCGTGATGATCGGCTTTGGCTCCATCGGCCGCGGCACCCTGCCCCTGATCGAGCGCCATTTCAAATTCGACAAAAGCCGGATGGTCGTCATTGACCCGCAGATGGACGCCGAGCACCTGGCGATCCTCGAAAAGCATGGCGTCCGTCATATCAAGGAATATGTCACCAAGGACAATTACAAGGATCTCCTGAAGCCGCTCCTGACGGAAGGCAGCGGCCAGGGCTTCTGCGTCAACCTCTCGGTCGACACCTCCTCGCTCGATCTCATCAAGCTCTGCCGCAAGCTCGATGTGCTCTACATCGATACCGTCGTCGAACCCTGGCTCGGCTTCTACTTCGACAAGAGCATGAAGAATGCCGACCGCACCAACTATGCGCTGCGCGAAACCGTCCGCAAGGAAAAGGCGAAGAACCCGGGCGGCACGACGGCCGTTTCCACCTGCGGCGCCAATCCGGGCATGGTCTCCTGGTTCGTCAAGCAGGCGCTCGTCAACCTCGCCAAGGATATCGGCTTGAAGTTCGACGAGCCGGATCAGCACGACCGCGAAGGCTGGGCCAAGCTGATGAAGAAAGTCGGCGTCAAGGGCGTCCATATTGCCGAGCGGGACACGCAGCGCACCAAGCATCCGAAGCCGCTCAACGTCTTCTGGAATACCTGGTCGGTCGAAGGCTTCATCTCCGAAGGCCTGCAGCCGGCCGAGCTCGGCTGGGGTACCCATGAAGAGTGGATGCCGAAGAACGCCAAGAAGCACAAGAAGGGCTGCCAGGCCGCCATCTATCTGGAACAGCCGGGCGCCAACACCCGCGTCCGCACCTGGTGCCCGACGCCTGGCCCGCAATACGGATTCCTCGTCACCCACAACGAGTCGATCTCGATCGCCGACTATTTCACCGTTCGCGACAAGGACGGCGAAGTGACCTTCCGCCCGACCTGCCACTATGCCTATCATCCGGCCAACGACGCCGTGCTCTCGCTGCACGAGATGTTCGGCAACGGCGGCACGCCGCAGCCGGTCCATCACGTTCTCGACGAGGACGAGCTCGAGGACGGCATCGACGAACTCGGCGTGCTGCTTTATGGCCATGCCAAGAATGCCTACTGGTACGGCTCGCGCCTGTCTCTCGAAGAGACCCGCCGCATCGCCCCCTACCAGAACGCCACCGGTCTGCAGGTGACATCAGCCGTTCTCGCCGGCATGGTCTGGGCACTGGAAAACCCGAAGGCCGGCATCGTCGAAGCCGACGAAGTCGACTACAAGCGCTGCCTCGAAGTGCAGCTGCCCTATCTCGGCCCGGTCGAAGGTCACTACACCGACTGGACCCCGCTCGATGGCCGCCCGGGCCTTTTCCCGGAGGACATCGACACCAAGGACCCCTGGCAGTTCCGGAACATTCTGGTTCGCTAAGGGTATAGTGTCAGCTTGATGCCAGACCCGAATGCCCGCACAAGTCGTGCGGGCATTTTTGTTACGCAAGCCAGATAAATCAAGCAGATCGGTGGTGGAGCCTTGCTTTAGCCCGATGGTCGCGTCATCTTCCTTGCAACCGATGCGCCTTTAGTCCGCCATTATTCGCGGGAGACATTTATGAAGATAAGAACCATGCTTGCCCTCGTTGCTGCCGCGTCAGCCTTGTCCGCCTGCGTCGATTTCGGCGGATCGAGGCCGCCGCCGATGGGAATGAACACCGGCGGCCAACCGCAAGGGAATTCCGTTGAAGGCCGCTGGGCCGATTCGAATGGGCTGAACTCGACATTCTCGAGCGGCCGATTCGAAACGCATACCACTGATGGCACGAACCAGCAGATGGCCTCGGGAACCTACACGACCGATCCATCCGGCATGATCCAGATCAATCTTTATTCGAACGTCAAGCGCACGTCGTCGAAGGTGAATTGCTTCCTGGCCAATCCGAGCCAGCTCAATTGCACCTCCGAAACCGGCGGGCATTTCTCGCTCAATCGCCAGGGCTGATATGGGCCTGCCGGATGAATAAGGCATCATGCGCGGCGTGCTGGTCCTTTATCTCGCTCTTGTCGCAGCTCTCCCCGCCGCTGTTATGGCGACGGTTCTCCCTGTCAATACCTATCGGGCTCAGGGCATCGATGCGCTCGATTGCGACGGCCCGATCGGCGTCCTGATCTTCGCCTTGCCCGCCTTGCTGGTCTATGGCGCCGGCGCGATCCTTCTCTACCGGAAGCGGAAACGGCGCTTTCATCTTGCAGCCTCCCTTTGCTGCCTGCTGATCTTCTGCGCCGCCGGCTGGAGTGCCGCTGCGGCATTGCGGGAATCCTACGGCCCCGCCTCCGCCGAGGCATGCGCCTGATCCGGCGCACATTTCCCTGCTTGTAAAAATCCTAATGAAGCCAACAGCTTTTGCTTGCACTCGCTTGCCCGTGATGAAAACATCGGCAGGGGGGACCGCCATGGGCACGGGCGGGCCGGATTGCGATGACCAACAGGAGAGACAGATGAAGCAGCCCTTCGGAGTGGGCCTTTTGGCCGCCACGCTGCTGGCGCTCAGCACCAGCGCCGCCTTCGCGGACTATCAGCTCAACATCCTGCATTTCAATGATTTCCATTCGCGCGTGGAATCGATCAACAAGTTCGATGCGACCTGCTCGGCAGCCGAGGAAGCCAAGAATGAGTGCTTCGGCGGTGCAGCCCGGCTGAAGACCATCATCGACCAGCGCCGCGCCGCACTTGCCGGCCAGAATGTGCTGGTTCTCGATGCCGGCGATAATTTCCAGGGCTCGCTGTTCTATACCACTTACAAGGGCGCGGCCGAGGTCGAATTCCTCAACGCTGTGAAGATCGACGCCATGACGGTCGGCAACCATGAGTTCGACGATGGCGAAGGCCCGCTTGCAGCTTTCCTCGACAAGGCACAGTTCCCGGTCGTAACCGCCAATCTGGTGGTCGACGATCAGTCGAAGCTCGGCGAGCGCATCAAGAAATCCATCGTGCTCGATGTCGGCGGCCAGAAGATCGGCATCGTTGGTGCGGTAACGACCGAAACGCCGGAACTGGCCTCGCCCGGCCCGCATGTGAAGATCACCGACGATGCCGCCGCAATCAGCGCCGAGGTGGATGCGCTGAAATCGCAGGGCATCAACAAGATCATCGCTCTCACCCATGTCGGCTATCCGCGCGATGTCGAGAAGATCGCCAAGATCGCCGGCGTCAGCATCGTCGTCGGCGGCCATTCCCACACGCTCCTGTCGAACACCGACCCGAAGGCAGCCGGCCCTTACCCGACCATGGTCGACAATCCGGCGGGCTACAAGGTGCCGGTCGTCCAGGCCGCCTCCTATGGCAAGTATCTCGGTGACCTCGTCGTCACCTTCGACGATAACGGCATCGTCAAGGATGCCAAGGGCGACCCGATCCTGCTCGATGCCTCCATCAAGCCCGATCCGGCGATCGCAGCCCGCGTGCAGGAAATGGCCAAGCCGATCGAGGAACTGCGCAAGAAGGTCATCGGCAGCTCGCAAGGACCCATTGAAGGCGCGCGTGAAGTCTGCCGCGTTCAGGAATGCTCCATGGGCAATCTCGTAGCCGATGCAATGCTCGACCGCACCAAGACGCAGGGCATTTCCATCGCCATCCAGAACGGCGGCGGCTTGCGTGCCTCCATCGGCGCCGGCGATGTCAGCATGGGCGATGTTCTGACCGTGCTGCCCTTCCAGAACACGATTGCGACCTTCCAGCTGACCGGCGCGGAGGTAAAGGCGGCGCTGGAAAACGGCCTCAGCCAGATCGATGAGGGCGCCGGCCGCTTCCCCCAGGTTGCCGGCCTCAAATACAGCTTCGACAAGACCAAGCCCGCAGGCAGCCGTCTCGTCTCCGTCGAGGTACAGGAAGGCACGGAATTCAAGCCGATCGATCCGGAAAAAACCTATGGTATCGTCAGCAACAATTACATGCGCGCCGGCGGCGACGGTTATGCGGTCTTCGCCAAGGATGGCAAGAACGCCTATGATTTCGGCCCCAATCTGGAATCGGTGGTCGCCGATTATCTTGGCGCCCACAACCCCTACAAGCCCTACACAGACGGCCGCATAACCCAGGTCGGCACCGTCGCGGCAACGGCGCAGCCCGCGCCGGCAAAACCGGCCGATGCGACACAGCAGGCCGCGCCCGAGCAGAAGCCGGCACCGGCCGCGGATGGCGGCGCAGCTTCTTCCACGACGCCGCCCGCCTCTTCGCCACCGACCGTCACGACACCGAGCACGACCATGCCGACAAATCCGACGGCGACGCCATCCACTCCGCCAAAGTCGGATCCGGCGGCGTCAACACCCGCCACGGCAGCACCCGCGACCGAAACTCCGGCAACGTCGGCACCCGCGACGAGCGCGCCCGCGGCAACAACGCCGGAGACAACCGCACCGGCAGCTGCCGCCAGCGAGCCGCCCAAGACACCAACGACGACACCGACGACTCATGTCATCGTCGCCGGCGATACGCTCTGGGATATTGCCAAGACCTATTACGGCAACGCCAATCAGTGGCACAAACTCGTGGCCGCCAACCGCAATATCAAGCCGCACCACCTGACGATCGGCGAAAAGTTGAGGGTCCCGACCAAGTGAGGACGATTTGTCTCGTATGAGAGGGCCGGTCCGGGCTTTCCCGGGCCGGCTTTTGTTCTTATGTGAAGTGCTTCGTATCTTGAGAGGAATTCAATCGATGACAGCTGACCTGACCACGCTTTCGCCCGATCACCCCAGCGTGAAATACGGCAAGGTCGGCGTGCTGCTCATCAATTTGGGAACGCCTGACGGCACAGACTATTCCTCGATGCGCCGCTACCTGCGCGAATTCCTGACAGACCGCCGCGTCATCGAATGGTCGCGCTGGAAATGGTACCCGATCCTGTTCGGCATCGTGCTCAATACCCGGCCTCAGAAAGTCGGCAAGGCCTACGAGACGATCTGGAACAAGGACAAGAACGAGAGCTACCTGCGCACCTATACGCGCAACCAGTCCGACCTGATGGCCGAGCGGCTGCGCGACCTGCCCAACGTCAAGGTCGACTGGGCCATGCGTTACGGCCAGCCTTCGATCGCCGATCGCATCCAGGCACTGAAGGACGATGGCTGCGAGCGCATCGTGCTCTTTCCGCTCTATCCGCAATATGCGGCGGCTACGACGGCGACGGTCAACGACAAGGCGTTCGAAAAACTGCAGAAGATGCGCTGGCAGCCGGCGATCCGCACCGTGCCGCAATATCACGACGACGAGACCTATATCGAGGCGCTTGCCAATTCCGTGACCCGTCACCTCTCGACGCTGGACTGGCAGCCGGAAAAGATCATCGCCTCCTTCCACGGCATACCCATGTCCTACTTCAAGCTTGGTGACCCCTATTACTGTTTCTGTCAGAAGACCGGCAGGCTGCTGCGCGAGAAGCTTGGCCTCTCCGAAGATCAGTTCATGGTCACGTTCCAGTCCCGCTTCGGCCCGGAGGAATGGCTGCAGCCCTACACCGACAAGACGGTGGAGGAGCTTGCCAGGAACGGCACCAAGCGCATCGCGGTGCTCAATCCCGGCTTCGTTTCCGACTGCCTGGAGACGCTGGAAGAGATCGCCGAACAGGCGGCTGAATCCTTCCATCACAATGGCGGCGAGAAATTCACCCATATTCCCTGTCTCAACGACAGCGAAGACGGCATGAAGGTGCTGGAAAAGGTCGTGCGGCGGGAACTGCTCGGCTGGGTGTAAGAGGCCGGCCGGAATAGCGCGGCACAAAGAGATGAAGCGGTTCAGAGATTCCGTGAAAAGCTGAACCGCTCGAAACCTATTGCAGCTGCGGCTTCTTGAGGAAGCTGCTGCGATCCGCCGACTTGACGCGCAGCCAGGCTTCGCGGCCGTCGCGCAGCACCCGCATGGGGATCTCGGCGCCAGCCGGCCCGCTCTCCCATACCTTGCGGTAGAAGTCGGCGAGACCGTCGACCTCGCCGTCACGGATCTCCGAAATGATATCGCCCCGGCGCAACCCTGCCTTGGCAGCCGGGCCGCCCTCAGTGACGCTCATGACAACGACATCGCCATTGCTTTCGGCCGAGAAGGCGCCGAGCCAGGGCCGCGGCGGCTTGTTGACCCGCCCGCGTTTGATGAGATCGTCCAGGATCGGCAATAGCAGGTTGATCGGCACGATCATGTTGATGTCGGCGCTGTCGCCATTCTGGGTCGCCATCTGCAAATGCAGCGAGCCGACGCCGAGAAGCTTGCCATCCTCATCGAGAAGAGCCGCGCCGCCCCATGAGGGATGCGCCGGTGCAACGAAGATCGCCTCATCGACGAGATATTCCCAATAGCCGGCAAACTCCTGCTTGGCGACGATCTTCGCCTCGACGAACTGGCCGATCCCGTCGGCCACGACGACCTCATCACCGATCTCGGCCTTGTCGGCGTCGCCGAACTCCAGGGCAGGCACGTCGAGCGGGCCGAGCGCCTGCACCAGGCCGAAGCCGGTTTCCTGATCGTAAGCCAGGACATGGCCAGGCACGACGCGGCCGCTATTGGTCGTCAGCCAGACATTGTCGGCTTCCGTAATCAGGTAGCCGATGGTCAAGACGAGCCCATTGCCCCGGATAACCACGCCGCTGCCTTCCCTGCGGGTGCCGAGCGTTGCCGCTGTGAAAGCATCTTCCGGAATTGAGGCGTGCACGGCCACGACCGACCGTAAGGTCCTATCGATATTCATAGCTCCACCCTGGTGATGCGCGATGACTTGGCTCGAAAGGCTGCGGAACAGCGGAGCCGGAAATTTCCATAATAAAGTATGAAGATCAACCGCCGGAAGCAAGACCCGGTCGCAATTGATTGATTGGAGTTTGCAAGCACCTCCCCTTCGGTGCCCATTCCTCACTTGTCGAGAACATGCTAACCCACCACATCTGATTGAGCTGCCGCCTCTTATGCTCGGGCGAGCGATTGGAGGCAGAGCGGCAGCGATTGACGCGACGCGGTTCCGCCGCAGGCGGGCGCGTCCATGGAGGAATTCGATGGTAGTCGGTGGTTTCAGCATCGTCGTGATTGCCCTGATCGTCCTGGTCATCCTGGTCCTGTTCGCGGGGATCAAGACCGTGCCGCAGGGATATCGCTACACGGTCCAGCGCTTCGGTCGCTATACCCGCACGCTGGAACCGGGGCTCAACCTGATCGTGCCCTTCATCGAAACGGTCGGCGCCCGCATGAATGTGATGGAACAGGTTCTATCCGTGCCGACGCAGGAAGTCATCACCAAGGACAATGCCAGTATCTCGGCCGATGCAGTCGCCTTCTTTCAGGTGCTGAACGCGGCCCAGGCCGCCTATCAGATCACCAATCTCGAAAATGCGATCCTCAATCTAACCAAGACCAACATCCGCTCGGTCATGGGCTCCATGGACCTTGATGAATTGCTGTCGAACCGCGATATGATCAACGAGCGGCTGCTGCGCGTGGTCGACGAAGCGGCCGAACCCTGGGGTATCAAGATGACGCGCGTCGAGATCAAGGATATCCAGCCGCCGAAGGACCTGGTCGATGCCATGGCGCGGCAGATGAAGGCCGAGCGTGAAAAGCGCGCGCAGGTTCTGGAGGCCGAGGGCCTGCGCAACGCACAGATTCTACGCGCCGAAGGCGCCAAGCAGGCAGCCGTGCTGCAGGCGGAAGGCCAGCGCGAGGCGGCGTTCCGCAATGCCGAGGCGCGCGAGCGTCTCGCCGAAGCGGAAGCGAAGGCGACTCGCGTGGTCTCCGAAGCTATCGCCGAAGGCAATGTGCAGGCGATCAACTACTTCATTGCGCAGAAATACACGGAAGCCCTGACCGCGATCGGCTCCGCCGGCAATTCGAAGGTGGTGCTGATGCCCGTGGAGGCCAGCTCCATCATCGGCTCGCTCGGCGGCATCGGCGCCATCGCCCGCGAAGTCTTCGGTGACAATGGCGACGGCAATGGCGCCCCGCAACCGTCCCGCCCCCGGTCGGGCGCGGTTCGCACCACGCCTTCCGTCAATCCGCTGCCATCTCGGGAGAGCTGAGATGTTCGACAATCTTGCCGTGGAACTCGGCCCCTGGAGCTGGTGGCTGTTCGGATTGGTGCTGCTCGCCGCCGAGCTGATCCTTCCGGGCTTCTTCCTGGTCTGGATCGGCCTGGCCGGCATCATCGTCGGCGCTTTGTCGCTGCTTTTCTGGGACAGCGCCTTCTGGGTCTGGCAGGTGCAAGGGCTCGTCTTCGCCGCCACGGCCGTGATCGTCACCCTGATCGGGCGACGCTATCTCTACAACAACGACCAGGTTACGGACGAGCCGTTCCTCAATCAGCGCGGCGCCAGCCTGGTCGGACGAACGGCAACACTGGATCAGCCGATCAGCGAGGGCCGGGGTCGCATTCGCTTGAACGATACCTATTGGACGGTCAGCGGGCCGGACCTGCCCATCGGCGCGCGCGTCAAGGTCGTCGCCAGCAATGGCCGCGAGCTTACGGTCGAACCCGTCTGATCAGGCTACACCGATCCGCAGCAGATCGTGGAAATGCACGACGCCGATCGGCCGGCGTGCATCGTCCACGACGATCAGCGCCGAGATATTGTGGCGATTGAGCACGGCCATGGCGCTCGTTGCCAGCGTCGTTTCCTTGACCGTCTTCGGATTGCGGGTCATCACCTCGTCCACGCGCATCTCGGCGAGGCTGGTGCCGAGATTACGGGCAATATCGCCGTCGGTGACGATGCCGCAGAGGCAACCGTCGTCATCGATCACGCCGACACAGCCGAAGCGCATTTGCGACAGCGTCATCGCCGCCTCCGGCATGCCGGTGCCAAGCTTGACCAGGGGCACGCGATCACCCTTGTGCATGATATCGGCGACATGCGACAGGCTGGCGCCCAGCTTGCCACCCGGATGGAAGGTGCGGAAATCCTCGGCCGTGAAGCCCCTCGCCTCCAGCAGCGCCACGGTCAGTGCGTCACCGATGGCAAGCTGCAGCAGCGTCGATGTGGTCGGTGCCAGACCGTGCGGGCAAGCCTCCTGCTCCTTCGGCAGCAGCAGAACCACATCCGATTCGCGTGCAAGAGTGGAAGCCTCGCCTGAGGTAATGGCGATCATCGGGATCGAGAAGCGGCGGGAATAACTGATAATGCCGCGCAGTTCCGCGCTTTCGCCGCCCCAGGAGATGGCGATGATCACATCATCCTGGGTGATCATGCCGAGATCGCCATGATTGGCCTCGACCGGATGCACGAAGAAGGCAGGAGTTCCAGTAGAGGCCAGGCTTGCGGCGAGCTTGTTGCCGATATGGCCGCTCTTGCCGACGCCGGTGATGACGACACGGCCGCTGATATCGCCGATGATCTCCACCGCGCGGCTGAAGGGCTCGGCCAGACCGTTGGTCAGAGCGCGTTCCAGCGCCTCCATGCCCCGTCTCTCGGTCTCGATCGTTCGTATCGCGGATTCGATCGCACCGTTCTCGATGAGTCTTACAGCTCTCTTATTCATGAGCGAGGCCTAACGCTTTTCTGCAAATCTGTCCACTAAAGATCGACTTATGCCCGCAGCGCCGGCCGGCCATATCATGTCGATAATATTGCCGATCCACATCGGCGCGTAGTCCTTTGGCAACCAAGCGTTAACCACGCCGCTTTACACTTGGGTAAGAATTTTAAGACATTTCCAGCAGGGTCAGACATAAATAAAATGAACATCGGCAAGGATAAGGCGGGTCATGGTGCCCTCCAGCTAACGGCATGGGCGACCTTTGCCGTTCTCGGCTGGGGCATCGCATTCGCCGCGCCGATGTCGGCCTATGCGCAATCTCTCTCGCCCGATCAGAACCTCGACGACAGCCTGCCTGCATCGGCATCGCCGGCTGATCCGACGACCACCTCCGCAAGCGGCGCGCAGCCGGTCCAGCCGACGAACGCGGCCTCCGCCAGCGCGTCGAACAGCGACTCACCCCCGAACATGCGCCTTCGCCTTGACGGCGTCGATCCCACCACCACGGGCTCCACGCTCGATAACGACCTGCGCCGCGTCAACCTGCCGGAACCGACCGTCGATGGATTGAAGGCGCGCCAGTATCCGGATCGCGCAGATGCCCAGGGCATACCGCTCGGCACCTTCACCCTGCGCCCTTCCGTCAACCAGTCCATCAATGTCGAGCGGGATCGCACCGGCTCGACCAAGGATAATCGCACTTTCCTGCAGACTGACCTGCGCAGCACCTTGACCTCGGATTGGGATCGTCATGCCCTGACCGTCACCGGCGAAGGCGTCTGGCAAAAGAACCTCAGCGGCACGAGCGAAGAAAAGCCGACCATCAATCTCAATGCCGACCTGCGGCTCGATCTTCCCGCCGATACCACGGCGCATCTCACCGCCGGCTACCAGTTCTACCGCGAGGATACGAGCGACCCGAACGCGATCGCCGGCGCCTCGAAGCAATCGGCGGTCAACCAATTCACGACCGGACTTTCGCTGGAACGTGACTTCGGCCTGCTGCGTGGCACGACGGCACTGGCGCTGACGCGGACGGTCTATTCCGATGCCGTGCTTTCCGACGGAACCAAGGTCACGCTCAGCGACCGCGACCAGACGGCCGGCACCTGGCGCGGACGTATCGGCTACGAGCTCTCGCCCGCCATCATTCCCTTCGTGGAAGTCAATCTCGGCCGCGCAATCTACGATCAGACCCGCGACAGCAACGGCTATGCCCGCTCGAACCAAAGCTATGGCGGCAAGGGCGGCGTCGAATTCGACCTTGGCGAAAAGTTCAGGGGCGAGCTCGGCTTCGGCTATCAGCACACGCAATTCGATGATTCGCGCCTCGCGTCCGTGGACTCGCCGACGATCGACGGCAATCTTGCCTGGTCGCCGCAGCGCGGCACGGATATCAGCATCGGTCTCTCGACCACGGTCCAGCCCTCCACCACGGCTGGCCTCAGCGGCTATACCGCCTACCAGCTGACAAGCACCGTAAGCCATCAGCTGCGCGACGACTTGACCGCCAAAGTGACGGGCGGAACGATCTGGCGCGACTATCCTTCCAACGGCGGCGCCTCCGACGAAACCGAATACGACACAGCTTTCGGCCTGACCTGGGGGATCAACCGCTACCTCGATCTGACCAGCAATATAGGCTATCAGCTGACCACCAGAAAGGCCGGCGACGACACGCACCAGCTTCAGGCCGGCGTCGGCTTGACGGTGAAGCGCTGACCTCAAACTGCACTCCGTACCGTGAATTTTGTCCGCGCAGACGACATGAGGCCCGGCATGACCGGGCCTCGATGCTTTGCCTGTGAAGATTGCAAGCGCTTATTTCAGGGCGGCGATCAGCGCCTTCAGCTCGTTTTCGATGGTCGGGCGGATATCGGCGCGCGCCAGCGAGAAAGCGACGTTGGCGAGGATGAAGCCATCCTTTGCGCCACAGTCGAAGGTCTGGCCCTGGAAGTGATAGCCGGCGAAATCCTGCGTCTGTGCGAGCTTCAGCATGCCGTCGGTCAGCTGGATCTCGTTGCCGGCACCGCGTTCCTGGCTTTCCAGGATGCGGAAGATTTCCGGCTGCAGGATATAGCGGCCGTTGATGAAGAAGTTGGACGGAGCCGTGCCCTTGGCAGGCTTTTCGACCATTTCGGTGATGCGGAAACCGCTGCCGATCGCTTCGCCGACACCGACGATACCGTATTTATGGGTCTGGTCGGGCGCGCATTCCTCGACGGCGATGACGTTGCCGCCGCTATGCTCATAAAGCTCGATCATGCCCTTCATGCAGCCCTTTTCGGCGCGCATGACCATGTCGGGCAGCAAAAGCGCGAAAGGCTCGTCGCCAACGATCTCGCGGGCGCACCAGACGGCGTGGCCGAGGCCGAGCGGCTCCTGCTGGCGTGTGAAGCTCGCCGTACCGGCCTTCGGCAGCAGGCCGTTCAGCAGAGACAGTTCGGCATTCTTGTTGCGCTGGCGCAGCGTCTGCTCGAGTTCGAACTGAATATCGAAATAATCTTCGATGACGTGCTTGCTGCGGCCCGTCACGAAGACGAAATGCTCGATGCCCGCTTCCATCGCCTCGTCGACGACGTATTGGATCACCGGCTTGTCCACGACAGTCAGCATTTCCTTCGGCACCGCCTTGGTCGCCGGCAAGAACCGCGTCCCTAGTCCGGCAACCGGAAATACTGCCTTACGCACCTTCTTATGCTGTCCCACTCATACCTCCTGGGCATTAAACGCTGGCGCCAAGCCATTCGAAACGTCAGTAGATTAGATTTGCTACTGTTTTGCAAATAATGACTGGCCCTCACTTCCATGGTAAAGAATTTGTTGACTTCGTTCCTTTAGTGTCACGCTTGGGCGAATGCCATTTGCTTCGCCGCACCGAAATCCAACGATTGATGGACCAGGCTGTAGATGACCTTAAACCGCAAAAACTCCCTTCGTGGTCTCGCTCTGGCGCTCGCGCTCGGCGCCTTTGCGGGATTCTTCCCCGTTAACGCCAATGCTGACCCTGGGTTCCAGAAATGGATCGCGGGCTTCTACGCCACCGCTGCAAAGAGCGGCATCACACAATCGACCTATCGCGATGCATTTGCCGGCGTGACGGACCCAGACCCCACGGTCCTCGAAAAAGCGCAGTATCAACCGGAGTTCAAGTCCCAAATCTGGGACTACCTCGACTCCCGTGTCAATCCCTATACCGTGGATATTGGCCGGAAGATGGCGGTCAAATATGCATCCACGCTGCGCGCGCTCGAACAGCGCTTCGGCGTCGACAGAAATATCATGCTGGCGATCTGGTCGATGGAATCGAACTACGGCGCCGTCCTGGCCAAGAATGATCGGCTGCATTATGTGCCCCGCGCGCTTGCGACGCTCGCCTACGCCGATCCCAAGCGGGCCAATTATGCCAAGAAGCAGCTGGTCGCCGCGCTGAAGATCCTGCAGAAGGGCGATATCTCGCGCAAGGAGTTGAACGGCTCCTGGGCAGGCGCCATGGGCCATACGCAATTCATCCCGACCAGCTACCTGCTCTACGCCGTGGATGCCGACGGCAGCGGCCATCCGGATATCTGGAACTCCATTCCCGACGCCTTGGCGACCACGGCCAATCTTCTTGCCAAGAACGGCTGGGATACTGGGCGCACATGGGGTTATGAAGTCGTGGTGCCGCCCGGCGGCGCCGCGCAGGCCGGCAAGACCCATACCATCGCTCAATGGGCGGCTCTCGGCTTCGTGCGTCCCAACGGCAAGGGTTTCCGCACGACCTCCGACCGCGCGCAGCTGAAGATGCCAGGCGGCCCGGATGGTCCCGGCTTCCTGATGACGGGCAACTTCTTCACCATCAAGCGCTACAACGCTTCCGACAGCTATGCGCTGGCCGTCGGCCTGCTCGCGGACCAGATCGCCGGCTATGGCGGCATGCAGCAATCCTGGCCGCGCCCGAGCGGCGCGCTCGACGTCAAGCAGAAATTCGAGCTGCAGACGCGCCTGAAAGAGCTCGGCTATTACGACGGCGTCGTCGACGGTAATTTCGGCTCGGGTTCCAAGGCTGCGATATCAGCCCTTCAGCAACGCATGGGCATGGATGCGGATGGCGAGCCTTCGATGGGCCTGCTAAAGGCGCTGCGCAAGTAGGCCGCCTGGAACGAACCGGAGATCGCTTGGCGGGAAATTTATCCTCATGCGATCGCGGGGCGTCAGCGGAAAAATAGCTATGACAAAACGACCTGCCCGCGCAACCATGGCAACAGCAAGGATTGTCCTTACGGCATTCCTTGCAATCATCATCATGTTCGGCGGCTTGTGGAGCACAGCCGAAGCGCAGGAGCGGCCGCGCAGAAACCTGTTCGATATGTTGTTCGGCACCCGCGAGCCCGACTACCTCGATCAGCCGGCCGAGCAGCCGCCACCGCGTCGAAAGGTCCAACCGCGCAAACGGCCGACCCCACCGCCTCGGCAGCCAGTCGTACAGCCGGAAACGCCGTCACCGGCGGAGAAGCTTCCCGATGCCAAAACCATCCTCGTCGTCGGCGACTTCCTGGCGAGCGGCCTGGCGGCGGGACTGGAGGATGCCTTCTCCACCTCCCCCGGCGTCGTCATTCAGGCCCGCGGCAATGTCGCTTCCGGCCTCGTCCGGCAGGATTATTACAACTGGCCGCAGCAGCTGCCCGGGATGATCGATCAGCTGAAGCCGGCCATGGTCGTCGTCATGATCGGCGCCAATGACCGCCAGCAGATGATCGGCGACGGGCTCAACGAGAAATACGGCACAGATCCGTGGTTCCTCGCCTATGAAGAGCGCGTGCAGCAATTCGCCAAGCTGGTGACGAGCCGCCATATCCCGCTGCTCTGGGTGGGGCTGCCCTCCTTCGGCTCCGATCAGCTGAGCGCCGGTGCGGTCAAGCTCAACCAGATCTACCAGAGCCAGACCACCAGCGTCGGCGGTGAGTTCATCGACATATGGGACGGCTTTACCGACCAGAACGGCGAATTCATCGTCACCGGCTCCGATATAAACGGCCAGCAAGTTCGATTGAGGACGGCCGATGGCGTCAACCTGACGGTGGCCGGCAAGCGCAAGGTCGCCTTCTATGTCGAAAAGCCGGCACGCCGGATATTGGGAGATCAGGCGAGCCCCGACATCACCCGCCTCGACACGGGCAATCCACTGCCGGCGCAGCAGGCCAACCTGCCCGCAACCGAGATGGAAAAAATAACCCGCACGCAGCCGATAAGCCTTTCCGACCCCGATCTCGATGGCGGCTCGCAACTGCTGGGCAGCGCGCCCGCCCCCGCCGTGACGACACCTTCGCCCCGCGATCTGCTCGTCGACAAAGGCCGAATGGATCCGGCGCCGGCCGGCCGCGTGGACGACTACCGGTTGCCGGGATCGGTGGCGCGATAGGTGCGCCGGAGCGGTTTGACAAGCTCGCGGACCGCCAATAGAAGAATTGCATGAGCACCAACAGCGCAGATCAGATCGATCGTTACCGCACCTGCCTGCAGGTTGCGGTTTTGTGCGCTTTCTCCGGCCGAGGTCTCCGCGTCCAGTCGTGACAGCCGGAGGCGTTGATGCGTCCGGCGGCTGCTGGACGTAAAGCCCTCAACCTCAAAATATCAACGTTGCCCATGGAGAATGGCACGTGCTCAATATCTATAACGTCAATTCGCTCGTTCACTGGGAAGAGCGGGACATCAAGCTGCGCGACGATTTCGTCCGCTTCTTTTCCGATGAAGTCGCGAACTTCCTGCGATCCGCAAACCCCGCCTGGGATTTCCGCAGGATCGAGGCTCCGACCCTGATGCCTCGAAGCCTTGTCTCAGATGCCTATTCCAATTCGGACATATGGGTGCAGGAGCGAATGTCGAACACCGAGACCGAACTTGTGCTTCGGCCGGAAACGACGCCGTCAACCTATGTCTACATGCAGCATCTTCTCGGAAACCATTCCAGAACGCGGCTGCCCTTGTGCGTCTGGCAGGCCGGGAAATCCTATCGCCGCGAACAGGACCAGCCGAGCAAGCATGTGCGGCTCAAGGAGTTTTGGCAGCTCGAATTCCAATGCGCCTTCACCGCCGATAGCGGCAATGACTATCATGCCGCCTCCCTCGAACCGGTCCGCCGGATGATCGCCTCGGTGATCCATCTGCCGACGCGAATCGTGCCTTCCGACCGTCTCCCGGCCTATTCCGAAATCACTATGGATATCGAGGTCGACAATGGCGACAAATGGATGGAAGTCTGCTCGATCTCGAAACGCACGGATTTCCCTCAGCGCTACCGCAGCCAGCCGAAGAAGGGGCCGGCGATAGACCATGACGTCGCGGTGCTCGAAATCGCCATCGGACTCGACCGTTGTGTCTACAGCTGGAATATCGCCGCAAGCCGGTAACGACAAAGGCCGGGTTTGTAACGAACCCGGCCTTCGATAACTTTGAGCGAGAGGACAGCGAAACTTAGTTCGGCAGAACCGTCGAACCCATCAACGCCTCGTCGATCGCGCGCGCGGCCTGGCGGCCCTCGCGGATCGCCCAGACCACCAGCGACTGGCCACGGCGAACGTCACCGGCGGTCCAGAGCTTGTCGACCGAGGTCTTGTAGTCCTTGTCGTTGGCAACGACGTTGGTCGAGCCGCGGCGGTCGGTATTCACAGTCAGCTTGCCGTCGAGTTCCTTGAGCACGCTGTCGGTGAACGGGCCGCGGAAGCCGATGGCGATGAAGGCGAGGTCGGCGCGGATGACGAATTCCGTGCCGGCGATCGGCTTGCGGCGATCGTCCACTTCGCAGCACTTCACGCCTGTCAGAACGCCGTCTTCGCCGATGAATTCGAGCGTCGCGACCTGGAATTCGCGAACCGCGCCTTCGGCCTGCGAGGACGAGGTGCGCATCTTCGTTGCCCAGAACGGCCAAACGGCGAGCTTGTCTTCCTTTTCCGGCGGCTGCGGACGAATGTCGAGCTGGGTCACCTTCACTGCGCCCTGACGGAACGCCGTGCCGACGCAGTCGGATGCCGTATCGCCACCGCCGACGACGACGATGTGCTTGCCGCCGGCCAGGATCGGATCGGCAGGCCAGCCGACGCTGTCGATGTTTTCGCGGCCGACGCGGCGATTCTGCTGCACGAGATAGGGCATGGCGTCATGGACGCCGGCCAGCGTCGTGCCTGGAATGCCGGCTTCGCGCGGGGTTTCCGAGCCGCCGCAATAGAGCACGGCATCATGGTCGGCCAGAAGCTGCTCGACCTTGATATCGACGCCGACATTGACGCCGCAATGGAAGGTCACGCCCTCGCCCTTCATCTGCTCGACGCGGCGGTCGATGAAGTTCTTCTCCATCTTGAAGTCCGGAATGCCGTAACGCAGCAGGCCGCCCGGCTTGCTTTCGCGCTCGTAGACATGGACGTCGTGACCGGCGCGGCCGAGCTGCTGGGCGGCTGCCATGCCGGCAGGACCCGAGCCGATGATCGCGACCTTCTTGCCCGTATGCACGGTTGCCGGCTGCGGCCGGATGAAGCCGAGCTCATAGGCCTTGTCGGCAATCGCCTGCTCAACGGTCTTGATTGCGACCGGCGCATCTTCGAGGTTCAGCGTGCAGGCTTCCTCGCAAGGCGCGGGGCAGACGCGGCCGGTGAATTCCGGGAAGTTGTTGGTCGAATGCAGGTTGTGGATCGCCTGTTCCCAATTGTTGTTGTAGACGAGGTCGTTCCAATCGGGGATCTGGTTATGCACCGGGCAGCCGGTCGGGCCGTGGCAATAGGGAATGCCACAGTCCATGCAGCGGGCTGCCTGTTTCTGCACTTCCTGGTCCGACATGGGGATCGTGAATTCACGGAAATGCCGGATGCGATCCGACGCCGGCTGATACTTCGCCACCTGCCGGTCGATTTCCAAGAAGCCTGTTACCTTGCCCATGCTTTCGTTTCCTCACTCTAAAAGAGGAGCTCATGGCTCCCGTGCCTGAGGGTCATCTCGGTTTCCCTGTCCGGCACTTTAATTCAAATCCGATTCCGCTATTCGACAGTCGCGATCGCCATGATGGCGATCGCAATGCGAGGCGAAACCCTCGGCTGGTTTCAGAACCGGGGCGGATTACTCCGCCGCCACGCTCATCCGGCTGCGCTCCATTTCCTCAAGGGCGCGGCGGTATTCGACCGGCATGACCTTGCGGAATTTCGGGCGGTAGTCGGCCCAGTGATCGAGGATCTCCTTGGCTCGCGTCGAGCCCGTATAGTGGACGTGGTTCGAAATCAGCTGGAAGAGACGCTCTTCGTCATGGCGCGTCATGTCATCCGAGACGTCGACGCGTCCCTTATGCATGATGTCGCCACCGTGATGATGCAGCTTCTCCAGCAGCTCGTCTTCTTCAGGAACCGGCTCCAGCTCGACCATCGCCATGTTGCAGCGGCGGGCGAAATCGCCCTTCTCGTCGAGCACATAGGCCACGCCGCCCGACATGCCGGCCGCGAAGTTACGCCCGGTTTCACCGAGCACCACGACGACGCCGCCGGTCATATATTCGCAGCCATGGTCGCCCACGCCCTCGACGACGGCGATCGCGCCGGAGTTTCTGACCGCAAAGCGCTCACCCGCGACACCGCGGAAGTAGCACTCGCCTTCGGTTGCACCGTAGAGCACGGTGTTGCCGACGATGATCGAGTTTTCGGCAACGATCTTCGAATTCTCCGGCGGACGGATGATGATGCGGCCGCCCGAAAGGCCCTTGCCGACATAGTCATTGCCGTCGCCGATGAGGTTGAAGGTCACGCCCCGCGCCAGGAACGCACCGAAGGACTGACCGGCGGTGCCCCTCAGGGTGACGTTGATCGTGTCGTCCTTCAGGCCGCGATGGCCATAGCGCTTGGCAACCGCACCCGACAGCATCGCGCCGGCCGAACGATCGACGTTCTTGATGTCGACTTCGAAGGCGACCGGCGTCTTGGAAGCGAGCGCCGGCTCCGCCTTCTCGATCAGCTTGCGGTCGAGAATGTCGTCGATCGGGTGCTTCTGCACCGTCGTCCAGTAGGTCTCTTCCTTCGGCGCATCGACCTTGTGGAAGATACGGCTGAAATCGAGGCCTTTAGCCTTCCAGTGGGCAAGCATCTCATCCTTTTCGAGAAGCTCGGAAGCGCCGATGATATCGTCCAGCTTGGCAACGCCGAGCGAGGCGAGGATCTCGCGCACTTCTTCGGCCACGAAGAAGAAGTAGTTGATGACATGCTCTGGCGCGCCCTTGAAGCGCTTGCGCAGAACCGGGTCCTGGGTGGCGACACCAACCGGACAGGTGTTGAGATGGCACTTGCGCATCATGATGCAGCCGGCCGCGATCAGCGGCGCGGTCGCAAAGCCGAATTCGTCGGCACCCAGCAGCGCGCCGATGATGACGTCGCGGCCGGTCTTCAGACCGCCATCCACCTGCAGGGCGATGCGCGAGCGCAGCCCGTTCAGCACCAGCGTCTGCTGGGTTTCGGCAAGGCCGATTTCCCAGGGCGATCCGGCATGCTTCAGAGAGGTCAGCGGCGAAGCGCCGGTGCCGCCATCATAGCCCGAGACGGTGATGTGGTCGGCGCGCGCCTTGGCAACGCCGGCGGCAACCGTGCCGACACCGACTTCAGAGACGAGCTTGACCGAGACATCCGAGGTCGGGTTGACGTTCTTCAGATCGTAGATCAGCTGTGCCAGATCTTCGATCGAGTAGATGTCATGATGCGGCGGCGGCGAAATAAGGCCGACGCCCGGCGTCGAATGCCTGGTCTTGGCAACCGTCGCATCGACCTTGTGGCCCGGCAGCTGGCCGCCTTCGCCGGGCTTGGCGCCCTGCGCGACCTTGATCTGCAGCACGTCGGCGTTGACGAGATATTCGGTCGTCACGCCGAAACGGCCGGAGGCGATCTGCTTGATGGCGGAACGTTCCGGGTTCGGCGAACCGTCGAAAAGCGGCATGTAGCGGTCGGCTTCCTCGCCGCCTTCGCCAGTGTTCGACTTGCCGCCGATGCGGTTCATGGCGATGGCCAGCGTCGTATGCGCCTCGCGGCTGATAGAACCGAAGGACATGGCGCCCGTGGAGAAACGCTTGACGATATCGGCAGCCGGCTCGACCTCGTCGACCGAGATCGGCTTGCGACCGAGCGCTTCCGCACCCTTGATCTTGAAGAGACCGCGGATCGTGTTCATCCGGAGTGCCGACTCGTTGACCATTTCGGAGAATTCGCGATAGCGATCCTCGGCATTGCCGCGCACGGCATGCTGCAGGGCAGCCACCGCATCCGGCGTCCAGGCGTGGCTTTCGCCGCGCATGCGGTAGGCATATTCGCCGCCGATGTCGAGCGTGCTTGCCAGCAGCGGATCGCGGCCGAAAGCAGCCTTGTGACGGGAGACGGTTTCCTCGGCGATCGTCTCAAGGCCGATGCCTTCGATCATGGTCGCCGTGCCGAAGAAATACTTGTCGACCAACTCCTGCTGCAAGCCCACGGCATCGAAGATCTGCGCACCGCAATAGGATTGATAGGTCGAGATACCCATCTTCGACATGACCTTGAGGATGCCCTTGCCGACCGCCTTGATGTAGCGGTAGACGACTTCCGTCGCGTCCACTTCCTTCGGGAATTCGCCGCGCTGATGCATGTCGAGCAGCGTGTCGAAGGCGAGATAGGGGTTGATCGCTTCCGCCCCGTAGCCGGCCAGCAGGCAGAAGTGATGCACTTCGCGCGGCTCGCCGGTTTCGACGACGATACCGACCGAGGTGCGCAGGCCCTTGCGGATCAGGTGATGGTGGACAGCAGCCGTCGCCAGCAGCGCCGGGATCGCGATGCGGTCCGGTCCGATCTGGCGGTCGGAAAGCACGATGATGTTGTAGCCGCCGCGAACGGCCGCTTCCGCCCGCTCGCAGAGACGGTCGAGCATCTCGGGCATGCCTTCGGCGCCACGTTCGACATCATAGGTGAAGTCGAGCGTCTTGGTGTCGAAGCGATCCTCGGTGTGACCGATCGAGCGGATCTTTTCGAGATCGCCGTTGGTCAGGATCGGCTGGCGCACTTCCAGGCGCTTGGCATTGGCCATGCCGGTGTGATCGAGCAGGTTCGGACGCGGGCCGATGAAGGAGACAAGGCTCATGACGAGCTCCTCGCGGATCGGATCGATCGGCGGGTTCGTCACCTGCGCGAAGTTCTGCTTGAAGTAGGTATAGAGCAGCTTCGACTTGTCGGACATGGCCGAGATCGGCGTATCCGTGCCCATGGAGCCGACGGCTTCCTGCCCTGTCGTCGCCATCGGCGACATCAGGAGCTTGGTGTCTTCAGCCGTGTAGCCGAACGCCTGCTGGCGGTCGAGCAGCGACACGTCGCGGCGCAGCGCCCGCGGCTCCACCGGCTTCAGGTCTTCCAGGATCAACTGCGTGCGGTTCAGCCAGTTGCGATAGGGATGCTTGGTCGACAGTTCCGACTTCACCTCGTCGTCGGAGATGATGCGGCCCTTTTCCATGTCGATCAGCAGCATCTTGCCCGGTTGCAGGCGCCACTTCTGGATGATCTTCTCTTCCTCGACAGGCAGAACGCCGGCTTCGGACGCCATGATGATGCGGTCGTCGCTGGTGACGAGATAGCGGGCCGGCCGCAGGCCGTTACGATCGAGCGTCGCGCCGATCTGCTTGCCATCTGTGAAGGCGACGGCGGCAGGGCCATCCCAAGGCTCCATCAGGGCGGCATGATACTCGTAGAACGCCTTGCGTTCCGGCGCCATCAGCTGGTTGCCGGCCCACGCCTCGGGGATGAGCATCATCATGGCATGCGCCAGGGAGTATCCGCCGCGTACGAGGAATTCGAGCGCGTTGTCGAAACACGCCGTATCCGACTGTCCCTCATAGGAGATCGGCCAGAGCTTGGAGATATCCTCGCCGAACAGCGGCGAAGAGACCGAAGCCTGGCGGGCGGCCATCCAGTTGACGTTGCCGCGCAGCGTGTTGATTTCGCCGTTATGCGCGACCATGCGGTAGGGATGCGCAAGCTTCCACGACGGGAAGGTGTTGGTCGAGAAACGCTGGTGCACGAGGGCAACCGCCGTCTCGAAACGCGGATCGGAGAGATCCTTATAGTAGGCGCCCACCTGATAGGCAAGGAACATACCCTTGTAGACGATGGTCGAGCTCGACAGCGACACGGGGTAGAAGCTGCTCTCCTCGCCCTCATATTCCGCATAGATGCGGTTGGAGATCACCTTACGCAGGGTGAAGAGGCGGCGCTCGAACTCCTCGTTCGTACCGGCATCGCGGCCGGCGCCAATGAAGACCTGCACATGGTGCGGCTCGGTGGCGGCGATATCAGGCGCCTTCGACAGCGAGGAGTTGTCGACAGGCACGTCGCGGAAGCCGAGCAAAACCTGGCCTTCCTCGGCAACGACCTGCGTGATGGCGGTCTTGAAATGCTCGATCAGCGCCTCGTCGCGCGGCAGGAAGAAATGGCCGACGCCATACTCACCGGCCTTCGGCAGGATCACGCCCTGCTTGGCCATCTCCTCGCGGAAGAAGCGGTCGGGGATCTGCACGAGGATGCCCGCGCCGTCGCCCATCAGCGGATCGGCGCCGACAGCACCGCGATGCGTCAGGTTTTCGAGAATGAACAGGCCGTCGCGCACGATCTGGTGCGACTTCTGGCCCTTCATATGCGCGACGAAGCCGACGCCGCAGGCGTCATGTTCGTTACGCGGATCGTAGAGGCCCTGTTTCGGCGGGATGCCAACAGCGCGTTTCGACGTCTTGGCCGTAGCGGCAGCGTTCACTGCAGCGGTCTGGTCAAAACTCGTGGACGTCGTCCTGTTCGTCATCGTCTTCCCTCCGATAAGGCCCGCATCGCGGGCGCTCCTTCGTCCCGCGCGGTCCGTTTCCGGGGCCGACGCGCGACTGCGCTGTTGCATTGTGAAGATCCCGGCCGCGAACCGCGGCCCCTTGAATGGAGCCCGTCGTCAGCGTTCCGCGCCTTGCTATTCCACCGCCGCATTGCCCGCCGCCTGAAAGGCTTGAAAGGGCACGCTCCGGATAACTATAGCTCGAAATCCCGACATCGTCAGGACCCTCGGGCACATCTTCGGCCTCGGCGGCCAAAATAGGACAGCAACCCTGTCCTAATTCATCAGCTCTATGCCAGAAAGCTCAGGTCTTCGCAAGAGCAAAACGGCAAAAATTCGTCAACGAAAGACGTAAGATTGCCTTTGCTGCATAAATAGAGCAATAAAGTTTCGCTGCGGCGCATCATTTTATTTGTTGATTGCGTAGATCAATTTCTGTGATGCATTCCTCAAACTCATCCTCTTGATAGGTTTTAGCATTGGCGTAATGTCCGGCTGACCCTATCTAATCTCACCGCAATTTCCTCCTTCATCTGGTGCACCTTCATGTTCTTTGCTTCCGATAACTGGGCCGGCGCCCATCCTAAAGTCGCCGAGCGTCTGCTCGCTGAGTCCAGCGGTTTTGCCTCCGCTTACGGCACGAGCGACCTCGACCAGCATGTCGAAGCCAAATTCGCTGATATTTTCGAGCGCGAGGTTACTGTCTTCTTCGTCGCAACGGGTACGGCCGCCAATTCCCTGTCGCTCGCCAGCGTCCAGAAGCCAGGCGGCATCAGCTTCTGTCACAGCGAGGCGCATGTCGCCGAAGACGAATGCGGCGCACCCGATTTCTTCAGCGGCGCACGTCTTGCAACGGTCGATGGCGCTCTCGGCAAGATCGATCCCAAGGCGCTCGCCGCCAAGATCGCCCGTTTCCCGCAGGATGCCGTCCATCACGGCCGCGCCGCCGCCGTGACGATCACGCAGGCGACGGAAATCGGCACGGTCTATTCGCTTGCGGAGATCGATGCCATCGCTGCCGTTGCCAAGGCGAACGGCCTGCCGCTACATATGGATGGCGCGCGTTTCGCCAACGCCCTCGTCGCGCTCGGCACCACGCCAGCCGAAATGACTTGGAAGCGCGGCGTCGATATTCTTTCCTTCGGCGCAACCAAGAACGGCTGCTGGTGCGCTGAAGCGATCGTCTTCTTCGATCCGGAGAAGGCAAAGGAGATGCATTTCATCCGCAAGCGCGCCGCCCAGCTCTTCTCCAAGTCGCGCTTCATTGCCGCCCAGTTCGACGGTTATTTCCAGGACGGCCTCTGGCTCGATCTGGCCCGCCATTCCAATGGCATGGCCGATCGTCTGCGCGCCGGCATCGAAAGGGTGCGGGACGCCCGTCTCGCCTGGCCGACGGCTTCCAACGAGGTTTTTGCGATCATATCGAAATCCTCCGCCAAGACGGCCGAAGACAAGGGAGCAAAATTCTATGAATGGCCTATCCCGGAATCCCAACCGGACCTGATCGGCAATGATGAAACCCTGATCCGCCTTGTTACCAGCTTCGCCACGACCGAGGCCGATGTGGCGAACTTCCTCGCCTGCCTTGCGTGACCCGCATGAAAAAAGCGCCGGAGCCGGATTCAACCGGACGGCGCTCATAATGGCGACAACGAGGGTTAGTTTTAATTCCGATGGGCGAACATTGCAAAGTTCGATAAATCATCGCGATCGGACGCGGGTTTATGATGAACGATCATCGTCATTGCCACGACGCAAGCTACAAGTCCGGAAATGAAGATGGCACCATATATCATCGAGACGAATATCCTCCAGCAGTTCACCTATCGCCACCCAAGATAGCAGCGGAAGCTGACTTTGAACTGAATCTCAGGTGTCGCAAGGCGCAGAGCGTGAAGGAAAACGACAGCCGGCAAAGGAAATCCCGGAAAATTCCCAGCGCTATCCGCATGATCCGGATTGCTTTTGTCGCGAGGCTGCGAGCGGTATTGCTCTCAGTTCGATCTCGGCCCGCGGACCTTTGTCAGAATGTCTTCCGACAGCGCGTCGATCAGAAGTTGATTGGCACCCTTGCGTGGCACAAGCACGAATTCGACATCCTCCAGCGCTGGCAGCCAGCCCGGCGCAATTTCGCTCAGGCCGGCGGGCGCCATGCTCTGCGGCTGGACGAGAACGCCCATGCCGGCGCGGGCGGCAGCCGTCAGCCCGCTAAGGCTGCCACAGGTACAGACGATCCGCCATGGCACCTGCTGCCGGCGTAGTGCCTCCAGCGCCACCGCGCGGGTGACGCTGGGCGCGGGAAAGGCAATCAACGGCAGAGGTGCCGCAAGCCTGCGAATGCGCTCCGGATCGCGCGCCAGCCAGACCAGCGGCTCGCGATAGACGAGCTTGCCTCTCGCATCGCCGAGCCGGCGCTTGGCAAGCACCAGATCGAGATCGCCATTGTCCTGCATTTCATAGAGCGTGCCGCTGAGCGCGACCGTCAACTCCAGATCGACGGAGGGATGCGAACGCACGAATTCCTCCAGCACGTCGGGGAGCTGGCTGGTGACGAAATCCTCGGAAACGCCGAGCCGAAGATTGCCGCGCAGGCTGTTGCCGGCAAAAAGCTGCCGCACCTCCCCTTCGATCGACAGCATCTGGCGCGCATGTCCGAGCAGCGCCTCACCGTCATCGGTCAAAACGACGCGATGTGTGTCCCGCGCCAGCAATTTGCGTCCGATCTCCGTTTCCAACCGCTGTATATGCTGGCTGACGGTCGATTGCCCGAGACCGAGCCGCTCCGCGGCCAGTGTGAAGCTGCCCATCTGCTCGACGGCGACGAAGCTGCGCAACTGCGTGAGATCAAGCATGGCTTATCCTGTATTGCGATAACTGTTATTCCTTGCATCGTGGATCACAATAGGTCTATCTGCAAGGAGTCATCATCACTTGCAATGCGATTGGGTAGGCACGATGCGCCGCTTTCTTCCTGACACCTTCACCATGCTGCTGGTGCTCACCGTTCTGACGGCGTCCTTCTTTCCGGTACAGGGGGCAAGCGCTCACTATTTCGGCATCGCCACCAATTTCGCCATCGGGCTCTTGTTCTTCCTGCATGGCGCGCGCCTGTCGCGCGATGTCGTCATCGCCGGCATGCTCCACTGGCGGCTGCACCTCGTCATCCTGCTGACGACCTTCGGCATCTTCCCGCTGCTGGTGCTGGCCATGGGGCATATCGTCCCGAACAGCATCCTGCCCGTGTCGCTCTATACCGGCATGCTGTTCCTGAGCGTGCTGCCCTCGACCGTGCAATCCTCCATCGCCTTCACCTCCATTGCCGGCGGCAACGTGCCCGCCGCGATCTGCGCCGCCTCCGCCTCCAACATCTTCGGCATGTTTCTGACGCCGCTGCTCGTCGGCATCCTGTTTTCCGTAGGCGGTCAGGGCGGCTTTTCCTGGGATGTTTTGTGGCAGATCATGCTGCAGCTGCTCGCTCCCTTCATCGCCGGCCAGCTGCTGCAGCCCTGGATCGGAGACTGGATCCGCTCGAAGAAGAAGATCCTGATGCCGGTCGATCGCGGCTCGATCCTGATGGTCGTCTATTCCGCCTTCAGCGAAGCCGTCGTCGAGGGGCTGTGGCACACGTTTTCGGTGGTCGACATCGCCACCGTGATCGTCGCCAACATGGTTCTGCTTGCCATGGTCATCTGCATCACCATGTTCGGCAGCCGCGCGCTCGGTTTCTCGAAGGCTGACGAGATCACCATTACCTTCTGCGGCTCGAAGAAGTCGCTGGCAAGCGGCGTACCGATGGCAAACGTCATCTTCGCCGGCCAGGGTATCGGCGCCATCGTGCTGCCGCTCATGCTGTTCCATCAGATCCAGCTGATGACCTGCGCCGTGCTTGCCCAGAAATATGCCGATGCAGCCAAGCGGCGCGAGGCTGAAAAGGCACAAGCAGGTGCAAAGTCCGGCGAAGCCACCAACGCTGCCTGAAGCTTTCGACATCGCGACAAAACAAAAGCGGCGCCCGGATGGAGCGCCGCTTCTTTTTTGATCTTGGGAGGATCAAGGGCATGACGAACTTTAGTCCGTCAGCCCGGACCTGACGGCTTAAATCCGCCGGCCCGGACATGGCGGTCGGGGACCGCCGGCCCGCCTTAGTTGATGTGAGCCTCGATGGACTTCGGAGCATCCACCTGTTCGGCCGCGATGGAGATGCGGCGGGGCTTCATGGCTTCCGGAATGTTGCGCAGCAGATCGATGTGCAGCAAACCATTCTTTAGCGAAGCAGCCTGAACCTCGACATGGTCGGCGAGCTGGAAGCGGCGCTCGAAGGCGCGCTTGGCGATACCGCGATAGAGATATTCGCTGGTTTCAGCCGGCTCTTCACTCTTTTCGCCCTTGACGTGAAGGACATGGGCGTGAGCCTCGATGCTCAGTTCCTTTTCATCGAAACCGGCAACGGCCATGGTGATGCGATAGGTGTTTTCACCGGTGCGCTCGATGTTGTAGGGCGGATAGGTCTGTGCCTGATCCGGCTGGGCAAGGGTGTCGAGCATGGTGAACAGACGGTCGAAACCGACGGTGGAACGATAAAGGGGAGAGAAGTCTACGTGACGCATGAAGTCCTCCTGTGAGCGACAATTGCGATTTCAAGTTTTGCCCCACGGCCCCACTCCGGGCAGCCTCGGGACGGTTCTGCGAGCCCGTTTGGCACCCGCGAAAAAGAGATGGTGATCGCTTTTGCGGAGTTCAAGACCCCGCGCGGTTGAGGAAATTCCAAGAAAAACCCTGCGTGAACCGCAGATGAACGCATGGTTCGGAACCCGTTCAGGCTGGCGGCCATATCTTCAAATCATCGGAACAACCATCGTCCGATGACTGAAGTGTATCGTCCCTTCTTCTTCAGTCCTTGCTCGGCCGGCGAAGCGGATCTCTCTATCTCCGCAAGCCGGCCTTTTTTCGCAGAACGAGAGCGATAGCAGCCCGTCTTGAATGGAAATCCACCGAGACTGATTGCTTAGATCGAAAGTCGTCCGTTCGCCGCGGCTATGAGCCGATGTACTTCATGCAGGCTGGAAGCCGAGCCCAAGCAAAGTTTCAGGATTTCCTCATTGGGTTCCATCTGATCCGGCACCATGATTGTCATCATGCCGGCTCCGGAGGCAGATCTTATTCCGTTATGTGAATTTTCCAGAGCGAGACAGGAAGATGGCTCGATACCTAGCCGGGCGGCAGCCGCCAGAAATGGATCGGGAGCGGGCTTACTTTCCGCATAGTCGCCATACGCGACAATCTGATGGAAACGATGCGTCAAGCCGTGGGCTTCGAGATGATGATCGACGCTATGACGGAATGAGGACGTCGCTATCGCTCGTGGAATATCGAGTTCGTCCAGAAGATCCAGCAATTCCGAAACCCCTGCTTTCAGAGCAAGCTCCGTTTCGCCCAAGACGCTGAAATGCTTGAGCCAGAGAGATCGCACATCGTCGACCGGAAAAGAGGAGCCATAGAGAAGAAGCAGCGAATGGCGGTTCACATGCCAAGGCGAACCAATCATGGGACGGTACAAATCCCATGTCATTTCATAGCCATACTCCGCAGTCGCCGTGATCAGCGAACGTATGTAGAGCGACTCGGTGTCAAAGAGCAGTCCATCCATGTCGAACACGACTGCACGGGGTGGTTGAGGGAGTTTCATCCTATAGCCGTTACCAGCATGGGACGAGGACGACAAGCTCGCCGATGCCGAAAACCATGCCTCGCTACGCAGCGACCTAGCGACGACCCTACCGCAAAAGCTTCAGCGAACCGGTCAACGACTTCACCCATTTCGAAGGCCCCGCCAGCCCCAGGCCGTCGATCGCCTCGCCGGCGAGATCGCGATCCGGAAACGTCGCCTCATAGTCCCTATAATCGTGCAGCGCTCGGGCAAAGGCAGGAAACGGAACGATCGCGCGGTCGTTTTCCACCGGCAAGGTCTTCAACACAAGAGATCGTATGGTCTCCGCATCCGCCTGCAGTATCGGAACGGGCATGTTCGAGCTGATGTCGATCGTACGCTCCTCCTTGTCGGTCAATTGCCTGGCCGCGAGCGCGGGAAACTTTGCACCCAACCCGATCGAGATGGCACCGGTGGTATTGGCGATCAGACCGAGCGGCAATGCCGGATTGATGATGATGGCAACACGAATATCGGGAAGCATGGCGACCTGCTGCTATTGAGTTATGGGCGTACAGGATATCTCCGAGATCAGGGGAATTCTTACCTTTCGTTGCAAATAATAACGTGAATATGGTAGAGAGTACCAAATTCCGTTGAATTTGAGGTCGGATATGCCTAAGCCCCTTGAGCCCGTCGATCTGCGTATCCTCGAAGCGCTTCAGAAGGACGGACGCCTGACGAATCAGGCGCTTTCCTCGAAAGTCGGGCTCTCGACGTCGCCATGCTGGCGGCGCGTGCGCGAGCTGGAGGAAACAGGTGTGATCCAGGGTTATGCGGCAACATTGGACAGACGGCGGATCGGTCTCGGCGTTCTCGCCTTCATCAGAGTGAAGATCGACAGCCACAGCGAAGCGGAGGCCGAGGAATTCTCACGCGACGTCTTGAAGCTCAACGAAGTCGTAGCCTGCTACAGCATCGCCGGCGACGCGGATTTCCTGCTGCAAGTGGTGGCGACCGATCTCGACAGCTATGCGGATTTCGCCATGGCGGTCGTTCGCCGGCTGCCACGCATCAAGGAAATGCAGACGACCTTCGTACTCAAGGAAATCAAGCCTTTCAAGGGCCTTCCGCTTGAGGTCGGGCAGCGATAGCCGACGACACTTGGCGGCCACGCATATCCTGCGAGCCCTTTACGTTTGGATTGAAGCCATCCTATTCTAGTTCATCCTGTTGCAGGTAAGTGGCGACCCACCCCGGGGTATTGAATGTCGGCGCTCCCTTTTTCGAAGATTTCCGCATCGCTGAACGCGGTGCTCGCTGCAATCGGCCTGTTGACCGTGGCGGCACTCACGACGCCTGATATAACTGGACAGACCAGGCTCATCCTGCAAGTTCTGCTCGCCGGCATCTGGGCTGCCTACGGTCTGCAACTGATCGAGACGCTGATCGTGCAGCGGACGAAAGGCGTTCGCGGCAGCGCACCGGAAATCGCCGTCGACATATTGGCTGTTCTGGTCCCTCTGGCCGCCTTCCTTCTCGTCCGCGGCCGCGACCAAAGCCTCTATTGCGCCATCTGGCTTTTGAAGCCACTGCGCGGCTCGATCTTCTTCCGGCTGCTCGGCAGGGTCCTGACCAAGGAAGCGCGCAACCTGATCGGCGTCACCTCGATCTTCGGCATCGTTCTGTTCGGCGCGGCGCTCGTAGCTTATATCATCGAGCGCGACGTTCAGCCCGACAAGTTCGGCAGCATCCCGCTGGCGATGTGGTGGGCGGTGGTGACGCTGTCGACGACAGGGTATGGCGACGAGATTCCGCAAAGTTTCGCCGGCCGCGTCCTCGCAGGCCTGGTCATGATGAGCGGAATCGGCATTTTCGCGCTCTGGGCCGGCATCCTCGCCACCGGCTTCTACGAAGAGGTTCGCCGCCAGGATTTCGTGCGCAACTGGCAACTGGTTGCCGCGGTGCCGCTCTTCCAGAAACTTGGTTCGGCCGCGCTTATTGAGATTGTCAGAGCGCTGAGACCGCGTGTCGTGCCGGCAGGCGGCATCATCTGCCGCAAGGGCGAGGCCGGCGACCAGATGTACTTCATCGTCGAGGGCCGCGTCAGCGTCGCGACGCCGAACCCGGTGGAACTCGGCTCCGGCAGTTTCTTCGGTGAGATGGCGCTGATCACCGGCGAGCCCCGCTCGGCAACCGTCAGCGCCGCGACCGAAGTCTCCCTGCTGTCGCTCTATGCGTCGGATTTCCAGATGCTATCGAGCAGCAGCCCGGAGATCGCAGACATCATTCGCAAAACCGCGCTGGAGCGGCGCGGAGCGACACCGAAGGCTTGACGGAAAGGCATCGCGATCGACGTCATACCGCAGGCGCCTTCAAGGGCACCACGAATTGCCGACACCGCTGGCCCGCTTTTTCTGATCTTCCGACGGCCATCCCGTCGTGCATTGACGTCGATACAAGGGATGTGGCAGCCTGACGAATATTGAGCGCCGTCCAGCTTTAAATGGCGCTTGTCATTTTGGTTCGGCACGGCTCGATGCACCCCCGATTACTCAAGACATTTCTGGCGGTCGCGCGGAACCGGAATTTCACCCGCGCAGCCGAAGAGGTCCATCTCGCGCAATCGAGCGTGAGCGACCAGATCCAGTCGCTTGAAGCCGAATTGGGCACTGCGCTTTTTATCCGGTCGAGATCGGGCCTGGAGCTGACGGCGGCTGGCGAGGCACTGAAACCCTATGCCGAGGAATTATTGGCAATCGCCAACGAGGCGCGCGCTACCGTTGAAGCAGCCTCGGCGGCTGCGGCTGGCACGGTGACGATCGGCGCGCTTGAGACCATTGCTTCCATGAAGCTTCCGCAATGGCTGCCGGCCCTTCAGCGCGATCATCCCGATATCGATCTGCGGGTGAAGGTAGCGGGCAGTGGCGACCTGTTGCGCAAGCTCGAAACCGGTGAGATCGACGTCGCCTTCTGTTTTGACAGGGGCGAGGTTGATGAACGCCTCGCAAAGCGGGTGATATCGACGGAGCCGTTGATCCTCATCACCCCTCCCGCACAGGAGGCATCATCGAAGACAAGCGATCTGGCAGCACTTGCTTCGATGAACTTCGTGGCAACCGAAGCCGGCTGCGTCTACCGGCACCTGTTCGACAAGGCATTCGAGGCGGCAGGGATGGCAGCACCAAAGCTCGCCGCCGAAGTCGGCAGCATCGGTACCATTGCTCGCCTCGTGGCTGCCGGTACAGGATCGAGCTTGGTTCCGTGGTTTGCCGTCGCGGACGCACTCCATCGTGGCGAACTCGACGAAATGCCCTGGCCGGGGCCGATGCGGACAGCTTCGCTTGTGATGATCTGGCGGCGCAGGCGTGTTCAGCCGCCAGCTTTGAAGCTGTTCCTGGCGTTCGCAAGCACCGGCTTTGCGTCCGCTAAATCAGCCGATGCCCGCCCTCGACATGCAGTACCGTCCCCGTTGTAAAGGCGTTGCCCATCAGGAAGCTGATAGCGTCGGCGATGTCTTCCGGTTGGCCCACCCGTCCGACCAACAGCCGTTTTGCCATGGCACCTAAGGTTTCTTCTTTTTGGTCGCCGGCAACGAACGTCCAGATGGGCGTATCGACCCACCCCGGTGAAACGGCATTCACCCGAATGGGCGCCAACTCGACTGCAAGCGCGCGAACCAGCCCTTCCAGGCCAGCATTGACCGCAGCGACCACCGACCCCCGGGTGGCCGGACGATAAGCGGCAATGCCTGACGTGAACGTAATGGAGCCAGTGGCAGAGAGTAAGGGCGACCCATATTTCGCAAGCAGCAACGGGCCGTAGAATTTACTTTCCACGACCCTCTGCGCAGCCCTGAGGTCCAGCGAAGGCAGCAGCTCATAAGCGCCTTCGATATCGGCGGCGGTGCTTACGATATGGTCGAGCCGGCCGATGCGCTCAAACAGACCGGCGACTTGGCTTTCTTGCGTGATATCGACCGTCTCGACGAAAAGCGATGGGCTTTGAAGTTCCGTTGAAACGCGCTTGAGCTTATCCGCGTTCCGTCCAGCGACGATGACCTCCGCCCCGGCTGCGAGCGCGCGTTTCGCCAACGCCAACCCCATTCCGGAGCTGCCGCCGACAATAAGAATTCTTGAATCCGCAATTTCGGTGATTGCCATGTCTTCCATTCCCGCAGGTGATATCAACGGCCGAACATTCGCAAAGCTGCGCAAGAAGATGAAACGGAGAAAAACGATAGTGCCATCGGAATCGCCGATTGAGGATTATCGTCTTTAGGAGCACGGAATCGATTGCCGGAGCCGCCAACAAACCTGTTGCAATTCCCCCAGCCTGCGCTATCCCCTTGAGATGAAACATTGGTCAGCGAGGCGCGACACCGTCATGGATTCGATCCTCTATTCCACGGCAGACAATCCGGTACCGGAAAACCGCACCGAAGGCTTCTTCGAAAGTTTCGACGGACGCAAGCTGCGCTACGCCGTCTTCCGCTGCGAGCAGCCGGTCGCGAAGGGAACCGTTGTCCTGCTACAGGGCCGCAACGAATTCATCGAGAAATATTTCGAGACGATCCGTAACCTCACGGCCAAGGGCCTGTGGGTTGCGACCTTCGATCTGCGCGGCCAGGGCGGATCCGAGCGACTGCTGAAAGACCCGTTGCGCGGCCATATCCGCCATTTTTCCGATTACGAGCGGGATCTGACCGCCTTCCTCGACAAGATCGTCCTGCCGGATACACGTCTGCCCTTTTTTCTCCTTGCTCATTCGACGGGCGGGCTGATTGCCCTGTCTGCCGCGCCGAGGCTTGCGAGCCGAATTGAGCGCATGGTGCTGTCTGCCCCCTTCATCGGCTTGACCGGGCACGGCGTCTCACCCGGCTTTATCCGCTTCCTCTCCGGTGCGGTCAGCGGCATCGGCCTGGGCCGCATGCAGTTCAGCAAGAAATTCAAGGAAAGACCCTTCGCCGACAACCCGTTGACGACAGACGAGCAGCGCTACCGCCGCAACATCGGCATCGGCGCGGCTTATCCGCAGCTTTGCCTGGGTCCGCCGACGGCGCGCTGGCTATCGCAGGCTTTGCGGGCGATCGAACGGGTCAATAAGCCCGAACACCTGTTTTCAATCCACGTCCCCACCGTCCTGATCGCGCCGACGCGCGACGGCGTCGTGCCCTATGCCGATCAGGAACGGCTGTCACGCTATTTCCGTGCCGCCCAGCTCGTTCCCATTCACGGCGCCAAGCATGAAATCCTGCAGGAACGGGACATCTATCGCAATCAGGCACTCGCCGCGATCCACGCCTTCATCCCCGGCAGCGACGCCGAAACCAATGCCTATGAGATCGAAGCGGAAGCCTGAGCGGCTTAGAAACTCCGTGAAAGTTGAGCTGCTCTAGCGAGACAGCACAGCCAAAGCCTGTTCATAAACAGCGCGGCTGCCTGCGGCGATGATCGTTCCACCCATTTCCGGCCGACCGCCATCCCAGGTGGTCATGATGCCGCCGGCCTGCTCAACGACAGGAATGATGCCGCCGACATCATAGGGTTTCAGCGAATTCTCGATGACGAGATCGATATGGCCTGCGGCCAGCAGCGCATAGGCATAGCAATCCGTGCCATAACGGAAAAGCCGGACCTGGCTTTCGATCTCGCGATATTTGGCAAGCTCCTCGCCGACGAACAGATGCGGCGAGGTGGTGAAGAGGATGGCGTTCGAAAGGCTGCCGCAATCGCGGACCTGCAGCCGCTTTTCGCCATCCGGCCCCGAATAGGTGGAACCATTGCCATCGGCAAAATAGCGCTCGCCCGTAAAAGGTTGGTCGATCATCCCCATGAGGGCGCGGCCGTTCTTCTGCAGGCCGATCAGCGTTCCCCATACCGGAACGCCAGAGATGAAAGCGCGCGTGCCGTCGATCGGATCGATGACCCATATATGCTCGCGATCGAGCCCGACGCTGCCGTGCTCCTCGCCCAGAATGCCATGGTCGGGAAATTCGGCCTCGATCAATGCGCGAATCGCCTCTTCGGCGGCGCGGTCCCCTTCCGTCACCGGATCGAAGCCCTTGGCTTCCTTGTTGACCACATCGACACCGGTACGAAAGCGCGGCAGGGTTTCGGCCTTGGCCGCCTCGGCCAGACGATAGAAGAACGAGCGATCGGGAAGCATGGTCAATCCACGTAAATGACAGGATGGGCGATGTCATATCCCATATAGGCCCTGAAGCAAACCGGATGATGATGCAACAGGCGCCCTGCCCGCCAATCAGGCAGGATTTTTGAATCTGCCCAAATATTTTGCAGTGCAATAAAGTGCTTGACATTTGTGCAATGCGATATCAGTATCCAGCTACAGTCTTCTGACTGTAAATACCCTCCTTGGGTGTTTCCTCCCTAGACTTAGCCGCGCCACGAGCGCGGTTCTTTTTTGCTAAGGCTATATTTGTTTTGTGGGATGGAGCGGCAAGCGCAGGGGCATCTCGCCCTTGGCGGGCGAGAAAGCAATTTCACTGGTGTAGGAATTGCGATACCGGACGTGTCGCCTTCAAAAGTCTGACGCAATTTCTAAGCCATTGAAATTGCAAGAGCGAGGGTCCGTTTCTTGCTCGCCCAATTCGGAGATTGCGAGCGCTCCCGCCTACCCTCTCTCTTGCAAAATCCAGCACTTGGCTGAAGCTACATGCTAATTTTGCTTTCTCGCCCGCCAAGGGCAAGATATCCCTACTCGGCAGCCAACGCCGGATCGCCCGTATAGGATTCCACATGCTCGGCCATGCGCTTCATGAAAAGCGTAATGGCAGCCGCGACCTCGTTGAAATCCGGCCGTTTCTCCAGCGTCGTCTCGTCGACATAGAGCGACCGGTTGACCTCGATCTGCAGCGCATGCAGCCCGCGCGAGGGACGGCCGTAATGCTCGGTGATGAAGCCGCCGGCATAGGGCTTGTTGCGCACGGCGTTGAAGCCGAGTTCCTCGAGGATCTGCATGGCGGCACGCGAAAGCTCTGCCGAGGCGCTGGTGCCATAGCGATCGCCGAGGATGAAATCGGGCCGCATATTGCTGCCGGCGATGCGGATATTGCCTGGCATGGAATGACAATCGACCAGCACGCCGAAGCCGAACTTGACATGGGTGCGCGCAATCAGCCGCCGAAGCGTTGCATGATAGGGCTTGTAGATCGTGTCGATGCGCTTCAACGCATCCTCGACCGGCACGCGCCGCGCATAGATTTCCATATTCTCGGCGACGATTCGCGGGATCGTCCCGAGCCCGCCGGCGACCCGCAGCGAATTGATGTTCGCGTAAGGCGGCAAGGCGCCGTCGAACATGCGCGGATCGAGCTCATAGGGCTCGCGATTGACGTCGATATAGGCGCGCGGAAAATTGGCAAGCAGCAACGGTGCGCCGAGGGAACTTGCCGCCGAAAAAAGCTCGTCGACATAATGGTCTTCCGAGCGGCGGATGGCGATGCCCTGCAGGCGGGACTGGGCGATGAAATCGGGGGGATAAATGCGACCGCTATGGGGCGAGCTGTAGACAAACGGTATGGTCTGGGAGGCGGGCTCCGATACCTCGAAAATCTCGAAACTACGCATTTCCGCGGACATCAACGTCTTTACCATGTCAACAACTTGTCGCAGTAATCATGTTGCCAGTTGCATGACCGCAAGTCCATAGTAACTTGACCGAAATGGCCTTAATCCAAAGCGCCGTATTCGAAATCTCCCGATGTCCGCTCGGCGGAAACGCAGGGCGTTTTCGCAGAACGAAGTCATGCTTTGAACAAAAGCAGGATTGGCGCGTTTTGGCCGACTATTCACGGCTTGTTTACGGCGCTGCGCTAACCTAAAAGCTGGACAAGTCCAACAGACAAAGTTGATTAGCGATAGAGATGATGACCCAGAAGATACTTCTTGCCGAAGACGACAACGACATGCGTCGCTTTCTCGTGAAGGCACTCGAAAAAGCCGGCTACAAGGTCTTGTCCTTTGACAATGGAGCCAGCGCTTACGACCGGCTGCGCGAAGAGCCGTTCTCGCTGCTTTTGACCGACATCGTCATGCCCGAGATGGACGGTATCGAGCTGGCGCGCCGCGCTACCGAACTCGATCCGGACCTGAAAGTGATGTTCATCACCGGCTTTGCCGCCGTCGCGCTGAATCCCGATTCGAAGGCGCCGAAGGATGCCAAGGTTCTTTCCAAGCCTTTCCACCTTCGGGAACTCGTCGACGAAGTCAACAAACTCCTTGCCGCGTAAGGCTTTCGGCGGCCACGTCACAAAACCGAAAAAAAGCCTATTGACGGCCACCAAGGTTTTGTGATCTATGCGCCGCCATCGGATGGGCGTGTAGCTCAGCGGGAGAGCACTACGTTGACATCGTAGGGGTCACAGGTTCAATCCCTGTCACGCCCACCATCCTAATTCGCTGAAAAGTCATGACCTCCACCAGAGGTGGAGGTTTGAAACGCTGCGCTTGAACCGCTAGAAGCGGTATTGTTAGCGCTTAGTAGCTACGATTGAAG
>NZ_JACHZO010000016.1:0-164038 GCF_014193575.1 Rhizobium sp. BK289
CAAAACTACTTTAAAGCCGCCGGATACGTCTGAATGCACGTTGCTCTAGAGTAATTCCAAGAAAAGCGCATAACGGTTTTCCGTCCGGAATTGCGTTGGGACAAAAAGCTGGAGCGTTTTCGCAATTCGAAGAAAAGCAGAAACGCTCTAAACCCCGCGACGAGAGAACCCGGCAGATAACCGCCGGGCCCTTTTGGATTATCTGCTATCGAGGAAGACAACAGCCCGTTCAGGCTGATTCATCATGCAATCTCCTGATGGCCTGGAGCTGAATGCAATCCGGCGCCATCTCCATGACTTCGATCTGCGTGCCATCGGGATCCTCGATCCATGCGCCGCGATTGCCATCGATGCCGATCTTCGTCGGCCTTGGCTTACTGGGGTGAATGCCCACCTTCGCAAGCTCTTCGAACGTCTTGTCGATGTCTTCAACGGTGAGGCAAATATGGAAGATGCCAATGACGTCCGGGCCGGCTTCCGGCCGCTTTATCCCCTTCGGGAAAAGCTCGAGATATTGATCGTCGTTGATCCTCAAATAGACGATCCACGCCTCGCCCTGATCATTGAGCAGACGCGTCATCTCGCGAAAGCCGAGCTTCTGGTAAAAGGCCAGCGACTTGTCGAGATCATTGACGCGCAATGCGATATGACCGAGATGCCTGAAAAGATCCATGGCTCAGACCAGTCCCTTGATGCGGCGAATAGCGGCCGTCTGCATGGCGTCTGCGCCGAGCTGCATCAGCTCGATGCGGTTGCCTTCCGGATCTGCGATCCAAGCCTGGTAATTGTTGTCGACACCGAGCTTCTTTTCCGCCGTCAGGACGACGCCGCGGCTGGTGATATCGGCGATCGCCTCATCGATATTCTCAACCTCGAGGCAGAGATGATTGTATCCGACATTGGCAAATGGCGGTGCGCCATCGCCGACGCCCTCCGGAAACAATTCGATGAACTGCGTGTCGGTGATCCGCAGATAGACGATCCACAGGCGGCCGTCACGATCGAGCCGGAACATTTCGTCGAAGCCCAGCTTGTTGACATAGAAGTCAAGCGAGCGGTCGATGTCCTTTACGCTGACAGCCACATGTCCGATCGATTTCACACTCTTCATTGCATCCTCCTCCGTAATTCCGTTTCGCCGCGCGTGCCGGCGCAGCCACTCGCCAAACCTCCGATCCGGCGTCTTTTTCGAAACGCTGTGCCGCGATTAAATCGACATGACGTTTCTTATTTGAACTGATATAAGTTCATCTAAGAATTTACCGGCATTCTCATGTCGGAGTCAATGGAAGGGAGCCGCGATTGCGTGAACTCCACGGATTGCTTAAGGAAGGCTGGGTATTGCCTGGTAGGCTTGGCAGGATTTCTATGACAGACATTAGTGAAGACGCCGCGCAAAAGTATCGTATCCCCGTCATCGAACAGATGGTGGAGGTGTTCGCGTTGCTGGAGCGCACGCCTGAGGGCGCGACGATCCGGGATGTCGTCAAGGCAGTGAAGCTGTCGCGCACCACCGTCTACCGCATGCTGAATACGCTGAGCGCCCATGACTTCGTGCATCGCTCACCAGCGGGAAGCTATACGCTCGGCAGGCGCCTTCTCACACTTGCAGCCCATGTCGCTCCCACCGTTGCAAGTTACGATCTCCTGGCGATCGCGCAGCCGCATCTGAACAGGATTTCCGAACTTCTTGGCGAAGGCAGCAAGCTGACGGTGCCCTCAGGTGACAATATCCTGGTTGTTGCCTCGGCGCAGGGCCATGGCCAATATGCGCTCTCGGCAACGGCAGGCCAGCGGCTGCCGTTTCATGCGGGTGCCGCCGGCAAGATCCTGCTTGCCTTCTCCTTGCAGGAGGACATTGAGCGGCGCCTGACGAAGCTGGAGCGCTTTACCAACCAGACGATTACGGACCCAAACAAAATGCTCGAAGAGCTTGCGCTGATCCGCAAGCAGAATTGGGCGCGGGACATGGGCGAGCAGATGTCCGGCGTCCATGCAATCGCGGCCCCCGTAAGGGATCACCAGGACACGGTCATTGCAGCCGTCAGCGTTCCTTTCGTCACGGGCGTCGACGAGAAGCGCGTGGCAGAGATCAGGCAAGCCGTGATCGCAGCAGCACAATCGATCACCAACGATATCCGATCGGCAACACCCGAGATGCCGTCAGCGCATCTGGCTGCTGAGAAGCCCGCAATCAAGCGAACAAATCAAGGAATGGCGGCAAAGCCGAAGCAGCGATAGCTACTGATTTCGATTGAAACGGCAAGCTGAAATTTCGATCTGCGGTTCTTCCTTGATGCCTTCAAATGGGAGGAGCGAAGTGATTGCGGAACGGGCGGCAGAGATGCGGGGTCCCGACAGGTGAATGCGGCTGCACATCATTGACATCTTGTGCCGTTGTCATAGCAATTCGACGTCATAGGCTAAGATCGGGCATGCAGAGGAAATCACGTGAAAAGACGCATGTTGCTCATCCTGGGGCTATCGGCATTCATCGCGACTTCTGTTTCAGCCGGTCGACTGACCGGCCATTCGACCCTGCCCCAATGGGAGAACAGCCGAAGAGGTGATCAGGTGGCTTTGGCAAGGGATATACTTGCCAGAACGGCTGGGCGAGATGTCGGCAAAGCAGCGGACCTGATGATTTGTATAGAGAAAGTCGCCAGAGACCCGGCCCACGCTAACATACCGCTTCATAAGATCGCGTCGCCGTGTCTGGTTTTGATCGGCGCCGAGTGACTTTTCGATTTCATCGATGCGCTTAATCCGGATTTAGCGCCTAAACCTAACGGACACACGACATTTTCCGGATTGCAATGAAAAAGTAAAATCCACAGGGAGACGACATGAATGGCAGAAATGCCATTCTGTTTGCATGTTTCGGACATTCGATATTTTGTCACATCCATGTCATGAAATACGTCGACACCTCGTGCCGGATCAAAAGCGGGTACCCAGATGGATTATTTCAGACGCTTCAACTTTCTGTTCGCAACGCCCACCTTTGACAATGAGGATCTGGAGGGTGCCCGCTACAACCAGATCGTCGAGGAGATAGAACGCTCCGGCTTCGAAGTGGTGCGCGCGCGCAATCTCGAAGATGCGGAGATCGCCGTGCAGACGGACGCAGCGATCGGCTGCATGCTGGTCGACTGGGGCAAGAAAGGCCTGGAAGGCAAGACGGCCGCCCTCATCAACCTCATGCGCCGGCGCGGCCTCGAATTCCCGATCATCCTGCTGATCCGCCGCAAGCGCTTCGAGGATGTGCCGGTCGAGGTCCTCGATTTCATCGACGGCTATGTCTTCCTGTCCGAAGAGACGCCCGCCTTCATCGCCAAGAGCCTCATCAGCCGGCTCAAGCAATATGCCGAAACGCTGAAGACGCCGTTTTTCGGTGCGCTGGTCGATTATGCCGAGGAGGGCAACCATCTCTGGACCTGCCCGGGCCACAATGGCGGCATCTTCTACAGCCGCAGCCCCATCGGCCGTGTCTTCATGGAGCATCTGGGCGAAGCGGTGTTTCGCGACGACCTCGACAATTCCGTGCTCGACCTCGGCGACCTTCTGACCCACGAGGGACCGGCTCTCGCCGCGCAAAAGGAAGCGGCCAAGATCTTCGGCGCCGAGAAGACCTATTTCGTGCTGAACGGCACCTCCACCTCCAACAAGGTTGCTCTGTCAGCCCTCGTCACCGATGGCGATCTCGTGCTGTTCGATCGCAACAATCATAAGGCCGCCCATCACGGCGCCCTGATGATCTCGGGCGGCATTCCGGTCTATCTGCCGACCAGACGCAATCTTTATGGGCTGATCGGCCCCATGGATTTCGCTGAAATGGACGAGGACGCGCTGCGCGAGCGCATCCGCACGCATCCATTGGTGAAAGATCCGGAGGCTTACAAGAAGCCGCGCCCGTTCCGCGTCGCTGTCGTGGAGCAATGCACCTATGACGGCACCATCCACAATGCCGAGATGATCCTCAAGCGCATCGGCCACCTGTGCGATTACATCCTCTTCGACGAGGCATGGGCGGGCTTCATGAAGTTTCATCCGCTTTATGCCGGGCGCTTTGCCATGGGTCTTTCGGACCTCGGCCCGGATGCGCCCGGTATCATCGCCACGCAATCGACCCATAAGCAGCTCGCCAGCTTCTCGCAGGCCTCGCAGATTCACATGAAGGATAGGCACATCACCGGCCAGAAGCGCCGCGTGGAGCACCGGCGCTTCAACGAAAGCTTCATGCAGCACGCCTCGACCTCGCCCTTCTATCCGCTGTTTGCCTCTCTCGATGTCGGCGCGCAGATGATGAAGGGCCGCTCGGGCGAAGTGCTCTGGGACGACACGATCCGCCTCGGCATCGAATTGCGCAAGAAGATCCGCGCCGTGCGCCGCGAATTCGAGGAGAAGGAACATCGTCCGGAGCGCCGCTGGTTCTTCGAGCCCTTCGTGCCGGACCGGGTGGCGATCCCGGATGTCTCCAGCCCAGGCGCGGTGCATGACGTAGCGTGGGAGAGTATTGCCACGGACCAGCTTGCCACCAATGCAGCCTTTTGGCATCTGACGCCGGGCGCGGCATGGCACGGTTTTTCGGCGATGGAGCCGGGCTTTGCCATGACCGATCCGAACAAGCTCACCCTGCTCACCCCCGGCTTCGACCGGGCGAGCGGAAAATACACCGAGCACGGCATACCGGCGCCCGTGGTCGCGCAATATCTGCGCGAAAACCGCATCGTTGCGGAAAAGAACGACCTCAATTCGCTGCTGTTCCTGCTCACGCCCGGTGTGGAGGCCAGCAAGGCCGGCACTTTGATCAGCGGCCTCGTCGCCTTCAAGAAACTCCATGACGACAATGCTTTGCTGGAGGAAGCTATCCCGGAATTCTACCGGCGCCGTCCGGGCCGTTATGCAGGCGTGCGGCTTCGCGATCTGTGCAGGGACATGCACAACTTCTTCCGCCAGGCCGATGTCAGCGCGCTCCAGACGAAGCAGTTTTCCGCCGACCACCTGCCGCCGATGGCCATGTCGCCGCATGATGCCGCACGCTGCCTGGTGCGCAACGATGTGGACTATCTGCCGATCGACGCCATTGCCGGCCGCATCGCAACGACACCCTTCGTCGTCTACCCGCCGGGGATCGCGACCATCGTGCCCGGCGAGCGCCTGACGGAGCAGGCAAAGCCGATGATCGACTATCTCAAGATGTTCGAGACCTGCTTCAACACCTTCCCCGGCTTCGAGGTGGAGATCCAGGGGCTCTATCGCGAGATCGACGCATCCGGCAAAATCCGACTCTATACCTACGTCGTCGCGGAATAGGCTCGAAAGTTCGGATTGGTCATGAAGCAGGATAAAACAATCGTCGTTCGCCCATCCCGGGAGAGCGACGTCGATGCGATGTTGGCGATCTATCGCCGCCATATTCACCGTGGCGTCGAGGCTGGGGTTGATGATAGCGACACGCCGCAACCGGACGATCTGCGCGAACGGCGCAAGAATTTGAAGGACCGCCGCTTCCCGCATGTCGTTGCGATCGAAGGTGAGAAGGTCGTCGGCTATGCCTATGTTGTGCTGTTCCGCAAGCGCCCGGCCTATCGCTACACCGTCAAGCATTCGATCTATGTGCATCACGACCATGTCGGCCAGGGCGTCGGGAGCCTGCTCATGCGCGGGCTGATGGACGCCTGCGCTGCGGCCGGCTTCCGGCAGATGATCGGCTATATCGACGCAGACAATGTCGCTTCGCTGGCCTTGCACGAACGCTTCGGCTTCGTTCGCGTCGGCCTGCTGCCGGCGGTTGCCTATCGCTACGGCCGCTGGGCCGACACGGTCATGGTTCAGCGCTCACTCGCCTCCGGCTCGACCACCCCACCGCCACCGCCGGCCCTCTCCACCCGCTGAAACCAGTGGAATCGATGCCCAAGCATGGTTGGTGCATTCGCCAGGCGCGGCGGTGGACGTCTCTTGGCATGACACGAAAGCGGAGGGAGAACATCGATCGCTTGATCCTTACTCCGCCTTTGCAGGCCAACGAGGCGGCAAGGGACACGCTTTCCTGGCCTCGGCCCGGACGCGATTGCGGGCAACCTGCGCCCTATTGCGCCGGCTTTCGCAAATGCCGCCCAAAATTGAAGCCGTCACCATCGAGAATTTCGGCATCGGGTCCATCAGAGGACGTGAACATAGCGCCGGCTTAAACCTGCATTTTACGAAATAGATATCCAAGTAACGCAACAATCCAACCGTGTGACGACGCCACGCCATCGGTTCGGGAAACACCAACAGATCATTAACATTTCGCAACCACTCTAAAACTATCCGAAGGGACGATCACGTAACAACAAGCATTCACAATCATCGGGGAAGCAATTGAAGAGCGCAGATAAGAATACGGAAGTATTGCTATCGGAAGTTGATGACTCGAATAGCTTGACAAGCAATCTGTCTGCATCGCCATTGAGCGCGGCCCTCCTATTTCTTGGGCCGATTGCCGCCGCCGCTTTATTGATGGCTGGCTTTCCACATGCATTCTCCCCCTCATGGACACCCTTCGTCTTGATGGGCGCAAGCATCCCCGTAATCAGCTTTGTTCTTTTGCAACAGCGGGCAGAACAGCGCAATAAAATCGAGTTCATGTTCAATCTGTCATGGATTGTTTGGGTCGTGATAAGTTTGGCTACCGTCTCCTACTGCCTGAACGCTGGAACCCAAGAATTCGGGGAATCGCTTGCGCAACTCAATCCTGGATGGTTGACGCTTATCTTCGGGTGGTTCTTCGCGACCGCCTGCGGTCGCGTGGCCCTATCAATCAGTAAATTGTTGCATTCATGACTGTCGCACAACGCCCAAGCGAGATGGCACATGGACCATTTGGAATACATGGAAAGGCCTCCATGTGGCAGATGTTCGACAGCGTTCGGCGATTTATGGCGGTACCGGTCGACAATCCCGAGCTGTTGAAAGCACAATACCGCGCTTTCTCGCGCCAGATGCCGATGATGTACTTCATCCTGATGTCGAGCACCTGGGCGGTTGCCGCGACGCACATGATGATTGCCCCGGCTTGGCTCACGATTGGAGCTCCTGTTGTCCTTACATTGGCATCCATATTCCGCGTCCGCCATTGGTGGCGGTCGCGTCACATGGATCCAACGCCGGAGGTGGCGTTGCATGCTCTGAGACGGACCAATCGCCTTGCTTTCGCAATTGCCCTTACCTTTACCGCCTGGTCGTTCCTGCTCTTTCCCTACGGCGATGCATATACCCGTTCGCATTTGGCCTTTTACATGGCCATCACGGTGATTTCCTGCATCTTCAGCCTAATGCATCTTCGCTCGGCAGCCATAACCGTGACTGCAATCGTCAATGGCGCCTTCATCATCTTCTTCTGTGCGACCGGACAGCCAACCTTCATTGCGACCGCGATCAACATCGCGTTGGTATCGATTGGCATGCTCGTCATCCTCAACATCAATTATCGCGATTTTGCGCGCATGGTGAATACGCAGACGGAAGCGCGTCGACGCGAGGAAGCGCAAAGCCGTTTGCTGCGGATGATCGATGACATGCCTGTCGCCGTGATGACGGTTGAGCCCGAAACGCTGATCATCAACTACGCCAACGAGACCTCCAAACACCTCATACGCAAGATCGAGCATCTGCTGCCGATAAAGGCAGACGAACTGCTTGGCACCTCGATCGATGTCTTCCATAGGAATCCGGAGCATCAACGCCGCATTCTCGCAGATCCGGCAAATCTGCCTCATAATGCCCGCATCAAGCTCGGGCCGGAAGTGCTCGACCTCAGGATTTCGGCAATCACCGCCGATGACGGAAGCTTTCTGGGGCCGATGCTCAGCTGGGCGATCGTCACCAAGGAAGTGGAGGCAGAGGGACGTATACGCCAGCTCGCGCATTACGACACGCTGACGGGACTCGCAAACCGTACAACGTTCAATGCGCAATTTGACGCGGGCCTCGGCGCGGTGGACCATGGGTCTTCGCTGCTATTCATAGACCTAGACGGCTTCAAGCTGGTCAACGATACCAAAGGCCATCGCATCGGCGATGCCCTGCTGAAAGCGGTCGCCGATCGACTGCGCGCCATTTGCGCAGCCCCCGCCATGACGATCGGCCGGCTCGGCGGCGATGAATTTGCCGTTCTGGTTCCATATGCCGACCCCTTGGGGGTGGCGCGGCTGGCCGGCCGGATCATCGATGCCCTCTCCATGCCGTTCGATCTCGACCAAGCAAATCAGGTTCAAATCGGCGCATCGATCGGCATCGTGCACGCGCCAATGCATGGAGAAACGGGAGAAGCTTTGCTCGCTCGGGCCGACATCGCCCTCTATGCGGCAAAGGCCGCCGGCAAGGGCGCGTATAAGGTGTTTTCCGAAGAGATGGAAAATCGAATCCAGGAAAGCATTCAGCTTCAAACGACATTACGCGCGTCCTTGCGGGACGGCCGGGGATTGTTCGTCTTCTATCAGCCGATCGTCGATATCGACAGCAACAAGGTCACGGCACGCGAAGCATTGATCCGCTGGCATCACCCGCAAAGGGGGTGGATCTCACCTGCGGAATTCATTCCAGTCGCAGAGCAGAACGGATTGATCGAGCAGCTTGGCGAGTTCGTCCTGAGGACAGCATGTCGGGATGCCGTCCAATGGGAGGATGGCGCGCGCGTGGCCGTCAATGTATCGGCCTGCCAACTCGGCAAGGGCACGATCGTCTCCACGGTGTTGTCGGCGCTGGCATCTTCCGGCCTTTCGCCGGAACGGCTCGAAATTGAGGTGACGGAAACTGCGATCTTCGATGACGAGCAAGGGGGCATTGGAGATCTGCGCCGTATACACGACCTGGGGGTTCGTGTGGCACTGGACGATTTTGGAACCGGTTACTCGTCCCTCACGCATCTGCGAGCCTTCCCCTTCGACAAGATCAAGATCGATGGTTCGTTCGTGAGGGATGCCGTGAAGCGCCCGGAATCTGCTGCTGTCGTCCGGGCGATTGCCGATCTCGGCAAGCGGCTTGGTGTCACGACCGTCGCCGAGGGCGTGGAGACGGAAGCGCATCTTCAATGCGTTCTGACCGAAGGATGCAGCGAGGTTCAGGGCTATTTCTTTGGTCACCCGGAACCGAGCCGGACCGATGCCGATGCAGTCATGGCCCTTAACGCGGCTGTAGCAGCCACGAGAATCCTCTCGGACGTCTAGCCTTTCCGCCAATAGGGAACGATAACCGTCCCGCGGATGGTATGGCTATCAACGCAGCCCCACCGCATTCGCGCGCGTGTCGCTTGGGCTCTCTCCGAACATGCTGCGATAGATAATGGAGAACCTGCCCGGATGAAAGAAACCCCATGTCGCGCAGACTTCGCGAACGGATTGCCGATTCAACGGATCTCGCAATTGATCGCGCGCAGCTTTCAGCCTGATTGTGCGCAGATAGGCACCCGGCGACGTTTTTCTGAATGCTTTGAACCCCATCTGCAGGGCACGAAGCGAAACGCCGACATCGTCCGCCACCATCGACATGGTGAAGGGCTCGGTAATATTGGCGTGCATATAGTCTATGGCACGGCGCACATGCCACGGCGCGATCATCGACACCTTCTCCTTGCTCAGATGGCAGGAAAGACGATGCTGGCCAAATCTGATGACAAGATCGGCAAGCGTTTCGCTCATCGCCGACACGGCAAGTGGGGAGGATAAGAGCGGCCCATCATTGCGCATGCCCTGGATGATCGTTTGTGCCAGGTTGCCGATGAGCTGGCCGGCGGGTGTTGCAAGATCGAGAACGGGTTCCAGATCCAACGAATCGAGGATCGGCGTTTCCAGAAGTGAAGCCAGCATTCGCTTGACGACTTTCCAGTCCAGCAAGAGAGCGTCCAGGCTAATCGGCTCGCCCAGAAGCAAGCGATCGCGAGCCTCATGGTTGTTCGCCATGAGAATATGCCCGGCGCCACCTTCGGCGACCCTTCTTCCAATGCTCAGCCGCAACGAACCTGCGCGGGGGATATAAAGCCCAAGATGTTGCGGGGTTTCATCGAGCGTCCGGACTTCCCATGGACTTTCATATGCCGAATGGACCGCTGTAAGGGACCCGCTTCTTCTGAGATCCGCCGCCCAGGTAAAAGCCCGGTCCTTGCCCAATGGCTTGGCGTCAAAGACGCCATAGGCTCCTGAAAACGCCTCGACCATCGACTCGAAATCACTGCCCTTATGCGTCGGCGTGAAATCAAAAGATAACGCGCCATAGGAGCGCGCAACATTGTCGAGGCTCAACGATACCATGCAGCTTGGCTCTTACCCCCCTTACCTACTCATCATTCGCGCATCTCGCCTGGGATGTCGCAACGCCGATATGATGCCCCGAATGCTCCGATACCGCCCCTTTTACCGGGACGGGATTGGCGCGATCTCCGCTGGCCGGGCCGATCTTGATGAAGTAAGCAGGACCGGCAGATCGGGGATCGGGTTTCTCAGCTTGACAAAAACAAGCGCCTTTAAAAGATTCACACTTATAGTGTAAATTAAAATGGTCAAAAAATGAAGTATAATCCGCTAGACCATGTCGCCGTCCATTTCTTGCGGGATCTTCAACCTCCACGCGTGGCTTCCCGCAACGAACGGGATCTGCTGCGGCTGATCTGGAAGGCTCCCGGTATCGAGCGTTCCGATCTGACCGAGCCGCTCGACCTCACTCAACAGTCCCTGCATCGAATTGTCGGGCGGCTGCATGATCGAGGCATGATTGCCTTTTCCGCATCGGAAGCCCGTCGTCCCGGACCGCCAAGCCCTGGACTGACGCTGTGCAGAGACTGGTGCTTGACACTCGGAATCTCAGTGAATGTCGGCTCAATCGGCCTTTGCCTCATGGGTTTCGGAGAGCCTTTGGAAAACGTGGAAATTCCACAGGCAGGGTCCTCGCTTCCGGCTGAATTGGACCGGATCGAAGCCGCGCTCGAAGACCTTCTTATTCGCCAACACGCCAAGCGCAGCGATATCCTCGGTATCGGCTTGGCAGTCTCCGGCCACCGCATGCTGGAAACAGCCTTCAATTGTCCGCTGCCGCTGGCGCACTGGTCATTGATCGACCTGGCGCCGATTGTCGGCAAGCAGCTTGGCTTGCCGGTCTGGGCCGATAATGTTGCCAGGACCGCGGCCCTGGCGGAGGCGATCTTTGGCGTCGGCCGCGATGCTCCGGACTTCGCCTATATCGCGCATCTTCATGGTTATGGCGGCGGTCTAGTTTCCGGAGGCATGCCGTTTCGCGGCAGTTTCGGCAATGCCGGCGAATTTTCGGTTCTCTTCGAGCGTCAAGACTACGGCGACCGCCCGGCACTTGGTGTCCTGCTGGAACACCTTCGCGCCAAAGGATACGCGGATCTGACGTTGCGGGATCTCAAACGCGAAGAACTGCTGAATTCGAATGATGTCGCCGAATGGGTCGATCGCGTGATGCCGGCGCATAATCGCGCCATCAACGCGATCTGTGCGGTATTCGACCCCGCCTTGATCGTGCTCGGCGGCGAGCTTCCGCATCGGCTGGCAAGAATGATGATCGAACGGACCGAGATCAACAATCTGCCTCGCCATGGCGCATTGCGGGACATGCCTAAGCTGACCGTAGCGGAGATGACCGATTCCCCCGGTGCCATCGGCGCGGCATTGGTTCCCCTGTTCGAGACTGTGTTGTGACGGCCTCCGCTTGCGGCGACATCGCAGTGTATTCAAAACGATCCATCCGAATGCGCAATGTCCCAGGTGCGCGACCCGATCTCACTCGATTACCGGCGCTCATGAAGCGGGACGCCTCCAACGACACATAGCCCGAAAAATTTCCGACCTCTGTCGGTATGTCCCTCCATCGACCGTCCTTGGGGCATCAACCAATTTCAAACCGGAGGAATATCGTGGAAAATACTCAATCGACCTGGCAGACCGCCGCCATTCTCATCGCCCGCCTGATCTTCGCGTCCGTCTTCCTGATGGCTGTATCATTCAAGTTCATGGACATGGGCGCGACCGCAGGCTACATCGCAGCCGCCGGCTTTCCGTTGCCGCTGTTCCTGGCCTGGTGTGCGGCGGCCCTCGAGGCACAGCTGGTCATAGCCTTCCTCAGCGGAGCCTTCTTCACCCCGGCGGCGATCATCGCAGCCATCTATGTCATCTTCCTTGGCTTCTCATTCCACGGGCCGTCGCACTGGGCAGGTAACCAGGCCGAATTCGGCTTTTTCGTCGATCACTTTACGTTCGTGGCTGGCCTGCTCTTCGCCGCCGTGCATGGACCGGGCAGCGTGCTTGTCGCCCCGGTGGGCCGGCCGGCCCGAAAAGCCGAGTAATATCCTCCGTGCTGATGGTGAAAAGCATGCGGGTTTGCGAAGCGGCTCCAATCATCGAGCCGCTTTTTCCGGCTGCCGTGCCGGTGGTCTTGCCATCACACTCGAACGCCCTTGGCCCGTGGTGTGACGGATGATCGGATCTAAAATGAATAATCCAGTTCAGTAGGAAATCCGCCCATCGACGATAGGCGACGGTCCCGAGGAAAATTGCTGTTTCAGCACTTGCCTTGCATCATCGCTGATAATCGACATGGGGGCTGCGACTGCGACTTTCGCTGCCGATCCCGCGAGGTCTGCCGTTCGAACGGCCGCCATCCCCACGCGGTCCGCAAGCGAGACTTGCCCGGTATCCAGCGACTGCCCCGCCAGCCGCCGTCCAAGCAACTGGACCATGTCGCGATTGTCCGCAAACGCATTATGACCGAGCGCATCGTCCGGCTTGACGGAACTTGTATCGATGACCGTGATCCCGAGCTTCGCTAGATCCGCGGCATAGGGCGTCGAGTCAAAGCCGCCGACACGATTGACGCCGCCGGACAGCCATCGCGAAACCTGCAGGGCTTTGTCCTTGGTCGAGGAAAAGATCGTGAAATGCGGGCGTTGCGCCCCCATCTCGATCATCTGCCGGCGGAACACGTCGATATCGATGTCGGGCGATGCCAGGATGACATTCTTCACCTTCGCCGGAATCGTCTTGTTGCGCATGGCGACGCCACGCAACGCCTCCACCGTCAGCCAGGATCCCATAGAGTGGGCGAGGATCGTCACCTCCCCGACATCCAGACTTTTGGCGGCTTGCAGGATCAGATCCTCCAGTGCTCGCCGTGAGAAATTCGTGCTCTCCTTGTCATAGAGATAGTCGAAGACGTTGCCGCGAGAGGGCCACGTGAAGAGGATCGGCGCGGCATCCGTTCCGGAATCATGCATGATCTGAGCGAAACGAAAGACGGCGTCGGAATAGGTGTTGTTGAAGCCGTGCACGAAAATGACGACCTGCCGCTTGGCGTTGCGGTTCTTGCTGAACCATTCAAGAACGTCGCGTTCGGATGCCACCCTCCCGACCTTCATAACCGCGAATTCCTTTGCGGGATTGGCCGGCACATGCGATGGCCATTGTACCTCGCCGATTTTGCGGTTTCGATCCGGAGGAATGGAAACGACGATATCGTTGAAGGATATCGCCGTTCCGCGCTCGCCGGAATAGAGTTCGCCCGGTTTGTCGGTCGGCCGGCGAGTGGTGGCTGCCATGATATCAACGGTGCTTGTGCCCGGCGTTGCCGCCGCAAGCGGCTGGAGAACATTCTCCAACCGCCCCGCACACCCCGCCAATGCCGACAGGGTCATCAGCACGGCAAAGCCCGTTCTTCCAACCGTCAACATCGGATCCCCTCTTCAGTGCTGCGCGCTGTCGCGGGGAATTCGGAACCAGGCAACATACAAGGCGGGGAGGAAGAGCAGCGTCAGAACCGTACCGACGACAATGCCGCCCATCATCGCATAGGCCATCGGTCCCCAGAATATTTCCCTGGAGATCGGGATCAGCGCGAGCGTTGCGGCTGCCGCCGTCAGCATGATGGGCCGCATCCGGTGCTCCGTCGCCTCGATGACGGCCTGCCAAGGTGGCACGCCCTCGCTTCGAAGGTGCTCGATCTGCACGATGAGGATCACCGAGTTACGGATCAGAATGCCGATCAGAGCAAGTACGCCAAGGATCGCAACGAATCCCAGCGGCGCATTGCTGAGCAACAAGGCCGCGACGACGCCGATCAAAGCCAACGGTGCGACGGCGAAGACCAGAAAGAGCCTGTTGAAGCTCTGCAGCTGGATCATCAGGATCGTCGCCATGATGAACAGCATCAGCGGTGCGACGGCGACGATCGGCCCCTGCGCTTTCGCGCTTTCCTCGACCGAACCGCCGTCAACGATGTGGTATCCGGTTGGAAGGGCCTTGCGGAACTCGTCGACTTTCGGCTTCAATTCGTTGACGATCGTCGCCGGCTGCGTTGGTCCGACGACCGCAGCCTTGATGGTGATGGTCGGTATGCGGGTGCGCCGCCAAATCGTTGGCTGCTCCAATTCATAGTGGAAATTCGCAACTGCGGACAACGGCACGGACTTGCCATTGGAACCGCCGAGCTGCAGGTTCTGCAGCGTCTCGATCGAACCTCGCTCGGAGGTCTGAGCGCGGCCGATCACATCGACAAGATAGATGTCATCCCGGATCTGCGTGGCCGCGGATCCCTCGACGATGCTGTTCAGCGCCGTTGCAATGTCCTGCGACGAGACGCCCAGTTGCCGTGCCTTGTCCTGAAGCACATCGACCTTGACCACGCGCGAGGGTTCATTCCAATCGAATGTCATGTTGGACAATAGAGGATGCTGACCGACGATACCGGCGAATTTCTGCGAGATATCTCTTACCTTCTGGATATCCGGCCCGCTGACGCGATATTGCACCGGCTTGCCGACCGGAGGCCCGATATCGAGCAGCTTCACGAAGGCATCGGTTCCGGGGAAGGTCTTCGTCAGATAATCCTGCAGTTCGGCTTTGACCTTGTCGCGAACATCGAGTCCCTTGGTGACGATCACGGTTTGACCGAACGAGACATCGGGCGTCTGCACGTCAAAGGACAGGATGAAGCGAGGCGCCCCTTGGCCGACATAGCTCGTCCAGTGATCGATGTCCTTGTTGTTCGCCAGCATCTCGCGTTCGAACCTGGCCATCTGCTTGTTCGTCTCCGAAATCGAGCTGTTCTGCGGCAGGTTCCAGTCGACGACCAGCTCAGGTCTGTCGGAAGAGGGGAAGAACTGTTGCTGCACGAGGCTCATCCCGCCGACGGAAAGAGCGAAGCCTATTACGGTGGCGGCGATCGTAATCCAGCGCCAGCGCAGGGCCATACGCAGGAGCCATGCGAAGGCCCGTGTAAAACGCCCTTTCTGCTCGTGATGAGATTTCATGGTCTTCGGAAGGATCGTCACACCCAGAAGCGGCGTGAACAACACCGCAACAATCCATGAGACCAGGAGCGAAACGGCAATGACTACGAACAGAGTGAAGGTGAATTCGCCAGCAGCGCTGGTATTGAGGCCGACGGGGATGAAGCCCGCGACCGTCACGAGCGTGCCCGTCAACATTGGAAAGGCGGTCGAGGTGTAGACGTAGGTCGCTGCCTTTCTCAGATCGTCGCCCATTTCCAGTCGGGCTACCATCATTTCCACCGCAATCATGGCATCGTCGACAAGAAGGCCAAGGGCGATGATCAGCGCCCCAAGCGAAATACGCTGCATGGAAATGCCGGTATATGCCATAACGAGAAAGGTAATCGCCAGCACGAGCGGAATGGAGATGGCGACCACGAGCCCTGCCCGGACGCCAAGGCTGATGAAGCTGATCGCAAGCACGATGACGATCGCCTCGAACAGTGCGCGCGTGAAGCCCGATACGGCCTCGTCGACGACGGCAGGCTGATCGGAAACGCGCTGGACATCCACGCCGATTGGAAGATCGGCGGTGACCTGTTCGATCTCCTTGTCAAGCGCCTTGCCGAATTCAAGCAGGTTTGCCCCGGTCTTCATACCGATGGCAAGCCCGATGGCCGGCTGCCCGTTAAACCTGAACAGCGACGAGGGAGGATCGACATAACCGCGTTTGATCGTCGCGACATCAGTCAACGGAAAGAAGCGGTCGTTGACACGGAGATTGATCGACCGAAGGCTTTCCTCCGATGTGAACTGTCCGCTGACCCGCAAGGCGATGCGCTCTGGGCCGGCATCGACGAAACCGGACTGGGTGACGGCGTTCTGCGCCTGCAGCGTATCGATGACGGATTGCTGGTTGAGCCCGAGAGCGGCGATCTTCCGGGTGGAAAATTCGAGATAGATGGCCTCATCCTGCGCACCGATAATATCCACCTTACCGATATTGGGAACGGTCAGCACCTTTGCCCGCGCATCCTCGACGAGATCGCGAAGCTGGCGCTGCGTCAGCCCATCGCTGGTGAAGGCGTAGATATTGCCATAGACGTCGCCGAAGTTATCGTTGAAAAATGGCCCGACGACGCCGCTTGGGAAATCTCCCTTGATGTCGCCGACCAGGTTGCGGACCCGCATCCAGATGGCATTGACATCCTTGGCCTTGGTCGTCGGCAGAAGCTCGACGAAAATGGTCGTCTGGCCGGCAACCGTCTCACTCTTCGTATAATCGAGCGAATCCAGCTCCTCGAGCTTCTTTTCGATCCGGTCGGTGACCTGCTTGGTGACTTCCTCGGCCGATGCGCCAGGCCATTGCGCCTGAATGATCATCGTCTTGATGGTGAAGGCGGGATCTTCCTCGCGGCCGAGCCCGATATAGGAAAACGCGCCGGCCAGAATGAAGACGATCATGAAGTACCAGACGAGCGAACGATGTTCGAGCGCCCAGTCGGACAGGTTGAATTTTTTCACGGGGTGTTTCCTTAATCCAGTCGGACGGCCTGGCCGTCGGCAAGCTTGTGAACTCCGGCAACGACGACGCGTTCGCCGGCGCTGACGCCTTCTGCGATCTTCACGGAACCGCCCTCGACAAGGTCTCCATCGATCTTGATCGCGCGAATGAAGACCTTGCGGGCCGCAGCATCGACCACCCAGACATTCGGCTTTCCGTCCTTCATCAGGACGGATGAAGAGGGCAGCAGGATCATCGGATCTGCGACGACAGTTGCGGTTGCTGTGACGACGGAGCCCAGGCGGAACGCTGCCGGCGGATCGATGAGCGTGATTTTCGTGCGTCGCGTGCGGGTCGTCGCCTCGGCTTCCGGAGCAATCTCCCTGACGACGCCGCTCGCGCGGATGGTTGGATCCAGCTGGAGAGCGACCTCAAAGGGCGACCCCACCTTGAGACCGTCGAAGCTGGCGACGGGTATATCGATGATGACGTCGCGCTGGTCGGGTCGGGCGACGGTGGCAATGCTTTGGCCCGCGGACACCACCTGGCCCACTTCGGCGGATGTCGCCGTCACGACGCCGTCGAATTCCGCCTTGAGCTGCGTATATCCCAGTTGCTCTTCCGCTTTGTCCAAATTGGCCTGGGCCTTGGCAACCGAAGCAATGGCGCTCTTGCGCCCAAGTTCCGCCTCTTCATAAGCCGCTTCACTTCCCGATCTGCTCTCGAGCAGGGAGCGCTGGCGCTCTTCGGTGGATGCGGCATTCGCCAACTGCGCCTGGGCATTCGAAAGTTCGGATTGCGAACTTTTCACTGCAAGCTCCAGCGACAGCGGGTCGATGGCGGCAACAACATCGCCCTTCTTGACGATATCGCCGACGCTGACCTTGCGCGCTATGACGCGCCCCAGAACCCGAAATGCGAGCTGGGTCTCGATCCTGGCCTCGACCGTCCCGGGCAAGGTCAGTGCGGAAGCCGCGGTGGACTTGACGACAACGGAAAGCACGGGGCGCGCCGGCTCGTAATGGGCTTCCTCCTGCTTCTCGCAGGACGTCAGCAGCAGTGAGCCGAGGATCGCAAGGCCGGCTGTGATACGGATTTTCATTTTGCAGCTCCCTTGTCGTATGTGACGGCCTGGCCCGGTCGCAGGAATTTTGTACCGTCGACGACGACGATCTCGCCCGGGGACACGCCAGTGCGCACTGCGAAGCGGCCTGTCTCATAGCCAGAGACATCGATCTGGCGCAGCGACACGCTCGATGAAGCGGGATCGATGATCCAGACGGCCGGCTTTCCGCTCTTCGAGGCCATTGCCGACCACGGTAATTCGATCGCGTCCCGCGCGGTGGACCGGAACACGCCGACCACCGGAGCGCCAAGCTGCATATCCGGAGCCGCTTCGAGACCCACCTTGACCCTGATCGTTCCGGTCGAGGCATCGATCGTGGGCGAGATTTCGCGCACGAAAGCCTCCATCCTGTGCGACGGGGCCGAAAGAGGACTGACGGCAACCTGGTTTTCAAGATTTCGCCCGAGATAGAGGGATTCGAAGACGTTGAAGACAGCGTCGCGAGGGCCGTCATGCGCAAGCGTAAAGACCAGCTGTGCGGCTTGCGCGACCTGCCCCACTTCGGCGTTTCTGGCGGTGATGATACCATCGGCATCGGCGCGTAGCTCCGTATAGGAGAGCGCGTCCTGTGCCGTGTCGAGCTGAGCTTGTGCCGACTTCACGCTTCCCTGGGCAGTGAGCAACGTTTCCTGGGCTTGATCGAGTGCTGCGCGCGTCGTCACCTGCGTCTTGAAGAGGTTCTGCTGGCGGTCGAATGCCAATTGGGCCTGCGTTTGCTGCGCGAGCGCCGATTGCAGGTTCGCAGTGGCAACGTCGAGATCCGCCTTCTGTTCTTCGGCGTCCATGCGCGCAAGCACCTGTCCGGCCTTCACCGACGTCCCAACGTCAACCAGGCGCTCGACGATACGTCCGCTTACCCGGAAAGAGAGGTCGCTTTCGACGCGGGCGCTCACTTCGCCGGTAATGGCGTTGCTTTCCACGACCGGCGTGACCTTGGCCACGACAGCCTCCACGTTCTTTGGCTTCGTCTCACTCTCGGCCTGCTTTTCGCATGACGACAGCGCGACCGCACTCGCACCCAGCCATGCGATGACAAGGATAGTTTTCATGATTGACCTCTTGCATCCATTGGCGAGACGAATATTATTGACTGACTCATTAGTCAATAGAATTTATCTTGACGTCGAACCGTCAATAACCCTCAAGGTGGCACCATGACCGATCTAAAAAAGCTGACGCGCGCGGAGCAAAAGGCCCGTCGCCCCATACAGATCCTGGATGCCGCATTTGAGGAGTTCGTCGAGCGCGGCTATGTCGCTACACGCGTCGAAGATATTGCCAGCAGGGTCGGGGTTACGAAGGGAACCATCTATGTCTACTTCGAGACCAAGGAACAGCTTTTCGAGGCGATGATCAGGCACATTTCCGAGCCTCTCGAAAATCTGCTGGCAAGCTCAAACGAACTGAAAGGGACCGTCACGGAGCGGCTTCAGGGGAATATCGAGCTCATCTACGATCTCATAATCAGGGATCGCAAATTGCGGGAGCTGATGCGCTTCGTCATTGCCGAGGGTTCACGTTTCCCGCAGATCGTCGATCGGCACCACGACATATTTATCGAGCCGCTCGAGCGTCAAATGCAGTCCCTCATCGACGAAGGGGTAAAACTCGGGGAGTTCCGTCCGGCACCGGCGGCGTTCTGCGACGCGGTCGTGGCGCCCGCCATCGCCTTTCTATTCTTCAAGCTCCTTTTCGACGACCGACAGCCTCTGGACAAAACCACCTATCTGAAAGCGCATATTGATCTTGTGATGCACGGGCTGCTGAGATGATCCATCCTCTGATCGACGGGTTCATCGCATAGACAAGGATGGTCTGCGGATGGAACGCATCGATCAGATCGATGCTCTCATAGTAGCGACCGCTTCCATCCAAGGTCTTCTCGAGCTCGTCGGCACAATGGAGGACGGCGTAACGCGCTGTGAGCCTCCTAGTTGGCAGTTTTTTGAGATGCAGTTTTGCCTTGGGGCGGCTTCGTTACGCCCCAAGCCTCTATCGAGCGACGGTCGGAAACAGGCGCTGCAGGGTCGGCGCCAGAATGGTGGCGAACACTTCGGGCGCCCCATAAGCTCGCGCCAGAGCATGGCTCCATGGATGGAAGCCATCAATATCTCGGCCTCAACGCTGGGTTCGCTCGAGAGCTTCAAGGTTCCGTCCTTGGCGCCGCGTTCCTTGATGGAGGTGAGCCATGTCGAGATAAACCGGAAGAAGGCCTTCGTTTGAGCGCGATGAGAGCGGCCCGGCGCAACAATACGCGATACACTCCGCAAGCAGCGCGCGCTGCGGCTTCCGAAGAGCTTCTGAATCCCACGACCGGCCACCGCACACTTGGGCAATGATCGTTCTGGCGCCGGTCGCGCCATCGGATTGGAACTCACTCGCCTCTATTTGATTATATTAGGAATATCGCGCTGGGCGGCATCCATGAGGACCTTGGCTGTGAAACTTCTTATCGTCGCCCTGCTGCTTGCAAGCATGACCTCCTGCTCCGACGGACAACAACAAACCGAACGCCAAATTCGCTCGGTACTTTCCTGGAGTGCAACGGCGGACATGGCCCTCGACGCACGCGTGAGAATGCTGGTGCCGAACAGCTTTACCGCCCTCACCATGGAACGGTGCGGAAAAGAGATCGGCAGCCTGTCGACGAAGCTTTCGGCATCTCGGCGGGATTTCGCGACCGTGGCCGATCAGCTGAACACGGTCATCGGCGCGGCGCATGACGACCTCGTCAACGGCCGGACAGATACGATTTCACAGCATCTTGAGGCTTTGCGGAACCTCGAAGCCAAGTTGAAAACGGGCTCCGGAGCAGCACAATGAAAAAATTGCTGCAGATATCGCTTGGCGTCATCACGAGCATCGGCGGTTTTCTTGAAACGGGAAATATCGCGACCTCCAGCCAGGCGGGCGCGGCCCATGGATACGGGCCTCTCTGGGCCATCGTGCTCGGCACGATCTGCGTGATTTTCCTCGTCGAGATGTCGGGGCGGTTTGCAATCGCGAGCCATTACACGATTGTCGATGGAATTCGGGACCGCTTCGGTTCCAACGTTTTTCTTCTGACCGTAACCATAGCGTTTATCGTCAATCTTCTTGTTCTTGCAGCCGAAATCGGCGGCATCTCGCTGGCGCTGCAGTTCCTGACAGGCGTGAAATTTCAGTGGTGGTCGCTGCCGGTGACATTTGCCGTCTGGTTGCTGCTGTGGCGAGGTACGTTCGGCCTCATCGAGAATGGCATATCGTCCCTGGGCCTTCTGGCGCTGTCCTTCGTCGTCGCCGTGTTCGTCATGGGACCGCCTTGGGATGAGGTCGTAAAAGGCGTGGTGCCGACGCTGCCAAGCGAAGATCCCCTCCACTACGGTTTTATCGTCGTCGGAATATTGGGCGCAGTCATCTCCCCCTACCTCTTCTACTTCTATTCCTCGGGCGCCATCGAAGACGAATGGGACAAAAGCTTTTTTGGCGCCAATCGCGCGATAGCAATCATCGGCATGAGCTTCGGCGCGATCATCACCGCCGCCATCATGGTGCTGGCTGCGATGATCTATCCCCCCAAAGGGGTCGGAGACATCGAAGGATATGAGCAGATCGCCATGATCCTCACGCCGGCCTTCGGAAAATGGGGATTCTATCTCTTTGCAATGTCCCTCGGCATCACCTGCCTGGGCGCAGCCCTCGAAGTGAGCTTGGCGCAGGCCTATCTGGTCGCACAGGGTTTCGGATGGAACTGGTCGGAAAATACGAAGCCAAAAGACAATCCCGCCTTCTGCCTCGTCTATACCGCTTCGCTTCTGATTGCCATGATCCCGATCATCGCCGGCATAGATCCTCTCCAGCTCACCATCTTTTCGATGGCGCTCAGCGCCCTCAGCCTGCCGTTCGGCGTGGTTCCCTTCCTCGTTCTCATGAACGACCCGGCCTATGTGGGCGAGCATAGAAATGGCTGGATCAGCAATGCCGCCGTCATCTTTATCGTCGCGATGGCGTTCGTGCTTTCGATTGTAACCACGCCGCTCGAAATTCTGGGAGGCTGACATGTATCTCGGCTGTGACGTTCTGGATAAGCAGGTCGTCGATCGACGGCAGGCCCGCATCGGAAAGGTCGATGGCATCGTGCTTACGGCCGCAGATGACGGCCGGCTCAAGATCGCCTTCATCGAAATGGGTACCCCGGCGCTGGTGCGAAGATTGAGCCGGCGCCTGTATGCCTGGATGCTCGCTTCTTCCCAACGCGCGCAAGCGGGTGACGGCTGGCGTCCCTACCGGATCCCATGGTCGAAAATCACCGATGTGGGCGTCGATATCGAAGCCGATGTCGACAATAGCGAGACACCGCTTGAGCGGGCGCAGGAATGGCTGAGACAACATATCTTCAGCCACATCCCGGGAGGACGGTCGTGACGGAAATTCACCTGGAACTCCTGCTCGGAACGCAGGTTCATGACGTGAATGATCAGCCGATCGGGCGGCTGGAGGAGATCAAGGCGGAACCTATGGAAGAAGATTTCGTCATCGTCGAATATCACCTCGGAGCTCTCGGTTTGCTCGAACGATTATCGGCAACGGCGATCGGCAACGCGATCCTGCGCCCCTTCGGTTTCAGGGAGCGGTCGAGCGGCTACATCGTGCCATGGGACAAGCTCGATGTGACGGATCCCACCCATCTGAAACTCAGATGCACCGTCGCCGCTCTCGACGCGAGACCTCGATGAAAATGCGTATTGCCGCTGGCACGAGCCTGACCAGCGCAGTCAAAGGATGGCAGGATGCCGCAATGCCGGATGGCAAAGCGGCTCGTTGATCACCTCAGTCGTCCTTTCGTCTCAACGCTTGGCAACTTTCTTTGCTGCGCGGATCGCGCCGTTCCACAAGATCTCCACAACTGATAGCGCAACGCCATAATTATCGCCTTAGATGGGAGGGAAGCTGAGTTGTCGATATGGTTCGTTTTCCGCCCGGAATATTAATGGCTGCGATGCTGTGTGCCATCGCGCTTTCCATTCTGCTCGCTACATCGCAAACCCGGCAAACCAAGAGAGATTCCCTAATCCGGAAAGGAGTTGGCGTTACTGATCACTCGCACAAAGGTGATATTATGAAATAGGCGAACTCGACTCGTGCCGGCGCAGGAGCGGCAGTTCATTTTCGACAAGTGTCCTTTGCTTTGGTTTCTTGTCCGGCACACCCCGGCACATACCCGCAAAGTTTGAGTTGACCATTCTCGATGGCGAGGTGACACTTGCAACCCGCAGAAGGCAGGAGGAAAAACGATGGTCGAGGCAGACCGCTGGCGCCATATGGCAAGCGCACCGAAAGACGGCAGTCGCATCCTTGTCACGATCCGCCCGTCCGAACAGGGGCCGGCAGAAGTTGACCTTGCCTATTGGTCGAATGGCGATCAGTTCGGTGCGGAAGGCTGGCGCGCCTCTGATTCTGCGCCCGGCCGCATCGTCGAATATGCCGAGCCGGAATTGAAGTGCTGGATGCCGATGCCGTCGGCCAATCTCAACCGCACCTCGATGCCCTCACCGTGGGAAGGCGATGATACCCAGCAACTCGACGGATCAGGGATTTAAGAAATCGTACCTGCAGGTCGCGAAGAACCGATGACAAGATTGCGTCAGCGAGAGCGACTGACCTCGGCTCACCGACTCGCCTCATCACTATCCGCATAAGCTTCGACGGCGGCCTCGAATTCGGCAAGCAAAGCGTCGGACATGGTATCGTTCGTGCCGGCTGCACAAGCATCGGACTGACGCATGAGGCGTTCGTAATCCTCGATGTTGAGCAGTACGAGCCGAGGCTTGTTGCGCTGTAATTGCTGCAAAACGACCCGCATCGGCGGACGGTTGTCAGTCTGTGGCGACGGCTTGCAAAGCAAGCTTCAAAGTTCAGATCTCATCAATAGCAGACTTGCCGCTCTGCCTCGCATTGGCTGTAGAGTGACTTCAGTTTGGTCCGTTGGGTATGCGACATGCTCTTGGAAAAATCGCTCAATGCCCAAAACATCGCGATCCTTTCCAGCTGCGTCGGATTATTCATTCCGCATCGAAACAAGCTGACCAGCGCGGCGGCAAACCCCTCGCGGCTGTATTGAGTATCGTCGAACCAGGTCTGCCGCGTCACTAAGTCAAATACTCGCTTTATGACCTTGAGCTCATTTTGTGACAAATCGCCTTGTGCGAAACGTTTCAACCTTTCCATGATCCCCTCCACCGCAAGATTGCTGGCAACCTCACGTAAGCTCGGCATGAGCAGAGACTGCTCAATGCCGACTGAGTTTCTCTTAGGCTTTTTCAGCCGTTGAGTGCGCCCATAGAATTTGCGGAATGGGCCATTGCACTCGGCAGTGTGAAGCATCATGAGGCTCGACACCGACAGGCCCGATAAACGCCCGATAAGCGATCATCTTTGCAGGCGTGATCGGGACAATTTCACGACACCTGTTCACGGCCAAAGTCAGAGCCAGTTCAACGAACGGCAGATACCGCAGGCAATCGCGAGCCATGCAATAATAATTGCTCCAAACATCATAACCGCAATCCTCATATTCCCCTGAGGTTCCTTGAAATCCGCAGCGATGCCTGTTGTGTCGGCAGAGCTTGTTTTTCTCGCAGGCCACTCCATCGGGACGAGAACCTGCTAGCAGTGACCATGCATGTCACCGACGACAAGCCCGTTCAGATGGGCGCTGAAGAGTGTCGGGAACTCGGTCTCTAAAATCGAAAGAAGTGCGGCTTGCACCTCCTTTATAAGGAACACGGCCTGCGGTGCATCGAGATCACTCGCGACTCCGCCGGCATACTGCATCATTTTTACAAGCGCCAAGATCTCGCCCGCACGTTCCTGTTTCCCAAAATCGCTCACTGTTAAAAGCCCCGCCAAAACGATCTGATGGAGGGAGATTGGCATATTTCGATTGATGAGGGTCGTTGCAAAAGCGTTGCACACGCAGAGACTGTATTCAGAATCAACTACATTCGGTAAAATTGCGGAAAGAGCTTACGCCACAGCGGTGTCGCATTGAAAGACCAGCCCCACTTATGTGCCTGCAACGACGCTTCGGCAAGGGCGTGCACAAGCTCGATCGCATCCAGACGCTTCTGGTCGGTCCACGCTTTTGCGACAAGTGCCCTCACCTGCCCTGTGTCCATATCGGCGGCTTCGGCAATGCGCTTCCAGGTCCGATCCTTGAAGAATATACGCCGAGCTGCCTGGGAGAGCTGCAGAGCCTCCTGCCTGCCGATAATGCCTTGGCTGATCGCAGCCTCGATTGTGGCATCGACATTGACCAGCGGCACCGACAAAGCGGGATAGCCCAATTCCGCTGGGCCATGGAGGAGAGCAACATCCGCGTCCTCCTCGCGGCGCCCGGAAGCATAGTCATCGAAGATCCGGCCAACGCCGACCATGCCGTAAGCCCGGCACTCCACGGCGCGGAGCGCTCCCATGCTGGCTGCCCCGAACACGGGGATACCGCGGGAGAGGGCAAAGAGTAACTCCTTGTGCCACACCGGCGCGACGAATTCGAACTGACCGTCGATAAGGCCGATAGCGGTCGCCCCCTCCTCGAGTGCTCTCATAACGTCGCCCTGGCATGCCGGGGGTCGTATGACCATCGTACTGTCGGCATATGCTTCGGCATCGGGCAAGCTCGGACCTACGAAGAACACTTTCACAGGAAACCCTTTGACAATGCGCGGCTGCCGAGACGAATTCGGCGATCCCCGTCAGGATGTTCGAGTTGCGGCGCGAAAACCTTTACGACCGATGCCGGAAGCCATTCGGGTGCCAGCTCGATTGCATAAAGCTGGTCAATACCGCCTCCCAACAGGGTCTCGACAAGCCGGTCGAGCGCATCTTGCGCAGACACGGCCGACATCGTCGGCAGTTCGCTCAGGTTCGTCGTGCATCGAGCCCGGAACAATTGCAGATGGGCAGGATCGGCGCGGCGTGAGAACAGTTCCGGGACAAGATCATCTCTGGCACCGGCGATGAAGGTCATCCGCGACTGCACGGCCTCGGAAACGGCCCGGGCTGCGGCCAACTCCGGGGACAAGGATGCCCCTGCGCCCATGGTCAAATCGACATATCTCAGCGAGCCGTCATCGCCTTTCGGCCGCAGCAATGCGACGATGGAGGCGACAGCCAGATCGCTCGTCACATCGAAAAGGGCGAGATCGAAGTCTGCCGAGAAAATCTTCTCCAACATCTCGCGAATACCCTCATCTTCGATGCTATACGGATCTATCCGGCGTTCGTGCCGATGCGCCGGTTCGCCGACGTTCCAAAGGACGCAAGCATCCCGCTCGACCCGCTCCAGCAGCCCGTGCAGGACGGCCTCATGCCAGGTATTCCCCGACGCCAATCCATCCGATGATACCCAGAAGCGTGGGCGGACATGCGTTCGGTCAAGATGAATGGCCTCGAAAGGTACGAATATCGAGGCGTTCTTGGCCAGATCGTGGGCTTGAGACCATCTGATCTGCTCCATGGCCTCTATCGGTTGCGCACCGATCGCCAGCAGATCTTCCAGGCAATCCGTGGCATGACCGCTTGCGGCAAGATCATTCAGACTTGCCATGAGCGTTGAACAATAGGGTTGGGTCGCGACCGATCGCTCGATCGCTTCCATCACCGCGGATGTTTTCGCAGAGACGTCATCCAGACCTTTTCCCTGAGCGATGACGATCGCCCTGGAATTCGGGGCATAGGCGCACCAGACGGGAATGCCTATGCGATCGAGCTCGGTCTGGCGGCCGACACGGGTTATGCCAAATCGTCCCAGATGGGGCCAAACCCTCGACAAGGTTTCGCCAGGAGGGCATGCTCTAAAGTTGTTTGACACCGATCACGAGTGCCTAGCCTTCAAAGAGGCCCGACGCCACATCGCCTGCCGACGTCAACGCCACAGCGAAATCGACATCTTTCTCCACTCTGATCCCTTTGCCCCGCCAGGATTCAGCCTTCCCCAGATCGCCCGTCAGCCGCCGCGTGTATCGAACGATGGTCCCCTTTTCGAGGTCAGCTAGCCAAAGCCCCTTTTCACCCTTAATTCCAATCAGAACTGCCTTTGCCATAATTTCTTCCTCTCAAAAACCGGCCTTCAACAGGCCTTCCCTGTAATGCTCAATCTGCCACTTTTCCTTGATTGGAATCATGGCAAGCCATGCCTCAAGATCGAAATTCGGATTGTCGCGCAGGGCGCGCTGTCGATACATCTTGGCCTTCGCGAGATCCCCCAGCATTGCCCAACTTGCCGCCGCAAGCCTGCTTGCTGGTCCTGGGTCTCTCATTCTGTCCAGATAGGCCAGCGTTTCGGTATATTCTCCAATGAAATAGCTGGCTCCTGCTGCGGTCCAATAATAGTAGTCCGGAGCAAGCGGATTGAGATCAAGAGCAGTCGCAACCTTCTCCAATGCCGCTTTCGGATTGGCGCCATGGGTGAGGCTGTCGGCGTGGCTGCAAATCACATCCGCATAGTGCGGGCTAAGGTCTTCAGCATTCGACAAGGCCTCGAGGCTGCCGTCGATATTGCCGCGGTAGAGCCGGGCGACGCCGATTTCCTTGAAGCCTCCGGCGAACTGGCTGTCATCACGGATTGCATCCGCCGCCATTTTCTCCGCCTGATGCAACAGGTCGCCATCGCCGCGCGCCGTCAGAACCCATTCCATCGTCAAGGTCCTGGCGATGCCCGCAAGGGCCGCCGCAAAACCCCGCTCGTGCTCGAGAGCCTCTTTAAAATGCTTGCGCGCGCGGCGAACATTCTGAAGGCTCAGGCGGGACAGGCATTGTACGCCTTCGAGATAGGCAAAATAGGCCTGAGGCTTACAGCTGAAATCGGAAACGATGTGGTGGAAGGCGCCAACGCGCTCGATGATGGAGTTCTGGATGGCGGTAGCGATCGCGTTGCGATGCTCCGTTATGGCCGCACTATCCAGCTGGACGCGTGTCGCCCAGACAATTTCATCCCGCGGCATGAAAATCAGCTGGGCGAACAGGCTGTTGTCCGTTCTCTTCGTATCGAGCGCATAGACCACATTATGCTGCTTGAGAAGCCCGGCCTTGTCGTTTGAGGAGCGGATCTGCTCGGCGGTATAGGGAGCGACTACGGAGACGCTTCGGTCGACGCAAAGACTGATCGTCAGATCCTCGATAACCGCATTTGCGACCGATCCGGCTCGTTCCGAATCCTCCAGCGTCTCAGGCGGAAGCAGGGCGATACGCGGTACGGGATTGCCGGCGGCAACCGGAAGCATATCCTGAGCCGGCTGGTTTGAAATCGGATCTTTCGCTCCGCCGATCAACTGACTGTAAGACGTAATTTTCTCGCCGAGCGCCGCCCTGACCTCGTCATCCGTCTGATCCCAGTCCAGCAGAAGCATGGCTGCGCGCTTCAATTCGCCGCGATTTTGGGACCAAGAGGCTTGGCCCAGCGTTTTGAAGAATTCCACTCGCAGCTCCCCTGCGAGCCGCGCCCGCACGTCGCGTACCCAAACAGCCGCGGATCCGGAGCCGTTGCCGTAAGCGGGCAGGAAATTCTTGGCGACGGCATCGGCGAGCGCGCTAAGCCTGGCAATGCCGGATGCATTTTCGACAGCATCCAGATCGCACCGCAACGCCTCGAAGTTCAATGCGAGGCTCGTCGCGGCACCGCTGATCAGCGGACTGGATGATTTGGACGTCGCAGTCGCCAAACGCAGAAGCGTCGACCTCAAATTGGCGCCGGCAGCCTGCAGATCGCCGGGCCAGAGGAAAGCCGCCAGGTCCTTCCGCGGCATCGATCGTCGACAATCGTAAAGATAGGCTAGCATGAGCAGCGCCTGCTTTGGCACATTCATGCGATCACCCTTCTCATCATAAAGGGCGCAACTGCCGAGTGTCGTTAAATGAAATGTCATCTTGCTAGATCAGCGCTCGTTGTCAGGTCCGGTTGATTGCACAAAAGCGAGCATCCTTGCCCGCAGCCGCTTGTCCTCAAGCGCCGATAAGGCTGTCTGCAAAGCGGCCTCATGATGTCTGGTAAATTGAAAATCAGCTGGTCTCGCCACAGAAGGAAGGGCATCGACCAATGTGCTTCTGAAGAAAAACATGGCCGGGGCATCGAGAATTTCAGAGATGCACAGAAGGCGACCAGCACCGATTTTTTCTATGCCGCGCCCGTATTTCTCGAGCTGCTGAGGGCTTATGCAAAGCTTCGCGGCCAATACATCCTGCGCAATTGACAATTCTTCCCGGCGCAGCCGGATGCGTAATCCAACCTCTACATCGATCGCGTCGGATTTTTTGTCCATGAGGCACCCGCCAGCAAAGAAACTACTTTCATGTTCGCAGGTTTCCTCCGAATTCACAATGTTCCAGCAATGTATAATGAACGAGACGTCGGCCTAATTATTCGCGGTCGGCGTCGCAATAATCATGGTTTCACCGTATGAGGAAAACACTCCGCCGAGTTCCTCCAATGGTTGCGCAAGTACCAATGTACGGCCAGCCGGCGCCCATCTCGACAAAAATACGCGGCCCTGCGGATTTGTATCGCATTACGACATTAAATCCGCGGCTTGGAGGATTGCCCATGATTGCGCCGACGGACAAGCCAACGCCGTCCATGGCGGCTCGGCGGGTTACGACGGAAGTGCGAAATGATGTCCTAGTCGTCTTCGTTCCGGTTTTGCCGCACCTCTTCCACAATCGCGCCGGTGTCGTCGTTGTGCTCGCGTGTCTCGTTTCTGCGGCGACCTGGGTCTGCCAATTGCCACAGGACAAAGCCGGCAGCGCCGAGGCTGCCAATAACGGCCACAATGACTTCGAAATTCCAAATCATTGCCTCCTCCATTTGCTGGAGCGTATTCCCGCGATTTGCGCATCGTGATTGGCAGAGCAAAGCCGATGGCCATCAAGCCGAGCCCAGCTTCGGTTCGTCTTCCATGGTCAGCCGCCTTTTTCTGCAAAAGTCCGGTAGCGGCCATTCCAAGACGCCACCATATGAGCCGCGCCGAGAAGACCCACCGTGCCGACCATCTGCGCAATTGGCCCAGCAGCGCCGATCTCCCGACAGAAGAATTGAAAAACGGAAAGAAGCGGATAGTGTACGATGTAGAGTGGATAGGAAATATCGCCGAGCCAGCGCGACAACGCTTGCAACTTTGCCGGCACTTCGAGTGCGATGGACCAGACGAGCAACATGGGCAGAGTTAACAGCGCAATATCCGTGCCAGCTCGCGAGTAATAGAAAACGACCATAAGCCAAACGGGCGGCAATAGTGCGAGCCACGTACGCCAACACGGCCTGACGCCAAGCCGCGCCAGCAACACGCCGAAGGGAAAGGCGAAGCCAAGCCGCGCAATGCCGATGTGGATGGTGTCCCACGTGCTGCCAACGTTCAGATCATCGCCCCATGCCAGCAGCGCAACACCCGAAACCGCCGTCATCGTCAGCAGTATCGGTGGCGTCAGGTAACGCCGACACGCGCTATAAAGAAAGTAGGCGGTGAACTCCAGAAAGAGCGTCCAGCACGGAACATTGACCGGAAAATAGTCCCCGGCAACAGGCGCGGGCAGAACTGCCAGATTAAGCGGAACGACCCATGCTGGCGGGCAGTCGATACCTGCAAATACCTTAGCCACTATTACGAAGGCACCAAGAAAAATGCCGATAAGGAAGACCGGATAGAGCCGTTTCAGCCTGGCGGCAAAGAAACCAGGCGTCGTCATGCCAGCTATGAATCGTGGGCCGTAAACCGTTTCGGTGACAAAGCCCGACAGCGCGAAAAAGAAATCGACCGCCAGATAACCGAACGGTGCGACGTGCCAGATCAATCCCATATGAAAATGCACAACGGCGATAGCAGCAAGGCCGCGTATCGCGTCCAGGGAATAGTACCGCATTTGGAGAACCTCTCCGAATTTTCCGCAGTTATTTTGTACGAGGCAAGCATCCTTCGATAAGATGCAGCCGCACGGTCGGTGTGCCGCGCAAGCGAGCCAGCTCGCGCGCGTCCACTCCGGTACAAGACTTTCAGACTTCACTGATGATGAAATTGCATTTTATGGTGCATCGCTATCGACGATGCCACACCCACGAAATGATCTCGAGGAGAACAATAGATCGTTTAAAGCGCCCTCCGCCCGCTCCGCCTCCTTTGATTGAGTGGCGGGAAGATAATATAGCGCAGCGGTTTTGCCAATATGTTAAGTAATATTTTAATCTAAATGAGATAAGTTGTAATTATTGTCTATTTCTTATATGCATTGGCACGTTATACACCAATAAATTTAAATATAATTCAGAAAAACAGGATCTTCAATCTCCGGTTAAATTAGAAACGAATTTCATCTCAGGCGCAAGCACGGCCGCCGGCTATCTTTCCGGCTAATTATCGGCCCAAATAGATTGGCTCTACTTAAATTGCCTAAACCTCTCTTATCTCTCAGCACACATGATCAAAGCGCAGCTTTTTTCATCCGGCTAAGCACGTAAGCAAAGGTTTGCCGACGCTGAAAAAAGTGAGAGGCGAAACTTTTAGACGGCGGCTGTCATATCCCTCATCGCCGATTGCATGAACTGAGGAATTCGGCGTGCGATTGTTTGCCGTCATCGCCGTAATCCGACTGCGCTGCGATCACCCATTTCTCGCTGAAGCATCACTCCCATCGTCTGGTTTTGTTTCGGATTCCATTTCCACCTGCGATTGATTAAGGATATGTTAGCTGCTCTACGGATCGTTGTCTCGCACCGGTCAGACCGACTTCAGGTGGAGAAATTTAGATGGATCTTTGCCCGTGGCGTCCGCGACCGCTCCTTTTCCTGGAAACGCGATCGCACTGAACGGTTTGCTTTGGACAAAGATATCGACGCGGAGAGTGTAAACGTTCATGTCAAGAACGGTGTCCCAGGATCTTGCCCAGCAAGTCGAAGCTTGAGGCCCGGCAATGCGAAACGTCGCTATGGTTCGCAACAAACTGAAAACGCCGGTGCCAATTTCCACGCAGGCGCCCGAAATCGTCCATCGCTAAAACATGTCCGCGAATCGGATTTTCTGGCCATCAAGGTAGCCATGCTCATAAGCTTTGGCCTGTTCGCTGCCAGCGGGAAAGGGGTTCTCTTTGTTTTCCACCTCACGCTTTCCTGCTTTGATTCCCTGTTCATACGCGTCTTTCTCGCTTTCTGAAGGGGCGAGAGGGGGCAATGGCTGAGGGTAATATTGTATAGGGTTCGGCAACCCAAATTCTGGCGCACACAGCGGTGCGCTCATTGGCTTTTGCGGGCACATGGTAAATTCCTCCTGATACTGAAACGCTAATTGCGATGGACAGTTCCTCAAGGCTGCCGTCCATGAAACTTTTTGATTTTTAAGCCGTTGTCGTGCTTATGACCGACGCTAAATCCAAACAGAAATCGGTCGACGGTACCAAAGCGCATGGTGCCAAGAGGTCGCGTCAAGGTAAGGCATCGACTGTGGAGGTCGAGCCCCCGCCAAGTTTCATTGAACCCGATCCGCAGCTAACGCCCGAAGAAGCAGAACAGGCGCGCAAAAGATATTTGCTGAGGCGCTTCTGGATCAGCGCGCGAGGTTATTGGGGCAACGGCGGTGATGGACTTGCGTGGCCATGTTCAATCGGCCTGTTGATCCTGATCGGCACCAATGTCTGCTTCCAGTATGGGATCAATATCTGGAATCGCGCAATTTTTGACGCGATAGAGCAGCGCAACGCCCATACCGTATATTTTCTAAGCGCCATGTTCCTGCCGCTCGTGCTCGGAAGCGTGGCTCTTGTCGTCGTCCAAGTCTCGCTGCGAATGGCAATTCAGCGCCGCTGGCGGTCCTGGCTGACCACGGCGCTCATCGCGCGCTGGCTGGCAAACGGCCGCTACTATCAGCTGAACCTTATCGGTGGCGATCACAAGAACCCGGAGGCGCGCATCGCCGAGGATTTGCGGATTGCCACGGAAGCGCCGGTGGATTTCATCGCTGGCGTCATTTCGGCCTTTCTGTCGGCCTCGACCTTCATCGTGGTGCTCTGGACGATCGGCGGCGCCCTGACCGTGACAATCGCCGGTTCGACAATCACAATTCCCGGCTTCCTCGTCATCACCGCGGTGCTCTATGCCGCGATCACCTCCACCTCGATGGCGGTCATCGGCCGCCATTTCGTCCATGTCTCCGAAATCAAAAATCAGGCGGAAGCCGAATTTCGCTATACACTGACGCATGTGCGGGAAAACGGCGAGAGCATCGCATTGCTCGGCGGCGAAGAGGAGGAGCGTAACGACCTCGACAAAACCTTCGGCAACGTGCTCAGGCAATGGGCGCTGCTTGCGCACCAACATATGCGCACGACGCTTGTGTCGCAGGGGTCGAGCCTGTTTGCGCCCGTCGTGCCGATTTTGCTTTGCGCGCCCAAATTTCTCGAAGGCAGCATGACGCTCGGGCAGGTCATGCAGGCAGCTTCTGCTTTCGCTATCGTTCAGAGCGCATTCGGATGGCTGGTCGACAACTATCCCCGCCTCGCCGATTGGAACGCTTGCGCGCGACGCGTCGCTTCGCTGATGATGTCGCTCGACGGGCTTGAGCGTGCGGAAAAGAGCGACACAATGGGCCGCATCAAGCATGGTGAAGCCGAAGGTGATGCCATGCTCAGCCTGAACGATCTCTCCGTGTCGCTGGACGACGGCACCGCCGTGGTCAAGGAGACTCAAGTCGTAATCGAACCCGGAGAGCGGGTGCTCGTCGCCGGAGAATCCGGCACGGGAAAGAGCACGCTTGTGCGGGCCATTGCAGGTCTTTGGCCGTGGGGCGGCGGCAGTGTCAACTTCCACGCCGACAGACGATTGTTCATGTTGCCCCAGCGGCCTTACATTCCTTCCGGAACACTTCGCCGGGCAGTCGCTTATCCCCGCGCCGCTGACAGCTGGACGCTGGATGAGATCAAGGCCGCTCTCGACAAAGTGGAACTCGATTATCTGAACGACAAGATCGAGGAAGAAGCGCCATGGGACCAGACATTGTCGGGCGGCGAAAAGCAGCGTCTCGCATTCGCGCGTCTCCTGCTGCACGACCCCGATATCATCGTGCTGGATGAAGCAACATCGGCACTCGATGAGAAGAGCCAGGACAAGATGATGGAGATGGTGATCCGGGAATTGCCGAGGATCACCATCATAAGCGTGGCGCATCGTGCCGAGCTGGAAGCCTTCCATAGCCGCAAGATCACCCTGGAGCGTCGCGCGGGCGGCGCAAAGCTTGTCAGCGACATTGATCTCGTTCCTCGCGGGGGGAAACGGAATCTGCTTTTGCACCTCCTGAAAGATCGGCGTTCTCTACCGCGACACAGCATAGCCCAGAGTAAAGCATCGCGGCGCCAGAATAGACATTGACGGTGCCTGGTCGGGTGTTTTGGAAAAGCTTGGAAAGCCTTTGAGAAGCCGTGTCCTGGCGTTCGGGGCAAGCACAGCTCATCGACGAAATTCTACCAACCAAACAGCAACGCCGCCCCACTTTGCCCGTCGCCGTTCTGCACGACTTGCGTGTCGGTATTTCTTCCGAACTGGAAGATGCCATAGGAGTTATCGCTGCCGTTCTGCTGCAGCGTCGCGGAATGGCCGTTGCCTTCCTGGCGCACGATACCGAGATTGTCTCGTCCATTCTGCCCGAGGCCGGCAAGATTGTTTCGGCCGAACTGACGGATATGAGCACCCCCACGCAGGCCATTGTAGAGCGAATAGGCCCGCAAACCGAAATCCATCACTTCGGCATCCTGTGCCGTTCGAGGCGAAAGATAAAATGCGATCGAGCCGCCGGCCATGGCGGAGCCTGCTTGCGCCGAGACGCCAAGCAATAGGGCAATAGTGGCGATTCCTAGAGTGTTGGCGAGCTTGGTATTCATGATTGCCTCTCCTGATCCGGCCGTCGTCAGCCGATACGCCACTTTTGCAAAACCAAGCTGAACCAAGTTGGAAGAGGATGTTCAGCAGCCATTTAACTGCACGGATAGAGGAAGGCGGATAGGCCCAAAGCCGCCAACGGGGCTTGGGAACTGATTGCGGCAGGCAGACAAAAAGAGCCATTCAGCGGTTCAGGAAATCGCTGAATGGCTCCATCGCTGCTTGAGCACTTAAAGTATCTTTCAGAATACGCCCGCCACCTGTTTGGTGCAGCTGACGTTCCCGCCGGGCACCGTCACCTTGAGCTTCACATCGTAAAGGGCGCCGCCCGCGCTGACACTTATTCGGCCGAGCGACGTCGTGCGTCCGGCCACCGCCGAAAATTCACCGCCCTGCTGGATGTTCGAGGAGCCTCCCTCGCCTCCGCCGGATACGCTGATGCTATAGGTGCCACTCATTTCCCTGTCGGAATGCACAAGCGGCTCCAAAAATATCGTATCGCCTTGAATTTTCTCTCGAATTTCGCAGCGAATTGGTGCTGAGCCCGAGCTGTCCGTGTCGAGAACGGCAGCGCTCGCGCCGGCGGCGATCAGTCCGGCGAGCATCATCGCTGCGGTGATGGGAAAGCCTCTGCCTGAGTTAACCATGGATTGCCTCCTTGTCGTGGCAAAGAACGAGGCCGGGAACACAGGTCCCGGCCCGTGTCGCAAAGGTCAAGGGCAGGTCTGGACGAACGCGGCTACATTCCCGTTGCCGCCTTGGCTGACATCGGCGTTGCAACCGTGCCCGACCTGGACACCCGCGGCGATGTTGCCGTTGCCATCCTGCGTCAGAATAGCGGTGTGATTTGAGCCGAACTGTCCTATGCCGGCCACGTTGCGGCTGCCGTACTGATAGGTGGCTCCGTAGTTGTTGTCGCCCTCCTGCCCGACGGCAGACAGGTTGCGATGGCCGTATTGCTGGCCGATGGCAGTATTGTAGCGTCCGTCCTGATAAAACCGAACACGGTTCCTGTGGCCGTTCTGCGCGCCGCCGGCGGAGTTCTGCCAGCCATACTGTTCGATGCGCACGTCGTTGGCCATCGCCGGGGTGATGACGACAGCGCCGACTGCGGCAGCGGCAAGAAGAGTGCGGATAATGGACGTGCGGATCATTTTGACCCCTCCTTCGATGCGGATATCACCGCGGTTGAACGGCTCCTTTGTAGGCCTCGTGTTCAGAACGGATGCTGAAGACGGTGTTCATCCGAAATTCAGCGATCTGCATCATCCGGAGCAACGGGGGAGGACATCACGGCCATGTAGCGCCTTACGGCGGAATCTTTCCCCGCCTGTTCGCTTCTTGAAAGCAGAGCTGGGACGGCAGCATCCATTACAGCTGAAACTTTAGACATAATACCGAAAGTATCGCTCACACGTTATCTTGAAATGGAAGCGAAAGTAACCACTTATATACTTAGGCGTGAAGTTCACGCTAAGTGTAGCCAACACTAGGCTTCTTATTGGGAGGAAGTTGTTATGGCAATGCCTCTGATGGAAAGAAAGAGAATGCTGGATTGGGTAAATCTGATCCTGGCGGCATGCTTGTTTGTCTCTCCGTGGATCTTCGGTTTCACAGCTGAGATGATACCCAGCTGGAACGCATGGATCGTTGCCGCCCTGTTGGGCGTGTTTGCGGTCGCTGCGCTTTCAGTATTTGCTGAATGGGAGGAATGGGCCAGTCTGGTACTCGGTCTTTGGCTGATTGCATCTCCCTGGCTGCTTGGTTTTGCCCCCAATGCAAGCGCAATGTGGACGGATACCGTTCTCGGCGTGCTCATTGCTGGTGCATCACTATGGGTCGTCTGGGATGCGCACCATCCGCATGCCCACGCTTAGGCATGGACACGCACATGACATTAGCTAGATCTGCCGCCAAGCGGCAGGTCTAGCGACTGTCCAACTGAGATCGGTCTAGCTTTGGAACAGGCTCCGCCTCGATCTTGCGTCAGAGTGTGGATCGAGAATGGATCATAAGCGCCGCTCGCATTCCTGTGAAGCAATGCTAGCGGCGCAGACGTCTACAGAACCCATATCAGCTTCCAGGCACTCAAGCACACCTGCTTGGAAGCCCCGGTTCGGTGTTCCACGGTCAAGAGCCGAGTAGCGACACTCGATGGCAAAACCTTATCGTCAAGAGCGGGCATCGTCTTCAAGATCTCCGCGTCGGAAATCGCCGATTGCTCCCGCGCAAGGAATGACGACTAGCTAATTTAAGGAATAGGCGACAAAGGCGACAAGATTTGATAGATTTATGACCGTCGGTTGCGGTTTGACACATAGATTGGAACACCGATGGAGAGAAAGAGGATTGCCATGTCTTACCGTTTTCTTCCGATCTGTCTGCTTCCCGCCGTTGCTTTCCCACTCGTCGCCTTTGCACAGGAAGGTGACGTCACAGCAGGGGCCACCGTTTTCAAGAAATGCGCCATCTGTCATGTGGCCGAAACGGATCAAAACAAGGTCGGGCCTTCGCTGAACGGCCTGTTCGGCAGGACGGCTGGAACACACCCTAATTTCGCTTATTCGTCAGCCATGCAGGAGGCGGGCAAGGGCGGCCTCGTCTGGAACGAGACGACGCTCCGCGATTATCTGCACGACCCCAAGGCGAAGGTGAAGGGCACGAAAATGACCTTCGTCGGACTGAAGGACGATACCGAGATTACCAATCTGATCGCCTATTTGAAGCAATACTCCAAATAGCGAGATGCGACCATCGGGCCGAGGCATTGGTGCACTCCGTGCGGCTCTGCTGGATAAACCACTACTTTTGCCGCAATTGCCCGGGTGATTTGTTCATGAGATAATACTAAAACGTTTCGCGATGAGATTGCAGAAACGTTCGCGGCCGGGTCAAGGAGGAGACGATGGCTGTCGTATTGATTCTCGTTCTGCTGGTGGTGGGATCAATTGCATTCCATCTGCTGAGCCCTTGGTGGTGGACGCCGATCGCGTCGAATTGGAGTTATATCGACAACACGATCGTCATCACGTTCTGGATCACCGGCATCGTCTTTGCGGTTGTCGTGATGTTCATCGCCTATTGTGTCTTCCGTTTCAGGCACCGCACAGGAAACCGGGCGGCATACCAGCCCGAAAACAAGAGATTGGAATGGTGGCTCGCCGGAGGAACAGCAATCGGTGTGGCGGCGATGCTCGCACCGGGCCTCTTCGTGTGGAATCAGTTCGTCACGGTGCCGGCCGATGCCAGCGAGGTCGAAGTCGTCAGTCAGCAGTGGCAATGGAGTTTTCGGCTGCCGGGGGCGGACGGGCGCCTCGGGCGCGCGAACACGCGCGATGTTACTCCGGACAACCCGCTCGGTTTGGACAAGAATGATCCTGCGGGTCTGGACGACGTCATCGTCGAAGGCGGTGAGTTGCATATTCCGGCCGGCAAGTCGGTGAAGATGCTTCTGCGCTCGATCGACGTTCTGCACGACTTCTACGTGCCGGAATTCCGGGCAAAGATGGACATGATTCCCGGCACGGTGACCTATTTTTGGTTCACACCGACGCGAACGGGAACCTTCGAGGTTCTCTGCGCGGAATTGTGCGGTGTTGGTCATCCGCAGATGCGCGGCACCGTCATCGTCGATACCGATACAGCCTATCAAGCCTGGCTGCAGCAACAGCCGACTTTCTCGAAATCGCTGGCGTCGGCGCAAAAGTAAGCCCCATGCGCCGCTGAGGAGGAATGCCGCATCGGAGGCTACAGGGAGGAAGGAATATGGTCGAGATTGGTTCCGGCATCGAGCAGGTCATCCGGCCCGCTGAAGTCGAGGATGTGGAGCTTTATCATCCGAAAAGCTGGTGGACGAGATATGTCTTCAGCCAGGATGCCAAGATCATCGCTATTCAATACTCTTTGACCGCCATCTCGATCGGCATGGTGGCATTGGTGCTGTCGTGGCTGATGCGGCTGCAACTCGGCTTTCCCGGCTATTTCTCCTTCATCGATGCGGAACATTATTATCAGTTCATCACCATGCATGGCATGATCATGGTGATCTACCTGCTGACCGCGCTATTCCTCGGCGGTTTCGGCAACTATCTGATCCCTTTGATGCTCGGCGCGCGCGATATGGTGTTTCCCTATGCGAACATGCTGAGCTACTGGCTCTATCTGCTTGCAGTCATCGTGCTGGTCGTCGGCTTCTTCGCGCCCGGCGGGCCGACGGGAGCCGGCTGGACGCTCTATCCGCCGCAAGCCCTTCTGTCTGGTACGCCGGGAGGGCGTGACTGGGGCATCATCCTGATGCTGTCATCGCTGATCCTGTTCATCATCGGCTTTACGATGGGCGGGTTGAACTATGTCGTGACGGTGCTGCAGGGACGTACCCGCGGCATGACGCTGATGCGGATGCCCTTGACGGTATGGGGCATATTCACCGCGACCGTCATGGCGCTCCTTGCCTTCCCGGCGCTCTTCGTCGCTGCCGTCATGATGCTGTTCGACCGCTTGCTCGGCACGAGCTTCTTCATGCCCGCGATTGTCGAGATGGGCCAGCAACTGCAGCACGGTGGCGGCAGTCCAATCCTGTTCCAGCATCTGTTCTGGTTCTTCGGCCATCCGGAGGTCTATATCGTTGCCCTTCCCGCCTTCGGCATCGTCTCGGACCTGATCAGCACCCATGCGCGCAAGAACATCTTCGGCTACCGGATGATGGTCTGGGCTATCGTCATCATTGCGGCGCTAAGTTTCGTCGTATGGGCGCATCATATGTATGTGAGCGGCATGAACCCGAATTTCGGGTTCTTTTTCGCAACCACGACGTTGATCATCGCCATCCCGACGGCGATCAAGGTCTATAATTGGGTACTGACGCTCTGGCGCGGCGATATCCATCTGACATTGCCGATGCTGTTTGCTCTGGCATTCATCGTCACATTCATCAACGGTGGACTGACCGGCCTCTTTCTCGGTAACGTCGTCGTCGACGTGCCGCTGTCCGACACCATGTTCGTGGTTGCCCATTTCCATATGGTGATGGGGGTCGCGCCGATCCTGGTGATCTTCGGCGCGATCCACCATTGGTATCCAAAGATTACGGGGCGTATGCTGAACGTGACGATGGGCCACATCCACTTCTGGATCACCTTCCTCGGCGCCTATGCGATCTTCTTCCCAATGCACTACCTTGGCCTTATGGGCGTGCCGCGCCGCTATTACGAGCTGGGCGAAACGGCCTTCATACCGCCGTCGGCGCATACGTTGAATATGTTCATCACCATTGCCGCTCTGGTCGTCGGCGCCGCGCAGCTTCTGTTCCTGTTCAATCTCGCCTGGAGCCTTCGCTGGGGCCGGCAGGCGGGCGGCAATCCGTGGCGGGCAACGACATTGGAATGGCAGACGCCGCAGACGCCGCCCGCGCACGGAAATTGGGGCAAGGAACTGCCGATCGTCTACCGCTGGCCGTATGATTACAGTGTCCCCGGAGCGGATCAGGATTTCTTGCCGCAAAACCAGCCGGCCTCGGTCGGGCCGTCCGAAAGGGCGTTGTCATGAGCGCCATTCTCATCTTCATGGCCGGGATTGCCGGCATCATCGCCTGGTGGATGGCGCGGCAGCGGCTGACCTCGAAACCCTGGCTGGAAACGAGCCTCGCAGGCAATGCGCCTGACATGCGCGGATCATCGGCGACCACGGCGAAAGTCGGTCTCGGCATCTTTCTCGCCGTCGTCGGCGCCTTGTTCGCGCTCCTCATCAGCGCCTATCTTACGCGCCTTAGCGGCGCCGACTGGTGGAGCATTCCGATCCCAAGACTGCTCTGGGTAAATACCGCCGCCCTTGCGGCAAGCAGCGTCGCACTGCAATGGGCAAAAACCGAAGCCCGTCTCGACCGCAGCGAGATGCTGAACACGGCGCTTGCAGTGGCGTTCGCACTGGCGGTTCTCTTTCTGGCTGGACAGGTTTTGGCGTGGCGGCAACTGGTTGCGGCAGGCTATGTGCTCGCCGACAACCCATCGAATAGTTTCTTCTACATGATCACCGGGCTGCACGGCCTGCACATCCTGGGCGGGCTTTTCGTGCTCGGACGGACGACGATCCACGCTTGGACAAACACCGTATCGGCGAGAATCCGCCTGAGCGTGGATCTCTGCGCCATCTATTGGCATTTCATGCTCGTCATCTGGCTGATCCTTTTTGCGCTCTTTGCCGGCTGGGCAAATAGTTTCGTCGATCTCTGCCGTCAGTTGGTCAGTTGAGGAGCCTCGATGATGACCGAATCCATAGAAAGACCAACAAGCGAACCACTTCTGCAACCCGTGGGACTGCGCGGCGTCGCGGCTGACCTTTCATCGGACCAGCGGGCGTTCAAGAACGTCTCCTGGGGCAAGGCGATGATGTGGATCTTCCTCCTCAGCGACACCTTCATTTTCGGCTGTTTCCTCCTGGCCTATATGACGGCGCGCATGTCGACCATCGTCGCCTGGCCCAATCCCAGCGAGGTTTTCGCGCTGACGATCGGAGGCAAGGAAATCCCGCTGATTCTGATTGCCATCATGACCTTCATTCTCATCAGCAGCAGCGGCACGATGGCGATGGCCGTCAACTTCGGATACCGCCGTGATCGCCGCAAGACCGCCGCTCTGATGTTGGCAACCGCAGTTCTCGGCGCGACATTCGTCGGGATGCAGGCATTCGAATGGACCAAGCTGATCAGGGAGGGAGTCCGCCCCTGGGAAAACCCATGGGGAGCGGCGCAGTTCGGTTCGTCCTTCTTCATGATCACCGGCTTCCACGGCACCCACGTCTCGATCGGAGTCCTCTTTCTCCTGATCATGGCGCGCAAGGTATGGCGGGGAGATTTCGACCAGGAAAGGCGGGGGTTCTTCACCAGCCGCAAGGGCAGTTACGAGATCGTCGAGATCACGGGACTATACTGGCACTTCGTCGATCTGGTCTGGGTATTCATCTTTGCATTCTTCTATCTGTGGTGAGGATGGCATCATGGCTGAGACGCAGACACATTCCGGGCAGCAGCATCCGATAAAGCTGTACATGGTGGTCTGGGGACTGCTTTTCGTCCTCAGCACCTTCTCCTACCTTGTCGATTATCTCGGCATTCAGGGCTATCTGAGATGGTCCCTGATCCTGCTGTTCATGATCCTGAAAGCCGGGCTGATCGTCGCCATTTTCATGCACATGGCCTGGGAGCGTCTCGCGCTGATCTACGCCATCCTGGTCCCGCCGGTCCTGGTGCTTGTCTTCGTCGCTCTGATGGTGTCGGAATCGCACTATACGGCGCTTACCCGGCTCGCCTTTTTCGGCGCCGGCCCGTAGCGCGCTCTACACCATCTGCAATCTCAATGCGTCGCCATCGACTGCGGCTGGTTGAGGCGGCTGCGGACGGCGGTCAGTTCCGAGGTCGTATGGTTGAGACGGTCGGCAAGCACGCGCATGATCTCGACAGCCATTTCCGGAAAATCGCTGAGCAGCTTCAGAAAATGCTCCTTGCTGATCTTCAGTGCTTCAAGCCTGGACGTGGCCTTTACCGTGGCGGTACGGGAGACGTCACAGAGGATTGCGATTTCGCCGACGATGGAATTCACGTCGACTTCGGCGACCTTGATCTCGCCGGCCGGGCTATCGACGAGAATATCAGCAGTTCCGGAAAGAACAACATAGGCGGCATCTCCCTGATCACCTTGATGAAACAGGGTTTGGCCAGCATTATAGCTGACGCGATCGGACGTAAACGCCAAGAGTTTCAATTTCGCGGGCGCGATGCGCGAAAAAATCGGCACTCGCTTCAGCATTTCAACTTCGTCTTTCAGAAGCATGAGCTTCGGTACCCCCAGTGTTCGGCCCCAGACGCCACTGTCGAGATAGGATATTACGATAACAGTTCTTTGAACATACCGTTTTTCTCTAAAAGATCGGTGCTTGACCCACTTTCGACAAGACTCCCATGGTCGAAGACCAAAACACGATCGAACAACTCGGCGAAACTCGGGTTGGACAGCACCCAGATGATGGCCGGCGCATATCCGTCGCTGTCGAATGTGCCCAGGATGGCTCTTGCAATCTGTTCCTGAACGCGATGATCGAGCGCCGGCAGCGGACGATTGCAGATGATGTAGTCCGCACGTTTTAAAAGAGCACGGCCAAGATTGAGCTTCTGGCGCTGCACATTCGTCAGGCGCTTGCCGCCCGAGCCGACATCGAAATCCAGGCCGATCGACAGGACGCTGTCATGCATGCCGAGACGACCGAAGACATCATACATGATCTGGTGGATACGCTCGGGCGCATTGGCCTGCTGATGGGCGATGCGGCCGAACAGCACGTTGTCCATCAAGGTCGCCGACGCGGTAAAGCGCTCCGGATCATAACGCTCGATGACCCTGGCAAGATCGGCTGGTATGTTCTCGTAGAATTTCGCCCGTGCATGGACGATCTTTTCCATCAGCATCTGTGTCAGAAGACCGAAGCGGTGACGCGGTTCGATATAGGAGAAGCTCAGGCGGATGATGGCCGCGCGTTCATCGTCGGTCGCCGCCTCATATCCCTTGCCGTTCAGCTTCTGAAGCAGCGCCTCATAGGTCGGAATATCCTCCGCCGTCATGAAGGTCAGCTGCTGGAAGAACGGATGGTCCGGCGGCAGGTCGGTGAAAAGCTCGACAGCGTTTTCGGCGATTTCCAGACCCATATCGTACAAATCCGATACCAGACCCGTCTCGGCGAATATCTGCTGGAAATAGGGATGTGCCGCCAGCTTGCGATTGGTGATCTGCGGCCGCTTCAGCGTACCGAACAACAGATTTTCGCCGACCGTCGCCTGCGGATTATAAACATCGAACTGGAAGGGAACGACGAGGTCCTCCAGCTTCTCTTCCTCAAGCCGCAACCGCAATGCCTGACGCAGCTCGACGATGCGCGATGTCAGATCTTCATGTGCTGCCGCATCGACATTCGAGCGCAGCGCCATGTCGAAAATATCCTGCGACATGGCAACGGCATCGAGAACCGGACGGATCACCGAATAGATATCATCCGGCCCGGTGGCACCGGCAGCCGCATAATCGACCCAGTCGCTATTGAGATCGAATTCCGGATTGGCCGCGCGCCGCGCTTCGGTCACACGCCATTTGGCCTTTGTGGCCTCATCGTCGGTATAGACGGGAGCGATGAGTGGCGCATGCTTGAGGCCATAAAGCAGATTGCTGCGCAACGTGCCGTGGAAGAAGAAGGTCTCGGACGAGGCGTAGGCAATACGTCGTCCGGTTACCGATTCCGGCAGTTCCAGGATATCGCGGCCATCGATCGAGATGCGGCCGCTGTCCGGCCAGATCAGGCGCCCGAATGCTTCCGCCAGATATTCGCCTCCCGCCCCGCTGTCGCCAACTATCGCTACCCTTTCGCCGGGATGAATTTCAACCGAAACGTGGTCCAGCACGCGCGCGCCGCTGTCATCGACGATGGTCAGATTGGTCGCGACGAGAGAATGGGTGATGCGGCCGGCGGGCACGTGCGAAACCGCCTGGATTTTCGGATCGATCAGATGATCGACGCTGAACTGTTCGACCACCTGATTGTATTTGACCTGAACGTCCTGACGCGACTGGTCCCAGTCGATCAGTTCCTTCAGCGGTCCCGGCAAATCCTTATAGGCATTGATGACGGCAACGAGCTGGCCAATGTCCAGGCGGCCCTGCAAGGCCAGGAAACCGCCGATCAGATAAAACAGGAACGGCGTCACCTGAGCGAGGAAGTTATTGATGAATTTGACCAGGAACTTCCACTGGTAGAGATCATAGCGGATCGAGAAGATCAATCCGAGCCGGTGAGCTATGTCCGCGCGCTCAAGGTTGGTGGTATCGTTGGCGTGGATGGTGCCGATACCATCGACGATTTCGCCAACGCGGCCGGAAAGCTCGCGCGCCGTCAGCTGGCGCTGGCGGCCAAGCTCCAGAAGCCGCTTGCGCATGCGGGGAATGACGATCGCCTGTACGGCGACGATGGCCGCGGCGATCATGCCGAGCCAGAAATTCTGCATGATGATGAAGACGAGCGCCGTCACCGCCTGGCCACCGAGAAGAGCGGGCTGGACGAAGGCATCGCCGGTGAAGCCGCCCATCGGCTCCACTTCGTCCTTGATCATGGTGGCGATTTCCGCCGGCTTCACCCGCTTGAAATGGCTCGGAGGGAACCGCAGCACGCGATCGATCAGTTCGAAGCGGATGCGTCGCAGCATGCGCTCACCGAGCCGCCCCTTATAGGTATTGATATAGAGCTTGAAGAGGCCGTTGAGCACGACAAGCGCCAGAAACACCATGCTCAACGCAACAAGCATCCACATGCGGGTCAGCTGGACGCCCTGAAAGACTTCGACATGGCCGATCAGCGGCATGTTGAAGGCAATGTGCATGAACGTCTGCGTATCGCCGGGATGTTCGAAGCCCTTGCCCTGGATCGGTCCGTTGACGATCTGCTTCGGCAGGTCGAAGGACAGAAAGTACGGAATCATCGACGCCGCAACCACCAGCAGTATCCAGACCTGCTCCAGCCGGGTGTTCGACCAAATGTAACGCGCTAGGCTTTTTTCCATTGCTTACTGCAGGCTTTCAGATTCAACGCCCAACGCCGGCCTGATGCCGGCACCGATGTTGCAGAGATGCGGGAAGATTTCGTTGCGGATACGTGGCCCCATTGTGAAAAGGGGAACCGCCCGGTCCTTCGTCCACGCTCCTCCCGATTCATCGATTTTTCGATTTATATCACAAGATTGCAGGAATCCAGGAGGATAAAACGACAGGATGCCTCCGATATCAGCCGCGGCTTTTCCCTATATGGTTCGACGCAGGATAGCCGAGGTTCTGGCGGCGCCGCCAAGATCGATGTCCGGGTTGCTCGGCTTGGGGCGCGACAGCGCGGTTTTCACGGCTGCGACCAGCAATTCGCTCGTCAATCCCGCCTCCGGCAGAGCCAATGCCAAGCCCAGCCTTTCCAGCCGCTCGGCCCGGACGGATTGCTCCGTTTCGCCGCCGGCCGTGAAGGGGACCAGAATGGCGCGGCAACCGGCAACGAGAAGATCGCCGACGGTATTATAGCCGGCTTGCGAGATCGACAGCTCCGCCCCCCGCAGCAGAGACGGAAAATCCTTGCGGAAGCGAACGAGCGCGACATTGCCCGGCGCGCGCCTGGCGAGATCGGCATAATCCTGTTCGGGCAGGTTCGGCCCGGCAATCAGAAGCCAGCGGCGATCGGTCGCCACGCGGCTTGCCGCCTCCAGCGATGCGCGGATCAGATCAAGCCCGACAGCGCCGCCGCCGGCCGATACGACGATATCGAAGGTTTCGACAGGCTCCGGCGGCAAGGCGGGTGCGACAAGACCGGTATAGGCAATCTTGTCGGCGATCGCCTCGGTCAGGGGAAAGGTTTCTTCCAGCCGGACAAAATGCGGATCGCCATGAACGAGCACGCCATCGAAGTGGTCGCGAAGCAGGCCGACGGTCTCCTCGTCCCGGCCCGGTTTCTTCTGTTGCTGCAGAATATCGCGCACCGATGTGTAAAGCCTCGGTTTCGGATCTGCCTTGGCAACGGCATCGAGCAGCGGCAGAAGCTCGAAACGCATCTGTCTGCGGCCGAACGGAAAGGCCTCGATGACGACAACATCGGGGGCAGCCTGCCGGAAAGCATCCAGCAGCAGATCGCGACGACGCGACAGAAAATCTTCGCCGACGGGATTGCCGGCCTGATCGGCCAGCCCGGAAAACCCGGCGCTGCTAGCGACGACGGCCGGCAATGTGACCGAGGTGACATCCGCCGCGGGGAAACCGCTCACCGGTATGCCGCCGGTGACAACAGTCACCTCACAGCCATCCTTCGCCAGGGCGCTGGCAATGCGGCTGGCGCGCGCCAGATGGCCGATGCCGAGCAGATGCTGAACGTAGAAGAAAACGCGCAAAGGCTGGGAATGCGGGGCCGTCATGCGGATTTCCGCCATTGATCTTCCCTTTGCCACTGTTCCTCGAACAGCCGCGTCAATTGCCGGATGCTGGCATGATAGTCGAAATGCTCGCGCACCCGCCTTTCGGCTGCCTCTCCCAGCCCGCGGCGTAGCGCGGGATTGCGAATGGCAGCTTCCAGCGCCGCGGCAAGGGCTTGCGGATTCTCGGATGGAACGACAAGACCGCTTTCGCCATCGTCGATCAATTCGGGAACGCCGGAAACATTGGTGGAAACGCAGGGGAGACGCTGGCTCGATGCTTCCACGAGCACGTTCGGCAGGCCGTCGCGATCGCCGTCGGCCGCAATGCGGCAGGCAAGCGCAAAGATATCGGCCTGACGATAATGGGCAAGCACATCCTCCTGGGCCAGCGCGCCCTTCCAGGTGATGCGATCGGCAATGCCGAGCGTGTCGGCCAATGCCTTCAGCTTTGCCAGCCCATCGCCGCCGCCGATATGGGTAAAGCGCCAGTTGAGATCGCCAGGCAGCAGCGCCAGTGCCTTCAGCAAGACATCGTATCCCTTTTTCTCCACTGCGCGCCCGACGCTGAGAATGAAGGCGGGGTCGGAAGCATCCGTGCCGTTCCGATCGGAATGTTCGCCGGCGAAGGGAGCGAAGCGATCGAGATCCAGGCCATGATAGCTGAGATAGACCTTGTCATCCGCCTGGATCAGATCGCGCATGTGCTCGAAGCCGGTGCGCGTGCAGGTCACCGCCCAGCGGGCTCGGTCGAGCTTTTCAGAAAGCTCCCAGTCCGGCGACGTCCAGATATCCTTGGCATGCGCCGAGCAGGTCCAGGGAATGCCGGTCATGATGCTGGCATAGGAGGTCACCGAAGCCGGCGTATGGATGAAATGCGCATGCAGCCATTCGCCACCGTCTGGCCATTCATGCGCCAGAACCAATGCCTGGCCGAAGCGCCGCACGCGGTTTGGGGTAATGTCCCGCTTCAAGTCGGCCCAGAATTGCTTCACGAGCGGCCTGAAGCCCGGCTTGCCGATGCCTGCAAAGAAGGCCCGCAGCACCCTCAGCGGTTCGTTGTGCAGATATTCCGGCAGATAGACGACGCGCGCCTTGATTTCGTCATGGACTGGATGACGCTTCTTGTCCGTCGGCTTGCGCATCGAAATCAGCGTCAGGTCGAAGCCGGCCCTTTCCAGGCCAAGCAGCTCCTGCGCAATGAAGGTTTCCGACAGGCGAGGATAGCCCTTGAGGACCACCAGGATTTTCTTCCGCATCGACGGCTTCCGATGCTCTATTCTGCAACGATCGACAGCGGCGTATAGCGCTCGCGATCATCGAACCACTCGCCGATGGTGCGCGAAATATGCACCAGGCCTTCAAGGCGCATATTACTGCTGCTTGCCGAAGGCGGCGCGCGGTTCGGCAGGCGCTTCAGGGCGGCGGCAAGCTGCCTCGGATCGGCGGATTCCTCCGGCAGCAGCATATCGACGAGGCCGAGTTCGCTGGCGCGCTGGGCGCGGATCAGCTGTTCCTCGCGTGGACGCGTGCGCGGAATGATCAGCGCCGGCTTATCGAAGGAGAGGATCTCGCAATAGGTGTTGTAACCGCCCATGGCGACAACGGCCTTGGCGCCGGCAATCAGCTCTTCCATTTTGTTGTCGAACTCGATCACCTGCAGACAATCGATCTTGCTGGCGCGCTCCAGGAGCTGGCCGCGCTCCTTGGCGGGCATATAGGGGCCGAGGACGATCAGCGTCTTCTGCGTGAGGGAGCTGTCCTGTTCGAACGCGGCAACCACATCGCTGACGAGATCGGCACCATCGCCGCCGCCGCCAGTCGTCACCAGGATATAGTCCTCGTCGGGCACATGTTCGGATTTCGTGCCCAGAGTGGAAACGCTACGCTGCAGAAAGCCGACGAACTCCATCTTCCGCCGCACGCCCGCTGGCACATCGAGCCCGATAAGGGGATCATGGAAATCCGGCGGCCCGTAGACCCAGACGCTGTCGTAGAACTGATCGATCTTCTGCAGCACGTTGTTTTTCTTCCACTCCGCCTCCAACAGGTGCGGTGCGTCCATGACATCGCGCATGCCGAGAACAAGCGTCGTACCACGCGCCTTGAGATAGGTCAGGGTCTCCTCGACCTCGCCCTTGAGGCCCAACGGCTCCTTGTCGACGATGAAAACATCCGGCTGAAAGGTTTCCGCCGTATGACGGATGATCGACTGCCGCATCTTCAGCGTTTCCTGCAACGCGACATGGCTCGCCATAGACGTGTATTCGCCGTCACGCAGCTTGATCACGCTCGGCACTTTGACGAAATCCACACGGGACCGATAATCGAATGCCCCGGCAATCGTCGCGCCAGAGATAATCAGCACGTTCAGCCCGCGATAATCCTCCACGAGTGCATGCGCGATCGTCCGGCATCGCCGCAGGTGACCGAGACCGAACGTGTCGTGGCTGTACATGAGGATTCGAGCATCTTCTAAGCGCCGCTTCATTGGCAAAACCTCTGGGGGTAAAAGTCATAACGCGGTTTGTCGGCAAACGACATCCGCGACCGCTCGTCGAATTGCAATCCTGTCTTCGCCATTCACCCTGCTATTTGTAGGGATCGGCGGCATCACGCAACCCGTCTCCTAAAAAGTTGAACGCCAGAATAACCAATATCACCGGGATCATCGGAAAAAGAAGCCATGGATAGAAGGCGATCACGCTGACGTTCTTGGCCTCGGTCAACAGGATGCCCCAACTCGTGATCGGCGGACGAAGGCCCAATCCAAGGAAACTTAGGGCAGTTTCGCCGAGAATCATGCTCGGCACCGAAATTGTTGCGGTAGCGATCAGGTGCGACATGAAGCCGGGGACGAGGTGACGGCCGATGATGCGGGGCGTGCTTGCTCCCATCAGTTGCGCGGCAAGCACGTAGTCCTCCTCGCGCAAGGATAAAAGCTTGGAGCGTACGGCGCGCGCAAGGCCTGTCCAATCCAGGATGCCGAGGATGATGGTGATGCCGAAGTAGACGATGATCGGGCTCCAGCTTACCGGCATGATCGCCGCAAGCGCCATCCACAAGGGCAGGCTCGGCAGCGACTGCAGCACCTCGATCACGCGCTGCACGAGAAGATCGAAAAGGCCGCCATGATAGCCGGCAAGCCCGCCGATGACGATGCCGAGCAGAAAACTGATTGAAATGCCGATCAACCCGATCGTCAGGGATATGCGCGCGCCATAGATGATGCGCGACAGCACGTCACGTCCCAGCCTGTCGGTGCCGAGCAGATACATCTGGCCGCCGACGGCCGGGCAAACCAGATGAAGGTTCGAGTCCACCAGCCCCCAGAAGCGATAGGCGTCCCCGCGACAAAGGAAACGGATCGGCTGCACATCGGAGGGGTTATCCGTGTAGATCCGGCGCAGCGAGTCGATATCGAGCGTCATCTTGCGGCCATAGACGAACGGCCCGACGAAATTGCCCTTGTCGAACAGGTGGATCATCTGCGGCGGCGAATGGATATAGTCGACATTGCGGGTGTGCAGCCCGTAGGGCGCCAGGAATTCCGCAATCACGATCATGCCATAGGCCAGCAGAAGGAAGATGCCGGATGCAAGCGCAAGCTTGTGGCGCTTGAATTTCCACCACATCAGCTTCTTTTGCGACGCCATGTAATAGCGTTGCTGGCCTGCGGACGTGGCTTCGAACTGATCTGGATCGAAATTCGCGTTCGAGACATAGTGCTCTAGAGGAGCACCGGGCTTTGGCAGGGATACGCTCACTTTGTGCTCCTGCCTTGCAAGCGGATGCGGGGATCGAGAAAGCCAAGGGCGATATCCGAGATCAGCACGCCGATGACGTTGAGAAAGGCCAGGAACATCAGGAAAGAGCCGGCGAGATACATGTCCTGGCTCTGCAAGGCCCGGATCAGCATCGGGCCGGTCGTCTCCAGAGACAGCACGATGGCGGTGATCTCGGCACCGGAAATGATCGCCGGCAGGATCGACCCGATATCGGCGACGAAGAAATTCAACGCCATGCGCAATGGATATTTCACCAGCACCCTCAACGGATGCAGCCCCTTGGCGCGCGCTGTGACGACATATTGCTTCTGCATCTCGTCGAGCAGATTGGCGCGTAGGCGGCGGATCATGCCCGCCGTTCCGGCCGTGCCGACGATGATGACCGGAATCCACAGGTGCGACAGGATCGAGCGCGCTTTTTCCCAGCTCATCGGCTGCGAGAGATATTTTTGATCCATCAAATGGCCGATCGATACGCCGAACCAGACATTGGCGAAATACATCAGGATCAGCGCCAGCATGAAGTTCGGAATGGCGATACCGAGCAGCCCGAGGAAGGTCAGCCCGTAGTCGCCCCAGCTGTATTGATGGGTGGCGGAATAAATACCGATCGGGAAGGCGATCAACCAGGTCAGAAGGATCGTCGTCATCGACACGAGGATGGTCAGCCAGAGCCGATCGCCGACCACTTCCGAAACCGGCAGCTGATACTCGAAGGAATAGCCGAAATCGCCATGCAGCATACCTCCGGCCCAGTGCAGATATTGAAGCGGCAAGGGCTTGTCGAGCCCATATTCGTGGCGAAGATTCTCCATATCCTGAAGATTCGCGGTATCACCCTGGGCGCGCAATTCCGCGATCTGGCTATCGAAGAAGTCGCCGGGCGGCAGCTGGATGATCGTAAAGACCAGCATCGAGATGACGATCAGGGTCGGAAGCATCACCGCAACGCGCCAGAGAATATATCTAAGCATTCGGACGATCCTCCTTCATCCAGAAGGTATCCGGCATGTAGACGCCGAGCAGACAGGTCGGATCGAAGCCGTAGAGCGCCTTTTCCGGCACATTCTGCATGCGCGCCGAATGCACGATCGGCTGGAAAGTGCCGTTGACCAGACCGATGGAGAAAACCTGGTCCGTATAGATCTTCAGCATCTTGTGCCAGACCTCGGCCCGCTCGAAGGAGGAGGCAGCCTCTTCCCATTCGCCCAGCAGCTTGATCAGCTCGGTTGCCTCCGGCACGTCCGGCGCCACGCCTTGTGTCTGGCGCGATAGATAGTACATGCCCCAAAGCGGCCACTGCATCTGGTCATTGGTCGTCGGTGCCAATTCGCCCGGATTCATGTCGGCCGTCGCCACCCCATTGTCGAGGCCGTACCACAGCGACATCAGAATGCGGCCGCCCATGGCGCGGCTGCGGAAAATATCGCGTTGCGATACGCGGGTGAAAAGTGCAATGCCGACCTTGCGCCAATGATCGGTAACCAATTCCAACACGTCCGTGTCAAGCGTGCTTTCGCCCGGTGTCTCAACGGTGATTTCCATTCGCCGGCCGTCCGGCAGCAAGCGGACCCCGTCTTCATCCCGCTTGTCAAGGCCGGCGGCGTCCAGAAGAGCATTGGCCTGATCCGGATCATGCGCGATCCAGGCAGAGGCATATTCGGGTTTGAAAAGCGGGCTGTCAGGCAACACAGTGTTGGCGCTCGCTGTTCCGAGACCGTAGAAGACCGCCATGTTGATCTCGTGACGATCGATCGCAAGCGACAGCGCTCTGCGGACCCGAACATCGCGCAAGAGGTCGCGCCAGACGGCGTCGGCGCTGTTGAGATTGGGGTACAGGGCGACACGCGATCCACGCGCTGCCTTCCAAAGATCGACCTTAATCTTGCTCGGATTGCGCTTCTCGGCCTCTTTCAGGAAAGTATAGTCGTTGAAGTCTATGCCGGTTGCCTGAAGATCGCTTTCTCCTGCCCCGGTCTTGGCCGGAATGATCGACGACGAACTGATGTCCAGGATCATGCGATCGATATAGGGCAGTTGCCGGCCGTTCTCGTCGACGCGATGGAAATAGGGGTTGCGCTCGAACACGAACTGCTCCGCCGGCGGCGCCGTCGTATTCTTCCACGGGTCGAGCACCGGCAGATTGGGGTTTTCCGGGCGGTACGAGCGGCCCATCTTGATATGCAGATCCTGCCATTTCTTCGCTCTGTTTTCCTGCATCAGCGATGAAAGACGAATCTTGTCCTGGTATTTCTTGTGGAACTGCTTGAGATAGTGGGCCGGCCCGGCAATGACGAGCGGCTGCGGAGCGGCAAGGATCGGCAGGAAATTCGGATTGGGATCATCCCAGGTGTAGCGCACCGTGAGCTCGTCGAGCATCTCGAAATTCGGCAGGCTTCCGTGCGGGCGCAATTCGAGCGCGCCACCGCCGGGTGTCAACTCCTTGTTGAGAATGACATCCTCCCACCAGTAACGGAAGTCGTTGGCGGTGAACGGATGCCCATCGGACCATCTATGCCCTTCACGCAGCTTGAAGGTGAAGACCGTGTCGTTGACGGCGGAAAAGGATTCCAGAATATCCGGCTGAAGCGTCAGCGTGCGATCGTAACCCACGAGGCGCGCATAGCCGTAGATCGTCATGAGACGGATATCGTTCTGGCTGCCGATGATCGTACGGACGGAGCCACCGTAGCGGCCGGGCGTGCGCCCCATGGCGGCGACATTGACGACGCGCGGAAATTTCGGCAGCCGCTTCGCAAGATGCGGCATCTGGCCGGCTCGCAGCCAATCGGCGAGATAGTCCGGCTCGTTGTCGACCTCCGCCGCAGCAAGAGGCGGCGGCAATATGGTGGAAGCCAGCAGGCCGAGAAAGCTTCGCCGCGTTACCATTTGCGCAGCTCCTGGGCTTCGACGCCCCGGCGGGCGCGAACGAAATGGCCGCCGCCCAGATCAGCATAGGCAAGGTCTCCGTCCGCGCTTTCCGAGAATTGCGGCCCCCATTTCTGTTTGGCGGCCGGTCCCTCGCTGTTCAGAGCGGAGAAATCCAGAGGCCGGTCGAGATCGGGGAACGGGACGGCGGCAAGCAACGAGCGCGTATAGGGATGAACGGGATCGCGAAGGATGATTTCGCGCGGCGCGATTTCGACGATGCGCCCCCGCGCCATGACGGCGATCCTGTCCGCCATGTAATCGACCACGGCGAGATTGTGCGAGATGAACAGGTAGGTCAGGCCGAGTTCCTTTTGCAAGTCCTTGAGGAGGTTCAGGATTTGCGCCTGAACGGACACATCGAGTGCCGAGACCGGCTCATCCAGGATGAGAAGCTTCGGCCCAAGTGCCAGGGCGCGCGCAATGCCGATGCGCTGGCGCTGGCCGCCGGAAAAGCTGTGCGGGTAACGGCTGAGAAAATGCTTGTCGAGGCCGATCGCCTGCATCAGCGCCTCGACCTTCTCCTTGCGTTCGGCACTATCGCCATGCCCATGGATTTCCAGGGGCTCGCTCAGAATATTGCGGATCGTCATGCGCGGAGAAAGCGACGAAACCGGATCCTGGAAGACCATCTGTATCTTCGTGCGCAGATCCATCAACTCGTCGCCCTTGACGGACAGCACGTCGATCTTGCCGCTGCCGTCGTCGAAGCTGACGGAACCGCTGTCGGCCGTGATGCCGCGCATGAGGATCTTGCTCACTGTCGTCTTGCCGCAGCCGCTTTCGCCGACCAAGCCGAGACATTCGCCGCGGCGGATATCGAAGCTGACATTATCGACGGCACGGAACTTCGTGCCGTCCCGCCTGCCGAACAGGCCGCCGGCCTTCGATGTATAGGTCTTGGTCAGGTTGCTTACGCTGAGCAGGACATCGGGTGCCGTGCCGGTGGCGGGCGCGCCGTTGCCGATCAGCTTCTTCTTGCCGGAAAAGGTGCCGAGATTGACGGGGACATCCCGAAGGGACTTCAGCCGTTCGCCCGGCTTCATGTCGAAATGCGGCACCGCCGACATCAGGGCCTTCAAATAGCGATGCTGCGGCTGGCGGAAGATCGTTTCGACCGGCCCGGCCTCCATGATTTCGCCGTGATAGATAACGACGACCTCGTCGGCCATATTCGCCACGACACCGAGATCATGGGTGATCAGGAGCATCGCCATGTTGAAGGTTTGCTGGAGGTTGCGCAGCAGACCGAGAATTTGCGCCTGGATGGTGACGTCAAGCGCGGTGGTCGGTTCATCGGCAATCAGCAGCGCCGGATTGCAGATCAGCGCCATGGCGATCATCGCACGCTGGCGCATGCCGCCGGAGAGCTGGAAAGGATACATGTCGAAAGTATGTTGGGGATCCTGAAAGCCGACGAGGCTCAGCATTTCCTCAGTCTTCTCGCGCTGCTCCGCCCTGCTGGTGTCGGGGCTGTGAATACGGAGCACTTCGCTGATCTGGTTGCCCACCGTATGCAACGGCGACAGCGACGTCATCGGCTCCTGGAAAATCTTGGCCATGCGCGCGCCACGCAGCCTGCGCATAGCGGCGCCATCACGCGGCAGTTGGAGAAGATCGGTGGTCTCGCCGTCGAGTGGGTCGGTAAAAAGGATCCGCCCCGTCGCGGTTGCCGGCGTCGGCAGGATGCCCATGATCGACTGGCTGATAATGGATTTGCCGGAACCGGACTCGCCGACAAGGGCCGTGACCTTGCCGGGAAGCACCCTCAAACCGGCGTTTTTGACGACACGCAGATTGTCCCCGTAAAGGGAAAACGAGACGTCGAGGTTCTCAATACGCAGTAGATCAGTCCCTGACGCCATACATATTACTTCCCGCTCACATGACCTTTGTGGCCTTAGGCGGCACACTAACGTAGGGCATAACGGGTGTCTAGCTGGTCAAGGCGGTGCAAAGACTGTAAAAAATCTGTCGTCTTTCCAGTGATATATCGGCCTATGCTGAACCAGGCTGCGGCAGAGGTCACTGGGTCAGGTTTTCGACTTGAACACGGCCTTCGAACTTCTTGGCATCCCTGTGCAGGAGGATAACCTGCTCGGCTTCGGAGAGCCCGTCCGCCGCCGCGTCGTGGAAAACCTCCACCGTACCATTGGCAATGGAGGCTGCCATCGGAGAGACCACTGTAAAGCGCTGGCGCACGCCGCGCAGCTTTTCTTCCCCGAGTGTTCCCCACTCGCAGTCGGTGTAGCCGGAAAAGGCCTGGCTCGCGACAACCTCCGTTCCATATTTCTTGGTCAGGGACTGCAGCCGCTCCACCTCGTTGACGGCGGCGCCGAAGGCCGAGAACGTCAACCGATCCTTCAATCCGACATTGCCGAACATGACGTTGCCGACGTGCAGGCCTATTCCGTAACGCACCTCGCTCAAATTGCGCGCCTGGCGATCCTTGTTGAGGGCAGCAACGCGGCGCTGCGCCTCGAAAACGGCCGATAGCGCCGCTTCGCAAGCCACCTTGGACGGATCCTTGTGGCGGCCGCAGGGATAGACCGCCAGGAATCCATCGCCGAGAAAGCTCATGATTTCGCCCCCATTGCGGTTGAAGGGGGCCGCGATCGCGTCGAAGAACTCGTTCAGCGTATCGATATAGGCCTGCCGCCCTTCCTTTTCGGCATAGACGGTGGATTGCCGCATATCACCCATGACCAGCGCCGCGCGGATCGTCTCGCCGTCGCCGCGGCGGATCTGCCCGTTCAGCACGCGCTTGCCGGCGTCGCCGCCGAGATAAGTGGTCAACATGTTGTTGGCGAGCTTACCTAGAACCGCCATCTTGGCCGCCATGGCGAGATGGTTCTGCATGCGCATCAGCGCTCCGATCATCTCCTCGCTGAAGCCGCCGATGCTGTCGGTTGACCAGGAACCCATCATGCCCTGGACAGAACCCGCTCCAAAGGTCTGCACGAAGGCCATATAGTCGGTCACCTTCTCCTTGCGCAGGTCCTCGAAAATCGGAAACTCCACGGCTCCATCCACATCGATCCGACGACGCAAATGCAGGAGATTATTGGAGAGAAGATAGTAATAGGGGCTCTGCATGAAGCGTTCCGGCCGATCGTTAACATGGCGATAGCCTTCGATCGTCAGGCCGCCCGCCCGCCGCCAGGTAAATCCGAGAGCATCATAAAGCGGATGCAGCATAGAAAAGGTCAGATGCACGCGAACGAGCGGCATCCCCGTCGCCGCCATGCGCTCGCAGAAGCCCCGCACGATGGTCTCCAGGTTTTCGCCGGTCAGCGCCGCCTGCGTCAGCCATTCCGCTACTTTATCGAGAAGAATATCGGAAACACTCGAATGAATAGTCATTATCCCCGCGGTCCATATTGCAATGCCTGATGTTTCGTCCCGGCCATGGAATGCCGCCGTCTCCGCAACCCCCTGCCTATCGGCTTGAGGTCGGACAAAATCACCATGCGACAGCGTCGATGCTTTCCTTCGTCAGGTCATGTCGACGCCAGAAATCCGGCTGCATTTCTCCCGCACCCCCGCATATGAAATGCAGCAAAAGACGATCGCCGCAACCGGCGACTCTCGTTTTGTTCTCTTTGAGATAAGGCGCATATGACGCTGAAACAATGGCAAAAACGAAGCGGATCGATAAAATCGCGACCGCGGCCCGAGGCTGCCAGTCGCGTCACCGCTCCATCGCGTGAAAATCACTCGCCCGCGGCAAGCGCCGGCGGCCTCTTTTCCCGCAAGGCCATTGCCGCCATTGCATATCCGCCGCTCGCACCGTCGATGAAATGCATATGGTCTCGCATAAGCGGTGTCGGCACGAAGCATGTCATCAGGGCGCTGTCCTGCCGGTGCAGTCCAAAGCGGCAGACACCTGCGGCCTCCGCCTGCTGCAGACGCGCCTCGATGCGCTTGAGATGCGCAGCATCGACGTCGATCGTCATTTTCAGTCCATCGTCGAATTTGCGAAAATCGGAATTTGCTGCAAGGTCCCGCCGATAGATCTTGGCATCGAAGGTCGCGGCCCTGATGCCGAACCTGTCGAGAATCCAGACGAGGACGATCTGCGCATCGATGGCCAGCTTTCGCCACCAGCGATCGGTGGGAGCGGCCACGGCGCGCGCTTCGATATCCGCGCCGTCGAAGCTCAATGCCGGCGTCGGGCCTTCGACCGGCACCGGATGACCGTCGCGGTTCTGCTCGGCGGAGATGGCAATGATATCGGCGACCAGCCGTTGAAACCTAGCGTCGTTGCCGGCATCGCCCGGAATGGCGATGATGGAGACAATCTCGCCGTTATGTGCCTTGATCGGGTTCCAACGACAGGAAAGGCCGGTCAGATCCGGCTCTACCTTTGTCGGCGGCGCCTCGACGATGAATCGTCCTGCCTTCATCTGCCGTTCCGCCCAGCTCGTCCCGCCGCCGGAAAACATGGCATAGGAAACGTGGTTGCTCGGGCTGAAGCGGGCGACCCGCACGTCCAGGCCCTCGCCGCGGATCACCGTCATCGGCACCAGGGCCGTGCGCAGGTCGAGCTGCAATTCCTCCATCACCCAGGCCCGGACGGCCGCCAGCGCACGGCGTACCCGCTCCTCTCCCGACGGAGGGATCGCCACCAAAGCGCCGTCCCCGCCGAAGGCAAAGGGATAATCACCTCTCTCCAACGCGTTGAGCACGGCGGAAATCACGCTGGCGCCCGCCATGTTGACTGATTTGTAGTGGCCGGCGGCGATTGCCTTCGTCGAGCTGACGATATCGGCGATCGCAATCAACCAGTCGTCCGGCAGCGGCTGATAATTGGCGCTGTCGGTCACGCCCTCGAAACGGGTGAAGCCCGTGAGTTTATGGAAGAAATCATCTTTCGGTGGTTCGACCATGATATTTCCCCCTTCAGTGAGCACCGCGACGATCTATCCCTACAGCAAAAGCGCCGAAAAACCAGCGGGCGGTCGACGCCGCGATGCGGGCCGTGCTACTCCGGTCGGGAGAGAGGCACAAGACGCCAAGGATATTTGAAATACGATGAGCCGCCTGGATAGTTTCATTCGCCGCCTGAGTGCGCAGCGCGACATCCTCAACGCCGTTGCCGAGGAGGTCAGAACGCTTGACGGACCCGTGCTGGAACTGGGGCTCGGCAATGGCCGCACCTTCGACCATCTGCGCGAACTTTTCCCCGATCGCCGCATCATCGCATTCGATCGGGCGGCCAATGCCTACGGCCCGTCCATGCCGTCGGCCGACAATCTCATCCTCGGTGAAATCAAGGACACGGCCAGGGGCTTCGTCGGCGCGAAGGCCTCGCTTGCCCATGCCGATATCGGCACCGGCTACGAGGACAAGGATGCGGTGACGCTGACCTGGTTGCCCGGGATCATGGCCGGCGTGCTCGTTTCAGGCGGGATTGCCGTCAGCGGCCTTCCCCTCGATCATCCGGATCTTCAGGCGCTTCCCCTGCCCGCTGCCGTCAAGCAAGGGCGCTATTTCATCTATCGGCGTCGCTAATTTCAGCGTAGAAACAGCACATCGAACTGCTCGCCTTCGCTGGGCAGTTCGACGACTTTCATCGTCTGCTCGCCGTCTTCGAAAAATGCAAGGCATTCGCCGTAGTGCCTGGCGAGATCGGCAATGAAAGCCTTGGCCTGATCCTTGCCGTAGAAGGCGGGGGTAAATTCCATGTAGAGCGGCACCTTGCGTGCCATCAGTGCCTGCATCGACCGGCAAGCAACGGGCTCATAGCCTTCGATATCCATCCAGATCAGGCCGATATCGGCGGGATCGATGCCGGCCTGCTGCAGAATATCGCCAACGGGCAGGACGGGAACCGAGATTTTCTCGTCGGTTGCGCTTTGGCGCAACGCGCTGCTTTTGCCGTGATTCTTGTGATTGAGATAGAAATCGAGCTGCCCCCCGCGATCGCCGGCGGCGCAATTGACCGCCGTTACCATCTCCTGCAGGCCGTTATCGGCGACGTTGATCGCCAGCAGCCGGAAATTGCGCGGATCCGGCTCGACGCTGACAATGCGGTCATAGGCGCCACTGAGGGCAAAATAGCAGGTTTGCGTACCGATATTGCCGCCGAGCTCCAGAAGAACAGAGCCTTTGCGTAGCAGACCGCGCTCGCGCAGCACGCTCAGCAGCCGGGCGACATGATCGCGCTCGAAATGCCCTTTGCGAAACACCTTACGGCCGATGTAATCGGCCGGTGAGAAGCTCAGGACATGGTCGCCGCAGTCCACCGTCATCGTCTTGACGCGCGGACCGAGCGCGCTGACGAGAATGTCCCGACCCAGGCGCGTGTCGAACAGGCGAGTGGCGATCGCATCCCGCTTCCTGCGAAGGGCGCGGCGCCAGTATTTTCTTGTAAGCAGCTTGCGGTCGAACATGGCGAGCATCCCTACACCAGGGCCGTTGCGTTGCAAACGGAGAAGATCGGCTGATACGCCGCCGGTGCCCTGTCGGCACATCAGGCAAAGCGGCCGCTCGTTTCCTTCGAAACGATATAGACCCGCAAAGGCTCGCCGCGACCGCGCACGGCAATCTCGCGGCTTTCGATGCCCTCCATATCGACCTCCGAGAGCCGGGCCACCGGCTCGGAAAAGACGAGCGCGCTGTTGAATTCCTTGGCGGCGCTTTCCAGGCGGCTGGCGACATTGACCGTGTCGCCGATCGCCGTCACGTTCTTGACGCTGCCATATCCCATCGAGCCGACCACGGCCGAGCCGCTGTGAAGGCCGATGGCGATTTCAAGCGGAGCGGCCAGTTCGTCGGCCAGTTCCGCGCTGAGCTTGTCGATCTCCCGTATGATCGCGGCCGCGGCCTTCAAGGCCTGCCGGTTTGCCTCCTTCGGCGTGGTACGCAGGCCGAAGAGCGCCATCGCGCCATCGCCGATGAACTTGTCCATACGGCCGCCATTCTCCTCGATGATGCGGCCGACGATGGCGAAATAGCGGTTGAGCAGGAAGACGATGTCGAAGGGAAGCCGCGATTCCGTCAGCGCGGTGAAATGGCGCAGATCGCAGAAGAAGACGACGATCTCGCGCTCGCGGCCTGGGCTGGCGGTCTGGCTATAAACCGGGATCGTCGCCTCGGCCATCGGCGTCAGGAGCGGGAGGACGCTGACATTGCCGGTCGGGCGCAGCTGGCAGGCAAGCCTGACATCCGGCGTAGCGCCGATCCGGTTCAACGTCTTCTGCTCCAGCGGCTCCGGCGGCGGCAGGTTTTCCTGCCCCTCAATGATCTGGACACGGCACGTGGAGCACTGGCCCTTGCCGCCGCAAACCGAATAATGCGGTATGCCGCCAAGGCGGCTTGCCTCGAGTACGCTGAAGCCGCGTGGCGCATGCACGACCTCCCCGCCCGCATAGCGGATGGCGATCTGATATTGCCGCTCACGCAGTCTGCGATGCGCGCGGAAACCGAAGAGAGCGACGATCGACAGGCTGAATGCCCCATAGAACCCGGCGCGGTAGGGCCATAGAGTTTCGACCATCTGACTGCCCGGCACCGACCCCGTCTCGCCATAGCTTCGCATGTCGCTATAGTAGCCGCCGGGATAGCCGCGCTCGTCCTCCTGAGCGACCTCATGTGCCACCGTCTTGCCCATTGCGGCAAAGCCAAGCAAGGCGAGAATCGGCAGAACGATGGCAAGCGACAGCATGACGGGCGCGATTGCCATGTACCAGGCACGATAGCGCAGCCAGAAATGAACGCCGATGCAGCCATGAAGCCAGACGATCAGAAGCACGAGCGACTGACGCACGCCGTTGACCGGCGATGTTATCCAGAGGGTGCGCACGATCGCGCTGTAGGTGTCGTGATAGCCATAAACCTCATGCACGATGCGAGTGCCGACGATGTGATCGATCAGAAGCACCGGCACCAGCAGGCCCGTAACGATCTGGAAGGCCTCGCCGGCAGGCATGACAAGCGTGCGGCGCCTGTAAAGCATCTTAAGCACGAGCAGAATGTGGACGATCAGGGCGCCATAAAGAAGCACGGTTCCAACCGGATTGCGCCAAACCAACATGAACCAATGTTGCGCATGTTCGGCCACGCCGAGCGAAATCAGCCCGAGGGCATGATTGGCCAGATGCATGATCACGAAGGCGAATACGATCAAACCGGAGCCAAGGCGCAGCTTTCGCACGAGGCGGTCGGACATGATTGGCTTTCTTGCCTCGATGGTCATCAAACCCAATGTATATTGCCCGTTCACAACAGGTGGGAAAACGGCTATCGCCTATTCATCTACGGTACCGCGCGTCATATATGACGCGCAAAGATCGCCGTAGCACTTTTAATCTGCTGCATAATTTTATCCTCAAATCGATTCCGATTTAAGGAATTATGCAGTAGCCGCAACCCCGCATACTGTCGAGGATGCGGCTTTTTGAAGCAGGGATCTTATTGTCACGCAACCGGTCGGAATTCGGGCAACTTTCTCACGATTCAGGCTCATACCATCACTTAATCGTCAACCACGTGCCGGCAGCATGAAGATCGCCTTTTACGCCCCCTTGAAATCTCCCGGCCACCCGGTCCCTTCCGGCGATCGGCTGATGGCTCGCCAGATCATCGCGGCGCTGGAAATGGCAGGGCATCGGGTCGACGTCGCTTCCGAATTGCGAAGCTTCACGCCGACGCCGGAGGCCGGTCCACGCGTGGAAATCGCACGGCAGGCGGAAGGCGAAGTGGATCGCCTGCTCGAGCGCTGGCAGGATGAGACGCCGCCCGACCTGTGGTTCACTTACCATCCCTATTACAAGACCCCCGATCTTATCGGCCCACCGATCGCGAGAGGGCTCGGCATTCCCTATGTCACGGCGGAGGCATCCTATTCCCGCCGCCATGACGAAAACGGCTGGGTTGAAAACCAGCGCCTCATTGCCGATGCAGTAAGGCTTGCCGCCGTCAATCTGTGCTTTACCGAAAGGGACCGGCTCGGCCTTGAGGATGCGATTCCGGAGGGCCGCTACGAGCGTTTCCTGCCCTTCATCGATGCCGCCCCCTTCGCGGGCTCGTCCTCCGATCCGCGACGGCTGATCACCGTGGCGATGCTGCGCAAGGGCGACAAGTTCGACAGCTACACCATACTGGCCAAAGCGCTCGATCTCATCCGCGATCAGGACTGGATCCTGACGGTCATCGGCGATGGGCCGATGCGGACCGAGGTGAGATCACTGTTTTCGACTTTCGACGAGAGACGGATAGAGTGGCGCGGAGAACGCTCCACGACGGAGATCGCAGAGGAGCTTGCGAGCTCCGGTCTTTATGTCTGGCCTGGTTGCAATGAGGCTTATGGCCTTGCCTATCTTGAGGCACAGGCGGCCGGCCTTCCGGTGATCGCGCAGGCGACGGCTGGCGTGCCGGAGGTGGTGATGGCGGGAAAAACCGGATTGCTGACGCCGGAGGGCGATCTGAAGGCCTATGCCGATGCAATTTCGCAGCTCCTCGGCGATCAGCAGCAGCGACGGGCCATGGCGGACGCCGCCTACGGCTTCGTCCATCAGGAGCGTTCCTTGAGCGCCGCATCGAAACGGCTCGAAACCATCCTTCGAAACTATCTGGGAGATAGCCATTATGAACGATAGAGCCGAGTGGCAGCCCTTGCGCGAGGAGTTGCGGCGCTGGGGCGCGGCCGGGCGAAAGGCGAAGCTATGGTTCCGCGACGACGACGCCATCGAGCCGACCCCTGCCCTCGACCGGCTTCTATCGCTTTCCAATCGGTTCGACGTGCCGATGGCACTCGCGATCATTCCGGCGCCGACAGGCGAAGCTCTGGCCGAACGGCTGGCGGCCGAAAGCCGCATCACGGCGACGGTGCATGGCTGGACACATCGGAACTATGCTCCTGATGACACCAAGAAGCAGGAGCTCGGCCTGCACCGGCCTAAGGCTATCGTGCTCGATGAGCTTCATCGCGGCTTCGACAAGCTGCAAGCCCTTTATCCCACGCAGTTTTGCCCTTTGCTGGTGCCGCCATGGAACCGGATCGACGATGGACTGCTCCCGCATCTCGAACCGTTCGGCTACCGTGCCGTCTCGGTTTTCGGGCTGGCCAAGCAGGCACCCATCGGCCTGGTCAACACGCATATCGACATCATGCGATGGCACGGCGTGCGCGGAGGACTGCCGCATGCTGACATGATCGGACGCCTGGTGGAGGAGCTTCAGAACCGCTTCGACGGCAATGACGAACCGATCGGCGTGATGACCCACCATCTCGTCCACGACGATCTTGCCTGGGATTTCGTTGAGGCGTTGTTTGCGGAAACGGCCGGCCATGCCGCCATCGAATGGCGGCCGGTCGGCAATTTCATCAACTAAAGCATGCCCGCGCGAAAGTGTGCAGCGGTTTTGCGACGATGACATGCGCAAAACCAAACACCTAAAGCGCGAGAAGCGAATCTGAAAGATCGCGACACGCTTTAGCGCAATTCCAGCATGCTCCGCTGCCGCGGCAGGCTTCAGAGCTGCAGCGACTGCCCGTCAAAGGCGACGAATGCGCCGGGGAAGCTCTGCTGCGCATCGCGTTGCATGTCGTCCAGCTCGCGGTCGGTGCGGCCGGGAGCATGGTGAAACAGGGCCAGCCGCTTGGCGCCGGCCTTCTTGGCGAGCTTGATGCCCTCTTGCCAGGTGGAATGGCCGAAGCCCAGATATTTGGGCATCTCGGCTTCGAGATAGGTCGCGTCATATATCACGATATCGGCATCGGCCATCAGGGCCAGCGCGGCTTCATCGAGCTTGCCGGCTGTATGCTCGGTATCGTAGACCAAGGCGATGACCCGGCCCGACCATTCGATGCGATAGCCGATGCAGCCGCCCGGATGGTTCAGCCTGGCGGTGTGCATCACGATGCCGGGATGCGGCTTCAGCGTATCACCAGCGGCGAAATCACGAAAACTCATCTCGGCGCGACAGATATCGGGTTCGACGGGGAACCATGGCGGCCGCATGAACTGGCCGATCAGCTGCCGGGTCGTCGTCTTGCCGGCAAGATGGCCGGACCAGAGATCGACGCTGACCCTCGGATCATAGATGGCATTGAAGAAGGGCAGGCCGATAATGTGGTCATAGTGAGAATGGGTGAAGAAGAGATCGATGTCGCGAACCCCTTCCTTGGCCAGATACGCCGCCGCTTCGCGCAACCCCGTCCCGGCGTCGAATAAGATATGCCTGCCGTCATGCCGTAACTCAATGCACGACGTATTGCCGCCGTACCGCTCAAATTCCGGTCCCGATACAGGGATGCTTCCCCGCACGCCCCAAAATTTCAGCTCAAAACTATCGTTGTTCATGGAAGTTTTTACACCATTCCCCTTTCGGTCAAAAAAAGCACACTTTTGCTATCGTGCGAAGCCAGCAATTTCCAAAAGTCGTGCGGTGGTAAAAACTGGATCTCATATCGTTCGATCGATACCGATCGTTGGACGAACATCCGCCAACGGATCGCACAGACCTAATATAGGTATGGCGCAACAGAATAGATAAGGGGCCGGGGTTGACGCTCCGGTTCGGGGTCGGCACGAGATCGTGATCTTGACGGAAAGAGGCCTTAAAGCGACCAAGAATTGCGGCGGTCGCCTGCTTTCCTCGCTGCTTACAGGGTCGCTGCCGACCGTGCGGCCTGTTCGTAATAGCCGGACAATGCCCTGAGATGCGAAGCAATGTCGGACAGGCCATCCTGCGACAGGCCGGAGACCTTGGTCGCCTCCACCAGCAGGCGCTCGCGAATTTCCGTATAGCGCTGCAATGCGTCCAGGCCCTTGTCGGTGACGCGGATCGTCTTTTCCTTGCCGGCCTTGCCGCTTTTGACGAGGCCTGCCGCCTCCAGTTTCTTGATGGCGTAATTGGCGACATGCGTGTCCTCGATATCGAGGACGAGACAGAGATCGGCGAGCGTTTTCGGCCGGTCGCGATGCCGCACGGAATGAATGATCAGGATCTCGACCGGCGAAAGGCCGGGCACGCCGGCCGCCGCCATGCAGCGCACCAGCCATCGATTGAAGGCATGGGAAAAGAGGATCGACCCGTATTCCAGCTCCGATAAGGCCGGCGAGCTGCCGCCGGCCAGATGGGCCGACGAGACTATCAATTCGCGTCGCTTACTCTTTTCCTCGGACGTCACCTGAAAACTCCTTCGAACCGGATCAAGGCCCCGCAGATTCGACGAGCCGAGCGGTCGGTTGCCGCTCGACACGGCATCATATTGCTATTCATCCCGCTTTCCGTAACCGCCGCCGGTGGGAGTGACGACCGTAAAGGCTTCGCCAGCTTCGAGGACGGTATGGGCCGAGCCGATCAGTTCCTCGATCTTGCCGTCGTTGCGACGGACATAATTGCGGCCAGTCTGTCCGGCTTCGCCGCCCTTGATGCCAAAGGGTGCCACGCGCCTGTGGCCCGACAGGATGGCGAATTCCAGCTTTTCACGCGTGCGGATGGTGCGCTGCGTGCCGTTGCCGGAGTTCCACTTGCCGCGCCCGCCCGAATTCGGACGAATGTGGAAATTCTCCAGCACGACCGGGAACCGCGTCTCGAGGATTTCGGGATCCGTCAGGCGCGAGTTGGTCATATGCGTGTGCACCGCATCGGCGCCATTGAAGCCAGGTCCTGCCGGCGCTCCGGAGCAGATCGTCTCATAATATTGATAGGCGTCGTTGCCGAAGGTCAGATTGTTCATCGTGCCTTGGGCTGCGGCAAGCGCCTCGACCGCGCCGAACAGGCAGTTGGTCACGGCCTGGCTGACCTCGACATTGCCGGCAACAACGGCAGCTGGATATTTCGGCGTCAGCATCGTGCCTTCGGGAATGATGATGCGGATCGGCCGGAGGCAGCCGGCATTCATCGGAATATCGGCTTCGACGAGGACACGGAAGACATAGAGCACGGCGGCACGGGTGACCGGCTGCGGCGCGTTGAAATTGTCCGGGCGCTGCGCCGACGTGCCGGTGAAATCGACCGTCGCCTCGCGCTTGTCCTTGTCGATCGAGATCTTGACGACGATCTTGCAGCCCTGATCCATCTCGTAAGTGAATTCGCCATCCGACAGACGATCGAGAACACGGCGCACGCTTTCCGCCGCATTGTCCTGAACGTGGCCCATATAGGCATCCACTACGTCTTCACCGAAGAGCGCGATCATCTTCTTCAGCTCGGCGACGCCCTTTTCATTGGCGGCGACCTGGGCCTTGAGATCGTTGATGTTCTGCGCCAGCGTGCGCACGGGATAGCGGGCGCCCGTCAAAAGCTTGGTAAGCTCCGCTTCACAGAAGCGGCCGCGATCGAGCAGCTTGAAATTGTCGATATAGACGCCCTCTTCCTCGATATGGGTGGCAAGTGGCGACATCGATCCCGGCGAAATGCCGCCGATATCGGCATGATGGCCGCGGCTGGCGACCCAGAAGCGGATCTTCTGACCGGCATCATCAAAGACCGGCGTACAGACCGTGAGGTCAGGCAGATGCGTGCCGCCATTATAGGGCGCATTGATGAGGAAGACGTCGCCCGGATGGATGACGGCGTTTTCGCGGATCGCGGTTGCGACCGACGCATCCATCGAGCCCAGATGAACCGGCATATGCGGCGCATTGGCGACCAGATTGCCTTCCGCATCGAAGACGGCGCAGGAGAAATCCAACCGTTCCTTGATGTTGACCGAATAGGCCGTGTTCTGCAGCGTCATGCCCATCTGCTCGGCGATCGACATGAAGAGATTGTTGAATATCTCCAGCATGACGGGATCGGCCTTGGTGCCGATGGCATTGCGCTCGGGCAGCGCCTTGATGCGCGTGAGGACGATATGATCCCTCGTGGTCAGCTGCGCCTGCCAGCCGTCCTCGATGACGATCGTCTGGTTCGGCTCGATGATGATGGCCGGACCGGTCACGGTCTGGCCGGGCTTGATCGCCTGACGCAGGACGACGGCCGCATCGTGACTTGCTCCGTTGGAGTAGAAGGAGGTGCGCCTCACAGCCTCGGCTTCACCTTCGGCTCTCGTCTCCAGCTCGACTGTGATATCGGCAGCAGCGCCGCCGATCGTTTCGATCTCGACGGCCTCCACGACCAGAGGCTTGTCTTCGGCAACGAAGCCGAAGCGGCGCTTGTGCAGCGCCTCGAATTGGCTGCGCAGCCGCGCGGAAGTGTCGATTTCCGGAAAGGTCGTCTCGACCGCCAGCAGGGTATCGGTGCCGGCATAGCGGATATGGGCGCGCCGGATCGTCTTGATCTCGGCCGTTGCGACACCTTGGGCTTCCAATTCGGGCACGCATTCGCCGCGCAGTTCGCTGCCAAGCGCTGCGATGGCGGCAGGTGCGGCATCATCGAGGGAAACGCCGAGTGCCTTCTGGCGCGTTGCGCGGATATCGGCAAGGCCCATGCCATAGGCGGAGAGAAGGCCGGACATCGGATGCAGAAGGATGCTCTTCATCCCCAGCGCATCGGCCACCAGACAGGCATGCTGGCCACCGGCACCGCCGAAGCAGTTGAGCGCATAGCGCGTGACGTCATAGCCGCGCTGCACCGAGATTTTCTTGATCGCCTCGACCATATTGGCAACCGCGATGCGGATAAAGCCGTCGGCAACGTCTTCCGGGCTTCGCCCATCGCCGATTTCGGCTGCAAGAGATGCGAACTTGGTCCGCACCGTCTCGACATCGAGCGGCTGATCCTGGCTGGGTCCGAAGATGGACGGGAAGAATTCCGGCAGCAGCTTGCCGGCCATGACGTTGGCGTCGGTGACGGCCAGCGGGCCGCCATTGCGATAGCAGGCCGGACCTGGAAAGGCACCGGCCGAATCCGGGCCGACACGGAAGCGATCACCATCGAAATGCAGGATCGAGCCACCGCCGGCAGCGACGGTGTGGATCAGCATCATCGGCGCGCGGACGCGGACACCGGCCACTTCCGTTTCAAAGGCACGCTCATATTCGCCATCGAAATGCGCAACATCCGTCGAGGTGCCGCCCATGTCGAAGCCGATGACATTGGCAAAACCCGCCTGCTCACCTGTCTTCGCAAGGCCGACCACACCGCCAGCCGGACCCGAGAGGATCGCGTCCTTGCCCTGGAACATATCGGCGGCCGTCAATCCGCCCGACGACATCATGAACATGACGCGTGCGCCGGTGCGCTCGACATCGAGCTCATCGCAGACCTGGCGGATATAGCGGCCGAGCACCGGCGAGAGATAGGCGTCGATAACAGCCGTATCGCCGCGGCCAACGAGCTTGACCAGCGGCGAGACTTCGTGGCTGACGGAGACCTGCTCGAAGCCGATCGACCTTGCGATCCTCGCGACCGCAGCCTCATGCGCCGGGAATTTATAGGCATGCATGAAGACGATGGCGACGGAGCGATAACCCTTGGCAAGAAGGTCGCGCAGCGCCGCCTCAGTCGCCTTTTCGTCCAGGGCCAGTTCGACAGTGCCATCGGCAAGCACCCGCTCCTCGATCTCGACGACATCTTCGTAAAGCGCTTCCGGCTTGACGATCTCGGTCGCGAAGATCTTCTTGCGCTCCTGATAGCCGATGCGCAGCGCGTCGCGAAATCCCTTCGTCGTCACCAACGCAAGGCGTTCGCCCTTGCGCTCCAGCAGCGCATTGGTGGCGACCGTCGTGCCCATGCGGACCTCACCGATCGCACCTTCGGGAACCGGCTCGCCCTTGCCAAGACCGAGATGGAGACGAATGCCATGAACGGCGGCATCACGATAAGCCTCGGGATTTTCCGAGAGGATCTTGCGGGCGTGGAGAGCACCGGACGGATCGCGCCCGACCACGTCGGTAAAGGTACCGCCGCGATCGATCCAGAAATCCCAACGACCCGAAATATTCTCCGACAAACCCGCCTCCAGCAGAACGATGCCAATAACGATGATAATATATCGATAAATCGTCAACGTTTTGTCGTCAACACGAATCGATAGTCATCGCCCTGACAATTTTTGTCATCATAACGCTTGCGGCGAGCCCGACCTAATCCTCGAAGCGGCTCGTTGCCTCGCGATCGTGATCATATCGCCTCGCGAGCGGAAACGGCGGCAGCCAGGATTCGCGGCGAACGGTCCAGAGTTCGTAGGTCGGCTTCAACTGATCGGAAGCATCGAGAGACCCGAGGTTCACTTCGATTTCGTCCGCGCTTCGCGAGAAAACAGACGAGCCGCAGTGAGGGCAGAAAAAGCGGCCGGCGTAGTCGCGTGTTTCGCCTTCGATCTTGACCGCATCCTCGGGAAAAATCGCGGAGGCATGGAAAAGCGCGCCGTGATGCTTGCGGCAGTCGAGACAATGACAAATGCCGACCCGATAGGGTCGCCCCGACGCAACGATCCGTACCTTGCCACACAGGCAGCCACCGGTAAATCGGTCCATCTTGCACCTCCTGAAAAAAAGCAGGCGGACTGTCTACGACAAACGGAACAGCCGCCGCAACGGCAGGCGGCTGGTGGGAGCATGGCGTTTCATTATAAGGCCGCGCTCCATTGGAGCACAGTCGGAAGTGGATGCGCTAATGCAATCCACCGACGCCGAGCAGACGCTCGACTGCGCCATGATCCGCAGCCAGCCCCTCGGGCGTCCCCTTCCAGGCAAGTCGGCCACGCTCCAGAATGATAACATCGCTGGCAAAATCCAGTGCGCTCTGGATGCGCTGCTCCACCAGCAGGATCGTCATGTCGCCCGACTTGGCGAGCTTGGCGAAGGCCGCCATCAACTCCTCGCAGATGACGGGCGCCAGCCCCTCCAGCGGCTCATCGAGAAGCAGGACGGAGGGGCGGCCGAGGATGCTGCGGGCCGTCGACAGCATCTGCTGCTCACCGCCCGAAAGCTGGCCGCCTAAATTCCTGCGACGCTCCTGCAGGCGCGGAAACATGTCATAGGCTTCCTGCAAGGCGCTCTTCGGCCGTCCCTTCAGCCCAACGGAGAGATTTTCCTCCACCGTCAGCGTCGGAAAGACGTCACGCGTCTGCGGCACATAGCCGAGGCCCTGATGGGCGCGTCTGGCACTTGGCAGCCCGGCAATATCGGCCGAGCCCAGCCGGATGCGGCCGTCATAACGCCGGGTCTGGCCGGCAAGGGTCGCCAGCAGCGTGCTCTTGCCCATGCCGTTGCGGCCGAGCACGGCAAGCCGGCCGCCGGCCGGCACGGAAAAGGAAACACCTTCCAGCACCCGTGTCGGACCATAGCCGGCCGACAGGTTTTCGACTTCAAGCGGCGTGGCCGGCATTGGCATAGCTCCCAAGATAGGCTTCGCGCACCCGCGCATCCTGCGTCACGTCTTTCGGCGATCCGTCAAATATGATCGTGCCGGCCGCGAGCACCACGACGCGCTTGGCGAAGCGGAAGACGAGGTCCATGTCATGCTCGATCATCAGCACGGCGAGATCGGCGGGCAGATCGGCCAGCGCCTGCTCGATGCGGCCGGTATCGCTCTGCGGCACGCCGGCGGCAGGCTCATCCAGCAGCAGCACCTTCGGCTTCAGGGCCATGGCGACGGCAATTTCCAGAAGCCGCTGCTGGCCGTAGGCAATCTCGCTGACCTTGCGATGCGCGAGTGCCACAAGCCCGAGCGTGCCGAGTAACTCCTCCGTCTCGGCCATGACATCGCGCATGGAAAGGAAATTACCGAACATGCGACCGGAGCGCCCTGTCCGCTGCAGCACCGCCATGCCGACATGCTCGGCCGGCGTCATATCCTGAAACAGCCTGGTCACCTGGAACGAACGCACCAGCCCGCGCCTCACCCGGCCGATGGCCTCGATCTTATTGACGTTCTGGCCGGCGATGCGCACCTCACCGGAATCCGCCTGCAGATTACCCGTGACGAGATTGACGAAGCTGGTCTTGCCGGCGCCATTCGGCCCGATCAAGGCGACGCGATCTCCCGGCGCCATGGATAGGCTGACATTGTTGGTCACCGTCAGCCCGCCGAACGCCTTCTTGAGATTGCTGACTTCGAAAATAGCGCTCATGCCTGCGCCTCCCTGCGGCGAGCCACATAAGCAGCGGCGGTGCCATAGATGCCCTTCGGCGCGAAAAGAACGACGAGGATCAGCAGTGCGCCGACGATCGTCAGCCAGTGGAATGGATTGGCGGCGGAGACGTAATCCTCGAACAGCATGAAGATCAGCGTGCCGACGAGCGCACCGAACAGCGAACCGGTACCGCCGAGCACGAGCATGACCAGCGCCTCGGCCGATTGCGTGAAAGACAGACTGTCAAGGCCGACGACCTGCGTCGAGATCGCATTCAGTGCGCCGCCAATGCCGGCAACGGCACCGGAAATCATATACATCTTGATCAGCGCCACTTTTGGCGATGCCCCCATGGCGCGGATGCGTAAAGGATCCTGGCGGATACCGCGGCAGAGCATGCCGAAGGGCGAACGCACGAGAAAGCGCAAAAGCACGAGCACGATCAGCAGCAGCGCAACGCCATAGAAGTAGGCCGTATGCCCGTAAAGATCGAATTCGAAAACACCGAACAGCGGATCTGCTGAAATGCCCGACAATCCGTCGCTGCCGCCCGTCCAGCCCGATGCCTTGTTGGCGAATTCGTGGAAGAGATAGACCAGCGCGATCGACAGTACGAGTTGCGGCAGGCCATTAGCTCTCAAAATGACGATGGAGCAGATCAACCCGGCAACCGCGCCGCCGGCGATTCCGGCAAGCGTCATCAGCAAGGGATCGTTGATGCCGTAATGGGCCGATGCAATGCCCGCTGCATAAGCTCCCGCACCGAACAGTGCTGCGTGGCCGAGCGTCGCCACGCCGCAATAGCCGGTGACGAGATCGAGCGAGAGGACGAGAAGCGCGATCGCGATCAGCCGCGTCAGGAGGGCGAGATTATCCGGAAACAGCAGGTAGCCGGCAGCGGCTGTGACGACGATGACCGCAATCGCGATCAAATCCTGCCCAAATGTGCGATGTCTGGTCACGGTCGGCGCCGCCTCTCTTTCAAGGGTCAAAGCCATGTTACTTCATTCTCCCGGCAAAGCCGCGCGGGAAGACGCAGACGATGGCAATGACGGCCAGATAGAAGAAGAATTCCCCATATTCCGGCATGAGGTAACGGCCTGTTGTATCGATGCAGCCAAGGATGAGGCATGCAAGCAGCGCGCCGGAAATCGAGCCGGCTCCGCCGACGGAGACGACAACCAAGAAGGTCACCATGTAGCGCAGAGCATAATAGGGCTCGACCGGCAGGAGTTCGGCACCGACCACGCCGCCGAAAGCGGCAAGCCCGACGGCAATCGCGAAGCTGACTGCATAGACGATTTCCGTCCTGACGCCGAGAGCGGCCGCCATCGCGGCATTATCGACGGAAGCGCGCAGCTTCACGCCGAAGGAGGTTTTCTCGATCGTATACCACAAGGCCAGGGCGACGATGAGGCCGCAGACGATCGCGAAGATACGATGGGTGCCGATGGTGCGGAAGCCGAGATCGACGGAGCCCTGCAGGCTGCCCGGCAAGGGGATGGTCTTTAGAGTGGGGCCGAAGACGTAATTGGCAATGCCGATGATGCAGAAGGTGATGCCGATCGTCATCAGAACTTGCGTCAACTCAGGCGCACCATAAATGCGCCGATAAAGCAGCCGTTCGATCGGGATGGAGATGATGACCGTGCCCACCACAGCCAGCAATACGGCCGCACCGTAGCCAAGCCCCAGATCGCGCGCCGCGTAGGAAGCGATGTAGCCGCCGATCATGGCAAAGGCGCCGTGGGCAAGATTGACGACGCGCATCAGCCCCATGGTGACGGAAAGGCCGATGGAGATGACGAACAGCACCATGCCGTAAGCGAGGGCATCGACTGCTATGCTGAGCACGGTTTGCATTGATATCGCTGGTCCGGTTTGTTGTTGCGCGACCGCCGTCATCCCCTGAACAGAATCTTCCGATCAGGGGATCAGGTACTGGAGCGCTTACTTCGCGGCGGCAAGGCCGGGATCGCCCTGCTTCTCGAAGGTCTGGATTTCCTTGTTGTAGTATTTGCCGTCATCGCCCTTGGCGACTTCTCGCAGATAGATGTTCTGCGTGATATGCCGGCTTTCCGGATCGATGGTGACGGGGCCGCGCGGGCTGACCCAGGACAGGCCTTTCACGGCATCGACGGCCTTCTGCGCATCCTGCTTGCCGCCGGTCGCCTCGATCATCTTGTAGATGACATGCATGCCATCGAAGGCGCCCACGGCGGGGAAGGTCAGCTCGGCCGGATTGCCGATCGCCTTGTCGGCAGCGGCGACGAAGGCTTTGTTTTCGGGCGAGTCATGCGAAATCGCATAGTGGAAGGTCGTCTGCATGCCGAGCGCGGCATCGCCAAGCGCCGGCAAATCGGATTCCTGCGTCAGGTCGCCCGGCGCAAAGAGCTTGATGCCGGCAGACTTCAGGCCATTCTCGTTATAGGCCTTGACGAAACCGAGCGTCGTAGGACCGGAGGGCAGGAACGCGAAAACCCCTTGCGCGCCGGAATCCTTGATGCGCTGCATGATCGGGCTGAAGTCGTTGGTCGAAAGCGGCATGCGGATCGCCTGCACCACTTCGCCGCCCTGCTTTTTGAAGCCAGCCTTGAAGGCGTTTTCGGCATCGACGCCCGGACCATAATCGCTGACGACGGAGATGACCTTCTTCACGCCGGCATCATAGGCAACCTTGGCGATCGGCGTCGAGGTCTGCCAGGTGGTGAAGGATGTGCGCACGACGAGCGGGCTCTTGGTGACGATGGCCGAGGTCGCCGCATTGAAGATCACCATCGGCACATTGGCCTGCTTGAGGATCGGCGTCACGGCCATCGCATCCGGGGTAAAGTAGAAGCCGGCGAGATACTGGACCTTCTCCTTGACGACGAGCTCCTGGGCGAGCGACTTCGATTGGGCGGGATCGGCCGCGGGCAAATCGCGGTAGATCACCTCCACCTCATCATTGCCGACCTTCTTGCCGTTGACGGCCATATAGGCGTCGATGCCGGCCTTGAAATTCTTGCCCTGCAGCGCGAACGGGCCGGAAAACGGACCGATGACACCAACCTTGATGGTATCGGCATAGGCAGCACCGCCAAGAGCAACGGCCGCAATGGCGGCCAAGACAAACCGTTTCATTTTCTCTCCTCCCGGCAGCCGTCTTTTTGAGCTGCCCTTGATCATTCAAATTCTGATCATCACCAATTTCTCATGGGAAATGGTGATGTAAAATGAAATAAAACCTTGCTTCCATACCAATTCAGTTATGAATGGCGACGAATATCCTACTCGGCTGTCGTTCCCAAGCGCTTGATCGAACCGACCAGTTGCAACGCGTGGCGCAACGAAGCTGCCGTTGCCACCACCATAGGCGGCAATAGCAGCCATTCCAATGTCCAGGCGGCGCCAGAGCGCTCCTGCTCGTGCACGAGTGATTGATGAATGCCCGAAAGCTGGACGGAATTGAAACGGGCAAGCGTGACCAGCGTTTCGGCAGCGACCGGGTTTTGCTTGTGCGGCATGGCCGAGGAACCGCCGCCGCCGGCAAGCTCGATCTCGTCGCCCGCCTGTGCCAGAAGTGCTACGTCCTGGCCGATCTTGCCGAGGCTGCCTGATATCATGGAGAATAGCCCCGCCAGTTCGGCAATGCGCCCCCTCTGGCTCTGCCATTGCGGCTCGTCCGTGAGGCCGAGCGCTTGTGCCAGCGAACTCCTGACTTCCGCCGCATTCGGCCCGAATTTTTCCAACGTACCGGCGGCCCCGCCGAATTGCAGCGGAAAAGTCTCCTGCGTCAGCCGGTCGCGATACTGATCGAGCGGATGGCGCCATGCCCGCAGCCGATCGGACACGGTGATCGCGATCGCAGCCTGCATCCGGGTGTGCCCCATGAGCCTGTTCGATCCAAAGCGCTCATCCAGTTTGGCGAGCGCGGAGGATACGGCAAAGAGACGGTTGCTTAGGATGAAAACCGCCGCCTTCAGCCGCAGCATCAGGCTGGTGTCGATGACATCCTGGCTGGTGGCACCGAAATGGACATGTTTGCCGGCATCCTCTCCGACCGCCTTGCGCAGCTGCCGAACAAGATCCGGCACGACGACGCCATCCGATGCCGTTGCCGTCTTCAGCCTTTGTAGATCGGGTTCGAAATCCGCGCAGACCTTAGCGACATGCGCAGCCATCTCCTGCGGGATCAACCCATGCCGCGCCTCGACCTCGGCAAGCGCCGCTTCGAAAGAGAGCATGGCGCGAATATCTGATTTGGCCGAGAAATAGGCCGCAATCTCCTCGTCCCCGAGAAGGCCAGACAGGAATGGATGGTCGAAGGGAGAAACGCTCATGGTCTATATATCGAGGAAAACCGTTTCCTTGTCGCCCTGCAAATGGACATCAAAGGTGTAGACGGAACCTTCCTTGTGAGCGATCAGCGTTGCCAAGCGCTCCTTGTGTTCGATGCGGGCAAGCAATGGATCTTCCGCGTTGGCGGCAGCTTCCTCCGGAAAATACATGCGCGTGTGCAGGCCGATGTTGATGCCGCGGGCGACGATCCAGACGGTGATGTGCGGCGCCATCTTGCGGCCGTCCTTGAAGGGAACGCGGCCGGGCTTGATGGTCTCGAAACGGAAAACGCCGTCGGTCGAGCTGGTCGGACAACGCCCCCAGCCGGTAAAGTTCGGATCGGCCGTGCCACGCAACTCCGAGGGGCTGTTATAAAGCCCGGCGCTGTCGGCCTGCCAGATCTCGAGGACGGCATCCTTGACCGGCGCTCCCGCGCCGTCGAGAACCCTGCCCGTCACGGTGATACGCTCGCCGAGCGTCTTGTCGTTGACCATGACGGAGCCGAGATCGGTTTCGTAGACGCCGCTAATCTCGCTGTAATTCGGCGTCAGGCCGATATGGACGTAAGGCCCTGCCGTCTGCGACGGCGTTTCCTTGAGGTAGCCGAGATCCTGTATCATCAATTGCCCTCCAGCCGGTTTTCGAACAGGGTCGAACGGCGACCGCGCAGCACGATATCGAATTTATAGGCGCGGGCATCCATCGGGATCGTGTTGCCCCAGTCGAGCGGCGCAATCAGCTGCTCGATCGCCTGTTTGTCGGGGATCGTGCCGACGATCGGACATTTCCAGATCATCGGATCGCCCTCGAAATACATCTGCGTGATCAGCCGCTGCGCAAAGCCATGGCCGAAGACGGAGAAGTGGATATGGGCCGGACGCCAGTCATTGACGCCGTTCGGCCAGGGATAGGCGCCGGGGCGGATGGTGCGGAAGGCATAGCGTCCTTCATCATCGGTGATGGCGCGGCCGCAGCCACCGAAATTCGGATCGATGGCCGCGAGATAGGTTTCCTTCTTGTGGCGGTAACGGCCGCCGGCATTGGCCTGCCAGAATTCGAGCAGGACGCCCGGCACCGGCCGGCCGCGCTCATCGAGCACGCGACCATGAACAATGATCCGCTCACCGATAGCGCTCTCGCCCGGCTTGGCAAAATTATGGATCAGGTCGTTATCGAGCTCATTCAATATGGAATGGCCGAAGACCGGTCCGGTAATTTCGGAGATGGTGCCGTCGAGCGACAGCAGCGCGCGCTGCGGCGAGCGCAGCACGGACGTCTTATATCCCGGCGCAAAGGCTGGCGGATGCCAGGCGCGGTCTCTCGCGAAAAAGGCGCCCGTTTCGGGCTTGCTGTTGCTTCTATCGGACATGTCTGCCTCGCTTCATGCCGCCTGTTCGGCGTCCATCTGTTCGAAAACCTGCTTGGCGATCTTGATCGCGTGGTTTGCGGCCGGCACACCGGCATAGATCGCCACATGCAGAAGAGCCTCGCAGATATCGTCGCGCGTCGCGCCGGTGTTGCGCGTGGCGCGCACATGCATGGCCACCTCGTCATCCTGACCAAGGGCTGCCAGCAGCGCGATCGTCACGATGGAGCGCTCGCGCCGGCTGAGCGTCGGGCGCGACCAGACATGCCCCCAGGCTGCCTCGGTGATCAGTTCCTGGAAAGGCTGGTCGAAATCGGTCACAGCCTGTTGGGCGCGATCGACATGGCCATCGCCGAGCACAGCGCGGCGTGTCGCCATGCCCTGCAGATAGCGCTCGGACGGCGCGGTGGGATCATTCATCAGGCTTGTTCTCCACGCAGGACGACGTCGATGAAGGCACGGATGACTTCGGTCAACGCCTCGGGTTGTTCGACGCAGGGGATGTGGCCGGCGTCCTTGATCACTTCATAGCGTGCATTCGGAATGAGCTTTGCCGTCGACAGCACCAGCTCGGGCGGCGTCGAACCGTCCTGATCACCGACGATGCAGATGGTGGGCACGGAGATCTTGGCGGCCGCCTCGGTCAGATCGGCATCGCGAAGCGCCTCGCAGGTAGCCGCGTAGCCCGCAACCGGCTGGCGGATCAGCATGTTGCAATAGCCGGCATAGGCGAGGTTTTCCGGCCGGCGGAAGGCGGGCGTGAACCAGCGCTCCATGATGGAATCGACGATGGATTCGATACCATCAGCCTCGACCTTGGCGATGCGGGCATTCCAGCTCTCGGCCGTGCCGATCTTGTGCGCGGTGTCGCAGAGGATCAACGCCCGCACCAGATCCGGCCGCCGCTGATAGAGCGACTGCGCGATCAGCCCGCCGACCGACAGGCCGCAGATAATGGCATTCTTGACCGAGAGGAAATCGAGCAGGCCGGCAAGGTCGGTGGCGTGATCCTCGATGGAATAGGGCATCTGACCGAGATCCGAGAGACCATGGCCGCGCTTGTCGTAAAGCACGATGGCGAAATCGCCGGCCAGACGCACGATCACATCCCGCCAGATCCGGAAATCGGTGCCGAGCGAATTGGCAAAGACAAGAACCGGCTTGTCGGCGGGGCCGCCAATGATCTGATAATGGATCGTGACGTCGTTGATGCGGGCAAACTGCACTGGAAATCTCCTCGACCGCGAGATTGGATGTATAATCTGGTTAGGTAAAATGATATTTCTTTGCTCTACAATAACTCCGGGGTTATGAGTGAGCATGCTCGACGCACGCATCAAATTCCGCCATCTGCAGACCTTTGTCGAGGTTGCGCGCCAGAAAAGCGTGATCAAGGCGGCTGGCCTGCTGAATATCAGCCAGCCGGCGGTGACGAAGACCATCCGCGAGCTGGAAGAAGCGCTTGGTGTCGCCGTCTTCGAGCGCGACGGGCGCGGCATCCGCATCACCCGCTATGGCGAAGTCTTTCTCCGCCATGCCGGTGCCGCGTTGACAGCACTCCGACAAGGGCTGGATTCCGTCTCGCAGGAGCGCTCCGGCGAAGCGCCGCCGATCCGGGTCGGCGCGCTGCCGACAGTTTCCACGCGGATCATGCCGCGGGCAATGGACCTGTTCCTCAAGGAGGAGACCTGGAGCCGCATCAAGATCGTGACAGGCGAAAACGCGGTCCTTCTTGAGCAGTTGCGAGTCGGCGATCTCGATCTCGTCGTCGGCCGATTGGCAAGCCCCGACAAAATGACCGGCTTTTCCTTCGAGCACCTCTACTCCGAACAGGTCGTCTTCGCCGTCAGGGCCGGCCATCCGCTCCTATCGGGCAGGCAGTCGCTGTTTTCGGATCTCAATCGCTATACGGTCCTGCTGCCGACGCGCGGCTCGATCATCCGACCCTTCGTCGAGAGCTTCCTGATCGCCAACGGCGCCGGCGGATTGCCCAACCAGATCGAGACCGTGTCCGACTCCTTCGGCCGCGCTTTCGTGCGCTCGAACGACGCTATCTGGATCATCTCAGCCGGCGTCGTTGCCGGCGATGTCGAGGACGGATTATTGGCACTTCTGCCGATCGATACCACCGAGACGAAGGGACCGGTGGGCTTGACCATGCGCACCGACGCCATCCCCACCCTTCCCTTGTCGATCCTGATGCAGACGATCCGGGAAGCAGCAAGCGAGGTCGCCAAGAAGCTCTGATGCTCGCCTAAAACGGCAGGCCGACATAATTCTCGGCGAGCGCGGTCGAAGCGGCACGGGAATGGGTGAGATAGTCGAGCTCGGCTTCCTGGATCTTCTGGTCGAAATCGTTTGTATCGGGAAAGCGATGCATCATCGTCGTCATCCACCAGGAAAAGCGCACCGCCTTCCAGACCCGTGCAAGCGCGCGGGCGGAATAGGCCTCCAGTCCGGCATTCGAGCGGTCCTGATAATGCTCGGAGAGACCCGAAAACAGGTAATGCACGTCGCTCGCCGCCAGATTGAGCCCCTTGGCGCCGGTCGGCGGCACGATATGGGCGGCATCGCCGACAAGGAAGAGGCGACCGAAACGCATCGGTTCAGCCACGAAGGAGCGCAGCGGCGCAATCGATTTCTCGAAGGACGGCGCCGTCACCAGAGCCTCGGCATGGTGGGCCGGCAGCCGACGGCGCAGCTCCTCCCAGAAGCGATTGTCGCTCCAGTCCTCGACCTTCTCGTCGAGCGGACACTGAATGTAATAGCGGCTGCGCGTCATCGACCGCATCGAGCATAGTGCGAATCCGCGCGGATGATTGGCATAGATCAGCTCGTGATTGACGGGGGCCACTTCCGCCAGCACACCGAGCCAGCCGAAGGGATAGACTTTCTCGAAACTGCGGATCGCCTTTTCCGGAACCGATTTGCGGCTGACACCATGGAAGCCGTCGCAGCCGGCAATGAAATCGCAATCGATACGGTGCGAAATGCCATCCTTTTCGAAAGTCAGATAGGGCGTATCGCCATCGAAGTCGTGTGGCTGGACATTGGCAGCGCTGTAGATGATTGGAGCACCGCTTTCCTCGCGGCGGGCCATCAGATCGCGGGTCATCTCGGTCTGTCCGTAGATGACAACCCGTTTGCCGCCGGTGAGACCATGAAGGTCGATACGATGATCGCGACCGTCGAAGGCAAGCGAGAAGCCATCATGCGGCAAGCCCTCGGCATGCAGGCGTGCGCTCGCCTTCGCCTCGTCCAGCAACCGGACGGTGCCTTCCTCAAGAACGCCGGCGCGGACTCGGCCGAGAATATAATCCTTGCCGACCCGGTCGAGAATGACATTGTCGATGCCGGCCTCCGTCAGCAACTGGCCGAGCAGCAGCCCGGACGGCCCCGAACCGATAATGGCGACTTGAGTGCGCATCGTCTCCTCCCATGCGTATTTCTTGCCTCAAGTCTCTTCGGCGCGAGGCAAGTCCGCAATGGACATTTCGGTCATGAAATTGCACAAATCGAACATGGCGAGGGAGGAATGCCATGACGAAGAACGTGCCGACCTATGAACTCTATGGCGAAAATACCGGCCGAAAGCCGGATTTCTGGCTGCATTGCGAGACAATTCCCTCCCGCAGCAGCCTGCATCACTGGGAAATCCGCCTGCACCGGCATGAGAACTTTTTCCAGATCTTGTACATAGATGCCGGATCCGGTGATGCCATCTTTGACGGAATTCCCCATGCCATAACGCCGCCCGCCGTCATCACGGTGCCGCCTCGCCTCAATCACGGCTTCCGCTTTTCGCGAGATATAGACGGCTTCGTCATCACGGTGCTGATCTCGCACCTCAAAGCTTCGCCGGGCGATCGCAGCCGGCTGGGCACATGGCTTGCCGATCCGCATCTGACCTTGCTTGACACCCGCGATGAAGACGCAGCCCACGTCGCCAGGACGCTGAGACGGTTGGGGGAAGAATTTGCGAGCCACCGCAACGGCCGCAACGATCTGCTCGATGCCTATCTGACCTCGGCCTTGCTGCTGACGGCGCGCATCGCTCAGAAAGCCGATGATGAATCCAATCCGGGCGACGAAAGCGAGCGCCGCATGGAGATGCTGCAGGGCCTGATCCAGCGCCACTTCCGCTCGCGCAAGCCGGCCGCCTTCTATGCCGAGAGCCTCGGCATCTCACCGGCCCATCTCAGTCGTATCGTGCGCAGCCGGACGGGGCATGGTGCGCACGAGTTAATCACGCGCAAGCTGCTGGACGAAGCGAAGCGCGAACTGGTCTTCACCTTCGCGACGGTGCAGGAAATCAGCTATCGCCTCGGCTTTGCCGACCCCGCCTATTTCTCCCGCTTCTTCATGAAGCAGACTGGCCAGACGCCGCGTGCCTGGCGCATCGAGGAGCGGGAGAGGTTGGGAATGTGATGGTTACGGCAGCACCAGCCGCAGCGCCTTCTGCGTTTCCTTCAGCAGTGGCAGAAAGCGCTCCGCCATGTCGGAAGCCGCGACATAGGCAGCCGGTGCGCCGATATTGATTGCCGCCACGGTCTGGCCGCGATCGTTTTCGACCGGCATGGCAATCGAGCAGAGGCCGATTTCCAGCTCCTGGTCGATGACGGCATAGCCCTGCGCCTTCACGCGACGAAACTCCGCCATCAGCTCCTCCGGATCGGTCTTGGTATTCGGCGTGTTCGCCTTGAGATCAGTTCGCCCAAGCACGGAGCGCGCCTCGCTTTCCGGCAGGGCCGCAAGCAGCACACGGCCCATCGAGGCGCAGAAGGCCGGAAGCCGGCTGCCCGGCGTCAGGTTGATCGACATCACCCGGCGCTGCGAGGCGCGGGCGATATAGACGACCTCCGTGCCGTCGAGCACCGAGGCTGACGCATTCTGCCCGGCACGCTCGGCAAGCTGATCGAGATGCGGCTGGATAATGGTCGGCAGCGGCGTTGCGGCCAGATAGGCGTGGCCGAGCCTCAGGATCTTCGGCGTCAGCGTGAAGAATTTGCCGTCATAAGTAGCATAGCCAAGTTCGGAGAGCGTCAGCAGCGAACGGCGCACGGTGGCGCGATTGAGGCTGGTCAGCTTCGATGCTTCGGCGATCGTCAGGCGCTGCCGCGTCTCGCCGAAGGCTTCGATGACTTTCAATCCCTTGGCAAAGCCACTGACGAAATCCGTTTCGCGCATCTTAGATCCTCGATTTTGGCATCATTTTGTGCGTTATATGAACAAATATCAAATAACGCACAAAATGATTGCCGTCCAGCCCGTGCTGATCTATTCGAAAGGAAGAGGACGGGCGCCTTGGTCCGCCCGCATTGGCAAGTGGGAGTTTGCGCATGGATAAGACAATTGCGAGCACGGCGGCTGCCGTCTCCGAGATCGGTGATGGTGCGACCGTCATGATCGGCGGATTTGGCGGCTCCGGCGCGCCGATCGAACTCATTCATGCGCTGATCGACAAGGGCCCGAAGAACCTGACCGTCATCAACAACAATGCCGGCAACGGGCGTATCGGCATCGCTGCAATGATCGATGCCGGCATGGTCAGGAAGATGATCTGCTCCTTCCCGCGTTCATCCGATCCGCGCGCCTTCACGGACCGCTATCTGGCGGGCGAAATCGAGCTGGAGCTAGTGCCTCAGGGGACGCTTGCCGAACGCATCCGCGCCGGCGGCGCCGGCATTCCAGCCTTTTATACCCCAACCGCCTATGGCACCGAACTCGCCAACGGCAAGGTCATCGCCGAATTCGATGGCCGCCATTATGTTCAGGAGCGCTGGCTCAAGGCCGATTTCGCCATTGTCAAAGCCCATGTCGGCGATGTGCAGGGCAATCTCATCTACAACAAGGCCGGCCGCAATTTTAATCCGCTGATGTGCATGGCCGCGGCCAAGACGATCGCACAGGTCTCGAAAATCGTTGCCGCCGGCGAGCTCGATCCCGAGCACATCGTTACCCCCGGCATTTTCGTCAACGGCGTCGTTGAAGTCGCCGATCCGCAGCAGGAAGAAAATCTCATTCGAGCCGGAGTGGCTTACGTATGACCATCGACACACGCGAAGACATCAAGCTCTCCAACGCGCAGATCGCCTGGCGCGCGGCTCAGGATATCGAAGACGGCGCCTATGTGAACCTCGGCATCGGCTTTCCGGAAATGGTCGCCCGCTACCAGCCTCCGGGCCGTCAGGCGATCTTCCACACCGAAAACGGCATACTGAATTTCGGCGAGCCGCCGGCGGAAGGCGAGGAAGATTGGGACCTGATCAACGCCGGCAAGAAGGCAGTCACGCTGAAGCCGGGTGCCTCCTTCTTCCACCACGCCGATAGCTTCGCCATGGTGCGCGGCGGCCATCTGGATGTCGCGATCCTTGGCGCCTATCAAGTGGCGCAGAACGGCGATCTCGCCAATTGGCGCGTCGGCTCAAAAGGCGTGCCTGCCGTCGGCGGCGCCATGGATCTGGTTCATGGCGCCAAGCAGGTCTTCGTCATCACCGAACATGTGACGAAGGACGGCAAGCCGAAACTGGTGGAGGCCTGCACGTTCCCGCTGACGGGCGTCGGCTGCATCACCCGCATCTATACGAGCCATGCGGTCATCGACATTGCCAAGGAAGGTTTCGTCGTGCGCGAAAAACTCGCCGCAATGACGATGGATGAACTGCAGGCGATGACCGGCGCGCCGCTTCATACCGATCGCCCCGTCGCCGACCTCATCGTGCCGAAGCTCTAAAGCGCGTTGCTATCTTTCAGATTTGCGCGCAATGCTTTAAGCTTATAATATTTCGTATGCCGTTGTCGCAAATCCGCTGCCCGTTTTTGCGCGCCGCCGCAGGGAGAAGACCATGACCGAAGCCTTCATTTGTGACTTTATCCGCACCCCGATCGGCCGCTTCGGCGGATCGCTTTCTTCCGTCCGCGCCGACGATCTCGGCGCCGTGCCGCTGAAGGCGCTGATCGAGCGCAATGGCTTGGTCGACTGGGAAGCCGTCGACGATGTGATCTATGGCTGCGCCAATCAGGCGGGCGAGGACAATCGCAACGTCGCGCGCATGGCAGGCCTGCTGGCCGGCCTGCCAATTTCGGTGTCGGGCACGACGATCAACCGCCTTTGCGGTTCAGGCATGGATGCCGTTATTACTGCCGCCCGCGCCATCCGCGCCGGCGAGGCTGACATCATGATCGCCGGCGGCGTCGAAAGCATGTCGCGCGCCCCCTTCGTCATTCCCAAGGCCGAAAGCGCCTTTTCGCGCAATGCCGAGATCTACGACACCACCATCGGCTGGCGCTTCATCAACCCTGTCATGAAGAAGCAGTATGGCGTGGATTCCATGCCGGAAACCGGCGAGAATGTCGCCGAAGACTATAGGGTCAGCCGCGAAGACCAGGACGCCTTTGCCGTTCGCTCGCAGGCAAAGGCTGCGGCAGCGCAGGAGAACGGCCGGCTTGCCAGGGAGATCACCTCGGTGACGATCCCGCAGCGCAAGGGCGATCAGGTCGTCGTCGGCAAGGACGAGCATCCGCGCGCCACCACGATGGAAGCACTCGCCAAGCTTGGCACACCCTTCAAGAAGGAAGGCGGCACGGTGACGGCCGGCAATGCTTCCGGCGTCAATGATGGCGCTGCCGCGCTGATCATTGCTTCAGAGGCAGCTGCCAGGAAATACGGCCTGACGCCGATTGCCCGCATCCTCGGCGGCGCGGCCGCCGGTGTTCCCCCGCGCATCATGGGGATCGGCCCGGTTCCCGCCTCACGCAAGCTCATGACGCGCCTCGGCATGCGCCAGGAACAATTCGACGTCATCGAATTGAACGAAGCCTTCGCTTCGCAGGGGCTTGCCGTGCTGCGCGAACTCGGCATCGCCGATGACGACGCGCGCGTCAACCGCAACGGCGGCGCCATCGCGCTTGGCCATCCGCTTGGCATGTCCGGCGCCCGCATCACCGGCACCGCAGCTCTGGAACTGAAGGAAACCGGCGGCCGCTATTCGCTCTCGACCATGTGCATCGGCGTCGGGCAGGGCATTGCCATCGCGCTGGAACGCGTCTGACTTTCCAATCAGTTTTGGTCCGCCGCTCCAAGGGCGGCGGACCGGCTTGCCGTCCCGATGCCGGACAAATCAAGACGGCAATTGCCGATGCCATCTGGAACGGCAAAGGCTCTGGCGCGTTTTCCTGCTGCTCAGTGGGATCGATCCATGCCGTCACGCCAGAGAACCTCGAAAGTATTTCCTTCAAGCGCACTTACCCTTCCCATCGCCCTCATCCTATCGCTGTCGATCGCGCAAATCGCCTTCGCGGCTGATGGGCAAAAGGCCAGCCATGCCTCCGAAGGGCTGTTTCTGGCGCAGATCGTCCTGCTTGTCGTATCGGGCAGGTTGCTTGGCGAATGGATGGTGCGCATCGGCCAGCCGTCGATCATGGGCCAGATCATCGCCGGCATCATTCTCGGCCCCTCCCTTTTCGGCCTGGTGCTTCCGCATGTGCAGGCCAGCATCTTTCCCTCGGATCCAGGCCAGAAAAATATGACCGATGCAATCGGTCAGCTCGGTATCCTCTTCCTTCTGCTGCTGGCTGGCATGGAAACCGATCTCGGCCTGGCAACGCGCCTGCGCAGATCTGCTGCGGGCGTCTCGCTCACCGGCATCGCTATTCCCTTTGCCGCAGGTTTCGTCCTGGGAGAGCTCATCCCAGACGCCTTGCTTCCCGATCCCGGCAAGCGGCTCGTCACATCTCTCTTTCTCGGTACTGCGCTTTCCATCTCTTCGGTGAAGATCGTCGCTTCCGTGGTGCGTGAGATGGATTTCATGCGCCGGAACATCGGCCAGCTGATCGTCGCCTCCGCCATTATCGACGATACGATCGGCTGGGTGATCATCGCCATCACCTTCGGCCTCGCCGAAAAGGGCACGGTCGACCTTTCGACTCTGGCAACCAGCGCGATCGGCACGCTGGCCTTCATGGCCGTCAGCTTTACCATTGGCAGGCGGATCGTCTTCGAAATCATTCGCTGGACCAACGACAATTTTCGCAGCGACCTGCCGGTGCTCAGCGCCATCGTCGCGATCATGGGCACGATGGCGATCATCACCAATCTTATCGGCGTCCATACCGTGCTCGGCGCCTTCGTCGCGGGCATCCTCGTCGGTGAATCGCCGATCCTCACCCGTCAGATCGACGTGCAGCTTCGTGCGCTGACGACGGCGCTGTTCATGCCCGTCTTCTTCGGTCTGACCGGCCTGCAGACCGATCTCACCATGCTCGCCGATCCCTCCATATTGTTGCTGACGGCGGCCGTCGTCGTCATTGCCAGCCTCGGCAAGTTCGGCGGGGCTTTTGCCGCCGCCAAGATCAGCGGCTATTCGGGATCGGAGGCCCTCGCTCTCGGCTGCGGCATGAATGCGAGGGGATCGACGGAAGTGATCGTCGCGACCATAGGCCTGTCCGTCGGCGTTCTGGACGAGAAGCTCTTTTCCGTCATCGTCGCCATGGCCGTCATCACGACGATGGCGATGCCGCCGACGCTGCGCTGGGCGTTGGCACGCCTGCCGCTGCGCGACGAAGAGCGCGATCGGCTCGAGCGCGAGCAATTCGAAAGCGAAAGCTTCCTGGCGAATTTCGAACGCATCCTGCTGACCGTCGACGGCTCGCAAAGCAGCCGCCTTGCAATCTGGATTGCCGCCTTCTTCGCAGTGACGCGCAAGATGCCGGTCACCGTTCTCGACGTGCGCGAACCGAAGGAGGCCGAAAGGGAGCCGGAAATGGCAACTGCCGCGGAACCACCCTCGCAAGCCCGAGCCATTGCCGAGGATCTGCGCCAATGCGCAACCGATCTGTTGTCGTCGGCGCCACCTGACAAGGACATAGGCGCCGAAAGCGATATCCACGTCACGGCTCGGGAAAAGGATGGTGAGCTCGAAACCATGCTCGGCGACATCTCGGACAGCGGCCACGACCTTCTCTTCACCGGCATCGAGCCTTCGATGGGAGAGGACGGCCGCTTCAGTGAGACCCTGCAGGTCATGACCTCGGCCTTCAAGGGAACCTCCGCCATCGTCACTGCGCGCGGGGCGTTACCGGAGCGCCCCCAAGATCTGCGAATCCTGCTCCCCGTCAGCGGTACGGAGCGCTCCGTCAGGGCGGCGGAATTCGGACTTGCCGTTGCCAAGGCGGCAAACGCTCATTGCGCCGTGCTGCTGATCGTCGAACCACGGCAGGCAAGAGCCATTCCGCGCATCAGCGACCGCGGCAGCGATAATTGGGAGGTTATGAAGACGGTCGGCGCGATTGCCGACTACTACGGCGTCAAAATCGAAAAAGTGGTTCAGCAGGGACCTTCGCCTGAGCTTTCGATCCTGCGCCATGCCCGCAGCGGAAAATATAATCTGATCGTGCTCGGCGTGAGCAAGCGGGCAAGCGGCAGCCTTTCCTATGGTGGCGTCGCGGACACTCTCCTGCAGACCGCCGACAGATCATGCATTTTCATCGAAACCGACCTGGCTTCTTCGCAGATAGTTCGCGAATAGCCCGGTCTCGCGATGCCGGGCCTCGAAACCGGGATAGATCAAGGGAATCAATAAAGGGCATCAGCACTATTCATTGTTCGGCCGCTACGCCGTAGGCCATAGTGGCCGGCAGCGCGACTTTTTCAGAGCTCGATGATGTCCGAACTGACCCTTTCGCATAACCATGAAGAAGCCGATATGCGGGAGGGGTGGAAAGTCGTTGCCGCCACCCATGCTCTGACAGCCGTGACGTTCGGAGCCGCCTATTCCTTTTCCGCCACCTTCCCTGGGCTTGCCGCAGAATTTAGTGCCTCTCGCGGCGAGATCGCTTTCGTCTTCTCCATTTCCGCTTTCCTTTTCTACTCCCTGGGGGCGATTGCCGGACCGCTTGCCGATAGATGGTCGCCGCGCAGCCTGGTTCTTCTGGGGTTAGCCGCTATGATCCTTGGCTATATAGGCGCCACTCGTGCCGGCTCTCTCCTATCGCTTTATATCTGGTATGGCTTTGGCATCGGGTTTGGGATCGGCCTGTCTTACGTTCCAGCCCTTGGGGTTGTGCAGTCCTGGTTCATCCGCAAACGAAGTCAGGCCTCGGGCATTGCGACAGCGGGCATTGGCATCGGCACCCTCGTTCTGCCTTTCGCAGTCGGCCAGGCACTTCCGTCCATCGGTTGGCGTGGATGCTTTGTCGCCCTCGCATTCATGCTTGCGGGTTTTGGCGTGCCGGCTGCAATTGTCATGCGCAAAAGGCGCGATAATACCAATCCGACCTCGCCTCAGGCGAACAGCCATGCAAATGCTCTCGCCATCTGGCGCGACAGCAGATTTCGCCTTTTCTATATCATGCTCATCCTGTCGTCCTTCTGCACCTTCATTCCCTATGTGCATATCGTGGCAGCCACCCTGGATATGGGCCTCTCGCTTCAAGATGGGACGGTTCTTGTAAGCCTCATCGGCGTGGGTAACGTCATCGGGCGCTTTTTTCTGGCCGGTCTCGGCGATCGCCTCGGCCGCCGCCGGCTCTTGGCATCGCTGACATTCGCGGTCGCAGCCTCGTTCGCCCTGTGGGCATCGGCAACTGGCATGATCCAGCTGGCATTGTTCGCGTTGACTTTCGGCATGAGCTATGGCGGCTGCGTCGGGCTTTATCCGGCTGTGGCCGCCGATCTGTTTGGGACGCGCCATATCGGCGCTGTCCTCGGATATCTCTATACGGCAGTGGGTATCGCGGCCTTGATTGGCCCAACGGCCACGGGTGTCATTTTCGATCACACCGGCAGCTATTTAGGTCCTATTGCCGTCAGTGGCCTGGCCGCCTTCATCGCCGGTTTCATAGCGTTGCGCCTTGATCATAAGTAGCTCTGCCATCGGCGGCCGTTTCCGAACCTGATCGTCAAGATCTATAGCTGAGCCGCAATGGCAGCCTTGTCGATGATCGACCAGACGCTGCGGATCCGAGCGTCCCGAAACTCGTAGAAGACGTTCTCCGAAAATTGGACCCTCCTGCCGTTCACCGGCATGCCGAACAGCATCCCCTTTGGCGTACAATCGAACTGCAGGCGGCTGGCGACATGCGGCGGCTGGCAAATCAACAGGCTAATGTCGAAACGGAGGTCGGGGATTGCCAGGAAATCGCCCGCGAGCATGTTGCGATAGCCGGATAATCCGACATAGGCGCCGTTGTAGTGAACATCCTCATCGACAAACCTGCCAAGGTTTGGCCAGTCTTGCCGGTTCAAACAGGCGATATAATTTCGGTAGATCTCGGAAAGGTTGACGCTCATGACGCTGCTGCCTTTGCGGTGACGCTGAGGACCAGCACCGGCGCTCAGGCCGATGCCTGCCAGCGTCGGTGTCCCGCACGGCGGACCACGATCGGATGCTTGAGCGGCGGTGCGGGCCTGCCGATATGGTACCCTTGAACGGCATCGATGCCAAAGGATTTGACGAGATCGAGCTGCTCTTCGTTCTCGACCCCTTCGACAAGAATGCGATGCCCGCGATTGCGCACCAGGCCGATGATATCTTCGAGAAGGATCTTGGCGCCGTCGCTGTTTGTCGCGTCGTGAAGAAACGATTTGTCGATCTTCACGGTTTCGAATTCCATCAGGCGAAGCCAAGATAGACCGGCAAAACCCGTGCCGAAATCGTCCAGCCAGAATTTGATACCGAGCCTCTTGAGGTCCTGGACGCTGTCGAGCACGTCGGGGCGTATTTCCATATCGACGCCCTCGGTGATCTCGAACGCAAGCCTGTGCCCGGAAACGCCGGTTTCGGCCAGGATGGCGGCCACCTGTGCCGCAAAGCCCGGCGCACGCAATTGGATCGGGGAGACGTTGACGCTGACCGTTTCGACGACGTCGCGGGATAGCAGCTCGCAGCATGCCCTCCTGATCGCCCAGTAGCCCAATTCGATGATGGCCCCCGTTCGCTCCGCTATCGGAATGAAGATCGCGGGGGAAGAGCTCGAGCCATCGAGCAATTGCAGGCGCATCAGGGCCTCATAGGCGCCGATTTCCCCCGTCTCGAGATATTGGATCGGCTGATAGACCAGAGAGACAAGGTTCTGCTGGATGGCGATCTTCAGTATCGCCGCGATGTTCTCGCTGGCGTCACCACCCGGAAGCTCGTTCGGATCGAATATTCTGGCGCAGTTGCGGCCGCTCGCCTTTGCGGAATAAAGGGCGCGGTCGGCTTCATTGATGACATTTTCCAGCTTGGTGCCGGCTGCATCCCTCGTGACGGTCGCCCCAACGCTGACGGTGACGTGCTGGAAGCCGTCGAGCCGCTGGGCATGAACGATATCCAGCGCCTCGATCCCCTGGCAAATGGCTTCCGCCAACGCCAGTGCGTCCGATCCGCGCTCAAGATCGAGGATGACGATGAACTCTTCGCCGCCGTATCGTCCGACGGTCGCACCCAGAGGCGCCACGATATCCGACAAGGCATTGGCGACCGTGATGAGGCAATGGTCGCCTTCCTGGTGCCCATAATAGTCATTGTATTTTTTGAAGAAATCGACGTCGACCAGCAGGACCGCAAATGCCACGCCATCCTCACGCCAACGCTCCCAGAACTGCTTGAGCCTTATATCGGCCGCCCGGCGGTTTTCCATTCCGGTAAGGGAGTCGGTAATGGACAGGCGCAGAAGCGCCTCGCCGCGTTCCGCCGCCTGGCGCTGCTGCAGTTCGGCTTCCCTGGCATTGAGAAAGACGTTGAAACGCTCCTTGTTCAATTTCCAGTTCACATAGGCGGTGAACACGAAACAACAGAGATAAAAGGTCGTAAAGGCCAGGCAATAGGCCGGGCTGTAATGGAACTCGGCAAGCGATAGCAGAAAGATGGCGAAGATCATCCCCGATGACGCAAGAGCGAGAGCAAATTCGAGGCTGAAGAACAGATTGACGCCCATCATGAAAATGGCGCCGAAGGCGGCGTAATAGGAAAAAGCCTCGGCATTGGCAGTCTGCAGCGTCGGCACGAGCCACACGACATACCCGAAGACCACGGCGCTCGCGCATGTCGTCTCAAGCTCTCCGGCGCGACGCTGGCGCGCAAACTGGATCTCCAGAACAAGGAGCGAGACGCCGCCGATGAAAAAACGCGCCGGAATCGTCACATGGGAGACATCGGGAGTGAATATCAGGTCGGTGATCAGGAAAAGAATATAGACCGGCACCGCAAGCCAAAGGCCGCTGCGTGCCAGGGTACGACGCGCCTCGTTGCCATAGTCCTTGTAGAGCGCACGAAGCTCGGCAGGATTGCTCATCAAGCGAGCCTCTTTCCAGCCAAGACCGCTTCCTCCCGACAATCGACGCATACTCATCATCACCCGAGTTAGCCGAGACTTCATGTCCACCGCTTTACCTTTGCGTCGCTCGACTGAACCAATCACTCGCTTGACCAAGGCGGCTAATTTGATCCGTTTGATAACGACAGCGTTGCCGCAGTGACATTAACAAAACCATAGCGCTCATTTTTTATCTGAGATATGGTTTGCGGAGTGTTCACGGACTCGTTTAAAATTGAAACAATTTCAAACTGCTCTTGATGGCTATAGCCTCGTTACCGCGCAATCCATCTCGAAACATACGAGATCATCGAGTAACAGTCTTACAACCGAGCAAATTAAAGAGGGCGAGGCCGAACTTGCCCTTATTCTCTCTTTGGCACAGCAGGCATTTGAAGCCAGTGCACCGGTTCAGGGCATCATGAAAGCCCTGACGGAGCGCCTGCAGGCGTTGAAGAACAAGGTGACGCCCCGGACCTGGACGCATCTCACCGCCACTGCGCAGACGCATCCAGTTTCGTCCTTCCTGCTTCAGGACCCTCTGACCCGATGGTCCTTCGAAAAGCCGCGCGGCTATAGCGGCGATGCCTATCTGCTGGACTTCATTTATGAACATCCGGCCGTCGCCGAACAGGTGAAGGAAGCCTCGGCGCTGGGCGCCGAAGTTTACGATTTTACCCGGCAAGCCGCGTCCGCCGTTGCCGTGCGGGAGAGGCGTGATCTTCTGGCGGCGCATGTCGATGCGGTGGCCGAAAAGAACGACAAGGCCGAAATCCTGGCGATTGCGGCTGGCCACCTTCGTGAAGCGGAGCGCTCCCAGGCTCTGCAAAGCGGCAGGCTCAAGCGCTGGATCGCGCTCGATCAGGATCCCGTCAGCGTCGGTACCGTGAGTTCGGCCTTCCATGGCAGCTGCATCGAAGCGATCAACGGCTCTGTCCGCACCATTCTCGGGCGCGCGCAGAAGCTTGGCACGTTCGATTTCATCTATGCAGCCGGTCTTTACGATTATCTTGCCGAAAGCGTCGCCGTTCGGCTGACGGAGCGCTGCCTGCAGATGCTGAAGCCAGGTGGCAAGTTCCTTCTCGCGAATTTCGCAAAGGATATCGGCGTCGAAGGCTACATGGAAACCTTCATGAATTGGCCGTTGATCTGGCGAACGAATGAGGATGTGCAGTCGATCATCGACAAGGTCAAGCACCCGGTCACGGATGTTTCGGTCACGCGCGGTGAAAACGGCGGCGTCATCTATGCGGTCCTGACCGTGTAACCCGAAGGCATGGCAATTGGCTAAACCGCGTGCGGCTTGGCCGGCGAAGACGGAATAAAGCAACGAGCAGAAGATAGACCAGGATGATGGCTGCCAAAGCGGCGAATGTCGCTGCTTCCTGCGCGATGACCTGCACTCCGTCCACGATCGAACAGAGCGATATGTCAACGGTCATCGTTCGCGCCACAGCAGGGGAGACCATCGATTGCCATCCCCCGCTGATGGCGGTGAAGCCATTTTTATGGTAACCGGCGGCGTACAGAACCATTCGGGTCTGCGCCGCCGATCATGCGTTTCATACCCTGGACGTTGTCGGTCAAGGCTATTTCCGGGCCGGAATCGATCGGCGGAATGGGATGAAGCGCTCATGCCCATCCTTTTCGGCCTAACCGAAGCGGCGCAGGTGTAGCGCCAGGGAATTGAACTGGCTCGGAGTGTCCTCCCGCTCCGGCAGACCAATGTCACGAAGCTGATGATTCGATAGTTCGGACACCTGCATGCGCGTTTGCCGCTGCCTCCAGACGACAAGCAGCAGAGCCCTTGCGGTCCTCCAGACACCGAATTTCTGGCATAGTTCGTCGATCGTCGCCGTCAAACTGTCAGCAACTAAAAATTGTGAATGCGTCATCGTCCTTCCTGGCGCAATTACGCAGCCAGGTCCTCTTGAAGCTTGACCGGCTTCAGGAGCAAGCGCGCAAAACATGCGCGGATTCATTCCCTGGGCAGGTCACGATGCAGTTATGGGAAAAGTGCCTAAACGGCGGTAGATAAAGCCTTTATTGGCTTTAAATAAAAGCTCGTCGTGTGGTTGGCATGGTGCATACCAAGCCAGCAACGAGCATTCCGCCGGAGACGTATGTAAACATTCGTGTATGATGCATGTCACGCCTCCTCTGTTTGATTTGCGGATGGGTATATAATACGCGAGATCGGAAAAACGGCAACCCCACAATTTCGAATTGCAGGAATCTCACGCCTGGTGTTGCGCCGGCGCAACAACAAAACAGGCTTCGTTGCAATGAAGCTCTTCGCCGAAGCGTCGCTAGAATGAGTTGACGATGCCACCGCCGGTGCGCATCTGCTGGACCATGATATGGGCATGGTAGTGCATGGCACACTTGATCGCGTAGATTTGCAGGATGATCGGAGAGCGGCGATGCCGCAGCAGATTGAGAAGCCGCCGGCGATAGACGGCGCGCAGATCCGCTTCCTTCACACCACGCATCAGGCGAACGAAAATTCCAGCCGCCTCCATCGCCCATGTTGCGTTGAGAACCAGCAGCCGCAAAGGATGGCGACGAAGGTGCCGTAAGCGGGTGCTTTCCGGTTCGATATGAGCATCGATGTAAAGCGCATCCAGCCGGTCGAAGTAAGCCGTCGGTTGATGCAGATCGCTAAGGACGGAAAGATATCCATCCCGCAGCGTTTCACGCGAAAGATTGAGCGGAATGACGTTGGTGCCGAAGGCGGGCGGATCATCGTGATCGAGCCTCCCCTCCTTGGCAAGACGCGTGTAGAGCGGCGTCTTCGGAATCGCCGCCAGCATGCCGATCATGGCGTTGACGATGCGCGCATCCTTGATGAAGACGCGCTGCGCATCGAAAATAGTCGCATCGTCGCTGTCGAAGCCGAGGATCATGCCGCACCACACTTCCATGCCGGTCTGCTGGATCGCGTGGATCTTTTCCAGCATGGTGCCGCCCTTGCGCAGGTTCTGCAGCTTCTTTGTTTCCCGCAACGCCTCCTCGTTCGGTGTTTCGATGCCGATGAAGACGACGCGGATATTGGCATCGACCATCAGCTGCATCAGCTCCGCATCGTCAGCCAGATCGATCGACGCTTCGGTGAGGAACGTCATCGGATAATGACGTCTTTCCTGCCAGGCGACGACATCGCGCAAAACCTCCTTGATCGCCTTCTTGTTACCGATCAGATTGTCGTCGACGATGAAGGCCGTATCCATTCCAGCGGCCAGCAGAGCCTCCATCTCGGCGATGACCTGGGCGCTGGTCTTGATGCGCGGCTTGCGGCCGAAGACCACGATGATATCGCAGAAATCGCAGGTGAAGGGACAGCCGCGCGAGAACTGGATGCTGCCGACGGCATATTCATGCATCTTCAGGAGGTCGAAGCGCGGCACCGGCACCTTGCTCATATCCGTTCTGTCGGACTGTTCGTAGCGCCGCGCATGGTTGTCCTGCCGCCATTCGCGCAGGAATTTCGGCCAGGTTTCCTCCGCTTCGCCGATGAAGGAGACATCGACGAGATCGCCGAAATAGTCTTCCTTGACCGTAACCCAAGGTCCGCCGACGACGGTGAAGCAATTGCGTCGTTTGAGCTCGATCAGGATTTCCGTCATCCGGAAGCGCTGGACGATCATGCCCGTCAGCGCAACGATGTCGGCTTTCTCGCAAAGGTCGTAGTCGATCGGTTCGATATTCTCGTCCAAGAGTATAACGGTATGTTCCGCGGGCGTTAGCGCCGCAAGCAGCGGCAGACAGGCAACGGGCAGGTTGGCCTTCACATCGAACAGCGGAAGCGCGTGTTCCATACCCCAATAGGAGGTTTCGAAACGCGGATTAATGATGACGATATGAGCCATTGAATATGCCGCTCCATGACGTAAAGATCTGGTTCGGTATTGCTTTGAGGCTGTAAATCATTTGTAGCTGCTTGAGCTCGCCTTCGGCTGCGAAGCAGGGTCTTCCAGCATCGAGGCGGCTGTTTTAGCAGCCGTATATGAGCTCAAGATTAAATTCCGGGTGCCGACGTGCCGACAGCGGTTGCAACGCGATGCCGACAGATCGGCGTCCTCATGACTGCGGAACGACACCGATGTCTGACAGGGCCATCGCGTCTGCGAGATGTTCGGTGGGGAACCTAGGTCCGATTTCGACATGGGGCTGGATCGTCCAGGCCACCGACCCGCAAGGCGCGTTCTTCTCGCTGGTTGCTCCGGTACACTGATTTTCACCCTGCCCTTGTGGGGGAGGTCGGAGCATAGCTCCGGGGTGGGGTGATCGCCGCAACCTTTGCAGCCAAGCAATTGTCACCCCCACCCGCCGCTACGCGGCGACCTCTCCCCTCAAGGAGAGGTATCACCCTACCGCTTAAAGCTACCGAGGATTCCTCACGCCGGGGCACACGCGCCCTGTGGGCGATCTGGCCGCCAGACTTTCAAACGTATCGCCCGCGCAGCCGATGAAAATTTTTCCGGCGGCAATGTCGAAATCGTCCCGACGCAATCGTCTTTATTCCAGACATGGTGAGAAAGGATATTATCCGATCTCTCGCGCCGAACCGGGCTGGAAGGAGCTGCGAAATGAATTCGTCCTATCGTTGGGTAATCGTCGGTGCCGGTGCGCTGATGACCTGTGTTGCGCTCGGCGCGATGTTTTCCTTAGCGATCTTTCAGGTGCCGATTGCCGCCGACACGGGCTGGTCGCATGCCGGCATCGCCGCCGCCATGACGTTGAATTTCCTGACCATGGGCTTGGGCGCCTTCGCCTGGGGTGCGGCAAGTGACCGCTTCGGCATCCGCATCGTGGTGACGATCGGTGCGCTGCTGCTCGGGCTTGCACTGGTCCTGGCGAGCCGCGCCGGCTCGCTCCTGCAATTCCAGCTGACTTACGGCATTCTCGTCGGCCTCGCCGCCAGCGCCTTTTTCGCGCCCATGATCGCGGCGACAACCGCATGGTTCGACAAGGGAAGAGGCCTGGCGGTGTCGCTGGTGTCGGCCGGCATGGGCGTCGCGCCGATGACGGTATCGCCTTTCGCCCGTTACCTTATTTCCGCCTATGACTGGCGCTTCGCTATGCTTGTCATCGGTCTCATGGCGTGGGTGCTTCTGATCCCGGCTGCCCTGCTGGTGCGGCGCGCGTCCGTTCTGGCGGAGACCTCCGGCTGGGGTGGGCAGGCGGAGGAGAAGAGCGTGCCGCTCGGCCAGATCTTCCGCTCGCCGCAATTCATCGTCCTTGGCGCCACCTTCTTTGCCTGCTGCGCGGCCCATTCCGGACCGATCTTCCATATGGTCAGCTACGCCACGATCTGCGGCGTAGGCCCTATGGCTGCCGTCAGCATCTACAGCGTCGAGGGACTTGCCGGGCTCGGCGGCCGCCTGCTCTATGGTACGCTTGCCGACAGGCTCGGCGTCAAACCGGTGCTGATCGCCGGTCTGCTGGTACAGGCGGCAGCACTTGCCACCTATCTGCTGGTCAGCGAACTCGGCGAATTCTATGCACTGGCGATCGTTTTCGGCAGCGCCTATGGCGGCGTCATGCCGCTTTATGCGGTGCTTGCCCGCGAATATTTCGGGCCGCGTGTCATCGGCACCGTCTTCGGCGCGGCATCGATGCTTTCGAGCATCGGCATGGCGGCCGGGCCGCTGATCGGCGGCTGGATATTCGACAGCTTCGCCAATTATTCGTGGCTGTTCATCGGTTCGTCCATGGTCGGTCTGGGGGCCGCCGGTATCGCCCTTGCCTTTCCGCCGATCCGGCGCCTGCGGCTGCAGCCGGCGTGAGACAGGCCCAGAGCGGCGCAGACGCGGACCTGTGACCTCCGGCACGCGGCACATTTCAGATACGGCTGATGCCAGTCTTCCTGGCGCCGGCCCCGTGCCGCGAGTACGCCGTATTAGCGCCCCGTAGCGATATATTCGTATTTCTTGATGCTTTACGCACAGTTTTCCATAGCGACAGCGGTTGCAGGCATTGCAATTTTCAATTTTTAGCCAACACTCGCAAATGCATCAGGTGCGTGATCTCCCGGGGGAGGAAATCGGGAGAGCACCCACTGGCGCGACTTTCCGCGCCCATCGGCAGGAAAGTCCTGCGTAATGTCATTATGGGGGACATGACACGGGTCTTTTGACCATGTCCCTGGTGCAATTGGGAGGATTGATTCATGGCATCCACGTCCGTGGCCGAGACGAACGGTCGAGGCATGACCAGGGAAGAGAAGAAGGTCATCTTCGCCTCTTCGCTCGGCACAGTGTTCGAATGGTACGACTTCTATCTCTATGGGTCGCTGGCCGCTTTCATCGGCGCAACCTTCTTCAGCGATTATCCGGAGGCGACCCGCAATATCTTCGCTTTGCTGGCTTTCGCCGCGGGCTTTCTCGTCCGGCCATTCGGCGCCCTGGTCTTTGGACGCATCGGCGACCTCGTGGGACGCAAATATACCTTCCTCGTCACCATCCTGATCATGGGTTTCTCGACCTTCCTGGTCGGCGTTCTGCCCGGCTCGGCAAGCTGGGGCATCGCCGCTCCCGTCATCCTGATCATCCTGCGCCTGCTGCAGGGCCTGGCGCTTGGCGGCGAGTATGGTGGTGCCGCCACCTATGTCGCCGAGCATGCGCCCGACAACAGGCGCGGCTACTACACGTCGTGGATCCAGACGACGGCAACGCTCGGTCTGTTCCTGTCGCTGATCGTCATCCTGATTGTCCAGAATGCCCTCGGCAAGGAGGCTTTCGCGGCCTGGGGCTGGCGCATTCCCTTCCTTCTCTCCTGCCTGCTGCTCGCCATCTCCGTCTGGATTCGGCTCTCGCTCAGCGAATCGCCGGCCTTCAAGAAGATGAAGGAAGAGGGCAAGGGCTCCAAAGCGCCGCTTTCCGAAGCCTTCGGCCAATGGAAGAACGCAAAAATCGCCCTCATCGCCCTGCTCGGCCTCACTGCCGGCCAGGCGGTCGTCTGGTATGCCGGCCAGTTCTACTCGCTGTTCTTTCTGCAGAACGTGCTGAAGGTCGACGGCCAATCGGTCAACATCATGATCGCGATCGCGCTTCTGATCGGGAGCGGCTTCTTCGTGTTCTTCGGCTGGCTGTCCGACAAGATCGGCCGCAAGCCGATCATCATGGCGGGCCTTGCGCTGGCGATCCTCACCTATTTCCCGCTGTTCAAGGCGCTGACCAACGCCGCAAACCCCGCCCTCGCCCAAGCGGAACAGACGGTCCACGCCACGGTGACGGCAGCTCCCGGGGATTGCACATTCCAGTTCAATCCCGTAGGAACCGCCAAGTTCAACAATTCGTGCGATATCGCCACGTCCTTCCTGGCGAAATCTTCCGTGCCCTATACGATTGTCGAAGGTCCAGCCGGTCAGCCGGCGACGATCAAGGTCGGCGACGCGACCATAACCTCCTATGACGCAACGGCGGCAGGTGCCGGAGCAGCAGCGAAGAGCGCGGCATTCACGCATGACATGAACCTTGCCTTGCAGAAGGCCGGCTTCCCGCTGGCGCGCGACGCCGCCAAGGTTCCCGACGCCAAGCTCGATGCCTTCATCGCCGCCAACCCGGAACTCGGGCTGAACGCCGCAACCGTGCGAGCGGGCGATAAGACGGTGACCCCGGTTGCCGATCTCATCAAAGCGAAACTGCTGACGGCGGATCAAGCTGGCGGCGCGACAGAGATGCCGGTCTACACCATCGCCAACGGCGGCGCCTTCAAGATGGTTGCCGATCCCTCGGCCATCAATTGGCCTTTGACCATCCTGATCCTGACGATCCTCGTCATTTATGTGACGATGGTCTACGGCCCGATTGCCGCGATCCTGGTGGAGATGTTCCCGACCCGCATCCGCTATACCGGCATGTCGCTGCCCTATCATATCGGCAATGGCTGGTTCGGCGGCCTGCTGCCGGCAACGGTCTTCGCCATGAGTGCCGCAACGGGCGACATCTATTACGGCCTGTGGTACCCGATCGCGATCGCTGCGATGACGCTCGTCATCGGCCTTATCTTCGTTCGCGAAACCAAGGGTATCGATCTCAACGCCATCAAGTAACGCTGGAAAGCCCGGCCTGCGCTGTTGCGGGCCGGGCTTTTCTTCGCTTGCCTTGGGAGGCCTTGATCGACGCGCGTTCAGGCACCGCAAAAAGCGTGCAGCAATAGCAAGAGGGAAAAGAGCACCATGAGGCCTGCCAGGACATGTTGCAGGATCGGCCAAATGCGTCGGCTTGCAGCGAAGCTCGGTCGGGCCGCAAGGGATGCAAGGTAAAGAACTGTGTCCATAAAAACTCCTGGCGCATATATCCGAATGGCGAAACCAATGCCGTCACGACTACGGAAATTCGCGATATCCGAGCTTTTATATTGTCTATAAAATTAGTAGACTAAAGGAAGGGTTTTTCAGCTCCCTTGGCATTTCGGACAAATTAAACTCACGCGCTGCAGAGCGGCATATTGTTTGATTGATCTCATTCCCAACCCACGGAGATCACCAGTAAACCTAAGCAAAACCAAATGAAAATTTATTCTATAGAATAAATCAACAAAGCAAGGCCGATCCTTGTGATTGGGCGGCAGTCGCTTACTGCTGTCGCAGACAATCATCGAGCCTGCACGCATGACCTTGCTGGATATTCAAAATCTCTCGCTTGCCTTCGGCTCGACGCAGGCCCTGGCGGGCGCGTCGCTCACCATCGACAGCGGCGAAGTCGTCGCGCTGATGGGAGCCAACGGCGCTGGGAAATCGACTTTGGTGAAAATCCTGTCGGGCATTCACCGCGCCGATTCAGGCAGGATCTTGTGGAACGGCAATGATTATCACGCCGACAGTCCAGCCGGGGCCGTAGCCCAAGGCATCGTCACCGTGCACCAATCCACTGACGTCGTCGGCGTGGCGGGCCTTTCGATGGCAGATGCCCTTCTGCTCAATCAATTCGTCGATGGACGACAGCCCTTCTTCCTGTCGAAGCGTACGGTGCGGCGAAAGGCGGCGACCATCCTTTCGGAAGCCGGTTTCGACCTGCCGCTCGATCGGGATTTCGGCGACCTCGGTACGGCGGACCGGCAGATGGTTGCCATTGCGCGAGCCCTCTCGAACAAGGCGCAGCTTCTGATCCTGGACGAGCCGACGGCAAGCCTTTCCGCACGCGAGACAGGGCGCCTTTACGATATCGTTCGCCAACTGAAAGCGCGCGGCCTCGGCATTCTCTATATCTCGCATCGAACCGCCGATCTCGATGCGCTGGCCGACCGCGTAGTCGTCCTGCGCGGCGGCCGCAATGTCGGTGACTTTACACGCCCCATCGATTTTAACGCTGCCATCGAAACCATGATCGGACGATCGATGACGGCCGCTCGTCCGCATCGCCGCGAACGGTTCGACCAAACCGTGCTGGAGCTTCAGGGCGTGCGGCTGCTTGCCGGCAGCCCGCCGATCGATCTCAAGCTTCATGCCGGCGAAGTCGTAGCGATTACCGGCGTTCTCGGCGCCGGCAAAAGCCGGCTTCTCTCGGCCCTTTTCGGCCTCGAACGCTTCGCTGCCGGCAACGCGCTGCTCGATGGCGCCCCCTTTGAGCCCGCCTCGCCCGCAGAGGCGATCGCGCGCGGCGTCGTCATGGCTGCCGCCGATCGGCATCGCTCCTCGCTGATGCCGCTGGACTGGCCGGGCGAAAGCATCGCCTCCACGATCAGCCTGCCGCACCTGAAGCAATGGTATCCATCGGGTTTCCTGTTTTCGGGGCGAGAGACTCGTGAGGGCGAAAAGGCCATTCGGCGCCTCGGCATCAAGGCGTCTGGTCCCGACGCATCCGTCTGGTCGCTTTCCGGCGGCAATCAGCAAAAGGTCGTGCTCGCGCGCTGGGAGGCGGAGCCGAGCCGCCTGCTGCTGCTCGACGAACCCTTCCAGGGTGTCGATGTCGGTGCCCGCCAGGACATTATCGCCGCCATCCGCGCCCATAGCGATCGCGCCACCCTGATTGCCACATCCGATCCGGAAGAGGCGCTCGAAGTCGCCGACCGGGTGGTGCTGATGGAGCATCACACACTGAAAGAGGTCGCTCACGCAAGTGACGGCGATCGGCAGAACGAGGAATATGCCTGATGAGTGAAGGAACCATCCAGATCCCCGAGGGAAAGGCAGTAGACGGCGCGATATCGCCACGTGAATTCGTACGGCGGGGGGCTGTATTTTTCCTCCTCCTTGCCCTCGTCATCATCTTCAGCCTCGCCCAGCCGGCCTTCATCAATATCAACAATCTGATGAGCATCCTGCAGGCGGTTTCGGTGGTCGCCATCATCGGCGCGGGCGTTACGGTGACGCTTGCCATCGGCGGCTTCGATCTTTCCGTCGGTGCGGTCGCCGCCTCGAGTGTCATGGCGGCGAGCTATGCCATGATCGTGCTCAATCTCAACGCCTACGAGACGGTGCCGCTGGTGCTCGCTTTCGGCGCGATCGTCGGGCTCGTCAATGCCTTGCTGATCGTTCGCCTGAAGGTACCGGATCTGCTCGCCACGCTCGCGACCATGTTTCTTTTGACCGGGCTGCAGCTGATCCCAACCGCCGGGCGCTCTATCTCCGTCGGCCTCATTCTTCCCGATGGAACGACGGCAACCGGCAAGGTTGACCCTGCCTTCCTGACGATCGGACGGTCGAGCCTGTTCGGCACCATTCCCTTCCCCGTCATCCTCATGCTGATCGTCGCCTTCGTGCTCTACGTCCTCACGGAGCGCACACGCCTTGGCCGCCTTCTCTATGCGACCGGCGGCAATGAAGCCGCGACCAGGCTCGCCGGCGCCAATATCGCCCGCCTGAAGACCTTTGCCTACGTGCTTTCGGGCACTCTCGCCTCGCTTGGCGGCATCATCGTCGCTGCCCGTGTCGGACGTGGCGACGTCTCCTCCGGCGCCTCGCTGCTGATGGATTCCGTGGCAGCCTCGCTCATTGGCTTTGCCGTGCTGGGACTGCGCCGCCCCAACGTTCTCGGCACGACGATCGGCGCCGTCTTCGTCGGCGTGCTTCTGAACGGGCTGACGATGCTGAATGCGCCCTATTACACGCAGGACTTCATCAAGGGCGCCGTTCTCGTCGGTGCGCTTGCACTTACCTATGGGATCAGCCGCAGCAAGGCGTGATCCCGGCATCCGTCCCAACTCGACACTCAATGGATTTTCAATGATCAAATTATTCAAAGCCATCGCTTCGGCCATTGTCGCCGGCTCGCTTTTCATGACCTCGGCATCGGCGGCAGGCCTCAGCGGCGCGCCCGCTCCCTTCGACAAGAGGACCGTCAATATTGCTGTCGTCAGCTTCCTGGGCAGCGGCGACTGGCTGCAGGCCTTCGAGGCCGGTGTCAAGCGGCAGGCGGATGCGCTTGGCGTCAACCTCACCGTCTCCCAGGCCCGCAATGACAACGACACGCAGCGCAATCTCGTCGAGCAGGCGATCAATCTCGGTGTCGACGGCATCATCATCAACAATGGCCGCCCCGAAGTCCTGAAGGATGTCGCGCAGAAGGCGCTCGACAAAGGCATCAAGGTCGTCGCCTATGACGTCAACCTCGACGATCCGCAAATTCCGCAGATCGAACAGAGCGACAGGGATATGGCCAAGCTCGTGCTTGACCAGGCCGTGAAGGATAAGGGTGACGGGTTCACCGGCGGTGCCGTCTACGTTGCCGGTTTTGCGCCGCTCGACCGCCGCTATGCGGGGTGGAAGGATTTCATTGTCAAGCACAATCTGAAGGAAAAGGCCGTCTGGGGCGTGGTCAATGACACCGTGCCTGCTTCCGTGGCCGACCAGACCAAGGCCGTCCTGCGCGCCAATCCGGATATTTCGGTGATCTTTACGCCGTGGGATGAGTTTGCCAAGGGCGTGAAGCTCGCCATCGACGAGCTCGGCCTTTCCGGCCAGGTGAAGATCTATGGTGTCGACACCTCGACTGCCGATATCCAGCTGATGGTCGAGCCGGACAGCGCCTGGGTCGCTACCGCTGCCACGAACGCTGCCGTCGTCGGCGAAGTTTCCGTTCGCGCCGTTTCGCTTGCCATTGCCGGCCAGTCCCCGGGCCGCTCCGTTCTTCTGCAGCCGACGCTCATCACGCGTGACGATCTCATCAACAACAAGATCGGCACGATCGAAGAACTGCAGCAGAAATTCCCGGCCTTCCTGAAGAGCGATGCCGCAACAGCCAGCTGGATTCCGGCGGCTAAGAACTGAGCCTTATCAATTGCTTTCACAGGCGCCGCCCCTACGGGCGGCCCTTTTCATTCCCCTGAGCGTGAGACGTCCCATGGCATCGACCGATCTGCCTGAACCCGACTTTGCCCGCAACATGAAACTGATCGGCCATAGCGATATCGGCGGCCGCGGCGATGGCTTGCAGCTGATGGTTCATCGAGGCTACGCCTATGTCGCCCATCCCTGGTCGCAGGGCCTCTCGATCGTCGACGTGCGCGACCCGAAGAACCCGCAGACGGTCAATTACGTGCCGGCGCCGGCAAATACCTGGAACATCCATCTGCAGACGCATGACGACCTGCTGCTGGTCATCAACGCGCTCGACCTCTTTGCCGACGTGGAAACCTTCACGGACGAGAAGGCCTATTACACGCAATCCGTCGGCGAGACAGTCGCCTCCAGAAAACGTGAGCGCGCCTGGACCGCGGGCATGAGCGTGTTCGATATCTCCATTCCCAACCGTCCGCGCAAGATCGGCCAGTTGGATGTCGAAGGCGTCGGCTTTCATAGGCTGTGGTATGTCGGCGGCCGCTATGCCTGTGCCTCGGCGCTGCTCGACGGCTTTACCGACTATATCTTCGTCACTATCGACATGGCCGATCCAACCAGGCCCGAACTTGTCGGCCGGTGGTGGCTTCCCGGCATGAACAAGGCGGCGGGAGAAACGCCGGATTGGGGCGAAGGTAAGCGTTATGCCCTGCACCATGCACTTGTCCATGGCGACACCGCCTATGCCTGCTGGCGCGACGGCGGATTGACGCTTCTCGACGTCAAGGATCATTCCGCCCCCCGGCTCATCAAGCACCATAACTGGTGCCCGCCCTATGGCGGCGGCACGCATTCGCCGCTGCCGCTTCCCGGCCGCGATCTTCTTGTCGTTGCGGATGAAGCCGTGCTGGACAAGGAGGAAGACGGCCGCAAGCATACCTGGGTCTTCGACATCCGCGTGCCCGAAAATCCGATCAGCGTCTCGACCTTCCCGATCCCGGCCGAAATAGATTACGCGAAGAAGGGCGGTCATTTCGGACCGCACAATCTGCATGAAAACCGGCCCGGCTCGTTCGTCTCCGAAACCCTGATCTTTGCGACTTGGCAGAATGCCGGCATTCGCGCCTTCGACATTTCCGACCCCTATCATCCTGTCGAAACCGGCGCTCTCGTGCCGGCGGGGCCGACTGTCATGACCGACCGCCGTCCCGGCCGGCCGAAGGTCATCCAGTCCGCCGACGTCTTCGTTGACGCCAATGGCCTGATCTATGCGACGGATTACAATGCCGGACTTGAGATCATCGAATATGGCGGCTGAGGAACAGCCTGCCCTCAGCCTGCTATTCATCGCAAGGCAATCTGCCCGACATCTCGGGCAGATGCTGCCGTCGTATCAGACGGCCTCGTCGTGCGAGGGCTTTTCCCAAAGATTGATACCGCCTTCGACGGCATAACGATCGATCTCGGCGAGCTCCTCCGGGCTGAATGTGAGATCGTTCAGGGCGGCCACGTTTTCCTCGACCTGACGTGCCGAGCTTGCACCAATCAGGGCCGACGTCACCCGTGGATCCCTGAGAACCCAAGCGATGGCAAGCTGGGCCAGCGACTGGCCGCGACGCTTGGCGATCTCGTTGAGCGCCCGGGCGCGATCGATATTCTCCTCTTTCAAATGCTCAGGGCGCAGGAAGTCCCCACCCGGCCGATTGACGCGGGCATCCTCCGGAACGCCGTTGAGATACTTGTTGGTGAGCAGGCCCTGAGCGAGCGGCGTGAAGGCGATGATACCGGCTCCGACTTCGTCCGAGGCGGCAAGCAAATCCTTCTCGACCCAGCGATTGAAGAGATTATAGGCCGGCTGATTGATCAGGAGCGGCACCTGACGTTCCTTCAGGAGTGCTGCGATTTCGCGCGTCTTGTTGCCGGAATAAGACGATACGCCGACATAAAGCGCCTTGCCCTGCCGGACCGCCTGGGCAAGTGCGTCGGCCGTTTCTTCCAGCGGCGTCTCCGCATCGAAGCGATGGGAATAAAAGATATCGACATAGTCGACGCCAAGCCGGGTCAGGCTCTGGTCAAGGCTGGCAAGCAGCGCCTGCTTCGATCCGCCGCCACGGCCATAGGGACCCGGCCACATGTCCCAGCCTGCCTTGGAGGAGATGATCAGCTCGTCGCGATAAGCGGCCAGATCCTGTCTCAGGATATGACCGAAATTGATCTCTGCGCTTCCCGCAGGCGGGCCGTAATTGTTAGCGAGATCGAAGTGCGTGATGCCGAGATCGAACGCCTTGAACAGGATCGACCTTTGCGTATCGAGAGGCGTCGTATCGCCGAAATTGTGCCAGAGGCCGAAAGAGATGGCGGGCAATTTGAGGCCGCTTCGACCGACGCGGCGGAAATGGGCCGAGTCATAGCGTTCCGGATCGGGGCGGTAGGTCATGAATTGTCTTCCTGTCGATCAAATTATGCGAGGTAGCGACGCGGACAACACAGCTTCGGCTCTGGCCTTGCTGTGGTCACCCTCGCTCGGGGCACAGAATGGCAGAGAGGCTATCGATGAGAAGCCAATCCATATTTTTTATCGACGAGAGAGGAGAAGTTTTTTCCAGGGTGCTGACTGAGCGCATCGAGAATGCGCCAGAGTCGTTCCCACGTCCTGGTAAGATTGCAGGAAAATCTGCGGCCGCTCGTTCGCTCAAATCGGAACTGGCTCAACCTCGAAAAATTCGAGCCGCACGCTTTGCGCAATGCGGCTCGAACCTTCTGCCCTTAGAGCAGCTTTTCCAATGTGATCGGCAGGTCGCGAACGCGCTTGCCGGTGGCATGGAACACGGCATTGGCAATCGCCGGCGCCACACCGACGATGCCCACCTCGCCGACGCCCTTGCCGCCAAGCGCCGAGGCGTTGAAATCCGGCACGCCGACGGAGATCACCTGGATATCCGGGATGTCGGAATTCGTCGGCACGAGGTAATCGCCGACATTGTTGTTGATGGTGCGCCCGTTGCGCTGATCGATAAGCCCTTCTTCGAGAAGTGCCTGGCCGATGCCCATGATGATGCCGCCGCGCCACTGGCTTTCGACCAGCCGCGGATTATAGAGCCGGCCGCAGTCGAAGGCGGAGACCATGCGGGAGACGCGCACCGTGCCGAAATCCTCGTCGACCCGAACTTCGGCAAAATGGGCGCACCAGCTATGCATCGAATAGTCGCCCATGGTCGGCCCTTGAACTCTAGCCATGGTGGTCCAGGCCTGAAGCTGCTCCTGTGCGTTTGTACCGTCAGGCAGGGTATTGCGCCGGACTTCGATCTCCTCACGTTTCAGTGCGGACATCAGTTCGGCAAGCGTCAGCGATGGCGTCTCGCCGCGCGGTGCCACGATGCGCCCTTCGGCGAAATTCAGCGTATTCGCGCCCGTATCGCGGAAGGGCGAGTTGGCATCGCTGAGTGCAAGGCCGATGAGCTCGTCGCGCGCCGCGACCGCAGCCTTATGGACGGCTCCCATGATCGATCCGGCCAGCATCGAGCCGCCGGCGATCGCCGAACCCGGTAGCCGTGAGTCGCCGAGATAGACCTCGACCTGATCCACAGGAATGCCGAAGACCTCAGCGGCACTCTGGGCAAGGATCGTATAGGTGCCCTGCCCCATGTCGATGGCGCCACTGACGACCTCGACCCGGCCGTTCGCGAGAATACGGATCATTGCCTCGCTCGGTGCCCGGATGACGGGGAAGGTGCCGCAGCCAATGCCCCAGCCGACCAGCGTCTTGCCATCTCGCATCGAGCGCGGCGCGTGGCTGCGCTTCGACCAGCCGAAGGCTTCAGCACCCTCGGTCAAGGCTTCGCGCAGCCGGCGCGTCGACCATGGTTTGCCGGACTGGTAATCGTGATCGGCATAGTTCTTCAGCCTGAGCTCGAGCGGATCCATGCCGAGCTTGTAGGCCAGTTCCTCGATCGCGCATTCGATGCCGTAGGCGCTCGGGTTCTTGCCCGGACCGCGCAAGGCGCCGGGCGTCACGCTGTTGACCGGCACGACACGATGCTGCGAGGAGAAATTCTCGACCTTGTAAAGGATCGAGGTTGCCGCCCCCGTCTGCTCCGGCCAGTCGGCATCGAGCGAGGTTTCGCTGGCACCGCGATGGACGATCGCCTGCAGGATGCCATCCTTCGTCGCGCCGAGCGCGATTTTCTGCCTGGTCGCGGCGCGCCCGCCATAGCTGGTGAAATTCTGCGGGCGGGTGACCGCAAGTTTCACCGGCCGGCCTAGCTTTCTTGCCGCCGCGACGGCAACCGCGCCATAGGCAAGCGGCATCCCTTTCGATCCGAAGCCGCCGCCGATGAAAGGCGAGATAATGCGGACATTCTCATAGGGCATGTCGAACCATTCGGAATACATGCGCGCCATGCCATGCGACCATTGGCTCGGCTCCCAGATCGTCAGTTGGTCGCCATCCCACTTCGCCGTCAGACCATGCGGCTCCATCGCGACGTGATATTCGCGCGGCGTCGAATATTCCGCTTCGATCCTAACGGGGGATGCGGCAAGTGCTGCCTCGGCATCGCCCCAGGCAACCGAGAGCGGCTCCATCAGCTTGCCTTCGCCGGCATTCGGATCGTTGAGATCGGCGACGTGCTCGCTCTCTTCGTAGGTAATGTGGATCAGCCCAGCCGCCTCCGTTGCCTGCTCGCGGCTTTCAGCGACCACGGCGGCGATCGACTGACCGTTGAACTGCACCTTGCGCGGCAGCGGATAATAGGGACCTTCAACGGGCTTGTTGCCGCCCCAGTCGGCGCCGAGCTTAAGGCCGAGGTCGTCCTCCGGCGTCAGCACCAGAAGTACGCCCGGCATTGCGAGTGCGGCCGACATGTCGACTTTGACGACACGCCCGGCCGGGATCGTGCTCTGGACAAGGACGGCGTAAGCGAGGTTCTCGACAGGATATTCCAGCGCATAGGTCGCCGTTCCCGTCACCTTCATATTGCCTTCGAAGCGCGACTGACGACCGCCGACCGTACCATCGGAAGCATCGCCATGTTTGCGGGGTTCCATCATGGTCATGCAAGACCTCCCATCTTCAGAATGGCGCGGGCGATGACGCGCGGCGCGAGTTCGATCTTGTAACGGTTGCCGCCATGCGCGACGGCGCCCTCCATCGCGAGACGGCTGGCCTTCTCCACGAGTTCAGCATCAAGAGCCTTACCGATCAGCGCCTGCTCGACGACATGCGCCCGCCAGGGCTTGGTGGCGACGCCGCCAATTGCCACGCGGATATCGCGGATCGTCCTGCCGTCGGATTCAAGCTCCAGACCGACTGCGGCACTCGCAGCAGCAAATTCATAGGATTGCCGATCGCGGATCTTGAGGTAGGTGGAGTTCCGGGCCGCGGCGGAGGCAGGAATAGTGACGGTAGTGATGATTTCGCCGCGCTTCAGGACGGTTTCCTTGTCCGGCGTATCGCCGGGCGGAAGGAAGAAATCGTCGACGGTGACCTTGCGGCTATCCGTCTCCACCACGGCGTCGAATGCGGCCAGAGCGACCGCCAAATCGCCTGGATAGGACGCGATGCATGCCTGGCTCGTTCCGAGCACGGCGTGGTTGCGCGTGATACCGCCGATCGCCGCGCAGCCGGAACCGGGCTTGCGCTTGTTGCAGGCGGAAAAGGTGCCCGGATCGCGGAAGTAGGGACAGCGCGTTCGTTGCAGAAGATTGCCGCCGATCGTTGCCATGTTTCGGAGCTGGGCGGACGCGGCCAATGCCAGCGATTCCGAGACCGCCGGAAATGCTGTGCGGATAGCCTCATGGTCGGCGACCTCGCTCATTCTGGCAAGCGCGCCAATCCTGGCACCGGCCGCATCGACCGCAATGCCGCTCATGCCGGAAATATGGGTGACGTCGATGACTGCGTCAGGCTCGCTCACCCCGCATTTGGCGAGATCGAGCAGCGTCGTGCCGCCGGCAAGGATCATCGCGCCGGCCTGTTGCGCCGCCTGGCCGGCTTCGGCCGCAGATGTGGCGCGCAGATAGGAAAAGTTTCGCATCATGCCACCTCCGCCGCCTGGCGCACGGCCGCAACGATGTTGTTATAGGCCCCGCACCGACAGAGATTGCCGGACATATATTCGCGAATCTCGGCGTCGGAACCGGCATGTCCCTCGCGAATGCAGGCAACCGCCGACATGATCTGGCCCGGCGTGCAATAGCCGCACTGGAAGGCGTCGTGTTCGATGAACGCAGCCTGCACCGGATGCAGATCCCCCGCGTCTCCGGCCAACCCCTCGATGGTCGTAATCTCGCGGCCTTCCACCTGCGCAGCCAGCGTCAGACAGGAGAGCACGCGCTTGCCGTCGACATGGCAGGTACAGGCGCCGCACTGGCCCTGATCGCAGCCCTTTTTGGTGCCCGTGAGCGAGAGGTGTTCACGCAGTGCATCGAGCAGGGTGACGCGCGGTTCGAGGTCAAGCTCGCGGCGCTGCCCATTGATGTCGAGTGCGATATGGATGGTTCGTGTCATGATAAGGCTCCTGCCATCGTCACGAAAATGAGACCTACGAAAACTAGTAGAGTTTGTTCGTTGGTCTACCGGTTGCTCTATGATTTTTCAGGAAGGCGAATTGCCAGCATGTCCTCACAATAGCCGGCTCATCGGAATTAGACGCGGAACGCCACCTATAAACGGAGGCGCCTCCGTTTAAAGTACCGCCTCGTTTGTTTTCGTCAAGCCCCGACATTCGGGCGACTTGGACCGATCGAGATGAAGGATAGGCGGGAGGTGGGCCGAAAGAGCCTCTGCTGTTTGTCCTCGGTTGCCCCACTGGGTGCCGGTGGGATAAGGGGATCGATCAACGCCCCTCCCGGTCCATCAACTCACTTGAAAAATAAAGCGCATCTCTGTTATGCTCAAATTGAGCAATAGTAATCCAGATCATGGGAACACATTTCGATTCACCACTAAAAGGAATCACAGCCTACTGTTATCGCTCAGCTATTTCAAATTGGCCCCTGAGGGACGGCCCCGGCCTGTTCCGAATTCACTCAACGAGGATTTTCTATGATCCATGAAATGCGCATCTATACTTGCTTGCCCGGCAAGCTGCCAGCGCTCCAGGAGCGTTTCGAAATGGCGACGCTGGCGATCTGGGACCGGCTCGGCATCCGTCCCCTCGGTTTCTGGACGACGATGGTCGGGCCCTCCAGCAACGACCTCATCTATTTCCTCGAATGGCAATCGCTGGAGGAGCGCGAGCGGAAATGGGCGGAATTCCTGGCTGATCCGGCCTGGAAGGAGGCCAGGGCGAAAAGCGAAGCGCCGGGCCAGATCGTCGCCAATATCGCCAGTTCGATCCTGCAGCCGACTGGATTCTTTCGCCCCTTTATCTCCGTCGACGCCGATGGCTGAAGACGGATAGAGGATTAATGGGCGGCCTTACGTGAGGATGAAGCGGAACAGATATGCAGTGGGATGCGGTCCTGATTTGACGCGCAACGGCCGTCAAGCCGTCACATCGGCCTAATAGGCCTATGCTAAGCCGTCCGAAATTTGGAAAAATGCCGAATTGTTTGAACCAGGGAAATTTCACGCCATGACTTTCTCTCGCCGCGTTGCCGCTCTTGCCGCATCATTTCTTCCCTTCCTTTTCGCACCGGCCTTTGCCGATTCCGACGTGCTGTGGAAGATCGTGCATGACAAATGCGTCGTGCAGACTGCGCCCTGCCTTTCGGTGAACACGGCCGAGCATTACGCAATGCTGAAGGATCTGCGGGGGGTTGCGCAATTTCTCCTGATTCCGACCGATAAGATCACCGGAATCGAAAGTGCCGATCTTCTCGATCCGGCGACGCCTAACTTCTTTGCCGATGCCTGGGCCGAACAGGGCGATGTCGATTCTCGCCTGCCGCGCCCCGTCCCGCGCGATGGCATGAGCCTCGCTGTCAACGCGCTGCAGGCCCGCTCGCAGAACCAGCTGCATATCCATATCGATTGTTTGAGCGCCGATGCACGGGCCGCCCTGAAGGCGGACGCCGACAAGATCGGAACGGACTGGGCGCCCCTTCCCGATGCGATTGCCGGCCATAAGTTCGCGGCGATCCGTGTCAAGGGCGAGACATTGGGCGATTTCAATCCGTTCCTGGCTCTCGCCAAAACATTGAAGCACCCTGCAAAGGAAATGGGCGATCACAATCTCGTGGTGACCGGCGCCAATTTCGCCGATGGCCCCGGCTTTATCGTGTTGACGGACGTGGCGCTGCCCGGCATGGGCGGGGAAGACGTACAGGATCACAGCTGCGCGATCATGCATTAAAAACAAGGAGATGCCGCCTTCAAGGCCTCTGATGCGAGTTGGCCGCTGGGACACCGCTTCCCGTTAATCGGGAGCGAGCGGCTGATTTATGAAGCCAGCCTCTAATAGCTATCACGATTCACCTACTAATCTTTTAGGGGAAATGAATTCAGTGTTATAGTCCCGGGTTGTGAGCCTGAGTCACGCGTCATCCGCTTGTTGAGCATTCAGATCATCGCACGGCGCCTGGCATGGAAGGTTCACGATCGAAAGCCTCAGGAGGCGCTTCATGAATCTTCAGATCAATAGCCAGTCATATCAGGTCAACTCGGACGGAGACACGCCGCTCCTTTGGATCATCCGCGACGAGCTCGGCATGACTGGCACGAAATACGGCTGCGGGCTGGCGCAATGCGGCGCCTGTTCGGTTCTTGTCGATGGAGAGGTAGTGCGCTCATGCGTGACGCCGCTCGATAGCGTTGTCGGTCGCCAGATCACGACGATCGAAGCGATCGAAACGGACCCCGTCGGCAAGCGGGTGGTCGCTGCCTGGGTCAAGCATCAGGTTCCGCAATGCGGCTACTGTCAATCGGGGCAGGTCGTCGCGGCAACGGCACTTCTTAAACAGACACCCAATCCCTCCGATGACGAGATCGCCGCGGCGATGATCAACCTCTGTCGGTGCGGAACCTACAACGCGATTGAAGCGGCGGTCAAAGACCTCTCCTCGAAAGAAGGAGAAACGCTATGACCGAGACCAGCCGCAATCTCGTTCCGGAAGATGAATTCCCGACCGGATCTCCGGTCAATATCTCGCGCCGGCATTTTCTCCTGACCTCCGCCGGGGCCGCAGCGGGTGCCTTCGTGCTCGGCTTCGGCGTTCCGGTCGGCCGCGCACGCGCCCAGCAGACCGCAACCGCCATGCCGCCCGGCACGCGCGTTCCGGCATTCCTCGAAATCCGTCCGGACAACGCCATCCGCTTCATGAGCCCCTTCGTCGAAGGCGGCCAGGGCGTCTTCACGGCGATGGCTCAGATCGTCGGCGAGGAGCTCGACGCCGATCCGAAAAGCTTCGTCGTCGAAAATGCCCCGACAGGCAGCGACTATCTGGTCGTGCATGGCAAGATGCGCATTACCGGCGGCAGCATGTCGGTGCGCACCAGCTATGAGACCATGCGCCGGCTCGGCGCACTGGCGCGCAACATGATCCTGCAAGCCGCCGCCAAGCGCCTGGATGCGCCGATTGCCGAGCTGACCACCGAGCCCGGCCGCGTAATCCATGCCGCATCGGGACGCAGCCTTGCCTATGGCGACATCGCTGCCGAGGCGCTGGATCTGCCGGTTCCCGCTCCCGAGAGCGTAACGCTTCGGGACCCGAGCAAATTCCGCTGGATCGGCAAACCGGTCGAGCGGCTGGACATGCACGACAAATCGACCGGCAAGGCGGTCTACGCCATAGACTGCAAAGTCGACGGCATGCTGCATGCCGCCGTCCAGCACGCCCCGCGCCTTGGCCTGACCATCGGCAGGATCCGTAATGAGGATCAGCTCAAGGCAATGCCGGGCGTGCATTCCGTCCACAGCCTGCCCGGTGCCGTCGCCGTCGTTGCCGAACGCTGGTGGAATGCCAAGCGGGCAGCGGAGGCTGCTCAGGTCGATTGGCGTGAACCCGGCCCGGATGCAAATCCCGCCTTCCGCTATATGCCGGCGGATTTCTCGACCGCAGCCTTCAACGACAGGCTCGCCAACGAGCCCGGCAACGGCAAAGAGGCGGAGAATGTCGGCGACATCGCCAAAGCGTTCGATGCCGCCAAGACCGTCGTTTCGGCCACTTACAAGAGCCAGTATCTTCATCACGCGCAGCTGGAGCCGCCGTCCACACTGGCGCGATTCAATCCGGATGGCAGCCTGGAAGTCTGGATGCCAAATCAAGCGCCCGAACAATTCCAGGCCGATATCGCCAAGCTGACCGGGCTTGAATCATCAAAGGTGACGGTACACAGTCCCATCCTGGGTGGCTTCTTCGGACGACATTTCCTCTATCCGTCCGCCAATCCCTATCCGCAGGCCATCCAGCTTGCAAAGGACGTCGGGCGGCCGATCAAGCTCATCTGGAGCCGCGAGGAGGAGTTTCTGCGCGATCCGCTGCGCCCGATGGCAGCCGTGCGCTTCCGCGGAGCGCTCGACGCCAGCGGCATGCCGGTCGCGCTCGAGGCCATCAGCGCCTGCGAAGGGCCGACGGAAGGCGTTTTCGGCCACAAGGAGGATTCGCTCGATCCAACGGCTCTTGAGGGCCTGACCGGAAAATCCTATGCCATCCCGAACTACCGTATCGCTCAGATCTATGTGAAAAACCCGACGATGCTTGCCTACTGGCGCTCGGTCGGCAACTCCATGAACGACTTCTTCTATGAGACATTCCTGGACGAACTGGCCGACAAGGGCGGGCAGGATCCCTACGAGATGCGCCTCAAACTGCTGCAGAAGAACGAGCGGCTGAGCAATCTCTTGAAAGCCGTCGGCGATCTCTCCGGCGGCTGGAAGCGGGGTCCCTTCACCGCGGACGATGGTTCAAAGCGGGCGCGGGGCGTCGCCATGGCCTCTCCCTTCGGCAGTCATACGGCGGCGATCGCCGAAGTCTCCATCCGCAACGGACAGGTGGTTGTGCACGACGTCTGGGAAGCCATCGATCCCGGCAGCATCGTCAATCCGGCGATCATCGAGGCACAGGTCAATTCGGCAACCGCGCTCGGAATATCGCAGGTGCTGATGGAGGAAGCCGTCTACAAGAACGGCGAGCCGGTGGCGCGCAACTATGACCTCTATCCGATCTTGCCGCCAGACCGCATGGCCCGCGTCCACGTCCGCATCGTCGAAAGCGGGGCGGAGATGGGCGGCATCGGCGAGCCGGGGCTGCCAGCCATCCCGCCGGCGGTCGCCAATGCGGTTTCGACGCTGACGGGCAAGCGGATACGCAGCATGCCTCTCTCCAACTACACCTTTGAAAGCTGAGGCGCGGCAAACGCTGCGCCAGGCACAATTCCGGCTCTCGGCCCACTCCGGTCCGAGAGCCGGCGTGCTTGGCTCCTTCAAACAGCCGAGTCCGAAATCCCGAAGCAAAGACATGAGGGCACATTCTTGAAGAGATTTCTTCTGGTTCTTCTTTTGATTGTCGTGCTTGTGGCCGGCGGCGTCGCGTGGTTCGTAACCCGCAAGCCGGCATCTCCCTTCGATAGCGTCGCCGCGGTGCAGACACCTTCACAGGAGCTGCTCCAACATGGCGAGTATGTCGCGCGCCTGGGGGACTGCGTTGCCTGTCACAGCACACCGAAGAGCGCACCCTTTGCCGGCGGCCTGGAAATGGGAACGCCGCTCGGCGCGATCTTTGCGACCAACATAACGCCGGACAAGGAAACCGGCATAGGCGACTATACGCTGGCCGATTTCGACCGCGCCGTCCGCCAGGGCATTGCACGCGACGGACATCGCCTCTATCCGGCAATGCCCTACCCCTCCTATGTGAAAATGAGCGACGACGATATCCGCGCGCTCTACGCCTATTTCATGAACAGGGTCGAGCCCGTTCGCCAGGCGAACAAACCTTCCGAAATCCAATGGCCGATGAACATGCGTTGGCCGCTTGCGCTCTGGAATGCGGTCTTTACCGAAAGCGGAGCCTATCAGCCTAAAGCCGCCGGTGACGATCGGTGGAATCGAGGCGCCTATCTCGTCCAGGGACCGGGCCATTGCGGCAGCTGTCACACGCCGCGCGCGATCACCATGGCGGAAAAAGCGCTCGATGAAAGCAGCCCGCTCTATCTTTCCGGCGCCCTTCTCGACGGATGGTATGCCCCGAGCCTGCGCGGCGATCCGAATACAGGCCTCGGCCGATGGACCGAAGAGGACATATACGCCTTTCTCAAGACCGGCCGAAACGGCCATGCCGTCGTCTTCGGCTCCATGGCCGATGCCTTCAACAATTCGACCCAGTTCATGACCGATGACGATCTCAGATCCATCAGCCATTATCTGAAGTCCTTGCCAGGCGACCCGGCACGCGACGGTACCCCCTGGCAATATGACGAAGCTACGGCCAAGGACGTCGCCCTGCCTGCCCGTCAGCAAGTGCCCGGTGCCCAGACATTCGTCGCGAAATGCAGCTTCTGCCATGGCATCGATGGTCGCGGAAAGGAACAATGGATCCCGCCGCTGGCCGGCTCCGCCGCATCGCTCGCAAAGGAAAACGCCTCTCAGATCAACGTGACGCTGAACGGCTCCAGCCGCGTCGTGGCGAACGGCATTCCGGACGCCTATCGCATGCCGCCATTCAGGCAGCAGCTTTCGGACCAGCAGATCGCCGATGTCCTGACCTTCGTTCGGTCCTCCTGGGGAAACCGCGGCGGGGCGGTCGCGCCTGTTGACGTGAAATCCCTGCGCGAGCATACCGATCCGGCAAGCAGCAGCCCCATCATATTGCAGATGCGGTAGCTCGGGCTGCATGCCAGCCGGCTGCGATCAACTCAACCCCTTGCGGAGGCCCGTCATGGGTGAAGCATTTCCGGCCACATCGATGCCCGACCGCGACTGGTGGTCGGCGCTTTGGCCCGATCCGCAAGGCATGCTCCGAGCGCTCGGTATCACGCCGGGCATGACGGTTCTCGATCTGTGTTGCGGCGATGGATACTTTACGGCGCCGCTGGCGAAACTCGTCGAAGGAAAGGTCTATGCGCTCGATCTGGATGAAAGCATGATCGAGATGGCGAGAGCGGAAACCGCGCGACAAAGGGTATCCGTGCAAAAATGGATTCACGCCGACGCGCTTGATGTGGCAGGACATCTTCCCGAAAAGATCGATTATGTTCTGATGGCAAACACGTTCCATGGCGTTCCCGATCAGCTTGCCCTCGTTCGTGCCGTCCGTTCCGTGCTTGCTGCAGAGGGATTGTTCGGCATCGTCAACTGGAAGGCGCAGCCGCGCGAGGAAACCACGGTACTTGGACAGCCGCGCGGGCCGAAGAGCGAGATGCGCATGCCGCCTGCAACGCTCGCTGCCATCGTCGAAGCCGGTGACTTCATAGCGCAAGCTACGGTCGAGCTGCCGCCCTATCACTATGGCGTCGTTTTTCGCGCTCTGTAGCTGCTTCTCGATCTTTACTCTTGACGAACGGTTCCACGCGGCAATGGCTGATCCCCACCGGAGGTGGGGACCAGATGCGGCTTAGTTAAACGCGGCGGCCCGCGCCCTGCGAAGCGAGAATGCGATCAATAGGCCGCCGGCCGCGCTGACGGTCCCTGCCAAGAAGACGCTGCCATAACCGGCTTTGTCGGCCAGCATGCCAGCCAGCGGCCCGGTCAGCCCATAGGCAAGATCCTGGAAGGCCGAGAAACCACCAAGTGCAGTGCCGCGCAGATGCGGGTCCACCAGCCGGACGACCTCCCGACCCATGGCCGGGAAGATCATCGAGCATCCGAGCCCCGTCAGAAATGCACCAACCAGCGCAAGAATGGGATCGTTTGCATTCCAGATCAGGAATTGGCCGATCGCTTCGATGGAAAGCGACATGGCTGCAACAGGCAAACCGCCGAGACGATCCGGCAGATGACCGAAGAGCAGGCGCACCAGCACGAAGCCACCACCAAAGGCGGTCAGGCCCAGTCCGGCATAGTTCCAGCCGCGATCGTGGAAATACAGCGTGAAAAAGGCGCCGATCGCCGCAAAGCCTATACCCTGCAGGCACACGATGGATCCATGCAGCCATATAAGATTGATGACGCTCCAGAGCGGTGGCCGCTTCGCCCCGGGATGTGGCGCAACGCCGGGAATATGGGAGATCGCCAGCAGTCCCAGGAAGGGAAGAGCGGCACTGATCCCCATTGCGCCGGCAAAGCCGAACCGATCGAGCAGTACCAGCCCGATGGGACCGCCGACAGCAAGAGCGCCGTAGATCGCGGCCCCGACCAGGGCGAGGACCCTGCCCGAACGCGCAGGCCCGACGAAACCGATGCCCCAGGCGATCACGCCGACGGCGACAAGGCTTTCACCCAGGCCAAGAAGCAGGCGGCCGGCAAGAAGAAGCAGAAATGACGGTATCGTCGCAGCAACGATCAGGCCGGCGGCCAGTGATATCAGAGCGCCGGCCATGTAGAATGCCAGCCCTCGAACGACTGCAACTTTGGCGCCCCGATGGTCGGAAAGACTACCGGCGTAGCCGCGTGTCAGAATGGTCGCAAGAAAGGCAATGCCGACGCCGAGCCCGGCCCAGACATTGCCGAGCTTCAACTGCTCGGTCACGTAGATCGGCACGATCGGAAATGTCATGCCGACGCAAAGATAGGAGATAAAGAGAATGACGCTCAGCAGCAGAAGGCGACCGCGCGCCGGATCATGTGTCGATTGAAAAGCCATGATGGTCTCCAGGCTTTCCTCGATCGGCGAAGGCACAACAAAACGCACTCCGACCATCGAGGATCGTTGAGTGCGTTGCTTGACGTCAAACGCTTACGGCCAGCGGAACCGGCTGGTTTTTCCAATAGGCGCTTGTCGAAAGGGTGTCAACACAGCGTTGTGCCTGAGCGCGCAACCATGCTGCACCGCCTCTCATCGACGCTTGAGGCTTTCGATATAGGCGCAGAACATGTCCGCCATGGCATCACCATAGGCCTCGATCTCCTGCGCTGTTTGCTGGCTCTCCGAAAGCTGTTTTCCCGTCGCACTGAGCGTCGTCGCGATCAAGTCCGCCGCCAGGATGCGGACCGCATCATCAACCTGTGGCAAGGCTTCGCGCATGAACTGCTGCAGGATACGGTCTCCGGATGACCTCGCCTCATGCGCTTCCGGTGCGTCGCGATAAAGCGGCGCTGCGTCGTTAAGCGCGACACGCATGGCGGCCTCCTCGCATTCGGAGCGGATGAATGCATGGACGAGAGCGCGCAATCGGTCCAGCGGCGGCGTCGCGGCGTCTTCCAGGATGCGGCGCAGTAGGTCCGACGTCTGCCGCCATTCGTCACTCTGCAGACGGAAGAGGATCGCCGCCTTATTGGGGAAATATTGATACAAGGATCCGACGCTGACGCCGGCCTTTTCGGCAACGCGTGCCGTGGTGAAACGCTGGGCGCCCTCCTTTGCCAAAACCTGAGCCGCGGCACTCAGGATTGCGGAAACGAGTTCGGTCGAGCGAACCTGCTTCGGCTGCTTTCGCGAGGAAATCCGGGCTCTTGGACGATCCGTCATATCGATGCCTGCCAATGCGAATAGGAAAGCTGACGAATTAATCGTATTTTGCGTCCCATGCAAACCGAAGAACATGGCGATGAAAGCAACGGACCGGTAACGAGGTCGATCGAGGCCGAAACCCTGGCAAAGACGTTCTCGCGCGTGAGCCGAGAGCTGGTGGAAGCAGCACTCGCCGGCGCAAGCGACTCGGAGCTCGTCATTCTCCTCGGCCGCACGCTGAATGGCGTGGGTCTCGATATTTCGACGATCGAGGTCGCCTGTGATGCCGTCGATCCGGAGAGAGCACAGCATTTCATTCGCTGGCGGCGAGACGGCGAAGGCACCGAAGACGATATCCTTGCCGGCAAGATCTTCGCTGCCATGCTGGAGGAGGATGCAACGGTTCTCCGTCTTAATGCCAGCAGCGGCCGCCTCGCATCCATTCCGCACGGCGGAACAACTGACGCCATAGCCTTTGCCAATTATCTTGCCCCAGATATCACGCTCGGTTTCTTCGACGACGTGATGAGCCTGCTCATCACCGACCGCCCCGGCGGATTTTCAATGTCGGAGATAGAGCTGCTGCACCTCGTGACGCCGGTTTTCGCACTTGCTATCGGAGCCCGATTGAATGCCGCTGCCGCGCGCGTCCTGTTGCAGACCTATCTCGGGCGCAATGCTGCAACCGCCTTGCTCGACGGCCGCGTGGGTCTTGGCGAGGTCGAGCAAATTCGGGCGATCGTGATCTATTGCGACCTGTTCCAGTTCACCTCGCTGACCGAGCGACTGGATCCCCGGTCTCTCATCGATCATCTCAATCTGTTCTTCGAGACGATGACCCGGCCTGTGTCCGGCGCCGGCGGTCAGGTGTCCGGCCATGTCGGCGACGCCGTCGTCATGTTCTTCCCCATTCCGGACGCCGGAAGCGAACAGCCGCTCTGTGCCGCCGCGGTAAAAGCCGCGCTGGAAGGGCTGCGGGCACTGGAGCTCGTCAATGCCATGCCGTCGAGAAAGACGGCGCCGCCATTACGGGCGCGGATCGGCATCGATATCGGCGAAGTCGTCCACGGCAACATCGGTTCGGCGGGCAGATTTTCGTTTGCGATCATCGGGACGCCAGTAAACCGTTCGGCCCGATTGCAGGCGCTGGCCAAGGAGCTGGACGCAGTCATGCTGATGACAGCTGATATCGCCGAGGCAGCCGGCGTCCAATGCAGGTCTTTCGGCAGCCACGCGCTGAGGGGCTTCGACCATCCGGTCAATATCGTCGGCTTCGATGTCTCCGATGCCTCCTGAAATGCGAATGGCTGCGCCGGAGAAATTGCGCTCGCATGGTCAGGGGTGTCTATTTTTCGATGTATTTTCAAATGGATACGATCACTCCACACGTAGCATCGGTCAACGCGATTAGAAAATGCGATGAATTATTCGTATTTTCGCCGCAAGCAGAAACCTCAGCTCTGAACGGAGAGAACATGACCACACTGACGAATCCCCCGCTCGCTCCATTGCTCAATCGCCTGTTCGAGGAAGCGGAGGCTGCGTCGCCGGCAACAACGCCATCGGTTGCCGCTTACTGGAGCGGCCTCTCCAGCGAGGAGCGCGCGCGTCTGGTGCGCAGCAAGACCGACTATCTCGATTTCTACGCTCGGCTGAAGGACATTCCGCTCGCCATCTCGCGGGAGGCAGGTAGCTTGCTCTATATGCTGGCGCGCAGCACCGGTGCCCGGACCATCGTGGAATTTGGGACCTCCTTCGGCATCTCCACCCTCCATCTTGCCGCCGCGCTGCGGGACAATGGCGGTGGGCGCCTCATTACCACCGAATTCGAGCCCTCCAAGGTGGCGCGGGCACGGGAAAATCTGGCAGGCGCCGGCCTAATCGATCTCGTGGAGATCCGGGAAGGCGATGCCCTGCAGACGTTGAGTTCCGGCCTACCGGATACTATCGACCTGCTGCTCCTCGATGGCGCCAAGGCGCTCTATCCCGACATTCTGAAGCTGGTGGAGAGCCATTTCAGGCCGGGAGCCCTCGTGCTTGCCGACAATGCAGACTTCTGCCCCGATTATCTGACCTGGGTGCGCTCGCCGACAAGCGGATACATGTCCGTAGCTTTCGGCGAGGATATTGAACTGTCCATGTGGCTCGGCTGACGCCGTGCACAGTGCAAGCGCGCCCCTAGCGCGCCTGCAACATCCACGCCCGCTTCACCGCCGCATACGGAGACGGCTTTCACACCCGTATGTTGCGTTTGCACTGCGGCCGTCATGCCGCCGTATGAATGACCTTGAACTGCGAACGCCTGTAGAAAACCAGCATTTCCCGCTCGAAACTTTCCACGGCGAGCACGACCCATGGCTCGAAGTGGCCGTTGCGAGCGCCCGCCCTTCTTCGGCGATCCATGTCGAGCATTCCACGTAATGCCCAATCTACCAAGACCATCCCATCACTCTCACCCTGTCGGCCCCATGAACCATCCGGCGCTCGACCTTCGTCGCATCCGCCGGCATGCCAACAGTAAATAAGTAAACCCTGATCGATGGAAAGGTGAACAAACGTTGTATTAAGGTCTGTAACATGCGTTCTGTCAGTATCACCTATTCCGGCGACAATAATGCTCGCCCGCCCTGCCCAACGGCGAAAGAGAAACGCAAAAGACGGCTTACCGGAACATGAAGCGCGTTACGAAGCGATCGATCGCCCGCGAGTTCGCTTCCACCCAGCGCCAGATCAGCGCCATGCCCAACATGGTCAGAAGCCAGCCGAGCATCACATCCGACAGGAAATGAGCACCGAAAATGACGCGGTTGAACGCCACGAACAACAGGCACGGCGTCAGAAGCAGCGCGGCAATCCACCTGCCTCCGGCGGGCACGAAAACCAGCAGCGAAAGCCCGGCGGCAGCCGCCGCAGCCTCCCCGGAAGGGAAAGAGCAATTGCGAGAACAGGCGGCCGAGAACTGCCATACCGGGGTGAAATCCGCAATGCCGCCGAACTCGATGAGATCGCGCGGACGCACGCGTCCGATTGCGACTTTCAACGTCTGCACGATCAGGAGCGGCCCGGCGGCAAAACTCAAAAGCACGAACAAGGGCTTGTGCGGAGGGCAGAAACGAAGCCGCCTCGGCAGGAAGACATGGAGAATGACAATCACCGCCATGGTGCAGAGAAGGTAAGATTGGCTTTGGCGGCTGATGTCCCGTACCGCCTTCAGGAAGGGATTCTCCGCAAGCCAGAACACCTGCCCATGAGCGAACAGGCGTGCAACGGCAAGATCGAGTTTGGGAAAGACTACGAAGACAAAACTGGTCCAGACGATCATCATGCCGATGACCGCAAGCTCTCCATCCGTGGTCGCGCCGGTCTCCGATCTGCCCGAACGCCCGGACGCGGAATTCCAAGAATACAATGCAAATTTCCACATGCCATATCTCCCGAGGCGGAACGGCGGCAATCTGAATCGCGATTGTCAAGAATTGACCAAGATCGCATCAAGGCTGTGTTCAGAATCGATCGCCAGACGTCCGGAAGACCGTTTGGAAATTGCGGAAGCGGGTTTCGTCCGCGATAGTACGAGTCGGGCGGCGAAGCCGCTAAGGAAAACGAAAAAATAGGGCGCTAGGGTGGACAACAGTCTCGTTCTCATCGTGGAGGATGAACCGGCTATCGCACAGATATTGGAGGGCTATCTGACGCGGGACGGCTTTCGTACGGTCCGCGCCGGCGACGGCGAAACCGCGCTTCAGCATCACGCGCTTCTAAAGCCCGACATCGTGCTCCTGGATGTACGGCTACCGAAACTGGATGGTTTCGGGGTGCTTGGTCGCTTGCGCCAGGCCGGCTCGACGCCCGTCATCATGGTGACGGCCGTTGCCGACGACATAGACCGCCTGAGCGGACTGCGCCTCGGAGCCGACGACTATGTCGTCAAACCCTTCAACCCGCAGGAAGTCGTTGCTCGCGTCAGGGCGGTTCTGCGACGGACGCAGGGTGACCGGGCGGAAACCATTCGGCGTTTCGGTGCCATCGAGGTCGATTTCGGCAGCTATTCCGTCTTTGTCCTCAAGGACGGGCACCGCATTCCATTGCTCCTGACGCTCAGCGAATTTAGGATTCTCGCCTACATGATCCGCCACCCCACGCAGGCGTTCGCGCGCGCGGACATTCTCGATGCCTGTCTGCCCGAAAGCGAGGCCTTGGTCCGCACCGTCGACACGCATATTTCCAACCTTCGGCGCAAGCTGGAAGACATGGGACAGAACGGCTTTTTTCCTGCGGTGCGCGGCATCGGCTATCGTTTTTCGGATCCGAGATGAAGATACCAAGATTTCCCTGCCTGCCGCTGGCCACGCTCACGGCCATCGTTACCGCTATCATGTTGCTCCTCAGCGTCGGCCTGACATATCTGGAGGTCAACTGGTATGCCTCCTATCTGGAGAAGAACATTACCGACGCCCTACCGCCAAGGGCCGCGACGGCCTACACGATGCTGAGCGAGAACAAGGTTCCGGACGGCGATTCCCTCAGGATCCTGTTTGAACATCTCAATTCCTTGACGGAGCCGACGGATTTCAAGGTACAGCTTTCCGTGCTGATAGGCGGCTTGCTTTCCGCTTTGATCTGCGCCCTCATCGGTATCTATCTGGCGCGGCGCCTTGCAAGTCCGCTTGAGGAGCTCACCTTGGCCGCGGATGGTCTGAAATCAGGCGATTTCTCCGTTCGCGTTGCCGCTTCCCACCGTAGCACCCGCGAGGTCGCGAGCCTTGTCGAAACCTTCAATGCGCTGGCGACAGGGCTGGAGACGATGGAGGAGAGGCTGCGCTTCAACAACATGGCGATCGCGCACGAGCTGCGAACCCCGCTGACGATCCTGCAGGGATCGCTGCAGGGCATGATCGACGGCATTTTCCCGATGGACCGCAAGATCGTCTCCGACCTCCTCCTTCAGGTCGAGGGTCTCGGCCGGATTGTCGAGGACCTGCGCACCTTGTCTCTGGCCATCGGCCAGAAGCTGGTGGTCGAACGCCGGCGCATCGACGCATCGCAATTGGCCGAGACTGTCATTGCCTCGGCAAAGCCGATGCTGGACGCAAGCAAGCTACGGATTGAAACGCATCTGCAGCCCGCCTGGGCCTCGGCGGATTCTCCCCGCCTGCGACAGGCGCTTCTGGCGCTTCTTGAAAATGCTTGCCGTTATGCCGCCGACGGCGGTTGGCTGCGATGCGAAACCGAGCGCTTGCCGGATGAAAGCATCGTCATCCGCCTCCTCGATCGCGGCCCGGGATTTCCGCAGGACATGGACGCCGTCGCCGTCAACCCGTTCTGGCGAGGCGATACCTCACGTTCGCGTGCAACCGGCGGCACAGGGCTGGGGCTATCCGTCGTGCAGGCAATAGCAGTTGCCCATGGCGGGTATCTGGAATTTGCAAACCGGCCGGAAGGCGGCGCCATGGTCGCAATCCATCTGCCTGCAAGCGTCGAGCAGGAAAGAGCACACGAACCTTGCCAATAAAAGGCAATTCCGGGAAAGCGCGGTTTCCTTTCCGGATTTGCGTGAAAGCCAAGAAATAGAATGGTTGAATCCGGCTCGCGCGGCCGCCTCCGATGATCAATGGAAGAGTTCGCCGACACTGTAGAAACACATTTTGCTCCGGCTGCGCCTGTCGGCTCCGCAGATTCTGGAAAATGGCACTCTGAAGCCGTAGGTATCCTCGGGTTCGGCGCCTCGTTCGGTCCAGAAAGCATCGACGTTCGACAGCATCATCGATTGCCGCGTGCGGCGGCGATACCGGATCGGATGCTTGACCTGCGAGACGGCGAGGAAGTGCTGCATGCCGCCTTCCGTCACCAGGCCTTGCAGGACGACCAGTATCGCCTCCTTCGGACGCAGGCCGAAAAGATCGCGGGTCACTTCGACGATCCGTTGCTTCGCATTGCGCGGCCCCTGCATGCTCCCGACGAGGAAAGTATACCGATCCTCCGGACCCTGGCTGACAAAAGTAAATCTGGCGGTGCAGAGAACGGCTTTGTCTTCGACGCGCATGAGTTTGACCGCAAAGGCGCCCTCATGGCGCCCGCCGCTGCGATCGGCAAGCGCGATAAGGCATGCATAGGTTTCGCTGCGTCCCTGGACGAGACCCATTTCCAGCCATTCGCCACGCCAGAGCCGCGCCATGCTCTCCGCCGAAAGGATTCTTGCCGCGATCGCAAAATGATCGGTGAGGAGCGTAAGACGCAGGGAGTTCAGCATCCCATAGACCAGAAATTTCGAGAGCGGCTTCTGCAGCAGCTCGTCGTGCGGAGGCGGCAATCCCTGCTCGGCGGCGAAGGCCGCGGCAAAGCGCCACCAGCGGATGGTGAGGAGCGGATTGGCCGCGAAGCGACCCCAAAAGAGAAGCGCTCGCTTCCAGCGCACCCGCAATCCAAACGTCAATACCCTCTTCAGCACGACATATCGTGCTGAACGCGCTCCATCGGCGTCCTCCGGCGCGGTTGCGCGAAGGGGAATTCTGGATACGACGCCGTCAGGCGTCCCGGCGATCAATGTCTCTCGATTCATGCAAAGATCCGGCAAACTGGCTTCGCCGAACCATCTGCGCCGGAATTGTCAAGGGAACATCAAGACGGCGTCAGCCTTTCATGGGGCATGGCATGAGACGTAGGCTTCGCATCACGAAGGCACAGAGAAAGGCCGCAACAGGCCCTCGCCCGTCACGCCGGCGACTGTCGCTGGACACGCGAGATCGCAATCAGAAGAGAGCGTCCGCGAACAGCTCCTCATCGCTGGCTGGGGCTGGCCCGCTTTCGGCCACAGGGTTCACCACGCCGAAGATGCTCGCGTGGATCTCGCGTTCGGCGGCCATGGTATAGATCTTGAAAATGCGCTCGGAAATGGCCGCCACAGGCACTTCCAGTCCGCTCGTGCCGGCAAATGCGCGGCGCGCAAGTGCGGCCTCGCTGGTGCAGGATGCCAGGATTTCCCCGATCCCGGAACGAAAATCCAGGCTCGCGACAATTTCGGTCACCTGCGAGGTCATGGTCTCGCCGCATTGGCGCAGTTCCCGCACATTCATATCCATCGACGCCCCAGCTTCGCCGATATGGACGAGAGCTGCGTCGATATGGCTGCCGAGACCGGAAGAGTTTTCCGGCTCGCCGGTCTGGCGCCAGTCCTTGAGGCCGGCGGTCTGCGTTTCAAGCGTGCCGAGCCCGACCAGGATCTTCTCGGCATCCTCGTCGAGCAGCGATGCAAACGACCGCAATTCGCCGGCGACGACATTGATTGCCCGCCCCTCCTCGCCAAGCTTGCCGCAGCGCAGATTGGTGTTGAGCGCCATGTATTGAATATCACGCCGTACCAGCTGAATGGTCTGAATGCTTGCGGTCAGTTCCTTGACCATTTCGGACGTCTTCTCGCTGAGCCGATTTGCTCCGGCCGCGGCGACATCAATGCGATCGACAACAGCCCGGGCGGCGGAAAGATCGCCACGCAGCGAATGGATCGGGCTCTTTCCGTCCTCACCGCTCTGCGACATCATCGTCTGGTAGAGGTTGAGCAGCGTGCCGATATCGCCGCTGAAGCCGCGGATATTGTCGACGATCTTGGCGGTCTCGCGATCGAATCCCTTGGTCGTCTCGCCGAGCAGCTCGAAGATCAGCGTCATCGTCAATTGCGAGAGGCGCTGGCGATCGGCGGCGGAAAGATCGGCCGGAGCTTCGGACGCGAGATAGGCTTCGGTCATCATGTGGGCAGCCTGGCAATGCTCGACCCTCTGCCGTGTTATATCACCGATCTGCATGGCCGAGAGTGTATGGGCGACCTTGCTCTGGATCTTGCGCGCCAGGCCGGCAACCGTATCCGCCAGCTCCGAAAGATTGCGGCGCTGGACCTGGATCTCCTCGGCATTCGACACGAGACGCTGGACAATGGACGGTATGCCGTTCAGATGCTGGGCCAGCGACCCATCCTCACTGGCGGCGGCGGTTTCGATCTGCACCTCCAGCGAGCGGATCTGCAGCGACAGCGCCTTGACCTCCTTGGTGGCGAATTCGATGCGCTCGACGATTTCGCTGGCGAAGCTCGAAAAATCCGGAATGCGCGCACCCGCTATTTTGGCGGTCGCGGCGAAGGTTCTCAGATAGCGCAGCGTTTCTTCCATCGAGAGCACGTGCTCAGCAAGCGATTGCCCGGTCTGGCTGATCGAGGCCACGCATGCGTGGCGCCGCGCTTCGGCCGGTGGCAGCTTGTTCAGGAGATCCACCGTCTGGAGAAGGCGAGCCGTCGCTTCGGTCGCATTCTCCTCCTTCAGTGAGCTGCCGATGTGTTCCAGCAGGCTGACCAGCTTGGCGAGCGCTTCCGTGACGGTGATCAGCACCGCACCACCATCCAGGAAACGCTGCTCGATCTGCAATCGGGCACTTTCCAGGCGATCGACGAAACTATCCGTCGAAGGGGTAAATTGTCGGCTTGTCGCTGCATACGCCATACTGTCTTGGACTCCGCCTAGAACCATTCCGGAAAACTAAGACGAACAGAAAAACACGGAGTTAACGCCGAGGACGAAACGGCGATGTTACTGCATTGCCACAATCCCCGAGGTGGCGCCGGAAAGCCCTGAGCAAGACCCGGACCCTATAGATAGCGTGCGTGCACGCCATGCCTTTTTTCAGGCCTCGGTCACCTGCGGCCCTACTCACCAACGCGCCCGCTGAAGCGGATTGAAGTAAGATGGACATAGCGATCGGAAAATATGCTTGGTCGTTCTGCGAAACCGAGGAATTGCAGGAAAGGCTCGCGCATGCCGGCCTACCCGCTGTTTTCGAACGCATGCCCGAGGCCTCGCATTTTCGCCTCGATATTACCCTGACGACCATCCGAAAGATGGCGGTCTGGAAGATCTCTTCGGAAACGGGTTACGAAATCCGTTATCTATTCGATCCCGCAGATCGTATAGAACTGCATTTCGTTGAAAGCGGGACCTTCCATGTCGAGACCGAGGATCAGGAGTTCACGGCCATGGCGGGAACCACCTTCATGCTGCAGTCTCCTGGGCCTACAAGGATCAAAGCGTCCAGGGATGCCGGCAAAATTGCCCTCGCCATACCGCGCGTTCATTGCCTGACATTGATCGACATCGGAAAAGACGATCCTGGGTTGTTTTTTCGCGGCTTCGACACGATCGCCGGCACCGGCGACAAGGGTGTTCGAACGATCCACCGTATGGCTGCCCTGCTTCTGGAACCGGGCGAGCATCCTTTTGCCGGCTCTCCATTGGGTGCTTCTCTGTTCGAGGAGGCGCTGGTAACGACCTTCGTGCAATCATGGCCGAGATCGGCATCGAAAACCATGATTCAGAGCGCCCGCCCGCGCAATCTCAAACGGGCGCTGGACTGGATCCAGGCTCATTTGGGTGACGAGTTCACCGTGCTGGATATCGCGCGGAATGCCGGCCAGAGCGTGCGCAGCCTGCAGCTCTCCTTCCAGCACAATATGGGCATGAACCCCTTGAACTACGTGCAGCGCCTGCGGCTCCAGCAGATCCATCACGATCTGCTTTATGGCAATCTCGACGAGAATATATCGGAAATAGCCACACGCTGGGGCTTCAGTCATATGGGATATTTCGCGGCGCGCTATCGAGCCATGTACGGTGTCTCGCCGTCGTCGACGCGCGTCAGTCGCCGCAATGTTAGCGACGACGCCGATATTTAATATCAGAAAAGCGCAAGCTTATCACTTTATCGCAGTTAATTGCAAAATCACCTACAGGTTGAGACGAAGTTTAACACACCGTTAGCCATTTAACGATTTCGTTACCTCAGCCAAGATTCACAATCATTGTGACGCGGCCCTTTCATAAGAAAGGCCTCCAACAACCTCCAAGCCGAAAATCGTGAGCAGGTCCGCGTATATGCCGCGGGCGCTCCGCGGGGTAACTATGCGCGTCTTCGTAATAGATGACAGTCCTTCCGTTGTCGCCACGCTTCGCCGGGCAGTCGAAGCGATCAAAGGCAGCGAAGTCTTGTCTTTCCTCCGGCCGAACGATGCTTTGGCGCGGCTTGACGACAAGACACCGGATCTCGTTCTTGTCGACTACATGATGCCCGATATGAACGGCGTCGAGGTCATCGCCCATATACGTAAGAATTCGCTTACCTCTCATATTCCCGCCATCATGATTACCTCCCGTAGGGAAGCGGATATCAAGCTGGCAGCGATGAAGGCAGGCGCGACGGAATTCCTGACCAAGCCGATCGACGAGACGGAACTGACGATCCGCGTCCGCAACATTCTCAGCATAGGAGAAGAACGACTGGCGCTGGCGACCAAAGCGGCGACCCTGCAGCGCGATTTCGACGCCGCCATGAAACGGATAGAGCGGCGCGAGGAGGAAATCATCTGGCGCCTTTCCAAGGCGATCGCCTGCCGTCACGGAGAGACGGCGGACCATCTGGATAGGGTCGCGCTCGTCGCACGGATAATCGCCGAGGAAGTCGGCCTGGATGCCGGGCAATGCCGCATGATTTTCCTTGCCAGCGCCCTTCACGATGTCGGCAAGATCGGCTTGCCGGACGCCATTCTTTCGAAGCCCGGTCCGCTAAGCCAGGACGAGCGGCGGCAGATGCAGGAGCACACGGATTTCGGCGCCGAGATCCTGCGCGACAGTTCCAGCGAGCTCATCCAGATGGCGGGCAAGATCGCCGAGAGCCATCATGAAAGATGGGATGGTGCCGGCTACCCGAAGGGGCTTTCCGGCACCTCTATCCCGATAGAGGCCCGCATCGTTGCCATCGCCGACGTCTTCGACGCGCTCTGCTCGAAACGGGCTTACAAGGCCGCCTGGCCGATCGCCGACGCATTCCGTGAGGTCGTCAACAGCAGCGGCACCCATTTCGATCCGGCTTGCGTTGCCGCCTTCTGCCGCCGCTGGGTGGATATCAAGGCACTCTTTGAATCCGAAGATCGCGGCGACGTAACGACAACGGTTCCCACACTTCAGCTATCCCGAGGTCCGGCATGAACGAGCAGACTGAAATTCTACACCTTCACGGACCACTGACGATCAAGACGATCACCAATGTCAGGGACATCATCCAGGTCTACCTCCAGGAAGCGGCCTTGCGCAGCCGTTCCCTGGTCATCGACATCGACGACAATGAAGAGATCGATCTCACCCTGCCGCAGCTGCTTCTGTCCGCACGGCAGACGGCAAGCCGCGCCGGCGTGACAATCGCATTGAACAAACCGGCGGACGGCAATTTTCTGACCGTCCTGCAACGCGCGGGCCTCCTTGGCGAGGACCGGCAAGAAGACAGTTTCTGGCTAGAAGGAAAAGCAGCATGAGCGCCAATATTCTCACCGTCGATGACTCCGCCAGCATTCGGCTGACGACGCGCATTGCGCTGACCAACGCCGGATATTCCGTCACCGAAGCGGTCGATGGCGCCGATGGTCTCGACAAGCTGAAATCGGGCAATTTCGATCTCGTCGTCACCGATCTCAACATGCCGAACATGGACGGACTGACCATGATCCGCAACCTGCGGCAGCTGCCGGCCTATATGGGGACACCCGTCATCTTCCTGACCACGGAGTCGGATGGCGATCTCAAGCAACAGGCCAAGGCCGCCGGAGCGACGGGATGGCTGACGAAGCCCTTCGACCCTGAAACCCTCATCAAGATCGCGCGCAAGGTTCTCGGCAAATGAACGAACTCGATCCGATCGCCGTCTTCAGGACGGAGGCCGCCGAGCAGCTCGAGTTGATCGAGGCAGGCCTCCTCGATCTGATGCGCGACCTCAGCGACCGGGCTCAGGTCGATGCGGTCTTCAGGGGTCTTCATACGCTCAAGGGATCGGGCTCCATGTTCGGCTTCGATCAGCTCGCCGCCTTCACCCACCATTGCGAGACGGCCTTCGACCGCGTTCGCAAGGGCGAAGCGCCGGCCACCAAGGAGCTGGTCAGCGCCGTTCTCGACGCTCAGGGCCATATGCAGGCACTGCTGGAAAACCCGAACGGCGACCACGAGGCCATGAGTTCCGTTCTCCTGGAAAAACTGCGTCAGGCTGTCGGTGCGGCCGGATCGACGAGTGCATCGGCTGCACCGGCCAGTACGCCGGTCATCCCTGCCGTCGTTCCGGATGCCGGCGGTGCAAAGACCTGGCATCTGAAATTCAGCCTGCCCGCCAATTCGATGGCCAACGGCACCAATCCGCTCGGGCTGCTGGACGAGCTGCGCGAGCTTGGTGAATGCCGGATCGAAGCCGATACCGATGCCATTCCGCTGCTGGCCGAGCTGGAGCCGCGCGATCTGCACATCGGCTGGACGGTTCGTCTGACGACGGAAAAACCGCGCTCCGACATCGAAGACGTCTTTATCTTCGTCATGGACGAGATGACGATGGAGCTGAACGAGCTTGCGGCGCCAAAGGAGCCGGCCCCGGCACCTGTCGTCGCCAAGGTCGAGCGGCCCGTCGAAGACAAAGGATCGAAGGCTGCCGCCCACCCGGTCGATGCCGGAAAGGCCCCGCCGGCCGACGCAAAATCGCAGAAGCAGGCAGACAATGTCCGCGTCCCGGCCCTGCGCCTGGACGAAATGATGGACCGGGTCGGCGAGCTGGTCATCGCCCAGTCGCGGCTGAGCCAGATGGCGAATTCGGCCGCCGATCTCGGCCTGCGCTCGGTATCGGAAGAAATAGAGCGCCTGGCCGGCGAGCTGCGCGACACGATGATGGTTCTGCGCATGATGCCGGTTGCAAGCCTCTTCAGCCGCTTCCGTCGGCTGGTCCATGACCTTGCCCGAGAGACCGGCAAGGATATCGAACTCGTCACCGAGGGCGAGGGCACGGAAGTCGACAAGACGGTCATCGACCGGCTGGCCGATCCGCTCGTTCACCTCGTGCGCAACTCCATCGATCACGGCCTGGAAAGCCCGGATGATCGGGTCGCAGCCGGCAAGCCGGTGACCGGGCGCGTCATCCTTTCCGCACACCAGACCGGCAGCGAAGTCGTCATCTCCATCAAGGACGACGGACGCGGCATCGACAGGCAGAGGGTGCGCGCGAAGGCGGAAGCCAACGGCCTTATCCGGCCCGGCGCCCAGCTTTCGGACAAGGAGCTGCTGCAGCTGATCTTCCAGCCCGGCTTCTCCACTGCCGAAAAGGTCACCAACCTTTCCGGCCGCGGCGTCGGGATGGACGTGGTCAAGAAGACGATCGAGACGCTGCGCGGAGCAATCGACATCACGAGCGAGTTCGGCAAGGGCTCCGAGATCGCGTTGCGCATTCCGCTGACGCTCGCCATCATCGACGGCCTTCTCGTTCGTGTCGGCAATGGGCGCTACGTGATCCCGCTCGCCGCGGTGGAAGAATGCCTCGAGCTCTCGGTCGAGCAGGACCTGCGCTCGCGCGGACGCAGCTTCATCTCTCTGCGCGACGATCTCGTGCCGTTCCTGCGCCTGCGGGAACTCTTCCGCACCGGCACGGAACCCGATCCCTATCAGAAGGTGGTGGTGATCTCGACGGGCAGCGACCGAGTCGGCCTCGTCGTCGATCAGATCATCGGCGACCATCAGACCGTCATCAAGTCGATGTCGAAGCTGCACGACCATGTTTCCACCTTTTCCGGCGCGACCATTCTCGGCGACGGCAACGTGGCCCTGATCCTCGATGTCGTTCACCTCATCACGGCCGGACAGCACCAGGAGGCGCAATTGCGGGCAGCAGGATGACCGACGCAGACCTAAAATCAGACTATCGCGCCATTTGGAAAGGCGCCGACGAGCTTTCCGTGCTGACCTTCAGCCTCAATGGCGAAACCTTTGCCATCGATGCGGTCGTCGTGCAGGAAATCCTCGATCTGCTGCCCGAGACCAGCGTTCCCGGCAGCCTGCCCTTCGTCGGCAGCGTCATCAACTTCCGCGGCAAGGTCATTCCGCTTGCCGATATCCGCATCGCCTTCGGCATGGAAGCCGGCAACGTCACCATCGACAGCCGCATCGTCGTCACCGAACTCGAGCTGGACGGAGAAACGACCCTGATCGGCATCCGCACCGACAAGGTGCATGAGGTCACGCAGCTTTCTAGAGCCGCAAGCGAGCCGCCGCCCGTCATCGGCATGCGCTGGCGCGCCGATTACATCCACGCCCTCGTAAAGCGCGATGGCGAATTCATCATCCTCCCGAATTTGCAGGCGATCTTCTCGTCGCAGCGGGCGGGTACACTTCGAGCAACAGCGTGAATTTTTAGGACAAGGAGGCCATCAGATGCGTTTTACGATCAAGCTCAAGCTGCTTCTAACGTTTGCTGTCGTGATCGCCATGCTTCTTGGCACGGCCGTCTACAGCATCAAAACCCTCGGTCAGGTGAACGACAATTGGTCCGATACATTGTCAGGGCCTGCCGAACGCCTGCGACTTGCGCAGAATCTCGACATCGCCGTCCTGCAGCAGCTGCGGCAGCAGAAGAACATGCTGTCCTCCGCGTCCGCCGACGAGACGAAAGGCTATATCGCCAAGAGCGATGCAGCGCGTTCCGCATTCGATGCGGATTTTGCAAAAATACTGGCCAACACCACCGATCAGGACATGGCCTATTGGTCGCAGATCAAGGATCTGTCTGCTGCCTGGCGAAATGCCGACGACCGCATTCGCAGCATGGCACTTGCGGGCAACGGCAACGGTGCGCTTGAAATTTCGTCGACGGAAGGACGCGACATCAGCACCAAGATCGACGGTGTTCTGGCTCAGATCTTCGATACCGAACGTGCGAGGCTGAAACAGGCGGATCAGGATTCGGACGCCGACTACGCCAATGCACGCTTCATTCTCATCATTATCGCCGCCACCGCTTCGATCGTTGCATTCGTCTCGGCTCTCTGGATCGTCGTTTCGATCAACAAGGGCATCAGCCGTGCCGTCAAGACGGTCCAAACGGTGGCCGACGGTGATCTGAGCGAGTTTGCGGAAATACGGACGAAGGACGAGATCGGCGAACTTCTTGGCCACGTCAACTCGATGATCGAACGGCTGCGCGGTGTCGTCGCGGATGCTCTGTCGGCTTCCGACAATGTCTCCTCGGGCAGCCAGCAGCTGTCGGCCGGTTCCGAGCAGCTCTCCCAGGGCGCCACCGAACAGGCCTCCTCCGCCGAGGAAGCCTCTGCCTCGATGGAGGAGATGGCCGCCAACATCAAGCAGAATGCCGACAACGCCGCACAGACCGAGAAGATCGCACGTCAGTCCGCCAGAGACGCCGAGGTCAGCGGCCAGGCCGTCGACCGCGCCGTCAACGCCATGCGCACCATCGCCGAGAAGATCTCCATCGTCCAGGAGATCGCCCGCCAGACCGACCTGCTGGCCCTCAATGCCGCGGTCGAGGCAGCGCGTGCCGGCGAGCATGGCCGCGGCTTTGCCGTCGTCGCCTCCGAAGTGCGCAAGCTCGCCGAACGCAGCCAGGCGGCGGCCGCCGAAATCTCCAGCCTCTCGGGTGAGACCGTCACGGTCGCGACCGAAGCCGGCGAGATGCTGTCGCGCCTCGTGCCCGATATCCGCAAGACCGCCGAACTGGTGGCCGAAATCTCGGCTGCCTGCCGCGAGCAGGATATCGGCGCCTCGCAGATCAACGAGGCGATCCAGCAGCTCGACAAGGTGACGCAGCAGAATGCCGGTGCCTCCGAAGAGATGTCGGCAACCTCGGAAGAACTGGCCGCCCAGGCAGAGGAGCTGCAGGCTTCCATCGCCTTCTTCAAGGTCGACCAGGCCAATGCTCGCAAGGCCCAGGCCGTGCATCAGCCGGTCCATGCTCCGATCCATCACACCGCCAGCCCGGCCAAGTCCAGGCCTGTCGCCAAGGCACCAGCTGCCAGGACACCGGCCACACGAACCGACAACAGCGTTGCCGCTCAGCAAGCCCGCCTCAAGGGCTTCTCCCTCGACATGTCCATGGGCGGACCAGACGCAGACGACAACGACTTTCGCCAGAGCGCCTGAGCGGCTGGCCTGATCTCGACACGATCCGGCGCCCGAAGGCGCCGGATCAAAGGCCGGCAAATGCTGTTGCGGGCCTCAAGAACCGGAAACGGTTCGCGGAAGGGTGAATGTATCGGTCTTCGCGCATCAAGACGGCTCCCCGTCTGACTTTTTTAACTATCAAATCTCTCCATCTCCAGGAGCTTCAGAGATGCGCTTTACCATCAAACTCAAATTGGCCCTCGCATTCGGCCTGCTGATTGTCATGTCCACGGGCATGTCGGTCCTGGCGATCATGAGCCTGTCTTCCTTGAATTCGGCCATTACCGAGATCATTCAGGGTCCGGCCGCAAATCAACGCAGCTCCGGCGAACTTTCTAACGCCGTCCTGAATGCAATCCGCAATGAAAAGAATGCGATTCTGAACAACGATCCGCAGGCCATCAGCGGTTACGTCGATGCGGTTCGTGCCAATGAGGCCACGATCGACCAACTCGTAGAGAAATTAGCGCAAGATTCTGCCATCGCAGACAAGGTCGCGGAGTTTTCCAGACAGTTTCCGGCCTGGAAGGAAGTCGACGCCCAGGTTTTGAAGCTCGCGGTCGAAAATACCGAAGACAGCAATCGGAAAGCGGCTGAACTATCCATGGGCGAAGGACGAAAGGCGACGACCGTTCTTCTCGACATTGTCGGCAAAATCAACGACGGGATCATTGCGGATCTGCACGCGACCGACCAGGCGACCAATGACCAATATGCTTTCGCGCGGAACCTTCTGCTGACCTCGCTCGCCGTCATGTTCGTACTGTCGAGCGTGATCGCCATCTGGATAGCGCTCGGCATCAACCGCGGTCTCAAAAAAATCCAGGCGGTCGCCGAAGGCGTTGCCATCGGTGATCTCAACCAGAATATCGAAATCAAGACCAATGACGAGATCAAGGATCTGGTCGATACCATCAACGTCATGACCGGCAACCTGCGCAATACCGCAACGATCGCCGATCAGATCGCCAACGGCGACTTGACGGTCAAGCCGAAGCCGATGTCGGACAAGGACACGCTCGGCACCTCGCTTCAATCGATGGTCGAACGCCTGCGCGGTGTCGTTGCGGATGCTCTGTCGGCTTCCGACAATGTCTCGTCGGGCAGCCAGCAGCTGTCGGCCGGTTCCGAGCAGCTCTCGCAGGGCGCCACCGAGCAGGCCTCTTCAGCCGAGGAAGCCTCCGCCTCGATGGAGGAGATGGCCGCCAACATCAAGCAGAATGCCGACAACGCCGCTCAAACCGAGAAGATCGCCCGTCAGTCCGCCAGAGACGCTGAGGTCAGCGGCCAGGCCGTCGACCGCGCCGTCAACGCCATGCGCACCATCGCCGAGAAGATCTCCATCGTCCAGGAGATCGCCCGCCAGACCGACCTGCTGGCCCTCAATGCCGCGGTCGAGGCAGCCCGTGCCGGCGAGCATGGCCGCGGCTTTGCCGTCGTCGCCTCCGAAGTGCGCAAGCTGGCAGAACGCAGCCAGGCAGCGGCCGCCGAAATCTCCAGCCTCTCGGGTGAGACCGTCACGGTTGCGACCGAAGCCGGCGAGATGCTGTCGCGCCTCGTGCCCGATATCCGCAAGACCGCCGAACTGGTGGCCGAAATCTCGGCTGCCTGCCGCGAGCAGGATATCGGCGCCTCGCAGATCAACGAGGCGATTCAGCAGCTCGACAAGGTGACGCAGCAGAATGCCGGTGCCTCCGAAGAGATGTCGGCAACCTCGGAAGAACTGGCCGCCCAGGCAGAGGAGCTGCAGGCTTCCATCGCCTTCTTCAAGGTCGACCAGGCCAATGCCCGCAAGACGCAGACCGTGCATCAGCCGGTCCACGCTCCCGCCAGCCCGGCCAAGTCCCGGCCTGTCGCCAAGGCACCAGCTGCCAGGACACCGGCCGCACGAACCGACAACAGCGTTGCCGCGCAGCAAGCCCGCCTCAAGGGCTTCTCTCTCGACATGTCCATGGGCGGACCAGACGCAGACGATGCGGAATTCAAGGAGAGCGCATAAATGGCTGCATCCAGCACCGAAGCTCAATATGTAACCTTCGGCCTTGGCGATGAATGCTTCGCCGTGCCCGTCGAAGTGGTCCGGGAGATCCTGGACCATCAGGACGCCTTCCGTATTCCGCATGGACCGGATTACCTGCTCGGCCTCAGGGACGTGCGCGGTCAAGGCGTACCGATCATCGATCTGCGCCTGCGGCTTGGCATGTCCGCCACTGCGAAGACGCCGCACACGCGCATCCTCGTGATCGACATTCCGATCACGCACAAGGCCCTCACGTTGGGCCTCGTCGCCGATCGTGTCTTCGAGGTGACATCCTTCAAGCACCAGTCGATCGAAAGCGCTCCCGATATCGGCGTGCGCTGGCCGTCGGAATACATTGCCGGCGTCGTACGCCGTGAGGGCGGCTTCGTCGTGATCATCGATCTCGCAAAGCTCTTCTCATCGAGCGACAAGGTCTCGTTGATGGGCGTGGGCACCGGCCATCAGGCCTCCGAGTTCGCCGCTGTGTGAGTGAGGCGTAAAGTGGCAATGCAGGATGTAAGGGACTACGAGGACAAGGGGCTGAGCCGGCGGAATTTCGACCAGCTCGCCCGCTATATCTACGATTATAGCGGCATCAAGATGCCTCCGGGCAAACGCACGATGCTGGAAGGACGTTTGAGGCGCCGGCTGCGAGCAACGGGGATCGGCGATCTCGACGGCTATTGCGACTATCTGTTCAAGCGTGGCGGTATCGATCGCGAGGCCATTCACCTGATCGACGCGGTCACGACGAACAAGACGGATTTCTTTCGGGAACCGAAGCATTTCGAGCATCTCGAAAATGCCGCCATCCCCGAACTGCTGGCGGCGGGACACAATCACCTGCGGATCTGGAGCGCAGCCTGCTCCATCGGTGCCGAACCCTATACGATCGCCATGGTGATGGAAGATTATCGGGAAATCCGTGGCGCACCGGAATACAGCATCCTTGCCACCGACCTTTCGACCGATGTTCTGAAGGTTGCACGCAGAGGCGTCTATCCCGCCGCGATGATCGACCTGGTCGACCGGCAGCGGCGCCTGCGTTATGTCATGGAAGCGCGCGACCCCGAACGGGGCGAAGTTCGAATCCATCCCAAGCTGCGTTCGAGGATCGGCTTCGGTCGTCTCAATCTCATGGATCGCGCCTATGAGATCGGCGACAAGGTTCATATCGTCTTCTGCCGAAACGTGCTGATCTATTTCGACAAGCCGACGCAGGAAAAGGTGCTCTCCAGGCTCTGCGAGAAGCTGGCGACCGGCGGCTTCCTCTATGTCGGCCATTCCGAAACGATCAGCGGCCTCAGCCTGCCGGTCAAGCAGGTCGCCAATACCGTGTTTCGGAAGGTCTGACGCATGCCGAAGAAGATCCGCGTACTCATTGTCGATGATTCCGCCAGCGTCCGGCAGGTCATGACACAGGTGCTGTCGGCCGACCCGGATATCGAGGTGATGGGTGCCGCTGCCGACCCCTTCATGGCAGCGAAGAAGATCCAGGAAGAAATTCCCGACGTCATCACGCTCGATGTCGAAATGCCGCGCATGGACGGGATCACCTTCCTGCGCAAGCTGATGGCACAGCACCCCATCCCGGTCGTCATGTGCTCTTCGCTGACCGAAGCCGGATCGGAAACCTTGATGCAGGCCCTCGAAGCCGGAGCCGTCGATATCATCCTCAAGCCCAGGATCGCCGCCGCCGACCATCTTGCGGAGACGGCGGCGACGATCCGCGAGACGGTCAAGGGTGCGGCAGCGGCGAGACTTGGAGCGCTACGGCGTCGCGCGGCCACTCCGAGCGGACCGACGGCCAAGCTGACCGCCGATGCCGTCCTGCCGCCGCCGAGCGGCAGGGCCATGGCCAAGACGACGGAAATGATCGTCTGCGTCGGGGCGTCGACGGGCGGCACGGAGGCACTGCGCGAACTGCTCGTGGCGCTTCCAGCCAATACGCCTGGCATGATCATCGTGCAGCATATGCCGGAGAAATTCACCGCCGCCTTTGCCAAGCGCCTGAACAGCCTTTGCGAGGTGGAGGTCAAGGAAGCCGAACATGGCGATGCGGTCCTGCGCGGTCACGTGCTGATCGCCCCCGGCGGCAGGCATACGCTTCTGGAACGCCAGGGTGCGCGCTATGTCGTCGCGATCAAGGACGGCCCTCTCGTTTCACGGCATCGGCCTTCCGTCGACGTGCTTTTCCGGTCGGCTGCGCGCTCGGCCGCGGGAAATGCCATGGGCGTCATCATGACCGGCATGGGTGACGACGGTGCCCGCGGCATGAAGGAAATGCACGATGCCGGCGCTTTCACCATCGCCCAGGACGAGGAAACCTCGGTGGTCTTCGGCATGCCCAAGGAGGCGATCGCCCATGGCGGTGTCGACAGGACTGTGGGGCTGAACCAGATCGCCCGCGAAATTCTGGCGGCGGATAAACGCCGCTAGCTGGCGGGTAAAGAGTTGGCACGATCGGTCACGCCGTAATTCAAAAAGGTTTGTTAACCATAAATGCGTAACGATCTCAGCAAGCCATGACAGCTCTTCGCCTACCCCATTGCGTTGCCCAACCGATCAGTACAGGGAATTCCCATGGCCGTTTTGACCTTTGCCAACACCAAGGGCGGCGCCGGCAAGACCACAGCCGTCGTCATCGTTGCCTGCGAGCTTGCCCGCATGGGCTTTTCGGTGGCCATCCTCGATGCGGATCCGCAATTGTGGATCTCCAAATGGCATGAGCGGCTGGGCTCGAAGGCACCGTCCTCTTTGTCAGTCGTTTCCTACGTGACAGCCGCCAATCTCGGCCAGCATGCGCGCAAGCTGCGCGCCGAGGTCGATTTCCTGCTCATCGACCTGCCCGGCGCCCGCAGTCCGCTGCTGGCACAGGCGCTCGGCTATTCGAACTACGTGCTCATCCCCGTCCAAGGCTCGGCCATGGATGCGGAAGGCGCGACCAACGTCATCGAACTGCTGCAATATCTCGAGGATCGGGCCGATATCCGCATCCCGCATTCGGTGGTTCTGACCCGCGTCAATCCGATGGTCACCACCCGCGCGCTGCAATCCGTGAAGGAACTGCTCTCCAGCCGCCGGGTTCATGTACTGTCGACGCCGATCATCGAGCGTGCGGCCTATCGCGAGGTCTTCGGCTACGGCCAGACCCTCTATTCGATCGATTCCGATACCGTCAGCAATCTCGACAAGGCGCAGCAGAACGCCCAGACGCTTGCTCAAGAGGTTCTCCGCCGCATTCTGCCCTATAGCGGCCGCGTCAATGAACAGGCTAAGGCCGAAGGATTCAAGCTCTCGGCTTGACCAATGCCTCAAAGGCTCAAACCAAAGCCTGCCGCGCCGATCTTTCATCGGCGCGGCAAGGCCCGTTATCAGCCGAGGAAAGAGCGAATTTCGGCTGCGATTTCCGCCGCATGCGTCTCGAGGGCAAAGTGGCCGGTGTCGAGAAGCTTGACGACCGCATCGGGAATGTCCCGGCGGTAGGCCTCGGCTCCGGGCGGCAGGAAGAACGGATCATGCTTGCCCCAGATCGCCAGCAGACGCGGCTTATAAGTGCGAAAGTAATCCTGAAAGGTCGGATAGAGCGCGACGTTGCTCTTGTAATCCCCGAAGAGATCGAGCTGAACTTTCTCCGCACCCGGACGGGCCAGATAGAAATTGTCGAGCGAGTAGCCATCCGGAGAAATCCTGGTGGCATCAGGAACGCCGTGCGTATATTGCCACGCCGTCGCGTCCGGCTGCAGGAATGCCTTCAGTGCATTACGATTTTCCTCAGAGGCTTCGCGCCAATAGGCTTGGATCGGATTCCAACCCTCGCTCAAACCCTCCTCATAGGCATTGCCGTTCTGGGAGATGATTGCCGTGATCCGCTCCGGATGCTTCACCGCCAGCCGGAACCCGGTCGGCGCACCATAATCGAAGACATAGATGGCATAGCGGTCGAAACCGACGATTTCGGTGAAGCGGTCGATCGTCTCGGCGATACTGTCGAAGCTGTTGGTGCCCTTCGGCGCGTCGGATTGTCCGAAGCCGGGAAGATCCGGCGCAATGATGTGATAGCGATCGGCCAAAAGCGGAATGAGATCGCGATACATGTGGCTGGAACTCGGGAAGCCGTGCAGCAGCAGAAGCTTGGACGCGCCGGGCGAACCTGCCTCGCGATAAAAGACTTTGACACCTTCGACATTGACGGTGCGATAGTTGATATCAGTCATGACAAGGTCCTTTCATAACCTTTTTGATTGCTCTTATGGAGTTATAAACAGAGAATTCAGATAGCGGTGGCTGCGTCCCGAATCATCTCGACAATGGCGGCCGGAGCCGTGACCATCGGCATGTGATCGGCCGGGACGGCGTGCTGCCGCGCCTTCATGCGCGCGGCCATGAAACGCTGATTGTCGACCGGGATCATCCGGTCCTCCTCGGCGATCAGGAACCAGGTGGGACGATCCTTCCAGAGCGGACGGCGGACGGGAACGGTGATGCATGCCGGCGAGATCGGTCGCTGCGAGGCCGCCAGAACTGCCAGCTCGTCAGCCTTCGCGTTCTGTGCGAAGGCGGTCGCGAATGCATCCTGCGGAAGGTAGATCAGCCCGTGGCCGTCGGGCGCCAGCCTCGGCGCCTGCAACTGAGGTTCGCCGCGATAAAAGACATCGGCAACGGTCTCGCCCTCATCCGGCGCAAGCGCTGCAACATAGACCAGGGCCTTGACCTTTTCGCTGGAAACAGCGGCGATGATGGCGCCGGCATAGGCGTGACCCACCAGGATCACGGGTTTTTCCGTCCGTTCCAGGGCGCGTTCGAGCGCGGCAACATCCTCCGCAAAGGAGGTCAACGGCAATGGAGCGGCGGTTACCGAAAAGCCGTCGGCCGCCAACGGCGTGATCACCTTTGCCCAGCCGGATCCATCCGCCCAGGCACCATGGACAAGAACAACATCTGCATTTTGCGACGACATCAGCCTTCTCCCTCCGACCCGGGAAGTAACCGTTGAAATGACGTTAATAGGGTTACTCTTGATATGCGTAACTTGTCAAGCGGCTTTTAACAGGTTATATCGAGGCTGTGTTTTCGAGCGGCCTTTCAGCATCGCTGCTGGCCGGAACAGGAGTAGTCGATGGACAACCATTCGCCCGCCATCTTTGTCGGCGACACGCTGGGACTGGATTTCCTCAATTCGGTCGCAACGCCCGTGGATGTGCCGATCGACTGGATCGACGACGGAGAGGGCCTGCTGCGCTGGCTGGAACAGGCCGGCCTCGTTCCGCGAGAGACGCTCGCGGCCATGCGCGAACAGGCGTTGCCCGGCGAGCTTGACAAGGTCGCCGACCAGGCAAGAAGCCTGCGTGAATGGTTCAGGGCTTTCGTAAACTCCCACAAGGGAAAGCCGCTGACATCGGATGTCCTGAACGAACTGGAGCCACTGAACCGCCTGCTGGAACGCGACGAAGGCTTCGCCCGGATCGTCGCGAGCCCGGCGGGTGAAAACGGTAAATTCAGCTTTCAGCCGATGCGGAAATGGCGCTCGCCCGAAGCTCTGCTATTGCCGATCGGCGAAGCGCTGGGACGCTTCGTCTGCACGGAGGATTTCTCTGACGTGAAGGCCTGCGAGGGCCACGCATGCACCTTGCTTTTCGTCGACCACACGCGCGGCCACCGCAGACGTTGGTGCAGCATGGCGATGTGCGGCAACCGCGCCAAACAGGCAGCTCATCGGCACCGTCTCAAACAGAGCTGATGCCGATGGACTGCCGGCTTGGCGCGTGAAAAAGTCGAAAAGTTACGTGCATAGATCAACCGGAGCTGAGCACAGCTCGCTCCGGCGCAACCACTGCTGAAATCCGACAGCGATCGATCGGCTCAGACCGGATCTTCCCGGTGCAGATCATGGATGGCGACGGCATCGCCGCTGAAGGGCGGCAGCAGCCATTCGCTATGGCGCAGCGTGCGCTTGGTGTCCTCCAGTCCCATGTCCCAATGCTCGCGCATCGACGTGCCGGAGAACTCATAGTCCTTGGCATGGCCTTCATAATTCTTGTGCTGATAGATCAGATGCACGATGTTGACGACGCCGGCATCGGAGTAATCGGCGATCAGCTCTTCCTCTTCCGGTGTCAGCTGATCCTTCGGGACACGCCTCAACGCACCCAGGAGCTTCATCTTCAGCCCGTGAATGCGCTTGAAGTTGTCGGTATTCTGCCGCGTGCGGCTGGAATACATGATGTCCTTGTGACGCGACAGCACATCCGGCATGCTGCGCGGCAGGACGCCACGCGCGCTGAAGAGATCCACCTGGAAGACCAGCGAGCTCCGGTCTTCTTCCTGATCGAGCAGATATTGCAGCGGCGTATTGGAAACGATGCCGCCATCCCAATAATATTCACCTTCGATGCGGATGGCCGGCAAGGCCGGCGGCAGCGCGCCGCTCGCCATGATGTGCTCAGGGCCAATGCGGATATTGTCGGTGTCGAAATAGACGAAATTGCCGGTGCGGACATTCACCGCGCCGACGCTGAAACGCTTCTTGCCATCGTTCAAAAGGTCGAAATCGATCAGCATCTCCAATGTCTTCTTCAGCTCCGCCGAATCGTAGAAGCTCGTCGCGCCTTCGGCGCCCGGCAATTCGAGCCATGGATTAGGAAAGCGCGGCTTGAAGAAGCCTGGCTGGCCCATGGTCATCGTCATCCACGAGCTGGTGCGATTACGGATATCGCGGAAGAAATCGCCTTCGGGCGTATAGGCCCAGATCTTGCGGCCGGAGATGATCTGCCAGAACTGTTCAAGACGCTGCAGGCGCCGGCTTGGTTCGTTGCCGGCGATAATGGCGGCATTGACCGCGCCGATCGACACACCCGAAAGCCAGGTCGGCTCGCATCCGGCTTCGGCAAGCGCCTGGTAGACGCCGGCCTGATAGGCGCCGAGCGCGCCGCCGCCCTGAAAGACCAGGGCGACGCGATCATATTGAGCGGCAATTTCCGGGATGGTCGGGGCTGCGGCCTTGGTGTTTCGTTCAAGCACGGTCCGTCTCCACTAAGGTCTAACAATGAGGCTTTCAGTTACCTGCGCTCGGCGAGATAGTCGTGAACGACTTCGCCAAGCCCAAGCGTCAGATCGGCAGTGAAATGAACCGCCGAAACCACTTCCAGCACAGGCAGCCGCGCCACGTCGGCCATGACATGCGGCCTGAGATCGAGAGCAGCGGGCGAGGTCCAGGCTTCCTTGATCGTGATATCGGTCAGATAGTAGCGCACGAGCTCGCAGATGCGCGGGGTCGCATCGACATGCGGCACGATCTTGATCAGGAAATTCGGCTCCGAGAGGGCGGACAAAAGCGGTCCTTGCTCGATCGGCTTGTGCTTGTAACCCATCGTTCCGGTCGCGCAGAGAACGCTGCCGTAATGCAGCGTGCCGACGATGACCTCGCCCTCGTTGACGATCTTCGGACTGGCAAGCTTCTTCGGAAAGCCCCAGATTTCGCGGCCGCCGGTGATCGGCGCATCGTCATCGAGATACATGGAGTGGACATAGCCGCCCCGCTGCCCGCGATATCGCACGGGGATGACCTGTCCGGTCTCGGTATAGTCGCCGAAACCAGTGGAATCGGGCATGCGGATGAATTCGTATTTCACCAGCGGCTCGTCGATTTCGAGCGGCTCCGGCACGACAGCCTCAAGCGCCTCGCGCGTGGTGCGGTAGGTGATGATGATATATTCGCGATCGAAGAATCGGTAGGGTCCCGGGGGATAGGAAGGGTTGGTCAGCGGCATAGCATAGGCATGCTTCAGAATGTCTTCGACCTTCATCTTATGTCCGTCGTTGGAGGAAATCGCCGGGCGCCGGAGCGAAAACTTGCACGGTTGCATGACAGTGAAGTGTCAGCTGCCAAATGGTTGCGCGGGAGCGGACCGGCCACTGTTATCAAAGCGACATATCCGGCTGGCAGTGTGCGCTCATCCTGAGCATTTCCCCTTACCCAACCATGTCAAAGCGATCGCGGGAGTAGCCTAATGGGTTCGTTGATTTCGAAGAATGCGCTGGTCACCGGTTCGACGAGCGGTATCGGCCTTGCGATCGCCCGCGCCTTTGCCGCCGAAGGCGCGAATGTAACGATCAACGGCCTCGGCGATGCCGATGCGATCGAAAAGGAACGGGCTGCCATCGAAGCCGATTTCGGCGTGCAATGCCGCTACTCCGGCGCCAACATGATGAATGGCGAAGAAGTGACATCAATGGTGCGCGAAGCCGAGGAGGCCTTCGGCAGCCTCGATATCCTCGTCAATAATGCCGGCATCCAGTTCGTGGCCCCGATCGAGGAGTTTCCCGACGACAAATGGGAAGCGATCATCCGCATCAACCTGCTTGCCGCCTTCTACGCCATCAAGGCAGCCATTCCCGGCATGAAGGCACGCAAATGGGGCCGCATCATCAACACGTCCTCGGCACACGCACTGGTCGCCTCGCCTTTCAAGTCCGCCTATGTCTCGGCCAAGCACGGGATCACCGGCCTCACGAAGACCATCGCGCTCGAAGCCGCGCAGGACGGCGTGACCGTCAACTCCATCGCACCCGGCTATGTCTGGACGCCGCTCGTCGAGAAGCAGATCCCCGAGACGATGAAGGCGCGCAACATGACGGAGGAGCAGGTCAAGCACGATGTGCTGCTCGCCGCCCAGCCAACGAAGGAATTCGTGACCGTCGACGAAGTGGCCGCCATCGCCGTCTTCCTCTGCGGCGACGCCGCCAAGCAGATTACCGGCACGACGCTTTCCGTCGACGGCGGCTGGACCGCTGAGTAATGCCGAAACCATAGCCGGCGCAGGTTCGAAAACCGCGCCGGCTTTCTGTGGCTATAGGCCACAGCATCAACATGAAAACAGAGCAGGAGGCGCATAATGACTGATGAAACCCAGGATCCGCTCAGCCGCATCAAGGATGAGATCGTCGACAGCTTCGACGAAGAGCTGGAGATGCAGCTTGAAGAGGACCGGCTGGACGAATTGGTCGCAGAAGGCCTTATCGGCGAAGGCGAAACGGCGCTGGACCGCCGTGTCTATTTCCGCGAACTCTTCCGCCTCCAGCACGAGCTGGTGCGCCTGCAGGATTGGGTGCAGTACAAGAAACTCAAGGTCGTCGTGCTGTTCGAGGGCCGCGATTCCGCCGGCAAGGGCGGCGCCATCAAGCGTGTCACGCAGCGCCTCAATCCGCGCGTCTGCCGCGTGGTCGCACTGCCGGCTCCGACCGAGCGCGAGCGGCACCAATGGTATTTCCAGCGCTATGCCGCCCACCTGCCGACGGCTGGCGAAATGGTGCTGTTCGACCGCAGCTGGTATAACCGCGCCGGCGTCGAGCGCGTCATGGGCTTCTGCTCGCCGGAGGAATTGGAGGAGTTTTTCCGCTCCGTGCCGGATTTCGAGCGCATGCTCGTACGCTCCGGCATCATTCTCCTGAAATACTGGTTCTCGATTACCGACGAGGAGCAGGAATTCCGCTTCAACATGCGCATCCAGGACCCGCTGAAGCAGTGGAAGCTTTCGCCGATGGACCTGCAGAGCCGCGTGCATTGGGAGGAATACACCAAGGCCAAGGAAGAGATGCTGGAACGCACGCATATTCCGGAAGCGCCGTGGTGGGTCGTCCATGCCGTCGACAAGAAGAAGGCGCGTCTCAACTGCATCGCCCATCTGCTGACGCAGATCCCTTACGAAAGCGTACCGAAGCCGGAAATCGTGCTGCCGGAACGCATGCGCAATGCAGACTATCACCGCACGCCGGTGCCGCCGGAAATGTACGTGCCGGAAATCTACTGATCAGGATCGATGAGGGGTCCGCCTCGGCCGGGCCCCTCTGAAGGATTACTTGAAAAACGAAATCCCTTTAACTCCGCCTATCGGTAAGCAAGGCCGGCCCGAAGTCAGACTGGGCGATAGGCCCATTCGGATACGGCGCCCAAGCCCAGCCGCTGCAGGAGTTCATAGGCGACCCTCCGGTTGATGGGATTGTGCAGCCTGAGGACTTTCGAGCCGAGAAAATCCATCTCCGCATGCTCGAATGGCAGAAGATGCCGTGCCTTGCCAAGCGCGGCTCGATAGACCTCATGAAAATCCCGCCGGCAGACATAGGTCTTGTACTTTGTCATGCAGAAGGCGGCAAAGGTATCGCTGTTCCTGCGCAGAAAATCCGAGACACCGATCGTCACCTCCGGCCAGGCTGGATTGAACGTATCGTCGAAGGCGATGATGCCATGATCGGCCAGCACGCTCTTCGCCAACCGGCTGTCGGCAACGATGTGGCGAAGCAAATGTCCTCCATCGATGCTGAAAAAACGAACCTGCCCAACCTTGTCGATGATGGCTTGCGGATCGAGCCTGGTGCTATCGCCGGTTATGACGAGATCTTCGTCGACAGGAATGCCCAGTGATCTCCCGTTGTCGAGGAAGCGTTGATATTGCGCACCGCCCGGTTCTATGTCGAAGAGGTCGATTGCAAGCACATTGTCATCGGGTGCGCTGATCTTGCGCAGCAAGAAATAGGACCGCCCATAATAGACCCCGATTTCGACGAGGCCGCCGTCGAGTTTCTCCTGCCTTTGCTTTTCGATTAACGACAGGAAGACAAGCGCATCCGGCGGGTCGATATAACCATCGATTTTCTGAAGATCGCGAAATACAAATTTTCGAACGCTCGATTTCAAATGTAAACCCCACTTGTTTTCTTCGCGCATTTCGCCACCGAACACCTCATCGACAGGAAGCAGCCGGTTGAAAAATGCATCGCTTCTGCAAGGACCGCGCATAGCGAAGCCGCAGGCCCTCGAAACTGGGATGGGACTGTGTCAAGACGAGCGCTGCTAACGAATATAGCGACCTTTCTGTCGTATTTCGGATAGTGATGCGCGGGTTGGATAGTTCCAGCCTATATCAGCGCCAATATCGAAACTGAATCGCAGCCAATGGCGAATAGCGAGCCGGCACCTTAAGTGATGTATAATGTGAGTCTAAAATTCACTTCATCGGCCGAGGAGACCGTCATGACTGCGCCGCATCCCTCGAAAACGCATATCGGCAACCACGCCCTGCATCCCGAAACGCAGATGCTGAATTACGGCTACGACCCCGAGCTGTCCGAGGGCGCGGTCAAGCCGCCCGTTTTCCTGACTTCCACCTTCGTCTTCAAATCGGCCGAGGACGGGCGGGATTTCTTCAACTACATCTCCGGCCGCAACGAGCCGCCGGCAGGCAGGGGCGTCGGCCTCGTCTATTCGCGCTTCAACCACCCCAACAGTGAAATCGTCGAAGACCGCCTTGCCGTCTACGAGCGGACGGAAAGCGGCGCGCTGTTCTCCTCCGGCATGTCGGCGATCGCCACCACGCTGCTGACCTTCGTCCGCCCTGGCGATGCGATCCTGCATTCCCAGCCACTCTATGGCGGTACGGAAACGCTTATCGCCAAGACATTCCTCAATCTCGGCGTTGCGGCGGTGGGGTTCGCCGATGGCGTCAGCGAAACCTCGGTAATGGCGAGTGCCGAGGAAGCAATGACCAAGGGCCGAGTGTCCGTCATTCTCGTGGAGACGCCCGCCAATCCGACCAATAGCCTGGTCGATATCGCCATGATCCGCCGCGTGGCCTATGCGATCGGCAAGAGGCAGGGTCACACGCCGATCATCGCGTGCGACAATACCTTGCTGGGACCGGTCTTCCAGCGCCCGATCGAGCACGGCGCCGATATCTCCCTTTATTCGCTGACCAAATATGTCGGCGGTCATTCCGACCTGATCGCCGGTGCCGCCCTTGGCTCCAAGGCCGTCATCAAACAGGTCAAGGCGCTGCGCGGCGCGATCGGCACGCAGCTCGATCCGCATTCCTGCTGGATGCTCGGCCGCTCGTTGGAAACGCTGCAGATCCGCATGGAACGGGCCGATAGCAACGCCCGGGCCGTGGCCGATTTCCTGCGGGATCACCCAAAAGTCGAGCAGATACACTATCTACCCTATACCGACCCCGCATCGGCCGTAGGCCGGACTTTCGCCGCCCAATGCAGCGGGGCAGGCTCCACCTTCTCCTTCGATATCAAGGGCGGCCAGCCGGCATCGTTCAAATTCCTGAATGCGCTGCAGATCTTCAAACTCGCCGTCAGTCTCGGCGGCACGGAATCGCTGGCCTCCCATCCGGCGACAACAACGCATTCCGGCGTTCCAATGGATGTGCGCCATCGCATCGGCGTGCTGGAATCGACGATTCGCCTGTCGATCGGCATAGAGCATCCAGACGACCTGATCGCCGATCTGGCATCCGCGCTCGAAGCCGCATGACGTAAATCCTACGGATTTACGACACGGCTGAACGCTGCAACGATCAGCTATGTACGGTCAGAAGGTTCGCATCCCGCGCAAGGCGCCACCGGCCATCGGCCTCCTTGCGCAGAAGCGTGAGTGTGTAACCCGATTGTTTGATGGCATCGGCGTCGGGCGATGTGATCGTGATGTCGATGTGATTGCGAATGAAGGCCCAGTCGCCCAGCACCCGCAATTCGACGATCTCGCTGGAGCCGTCCATCTTCACGCCGCCCCTTCCCTTGGAGGCTGCGGCGAAGGCCTGCTTGCCAAACGGCTCTCGGCCCGGCACCATGAAGACGACATCATCAGTCATCAGCCCCAAAACGGTTGCCGTATCGCCCGCCTTGCTTGCGGTGATCCAGGTTTCCACGACGTTGCGGATTGCCTTTTCATCCTCCGTCATTCCGAATCTCCTCCATGGACAGCCCCGCATTGCGACAGCGGCTGCGTTTCAACTCATGAGGCGAAAACTATTGGACGGAGAAAGTCGGCACTGCCTATGCCCAATCATCCGGCCAGGTTTCAATATCCCGATTAACAATATAGTGCGCTCCGTCATGCCGGACATAGCAGATAGGGAGACTTCCTTGCTACAGACGAACCGGCCTAATCCGGCTCATCCCTGGGCTTGGCGGGGCGCAGGGCATCGCTAAGCTCGCGCTGCCGGCGCCAGCCCGATCCAACACGGCAAACGCGGAATATCCTATCGCGACCTGAGCTGGGCAATCGACAGCATGAGATCCGCGCTCATGCCAACTCCGGAGCCGCGGTTTAGGATGGCGGATGCAGGCGAGGCGGTATTTGCGCCGTTTGCCGCGTCATATACGGCGGAGAACCGCTTCAGCAGGTTGTCTACCTTACCGGCATCATGCAAATCCTTGATCGGAAAAAGCTTCTCCAGCATCTTCGCCTGGCGGCTCACATCCATGTTCGACATGGCGGCCGGCAGCGAGTAGGTGGTCTTGATCACGTTGTAAAGCGCCGGATCGGACATGATGTCGTAGACGGAATTGATCTGCGGCGCCTTTCGCTGGAAATAAAGCGCAAGGCGGACACCATCGTTGGAGGCACCCTGCTGCGTCTCCAACGTCTGATGGAGAAAGAGATCGTCCGTGGCGAGGCGTGCGCCCTTGTTCTGCCCCGGCCCGATCTTCGCGTTCGTCAAGTTGCCCTTGGCGTCGAAATTGAAGACATTCACCATGGCCTTGAACTTCGCGCCTGCCGGCGTGTTCAGGAATCCCTTGGCATCTTCAGGATCGGCGGTAAAGGCCTTCTTCAAGGTCGCCTTGTCGACCGTCTTGGGGTCGATATTATTGGCAACGAGAATGAATTCCGTGAGTTTCTTATCCGCCAGAAGTTCATCGACCGTATCGACCTTGGCAATCGATTTGCTGAATTCCGTCGCCGCGTCCTTCGCATCCTTGATCGCCTTGTCGCGCATCTCACCCGTCAGCCCGAATGTTTTTGCCTTCGAATAAGCGGAGATGAAGCTGTTGATCGAGCTCTGCGACAGAGCCGTGACCGGATCCCGGAGATTGCCCTTGCTGTCGAAGTTGAACGCCTTGGCAAGCTCGACGTATCTGTCGTCCTTGAGGGAACTGACATAGCTCTTGCTGTCATAGGGGTCGCTTTCCAGGATCTTGCGCAATTGGTCCCGCGAGACCTCGTTCCTGTCGATCCCGAAAGCACGGAGCGCCATGTCCTCAATCGTCGGCAGGTCCTTGCTCTTCGTGTCGTTGGCGGCAAAGAAATCCTCGATCGTCTTGATCTTTCCCACCGCCGACTTGTAGTGGTCCTCAGCATCCTTGAACAAGGCCTGCTTGGCGCCTTTTGCCTGCTTCAAATATTTGATGGAGATGTCGTCTATGGCTTGCGCCGATTGCGCGGGCTGCCCCGCCGGCAACGTCCCGTCGGATGCGAAATTGAAATGAGCGACCATATCCTTCATACCGGAAACATCGGCATAGACGGGGTTGGCGAAAGCAAGATTGAATTGAGTCGGCGTAAGTTTGGCGCTGAGGCCGAAAGCCTCCTTGATATAGGAGAAAAGCCTGTTGTCCCCGGTGATTTCGCTCAGCGACGTCACCTTCGTGATTGCATGGCGATAATAATCGTCGTTGCTGACAGCCATGGTTGGGGTCAGCAGGCTCGGAACCGTATTGTTGTAGCGAGAAATCATCGCTTCCTTCTGCTGCGCCGTTTGTGCCGACGGGGCAGAAAGCGTTCCATCATCGTTGAAATTGAACTGCGATGCGATCAGCTTATAGGTCGCCTGAACCGATGCCGAAGAGAAGTTGCCTGCCTGATTGACGAAGCTGTTCGGATCGCTGACATCACTGGTCAGAACCGACTTGAGAAACGACTTTGATATATTGTCCGGATTGATGCCATGCGCCCGCAGGACATAGTCTCTCATCCTGCTGCTGTTGACGATATCGTCGACATTCGACACCTTGTCGATCCAGCTGCTATAGAACTTGCTCTCTTTCGTAGCCAAAGTTGCCTCATTGGCGAAAGATTGCTCATAGAGCCCGATCGTATCGCTTTTCTGGGCATCGGTTTGAGCCGTCTGATTCTTTGACTTGCCACCGAAGTTGAAGGCTGCGGCAAATTGCCGGTAGCGGCTATCGGTCAATTTATTTGCGAAACTGTTCGTGTCGCTGAGGTCACTTGTCAAAACCTTCTTCATGAAGGCCTTGGCATAGGCCATGTCTTCCAGGCCATAGGCCTTCATTGCATAGTTATAGAGCCTGTGGTCGGCAAGGAACTCATCCACATTCTTGATCTTGCCGATGTGCTCGTCATAATATTGCTGGTCGCTTTTGACCGTTTGCTGCTTGGCGATGCGCGCAAGCGTCGACGTCATATCCTTTGTCGCGGTCACATAGCCGAGATACGTTGAAATCATCGATCGCCCCCACAGCGCAATTCACCAACATTTGCCCCGGGATCGACTATCGCAACCAGACCTTGCGCGAAGCTAGATCGCAATCTGCGGGCATTGCTTTCGGCGCCCTCGCCCAGTGCGGCACGAATTGCCGCATTGCGCCTGCGATGGGCCTGCCCTATGACTGCAGACCGTATCCGCGACATGCGGTGGCGGGGGCAGGTATGCGGAAGACAATTTCGCTGACATGGCAGTGGAGCGTGCGCATCCTTTGCGCCGTGGCGCTGTTGTTTGTCGGCTTCGCCCATCAGCCTGTCGTCGCCACGGCGGATGAGATATCCCCGCTGGAGATTGCCCAATACCGGCTCCCGGATGGATCGCTGCCCATCCTCTGCATCACCTATAAGGATGCCGACGGCAAGGTACACGGGAAAGCCTATGCGCCCGGATGCGAGGCGTGCCGGATCGCCTCTGCCGCGGTCCTGCCGACGCCACCCACCGACGTTTACGAGCGTCTCGTCTCCCAGCGCGGCGAGATCGTCGTTGTAAAATCGGAAGCCTTCTACCGGCAGCTTTATCCGCCCAACACCGGCCCAAGAGCACCACCCATCCTCGAAACCGTTGGCTGAACCCGCGTTGCGGCTCTGCCCGTGACGCCCACCGTCAACGCTGCCGCGTGCACGACCATCGGGTCGTGAAATCTGAGGATTGGTGTTCCAAGCTGTACCATGCCGAACGTGGCCGATTGGCCCGGCTGGTTATCGGCAAGCAAGCTCACCCCAAAACGGCGAACCATCGCCGCTCCTCCTCGGATCGACCGCTTGTGGCAGCCTGCCGATCTTCGGAGGATTTCATGTCTGCCTTTACCGCTGCAGAGCCTGCAGCAGCAACAACCCACAATATCTCGCTCTATCGCGCGATCTGGCGCTGGCATTTTTTCGCCGGTCTTCTTGTCATTCCCTTCATGCTCAATCTCGCGATCACCGGCTCGCTCTACCTGTTCAAGGATCAGATCGCCGATACTTTCTATTCGCACCGCTACCTCGTTGCCGGGACCGGCACGATGCTGCCGCCGCAACGGATTGCCGATGCGGCGCTTGCGGCCTTTCCGGGCGCCCGCGCAATCTCCTATCACGAAGCGTCGGCGCCAAACCGCTCGGCCTGGGTGACGGTATCCAAGGACGGCCGATCAACCATCGTCTACGTCAACCCTTATGACGGCAGCATTCTGGGATCGGTCGGCTCGAAGCAGGAATTCGGCTGGGTCGTCAAGCGTATCCACAGCCTCGAATATTTCGGGACATGGACCAATCGCCTCATCGAGATCGTTGCGGGCTTTGCCCTCGTTCTCGTGGTGACCGGCATCTATCTGTGGTGGCCGCGACAGCAGAGCGGCGGCGTGCTCACGGTTCGCGGCAATCCGTCGCGGCGCGTCTTCTGGCGCGACCTGCATGCCGTGACTGGCGCGCTTGCCGGCATCCTCATCCTCTTCCTGGCCTTCAGCGGCATGCCCTGGTCCGGCTATTGGGGCGCCAATGTCAATGCCTGGCTGACCGCTCACAATTTCGGAACACCGGCCGCAGTCTGGGACGATGTACCGAAATCGACGAGGGTCACGCAGGACATCGTCAGCCGGCCCGGCTGGGTGGTCGAAAACGCGCCGGTTCCGGTGTCCGATATCCCGGCGGCGCAGTCGGCAAAGCCGATTGGCCTGAACAGGGCCGTGGAGATCATGCACGGCCTGGGCATGATCGCCGGCGCTGACCTTGCTATCCCGACGGATGAGACCGGCGTCTACACCGCCAGCCATTATTTCGGCGATCTTGGCAAGGAACGCACTGTTCATATCGACCAATATTCCGGAAAGCGGCTCGTCGATATCTCCTATGATCAGTATCCGGCGCTCGGCAGGGCGATCGAATGGTGCATCAATATCCATCAGGGACAGGAATGGGGCCTCTTCAACCAGCTTCTGATGCTCGCCGCTTGCCTGGCCATCATCCTGTGCTGCGTGACGGCCGCGATCATGTGGTGGAAGCGCAGGCCAACAGGCCGCCTCGGCGTACCGCCGATGCCGCCGCAAAAGTCCGTCTATGTCGGCCTCTGGTTCATCGCCATCATCTTCGGCGCGGCCTTTCCGCTGACGGGAGCCGCCATCGCCGCGATGCTGCTCTTCGACCAGCTCGTGGTTCGTTTCGTCCCGCCGCTCCGGCGCTTCTTTTCCTGACGAGATCAGGGGGAGCCTGAGGCTTCGCCTGTCTCTCCTTTTCCAGATCAAGGATATCGATCATGCCGAAACACGCTTTTGCTTCCGCCGTCTTGGTGCTGCTGCTCCCGCCCTCCTCCAGTATGGATCACATTGCGTCCGCGGTGCTCGCCGATGCCGCGCCGAAACAAATCCGGGAGCTGCTGCAACGGGAATAGTTCGGTGGTCTCGGCGGCCACTCGAAAAAGATAATATCGTCCGGCAGGCCCGCCGGTGAATATCGGCGATCACTGGCTCGCCATCGCACGCTCGCGAACTTTCGCGGGTCATCAACATGATAAGGAAACCAGATATGTCCCCGATGACGAAAATGCTCCTCGCTGCCGCCGCAATCAGCATCGCGCTTGCCGGCCAGGTCATGGCCCATGCCCATCTGAAATCGGCCGTTCCGGAGGCCGACGGGACGGTGAAGGCCGCCCCCTCGGAAATCGACCTCACCTTTAGCGAAGGCCTCAACCTGAAATTCAGCGGCATCAAGGTCACAGGTCCTGACAAGACGGCGGTCAAGACCGGCGAAGGCATGCTGATGAACGGCGACACGACATTGATGGTGCCCGTGAGCGACAGGCTTGCGCCCGGCAAGTACACGGTCGAATGGCATGTTCTGTCCACGGACGGGCACAAGACCAACGGCACCTATGGCTTTACGGTGGCGCCCTGAACGATCCCGAAGCCGTCCGCGGTCACGCGGGCGGCCTCGCTCCCGGCAGATGTGATATCCGTCTGCTCTTTTTCTGTCCAGAAAAGGCTCAGGACGAAGCGGTAACGCAACCCCGCAGGAAAATCGCGGCGCATTCGGCGGCTCGCATCCTGATTTCTTCGTCGTCCGGCGCTTGCCGCTGGCCCAGCATGACGGCCCTTTGCGGCTCCATCGTCATCATCCCGCGCAGAAAGCCGGCGGCAAGAGAAACATCCGCGATCCCGATCGCGCCCTTGTCGCGCTGGCTGCGCAGCCAGACCTCGAAGACCACGGTCGAGGCCCTGATTGCCCGCTCGTAGAAGGACGCCGCGATTTCGGGAAAGCGATCCGCTTCGGCGACCGCCAGCCGATTGATGGCGATCGTTTCCGGATCCAGCGCCAGACGGCCATAGGCGATCAGGATTTGCTCGAGTTGGTGATGCAGGTCCGGATGCTTCAGGAGACCCTGATCCACTTCGACGTTGAAACGGGCGATGCGATCCGTAATCACCGCATTGAAGATCTCGCCCTTGCTTTCGAACAGCCGATAGACCGTCTTCGTGGAGACACCGGCGCCCTGCGCGATGTCGTTGATGCATGCCGATGCATAGCCCGCTTCCAGAAAGCGCTTGCGCGCCGAAGAGAGCACGATTGCCCGAGTTTCGTCATCACAACGAACCTGTGGGCGTCCTCGTGGTCGTTTCGTGGTTTTTGGATTTAGGACCATAAATATTTTCCAAAATATAGTTGACTTGCATCTTATAGCGCTTATTTTGGAAAATATCAAGTTTCCAAATAGAACTTGGCCGCTACCCCTGCCCGGCAGCGACCCCTGTCAGGAGCAAGTACATGGCAAACAATCTGCATATCGTGACCTCCAAGGACACTTCCGGCGAAGCGCAGGAGAGTGTCGAGGCGAAGGTCAAGGAAGGGGTGACGACCGAACCCCGTCCAGAGACACCGAAGGGCCCGGCGGCCGGCGATGCCGCCGCAAAGCGCAACAAGATGCCGCGCCGCCTGATGTACGGCGCGGGCGCAATCGTCATCATGGCTGCAGCGGGTTACTGCGGGCACAATTACTGGCAAAATGGCCGCTTCGAGGTGTCGACCGACGACGCCTATGTGCAGGCCGACAACAGCTCGATCGCCCCAAAAATCTCGGGCTACCTGGCGGAAGTCCTGGTCAAGGACAATGAGACCGTGAAGGCCGGCCAGCCGCTCGCCCGCATCGACGACCGCGATTTCCGCGCAGCGCTCGACCAGGCAAAGGCCGATGTCGCCGCCGCGCAGGCAACCATACAGGCCGAGCAGGCGTCGCTGGATATCCAGCAGTCGACGATTGCGGCCGCGCGCGCCACGCTGGATGTGGACAAGGCCAACGAAACCTTCGCAGAGCAGAACAACAGGCGCTATGCCAGCCTCGCCTCCAACGGCTATGCCGCCGTGCAGACAGCGCAGCAGGCGGCATCGCAGATCGCCGCAGCGCAAGCTTCCATCGTCCGGGACACCGCAACCTTGGAAGGCGCCATCAAGCAGGTCGAACTTCTGAAGGCCCAGATCGCACAGGCGACAGCCGCCCTGCAGAAAAGCCAGGCGGTCCAGCATCAGGCTGAGCTGAACCTCTCCTATGCAACCATTATTGCTCCCGTCGACGGTACGATCGGCAACCGCACGCTGCGCATCGGCCAATATGTTCAGGCCGGAACGCAGCTGATGTCACTCGTGCCGACCGACCAAGCCTATGTCGTCGCCAATTACAAGGAGACGCAGCTGACGGATGTCCATGCCGGTCAACCCGTCGATATCGAAGTCGACATGTTCCCCGGCAAGACCTTCCATGGCCATGTCGATAGCCTTGCGCCGGCGAGCGGGCAGGAATTCGCGCTGCTGCCGCCTGACAATGCGACCGGCAATTTCACCAAGGTCGTTCAGCGAATTCCGGTCAGGATAGCGCTCGACGCGCAGACCATGAAGAGCGGTGAACTGCGCCCGGGAATGTCCGTCGAGCCGAGCATCAACACCAAAGCAGACGCCGCACAGCGGAACTGACGGCGGGAGCCCACAATGTCAACGATTACGATGGATGGCCGTCCGATGCCGGCCGCAGCGGCGGAGCCGCGCGCATCGACAAGAGAGTGGATCGCGGTTTTGGCCGGCATGATCGGCGCGTTCATGGCGATCCTGAATATCCAGATCACCAATGCCTCCCTCCTCGACATCGAGGGGGGCATCGGCACCGGAGTTGATAATGGCGCCTGGATCTCGACTTCCTACCTGATCGGCGAGATCGTCGTCATTCCGCTCACCGCCTATCTCAGCAGCGTCTTCTCGTTTCGCCGTTACATCCTGGTGAACTCGGTTCTGTTTCCGCTGTTGTCTCTCTCCTGCGCCTTTGCCCACGATCTCGGAACGATGATCGTGCTGCGTGGTCTGCAGGGATTTGCCGGCGGCGTGTTGATCCCGATGGCCTTCACCATGGTGCTGACGAAGCTTCCGAAGCCGCAGCAGCCCTTGGGGCTGGCGATCTTTGCCCTGTCCGTCACTTTCGCTCCGGCCATCGGCCCGACGATCGGCGGCTACCTGACCGAGAATTACGGCTGGCAGACCATCTTCTTCATCAATGCCGGCCCGAGCGCCATCATGGTGGTGGCGCTGGCGCTGGCGCTGGACAAGCAGCCGATGCAGCTGAAATTGCTGCGCGAAGGCGACTGGGCCGGTATCGTCACGATGGCGATCGGCCTCTCCGCCCTGCAAACCGTGCTAGAAGAGGGCAACAAGGACGACTGGTTCTCCTCGCCCTTCATCGTCCGGCTCAGCATCGTCGCGGCCGTGTTCCTGACGCTCTTCATTATCATCGAGCTGAAGGTTTCGAAGCCGCTGGTGAAACTGCGGCTACTGAAGCAACGGAACTTCGGGCTGGGCGTGCTTGCGAATATTCTCGTGGGCGTCGCGCTGTTCGGCACAGTCTACATCCTGCCGCAATATCTCGGCCAGGTGCAGAGGTATAATGCCGAGCAGATCGGCAACGTCCTGGCATGGACGGGGTTGCCACAGCTACTGCTGATCCCGCTGGTGCCGCTGATGATGAAACGCGTGGATGTGCGCTGGCTTGCCTTCTTCGGCATTGCGGTTTTTGCGCTCAGCTGTTTCATGAACGTCACGCTTTCGGCCGACAATGCCGGGGACCAGTTCTTCATTCCGAACATCATCCGCGCCATCGGCCAGGCGTTCGTCATCACCCCGGTTACCGCAATCACCACGGCCGGCATTGCCCCTGCGGATGCGGCGGCGGCCTCCGGCCTGGCGAACATGCTGAGAAATCTTGGTGGCGCGGTGGGAACCGCCTCGCTTGGGACCATCCTGACCAAACGCGAGCAGTTTCACTCCAACATCATCGGCCAATCCGTGACCCTTGCTCGCGATGAGGTTCGTCAACGAATAGACCAGATGACAAACTACTTCCTGTCACACGGTATTTCGGATCATCAGGCGGCCCAGCAGAAGGCAATCATCGCGCTCGGCCAAGTCATCAAAAGGCAAGCGCTGATCATGGGATTCAGCGATACCTTCGCAGTCATCGGCGTGGTGCTCGCCATCGCGGCTATCACGATGCTGTTCACCAAGCGCCCACAGGCAGGCGGTGGCGGAGGCGCTCACTGAGGATGCGGGTCGCACGCAATATGCACGAATGCTATACGAACGAACCGAGCCATATTTGATCAGCCCCTCCCACCGTCACCATGCGCATTATCTCGCTTTCGATAAACCGATGGGTTGATGCCGTGGCGTTGCAGGCGGGCATAGAGGCTGCGGCGCGGCAATTGCAGCGCCGCAGCGACCTTGGCGATATCACCCTCGAACCGGTCAAGCGCTGCGCGCAAGACGCTCGCCTCGAACTGATCCATCTGATCTGACAGACCAAGTTCCGAAGCGGGTCGGCTCCGGGCTGACGTCAGACCCAGAACGACCTGGGTTGCGTAGTTGCGCAATTCGCGGACATTGCCCGGCCAATCATCAGTCAGGAAACGCGCCTCCATCGCAGCATCGATTTGCGGGCGCGCAACACCGTGTAGGCGCGCGGCATCGTCGAGAAAGGCACTGAACAACAGGCCGATATCGGCCCGGCGCTCGCGTAGCGGCGGGATGCGGATCCGCACGGTCTCCAGCCGATAGAGCAGATCGGCGCGGAAATGGCCCTCGGCGACCGAACCATGCAGATCGGTCTTGGTCGCCGCGACGATCCGGAGATTGACGGGAGCCGGCTCGCCTGTCGATGAGGGCAATTCGCGCTCCTCGACCACACGCAGAAGTTGTCCCTGCAGCATGGGCGACATGCTGTCGATCTCATCGATAAAAAGCGTGCCGCGATCCGCCTCGGCGATGCGTCCGCGCCGGGCGCGGTTTCCGAACAGGGTTTCGTCGGCGATCACATCCGGCAGGGCGGCGCAATCGACCGCGACGAAGCTGCGCCCATGCCGCCTGCTCCAGCGGTGGATGAGGCGCGCCACGAGTTCCTTGCCGGTGCCGGTTTCACCTTCGACCAGAACATCCACATCAGCGACGGCGACCTGGCGTATCGTTTCACGCAATCGCGCCATGATCGGCGTCTGGCCCAGAAGCGGCGAAGTATCTTCCGCTTCCGCCGCGGCCTGCCGCAGGCGGCGGTTTTCCAGCACCAGACGCCGCGTTTCCAGCGCGCGGCGCACGGAGGCGATCATGTGATCCGTGGCAAAAGGCTTGGCGATAAAATCATAAGCGCCCTGCTTCAAGGCACCGACCGCCATGGCGATATCGCCATGACCGGTCATCAGGATGACGGGGAGGTCGGGATCGCGCGCCTGCACTGCCTCGAGGAGATCGTGTCCGTCGACGCGGGGCAGGCGGATGTCGGTGACGACCACGCCCGGCAGCGCAACGGCAAGGCTCGCCAGCGCCGACTGCCCATCGCCATGCGTCTCCACCTCGAAACCGGCTATGGCAAAGGAATCGCTGAGAGCGGCATTGAAAGGGCCGTCGTCTTCCACCAGCAGCACTTTCTGCGGCACTTGCAGCGTCATGCCCGCCTCATCGTAACTATGAAGGCCGCACCACCAAGCGGCGACGGGCCGATCGTCAATGATCCGCCAAGATCGTTCATGATGTCCTGGGCGATTCCAAGCCCAAGGCCCAACCCATCGGGCTTGCCCGTCATGAAGGGACGGAATATCTCCTTCCCCAAGTCCGGGTCTATGCCCGGACCATTGTCGGCGACCGTCAGCCTCACCGTATCTTTCTCCGCGGCCTCGACGAGCAAAGCAACATGCGGATCGTCGACGTTCGACACCGCATCGATGGCGTTCTGCAGCAGATTGACGAGAACCTGTTCCAGCCGCACCCGTTCGGCCAGCACCTGCGGTTGGCCCTGTGGCGGAAGATCCAGCCGCACAGCCGCCTTGCGGAACCGGTTCCCGACCAACAGCAAGGCACAGGCGATGATGGCATCGAGCGGTTCCGGCCCGGCGGCATGCCGCCCCCGGCGCGAAAACCGCCGCATCTCCTGCATGATCGTTCCTATGCGCGCCGTCACGTCGACCGCGGCATCGAGATTGGCTCCGACGCGATCGAGGCGGTTGGCGGCGAGATGGTGGCGAGCGTTTTCGGCCAAGGTGCGAATGGTGGCGACCGGCTGGTTGATTTCATGCATCAGCCCCGCCGTGATCGAGCCGACGGAAGCGAGCCGATTGGCCTGGGCAAGCTCTTCGCGGGCATCGCGATAGCGGTCTTCGGCGCGGGTGCGTTCGGCCATCTCGTCACGCAGTTCGGCCGTGCGCGCGGCGACGGCCTCTTCAAGCGCCCGCCGATCAGCCGCCGCCCGCGCGACGCGGGTCATTCGCCACCAGATCGCAGCCCCGATGACAACGAGCCCGAGGATGACTGGCAAGGCCAGCAGCCAAGCCTGCGCGCGGGCCTCCTGCAAGGCCATGCGCGTATCGAGAAGATGCAGGAGGCGCAGACGCGTGCCGGCGACCGGCTGCTCGGCTGCGACCATGATCTGATCTCGCGGTCCGCGAATACGGCCGGCATCTTCCACACGGTAGTTCCCCGGCCCCAGCGCCGCGTCCCGATACTGGCCGCTCGCGACGACGCGGGCACGGTCCTCCGGCGATAGCGGCGCGAGCGCGGTCAGCACCTGTGACGGGTCGGATGCGGCAAGGATGATCTGATGTTCGTCGACGACGAGCGTTTTACCCGGATCGTTCGCCCAGATCCGCGACACGGGTTCGAATTCGAATTTGACGACTACGACGCCGGCCGGCGCCGCCGCATCGCCGACCCTGCGCGCGATAAACAGGCCTGGCCGGCCGCTGATTGCACCGGCGCCATAATATTCCGCCATGCCGTCTTTCATCGCCTCGGAAAAATAGGGCCGGAAACTGAAATTCTTGCCGACGAAACTATCCTCGGTCCCCGCATTCGATGCGGAGATCACGAGGCCGGTATGGTCGACCAGATATATGATATAGGCACCGGTCTGATGGGCGAGAAAGCCGAGCTTTTGGTCGAGCCGACGGGCTGCGTCGGCGGTGGGGCTTGCAAGAGCCTCGCCTAGATCGCGATATTCGCCAAGCACGATCGGCAACAGCCGGAAACGAGCCAGCTCGCTGTCGACCAGGCGGCTGTGCTGCACGGCAAGCCCGGCGGCCTCCGCTTCCAGCCGCGCCAGCGCCTCATGGCGCGACAGCGAGAGCGCCGTAAGCCAAATGCCGGCTGCGGCAGCCACACCAGCCATTGCTATAAGTAGAATCCGTGCCCATCCGAATGCAGTCATTTGTGCAGAATATTGCACAAGCCTCGAAATTGCCATGCAGAATCTTGCGCAAATAATAGCAAGAACCACGGTGAGATCATGAAAATATGAAATATTTCAATATGGGTATCATGACGCCTGATAGTCCTCGTCTCTGGGATTTCCACACGCAACAATGATGGCACTGGGAGAGTGATCCTCGATAGTAATCGGTATTGGCCCGTTCCGTCTCGCAACGATGGGCCGGCGGGCAAGCGCATATGCGGCTTCTCTCAAAATCCCGTCGCGATCGATCGTGATGGCGGCGGCTGAAGCGACCAAGGGAGGAGAGGTTCAATGCTGGACACATTGCAAGATTCCATCGAGACGACGGCAGCAGCGGATGCCGCCGGAAAACGCAATCGTCTCAAATCGATCATCGGCGGCTCGACGGGCAATCTGGTCGAATGGTTCGACTGGTATGTCTATGCCGCATTCGCACTCTATTTTGCTCCGCACTTCTTTCCCGCCGGCGATCAGACGGCGCAGTTGCTGAACTCGGCAGCAGTCTTCGCCGTAGGCTTCGTCATGCGGCCGATCGGCGCCTGGATCATGGGGCTTTATGCCGACCGCAAGGGTCGCAAGGCCGGGTTGGCGCTTTCGGTGACGCTGATGTGTGCCGGCTCGCTGATCATCGCCCTGACACCGGGATACGAAGCAATCGGCGTGGCGGCACCGGCACTTCTGGTCCTTGCCCGCCTGATGCAGGGCCTGTCGGTGGGAGGCGAATACGGCGCTTCGGCGACCTATCTTTCCGAAATGGCTGGCCGGCAGCGCCGGGGTTTCTTCTCGTCGTTCCAGTATGTCACGCTGATCTCGGGGCAGCTCCTCGCCATCGCCGTCCTCATCATATTGCAGGCTTTTATGACGGCGGAGACGCTCAATGCCTGGGGATGGCGCATTCCCTTCTTCGTCGGCGCGGCGCTTGCCGTCGTCGTCTTCTGGCTGCGGCGCGGCCTTGCCGAAACCGAGAGCTTCAAGAATGTGCGCGCGAGCGATATGCAGAAATCCGGCTTCTGGATGCTCATCACCCAGCATCCGAAGGAAACCGCACTGGTGATGCTGCTGACGGCCGGCGGCACGCTCGCCTTCTACGCCTATTCGATCTACATGCAGAAATTCCTGGTCAATACCTCCGGATTCACGCGCGAGACGGCAAGCCAGATCAATGCGATCACGCTCTTCGTTTTCATGCTGTTGCAGCCGATCGCAGGCGGGCTTTCCGACAAGATCGGCCGCAAGCCGCTGATGATCGGCTTCGGTCTTTGCGGCGTGCTGTTCACCTACCCGATCTTCTCGACCCTCGAGACCACGAAGGACCCGCTGATCGCAGGGCTGCTCGTCATGGGTGCGCTGATCATCGTCACCGGCTACACGTCGATCAATGCGGTGGTGAAGGCGGAACTTTTTCCGGCCCATATCCGTGCCCTCGGCGTCGCATTGCCCTACGCTCTTGCCAACACGCTGTTCGGCGGTACGGCCGAATTCGTGGCACTGAAGTTCAAGAGCAGCGGCTGGGAGCAAGGCTTCTACTGGTATGTGACGGCAATGATCGGCATCTCGCTCGTCATCTATCTCTTCATGCGGGATACGGCCAAAAGCAGCGCCATCCGTGAGGATTGATCCCTTTCGGCAATGGCAAGAGAGACCCTGATCGGAGGGTGATGAAATATCAACCGGCGGGAACATCGATGACGAACCCGCCGGCGTGGCCGAACACGAGGTCGCAGCCGCTAAGGCATGTCGCGCAAAAGTGCGTAGCGGTTTTGCGGCAATGACATGCACTAGCACTACTTTGGCAGAATTGAATTTGGGGTCATTAGGAACCTGATACGGCAGTGAGGACATCGTTGTGGTGGATGGTGGTTTGAGAGCGCGG